>JACPGH010000006.1 GCA_016182485.1 Candidatus Kaiserbacteria bacterium
AGAAGTCTTAAGCAGAGCGCGCGGATTCAAGAGGGTGCCAGTGCTCAATGAGTGGATTCTCTGTATCTGCAAAACACGAAAGGCTGTGCGCTGCCGCCCGCATGCATCAACCAAATAATTCAGTCATAACCCCTATAGGATAGATTTGACGACATGAGCCTTCGCGAAAAGAACCTTAAGAAGAACTACAGAATAGATAGTTAAAATTAAATGTATGTTGAATCTCAATTCGCTTATGGTCGGAACCACGCAGCCGAAAGCGCTCGGCGAGTTTTATGAGAAGGTCTTCGGGAAACAGGCTGATATGAACGAGGAAGAAAAATGGTATTCGTGGAAGTTCGGGGATTTTTATTTTTCCGTGGGCGAACATTCAGAGATGGGCGGCCCCGCGAAGGATGCGGGACGGATGATGTGTAATCTCGAAACATCGGAAGTGCAGGAAGAGTTCGAACGCATCAAATCGCTCGGGGCGAAGGTGATCAAGGAACCATACGAGATGCAGGGCGCCTGGATCGCCACCCTCGCCGACCCCGACGGCAATTATTTCCAACTTATGTCCCCCTGGCACGAGTAACTGCAGCGGCACCTTCGCAGACTCTTCATTTTTAAATATCGTTATCCGCTACGGTCGGCCAATGATAAGGATATTTGCTTAACCTGGTTTGCTTTTTAGCAAAGGCAATGCTATAGTGTAACAACTATGGAAGTGGCCGTAATCAAGACCGGCGGGAAGCAATATATCGTCAGCAAAGGCGACACTATTGCAATCGAGAAGCTCCCCCAGGATTTGAAACAAGGTGACACGGTTGTCTTTAGCGAGGTGCTCCTCGTCGACAACGGCTCGGACACGACCATTGGGGCTCCTGTTATTAAGGGAGCCGAGGTCAAGGGCACAGTTGTTCTCGCCGGACTGGGGAAGAAACTTGAAGTGGTGAAGTATAAGCCGAAGAGCCGCTACTACAAGCGCCGCGGCCACCGCCAGCCAGTCCTGAAAGTTAAGATCGATTCGATTTCTTAGGAAGTCTTGGATGATCGCGAGAGCAGGCCTAATTAATAGGTTTAGCTTTATATTGGTATGCAAATAGGACGTTGGCGCCATCAGGCCACAGACAATAATTCTAATTCAAACCGCAGCGAGCGGCAGGAAACCCGCGCGCCGCATATACCTCGACATACCGGAGACCACAAGCCTGCCGGTAGACAGGGTTCCCGCGGCGGTGGCCATGGCCGTGACTTTGGCGGTCGCGGGCGACGGTTCGCCAGGCCGTATCATTCGCGCCGCTCTGGTCAGGGAGGTGCACGACGCGGAGGCGTAGGAGCCTTCGGCGAGACAGCCTCCGAGATCGCCAAGTTCGTTAACAAGGCCGTCGCGCGCGAAGAACAGCAGGCGTTCGTTCCGCACTATAAGTTCACCGACTTTGAGATCGGCGAGGCGCTCAAGATAAATATTTTGGCGAGGAATTATCGAGAGCCGACGCCGATCCAAGATTCGGTCATCCCGCATGTTCTCGCGGGCAAAGATGTCGTCGGTCTGGCAGAGACCGGCACGGGGAAAACGGCGGCTTTCCTTATCCCGCTTATCGATAAGGTCGTTACGCATCGAGGCGAACGCGTGCTCGTCATGGCGCCCACCCGCGAGCTCGCAGTACAGATAGAGCAAGAACTTGCCGGGCTCGCCAAGGGACTCGGATTCCGCGGCATGGTGGCCGTAGGCGGCGCGAACATCAATCCGCAGATCGCGCTTTTGCGCCATGATCCGTCCTTCGTCATCGGCACGCCCGGACGCCTGAAGGACCTAATGGAGCGGAAAGCGCTCGATCTCTCCGGCTTCGGCACGGTAGTTCTCGATGAGGCAGACCGTATGCTTGATATGGGATTCATAGACGACATGCGCTTCATTCTCGGCAAAATGCGCAAGGAGCGGCACACTCTCTTCTTCTCCGCGACAATGTCGAAGGACATCGAGCGACTCATCGGCGACTTCCTGATCGACCCGGTCGTCATTTCAGTCAAGAAGCACGATACTCCCTCTTCCATCGATCAGGACGTCGTGCGCATACCGCGCGGCGAGGACAAGTTCGAGATCCTCGCCGATCTTCTCAAGGACCCGGAATTCAGCCGCGTGCTCGTCTTCGGACGCACGAAGCACGGCGTGGAGAAATTGGCGAAGGCCCTTTCGCGCAGGCATATACATGCGGAGAGTATCCACGGCAACAAGACGCACAACGCTCGCATCAAGGCGCTTGAAGCGTTCAAGCGCGGACAAGTGAGCGCGCTTGTGGCGACCGATGTAGCGGCGCGAGGCCTCGACATTCCGGCCGTCTCGCACGTAATCAACTACGACCTTCCGTCGACCTACGAGGACTACATCCATCGCATCGGCCGCACCGGCCGAGCTACTTTGCAGGGGAAGGCGCTGACTTTCGTTCCGGAG
This sequence comes from Candidatus Kaiserbacteria bacterium, assembly GCA_016182485.1. GTDB lineage: Bacteria > Patescibacteriota > Minisyncoccia > Phycocordibacterales > Phycocordibacteraceae > C7867-001. The sequence goes on from JACPGH010000006.1 coordinate 2,435, forward strand.
CGGTATTAAGCTTCTTTTCGGTTCGAGAGCGCGGCGCGGAGGGTTTCGGCGTCGGAGTATTCGAGCTCACTGCCGGTCGCTAGGCCGCGGCCTAGGATGGAAATTTTGAGATTGTTTCGATATGGAGCCAGCAATTCGCGCACGCGGTCGGCAGTGTGTTCGCCTTCGCTCGTGGCTGAAAGCGCGAGGACTACTTCAAGCAGCGGTTTGGTGGACACGTCGTGTCCATCAGAATCGGGGAGGCGCTTTTCGACTGCTTTAAGCAGTTCTTTTTCGCGTATGACGCCTTTGCCCGTCAACGTGAGCACGCCGCCCAGGACGAAATAGCGGCCGCGGTAGGTACCTGCGCGCTCGACGGCGGCAAGATCCTGATCTTTCTCGACTATCATGAGCTGGGCGTCATCCCGGGTTTGGTCCACGCAATAATTACAGATTGCTTTGGTAGTGCCATTAAAAAAACGCATGCACTCCGTACATTGATGCACCTGCTTGCCTAGCGAAGCGATGAGTTCGGAAAGTTTTGCGCGGTCGACCGCGGGAGCGGAAAGCAGATAGAAGACAAAACGCTTCGCCTGCCGCGGCCCTATGCCGGGGAAGCGGGCGAGCGCCTGCGCGAGCTCCTCAATTCGATCCATAGCAGCTATTAGGCACTAGGCGCTAGGCTTTAGCAAATGCATTCTGGTCATAGTTAGTGCCTAGAGCCTAAAGCCTAGAATTCCTGTGCTAATTCGCCGTAGCCGGAAGCATCAATCGGCTGGAATGTCGCGCGCTTCTCGTCGAAGTAGAGCTCTACCTTGCCGGTCGGGCCGTTGCGATGCTTCTCGATAAGGATTTCCGCGACGTTGGGCTTATCGGACTCTGGATTACGCTTATCCTCTCGGTGGATGAACATCACGACGTCGGCGTCCTGTTCGATCGAGCCCGAATCGCGCAGGTCGGAGAGGCGGGGCCTGCCGCCGCGCTGTTCGACTGCGCGCGAAAGCTGGGACAGCGCGATGACCGGTACTTCGAGCTCGCGAGCGAGCGATTTAAGCGACCGGGAGATCTCCGTCACTTGCTGAACGAGAGAATCGGACGCTTTCGTATTGGTCGGCGCCATCAGCTGGAGATAATCAACCAGAATAAGGCCGATGCCGCGCTCGCGCTTCAGCCGTCGTGCTACGGCGCGCATCGCGAGAATGTTGTTGCCCGGTTTGTCGTCGATGTAGATCGGCGCCTTAGAGAGAGATTCAAGCGCGTCTCGGATGCGGCTGAAATCCTCCTCGTCGCGCACCTGGCCGGTGCGCAGTTTCCAAGAATTGACGAATGATTCGGCCGCGAGCATTCGGTCGATAAGCTGTTCCGAGCTCATCTCGAGCGAGAAGATGCCGACCGGTACGTTGTGGCGCACAGCCGTGTTGCGGGCGATATCGAGAGCGAGCGACGTTTTGCCCATCGACGGCCGGGCGGCGAGAATGACGAGATCGGAAGGATGGAAGCCGGAGAGCAAGTTGTCGAGCGCGGGGAAGCCGGAGGGAACGCCGCGTATACCGTTCTCTTTCTTGGACAAAGCTTCGAGCCGGTCCCATGCTTCGTGGATCTTGTCGCTGATCGCGGTGAATTTATGCGCGGCGGAGGCGTTGCCGATCGCATAAATGGCCTTTTCAGCCTCATCGAGCACTTCCATCGTATCGCGCGCGTCATCGAACGCGGATTCGGTTATCTGATAGGCCGCATCGATCAGGGCGCGCATGAGGTGCTTGCGTGAGACGAGTTCCGCGTAATGGGAGAAGTTCCCGGGCGCGGGAGCCGAGCCGGCGAGCTCGGCAATGTAGCTTCTGCCGCCTCCGCGCTCAAGCAGGCTCTGATCCTGCATCCTTGCCGAAAGGGAGAGGAGATCGATAGGCTCGCCGCGCTCGGCGAGCTCGCGCATAATGCCGAAAATGATCCTGTGCTTTTCTGCGTAGAAAGATTCGGGCTGGATAAGATCCGAGACGTCATGGATAGCGTCCGGTTTCAATAGAAGAGCGCCTAGGAGCGCGCGCTCGGATTCGAGTGATTGCGGAGGAATCCGGCCGGTCCCCGCGAAAGAATCTCCCGCGGGAATCGGCGCTTTCGCTTTCCGAGCGGTCGTTCTGGCGGCTTCCATTTGGGCGTCTCTGGCCATCAGAGCGATTTTATCACCGGGCCGTCCGGACTGTCTTCCACATGATATCCCCTGTCCCCAAGTTCCTTTCGGAGGCGATCGGCCTCTTCAAAATCCTTAGATGTACGGGCTTTCTCCCGACGCGCGACCAATTCTCGGATATCGGCGGGGAGCTCTGCCAGAGCCCTGGCTTTTGTCACGGGAGGGTTTAGAAGGCAGAGGCCGAAGTGCGCCTCAGCGTCCTCGAGAAGACCCCATTTCTCCTCCGGCGCGTACTCGTCGCTTTTCAGCGAGTCCCAGAGAATGCCGAGCGCCTGCGGCGTCGCGAGATCGTCGCGCACAGCCGCGAGGAATTGGTCGCGCGCCTCGCTCGGAGCGCTCGTTCGCCCCGCTTCTTCGGCGACCTCACTCGAGAGTTTCCAGAGACGCTCGAGCGCGCTCGCCGCGGCGGCGAGCGCATCCCACGAGAAGGAGAGGGGAGTGCGGTAATGTGCTTGTAGAAAAAAATACCGCAATGCGAGCGGATGGAACCCTTTCTCTTTTACGTCAGAGAGGTAGACGACATTGCCGACCGATTTCGAGGCCTTCTCGCCCCCCATGGTGAGGAAGGCGTTATGCATCCAATAATGGACGAACGTGCGGCCGGAAATCGCCTCGGACTGCGCGATCTCGTTGTTGTGGTGTATCGCGATCAAATCCTCGCCTCCCATATGGATATCGAGTTCTTGTCCCAAGAGCGACCGTGACATTGTCGAGCACTCAATATGCCAGCCCGGGAACCCGCGGCCCCAGGGACTCTCCCAGCCTAGACGCGGATCAGGCTTCCAAAGCACGAAATCGGCCGGGTTGCGCTTTTCGGAATAGGCTTTCATGCGCGCCCCTTCCTGCTGACTCTCGAGAGCGATGCCGCCGAGCTTGCCATATCCAATGAATCGCGAGGTGTCGTAATAAACTCCGTCTTTCGTGCGGTAGGCGTATCCCTTCTGCTCGAGTGTCTTTATGAAAGCTATCTGTTCCGAGACGTAATCGCTCGCCCGAGGAAAAGAGATGTGTTCGACGTCTATATTGAGCGCAGCGAGATCGTCGATGAATACCATCGTGTATTTTTCCGCCATCGTCCGCATATTTTCCATCGTGAGCGCAAGCTTCTCGCGGCGAAGCCCCTTGGTCATTTTGTCTTCGCCGCTGTCCCCGTCAGTGACCAAGTGTCCGAAATCAGTAATGTTAATGACGCGCCGGACTTGATACCCGGCCTCCGTGAGCGCGCGCACAGCCGTATCCGAGAGCATATAGGGGCGGAGATTCCCGATATGAGCAGGGCCGTACATCGTCGGCCCGCAGGTATACATGAGCACGAGGCCCGGCCGCTGGGATACGAATATTTCCTTCTTGCCCGAGAGCGTGTCGGTGAAGAAGATCTGCGGCAACGGCGCTCCGTCCTTCCTTTTGGAACCGAACAAGTACCCCCAGAGATTCATAGTTTAAATCCAACGTTTCTTAAGGACGAAGAGCGTCAATAGCGTCGCTACGACGAACATGATGCCGATGATTATCCAGAATCCGTTCGGAGCCTCGGCGAACGGCATGTCCGTGGCTTTCATGGCGAATATTTTCGCAATAAGGGCGAGCGGCAGGAAGATGAAGCTGACCACAGTGAGTATCTTAATTATTTCGTTCTGCTTTGCGGACAGCAACGCAATGTTGGTTTCGCGCAATTCCCCTGCGACCGCTCCGTGTGTCTTCACGAGCCGAGCCACGTGCGTACGATTCGAGAAGATGCGCTGCGCGCGCTCCGCAAATGAGTCTCCGAAGAATTCTTTCTTTTCGAGCGCTTCGAGGAACCTTCGGAGCGGCTCTTCCTGGTTGGCGAGCGCCGCTTCGAGATTGAGAAAGGCGCGGGAAACGCTCGAGATGGCGCGCACCGTACGATGCTCATGGCCGTCGAACATATCCCGCTCGACGCGCGAGAGCTGCGTAGCGGCATGATTCGTGTGATCTCGTACCGAGGAGTACAGGTGCGCGAAAAGGATCTCGAGCAGCACATCAGTCGTAACCGGCACGCTTCCGTGAGTCAATTCCTGGGCTTCCAAGATTTTCTTAAGGTGATGAAGCGAGGCTATGATCTCGTACCGTACCGTCACGATGAAGCGGTTCCCTACGACGAAGTCTATCTCCTGATTCTTTGTTGCGCCCTCGGCGCCCGATTCGGGGAAATGGAGCACGAGCAGGATTCGATCGGAATCTACCGCCGCCATAGGCATCGGCGTGGGGGAGAGGAGCTCGGCCTCAAAAGGTTCGCTGATAGAGAATTCCCGCGCGACTTCCCGGATCTCTTCTTCTGTGGGCTGTTCGAGATCGACCCATACGCCGCCCTCGTATTGGTGTCTGAAAATCATGTTAGAAGGATACCACATCGGACTTTTTGATTTCATGTCTTCCTCATAAAACAATCTGGGGATGTGCTACCATTGTCGAATGATATCTAAAGAACCGTTTGCGTACGGCCGCAGCATCACGGCGCGCGCGGTTGCGTTCGCGATCGTGGCAATGCTCGGGTTCAGCGCCGGAATTGCGCTCAGCGGGAACAATTCAGCGAGCGCGATCGTCGCGCGCATCCCGCTCATCGGAGACGGGCTGGATGCGACGCCGGATACGGAGGCCGAACTGGCCGATTTCTGGAAAGCCTGGAACGCGTTAGAAGACAAGTATGTGAGTACGCACGCTTCCTCGACGATGCCCTCCGCTCGCGACCGGATTTTCGGAGCCATTCAGGGCCTAGCCGCCTCTTATGGAGATCCTTATACCGTATTTATGCCGCCCACGGAGGCGAAAATCTTTACTGAGAACATATCCGGCCACTTCGCCGGAGTGGGAATGGAAATTGGGATAAAGAACGACTTGCTTACGGTCATCGCGCCTCTGAAAGGCACTCCTGCCGAGGCCGCCGGGATCCGGGCGGGAGATCAGATCGTGGCGATCGATAGCGCCGCCACCGATGATCTGTCTATCGACAAAGCGGTCAGCCTGATACGCGGACCAGCCGGCTCGCAAGTCCGTCTCACGCTCATTCGAGAAGGCAAACCCCTCGAAGTTACCGTCACGCGGGAGACGATCCAGGTGCCTAAGTCGGAAGACAGCATGGACTCGGAGAACGGCGTGTACAAGATCGCCCTGTACGAATTCACGTCGGATTCCGCAAGCGTGTTCAGTCAAACCCTCGCGCGTTTCAAAGCTTCAGGGTCGAGAAGGCTCATCCTCGACTTGCGCGGGAATCCGGGCGGATACCTAGACGCCGCTGTCGACATCGCCGGCCACTTCCTGCCGGAAGGAGCTAAGATCGTAACGGAAGATTTCGGCGGCAAGGAACCGAACCGCACGCACACAAGTTACGGATACGATGACCTGCCGGCCGGTACGAAGACCGTCGTGCTCGTCGATGGCGGCTCCGCTTCCGCTTCCGAGATCCTCGCGGGCGCGCTTCAGGATAATAATGTCGCGACCGTTATCGGTATGAAAACCTTCGGCAAAGGTTCGGTGCAGACGTTGATCGACCTAGACGGAGGAGCCCTCAAGGTTACGGTAGCGCGCTGGATCACTCCCGCCGGGAATTGGATCATGGGCAACGGCATTTCGCCGGACATCGCAGTCCCGTTCACGCAAGCTGATGCGGACGCCAAGAAAGACCCCCAAATGGAACGAGCCGTCCGCTTTTTGACGACGGGCATGTAGGACAAAATAATCCGCGATGCGTTTTTTGTAGAGGCCGCGAGTCTCGACAAATGAGACGTGTATAACTATACCTTAACTTAGCCTATAGGTTATCGTAAGGAGCAATGGGAAAGAGGACAAAACAACGGAGAGTGCCGATGAAAAATCTGCTCTTGCGGTCACTCGCGGCGGCTGGAGTCATAAGCGTTGTCCTTCTCGCGCCTAAGATGACTAGATTGCTGAAGGAATTGGATCGCCCCGCGAAAAATCGTGCGCAGCTGTATCGACGCATCAATCAGGGCATCGGTCGGCTTGAACGGGGCGGCCTCGTTGCCGTGTCGGGCACGCACGCAGAGCGCAGAATCGAAATTACTGAAAAAGGGCAGGCAGTGATGGAAGAACTCGAATTTAGAGAATACGAAATACCGGAGCCGGCATTTTGGGATGGAAAGTGGAGGATGCTTATTTTCGATATTACAGAGCGGCGGCGGCGTGTGCGTAATCAGCTTCGACGCCTATTGCATGGCATGGGCTTTGTCCGGCTGCAGGACAGCGTCTGGGTGTATCCCTATCCCTGCGACGAATTCGTTTCGCTCGTGCGCGCCCACCTTAAGAGCGGCGTTGGAGAGGTGCGCTCTTTTGTCGCGGAAGCGCTCGAGTCCGACAGAGCGCTTCGCGAGCACTATCGTTTAGGTGTACCTTAGAGAGACCTATAGGTTATCGTAAGGTTCATAGTAAAATACGTTGATTAACTAAAGGAGATAAGGTAATGTGTGAACATGAAAATCGTTTTGCTGCGAGATGTGAAGGGGGTGGGGCGGGCACACGAGGTCGTGGAGGCCAAAGACGGCCATGCGCTCAATTATCTTATCCCGGGCAAGTTCGCGATAGCGGCGACCCCGCTCGCACAAAAGGAGGCCGAGAGGCGCCGCCAACAGAGATCGGACCGCGCCGCGCTGGATAACGCGCTTCTGGCGCAAAATCTCGCCGCGCTCGCGGAAGCGAAGGTGATACTGAAGGCGAAGGCCAATGAAAAAGGCCATCTTTACGATGCAATCGGCGCCTCTGAGATCATGCGGGCGGTCAAGGAGCAGGCGCGCATCGATCTGCCCGAGGACGCGATCAGACTCGAAAAACCGTTCAAAGAACTCGGGACTTTCGACGTGCCGGTATCGGCTCACGAAACATTCGGGAAGTTTTCTATTTGCATAGAAGCGGAATAATTAATATGGCTCTAGAGAAGCCGAAACTGGAGGTCTTTCTTTCCTACCTGAAGATGATCGAGAACAGCGTGGGCTCCGCTCTGTTCCGGAATCTGTATTTCACCATAGGAGGGAAGGAGACCGATGTTCTCGAGGACGGAGACCTCTCTTGTGCGACATACGTCTCGAGCCTCCTCTATCTATTCGGTCTCATCGGAGAGCGCCACACTACCGTCTCTGGCACAGTCGAAGATATGGAAAAGTCCGGCTGGCAGAAGATAGATGAGCCGCGCATTGGGGCGGTCATTTTATGGGGATTCAAAAAGAAGGATGACGGCACGCAGGGGAAGCATCGGCACCTCGGTTTTTATATCGACGGCGAAACGGCGATCAGCAACAGCTCTGATACGCGCGTGATCGAGCGGCACCATCCTAATTATGGAACGTTCCCTGACGGGGAAGTGAAGCGCGATATCCTCGCCTATTATTGGCATGCCGCGCTGGATAAACCGTTAATCCAGACTTAGCCAGAGACCAGTACACTGTGTGTGGAGAGAATATACGGCTCTAGGAGGGGTCGATGGGCTATGCCGAGGATAAGGCGCAAGCGTTAAAGCTGCACTGCAAGGAGCGCATTGCCGCAAGCCTCAGGAGGAAGGCGAAAAAAGGCGCTGTGCGTTTTTTGGAGCAGCGGGCCAAGGAACTCGAGAATGAGATATCTAGGGCGTGTATGCGGGCGCTCCGGAACTACAACGATGGCATGAAGACGACGGCACTGATGAAAAAGGCGGGGAATTCAGCGCGGGTCGTTGAGGCGTATAAGCAGGCGCTCAAAAGCGGATTCGACGCGAATCTCAAGTTCCAACGCGAGTCGCTCAAGAGATTCGCGGAATTCTGCGCCCGCCTGAAGCGCGCCCAGTAAACCGCCATAGAGACATCCGCCCGCCACACGGGTCGTGTGGCGGGCGGTTTCTGTTTATTAAAAAAGACTAGCCCCGCTGTCGCGGGGCTATACCCTAACTTCACACTCTCCCTCGAGACCCATACGGGCTTCCGGTGCGTGAGGCTAGGGGAACGATCAGGCTACTGGTTGGGCGGCCTTTTCGGCGGGAACCTCTGAGGCCGGCAAGAATTTCGTCTCTTCCTGAAGGAGGATGTGCTCGGGACACTCTTCTTCAGTTTTGAATCGCCAACCCGTCTGCGAGAGCCAGACTCCTATACTGTTCGGCTCCCCATGCGCCGCGCTTCGCACGCCGTTTGCAAGCGCTCGGGCCATGCCTGCCGTTAGGAGGACCCGCTCCTGCCGCTCAAGGTCGTAAAGAGCAAGGTCGAAGTAGGGTCCGTTCCAAGCGCCCGTACCTCGGCAGATCGTAACTGGCCGTCCTTCTCGCTGTCCTTTGTGCAGCTGGGCGATATGCGCGATTACGCAGTGAGGCGTGCCGCCCTCTACCTGTCGCGCCGGGTTCGTGAAGAACGCCACTGCATCTCCAACCTGCGGCTCGGTATTGACTACCGTGACAAGGCGTTCGGCGAAACGACGGCGCGGTTCAGTGCTTACATGGCTTCCCGGTACCGGTTCTGGAACTGGAATATAAACCGGTACCGGTGCGGGCCGTTCCGACCGGCGCAGCAAGAACCACGTCGCGGCAGCCGCGAGGACAACCGCAGGCAGGGCTATGAGAACGAGAATGAGAAGCACTTTGAGCCATAAGAAGGGGCTATCCGGGATAATTATAAGCTCTGCCTTCTTCAGGTTGTCGACGATTTTCTTCATCGGCCCTATTTCCGCTCGTAGGGTGCCGAGTTCAGCGCGGACATCCGCTAAGTCCTCCCTCGTGACCGCCGGCAGCGCACCGAGCGCGGCTTGAGCTGAGCTTATCCGCTCGCACAGGCCCCACACCGTGTCGCCTCTGGAAAAGACGTATGTGGTCGTGCCGCTCGGGCCGGCGATTCGATACGAAACGCCTGCTTTCATGCGCCGTGCCGAGCGCTCGGTAAGATTGTTTGCCGCCAGGGATCGTGCTTTGCAAGCGTTCGTTTCCGCCAGGCCCGCGAAGGATCCCGTTGCCGAGATGAGAACCAGGCTCGCCGCAGCCGCCGAAACAAAAAAGCTGCTCATTGTCGCCCCCTTTCCGTGTTCGGGTGAGTGAAGTCACAGGCACAAAGACCATGCGCTCGATTTAGCCGAGACGCTCCTACTTAAGATTAGAGGAGAGCTGCTGAAGTTTCGGTGAATCGGAAGTTAGAGAACCTCCGCGACTTTTTTATACAGTCTCTGGCCCGCGTAATTCGTTTTGCGCCGGGTGCTGAATTTGACCGTACCGGACGCGATAGCGAAGAGCGTATGGTCGCGGCCGACTTTAACATTCTTGCCAGCCTCGATCTTCGTCCCGCGCTGGCGGACGATAATCATGCCTGGGCGCGCGGGCTGTCCGTCCGCCAGCTTAACACCCAAATATTTCGGGTTCGAATCCCTTAAGTTTTTAGCTGTGCCGGCGGCTTTAGTTGATGCCATGGTGTTACTATTACTGAATGATCGTAGCAGAAGTCCAGGCAAAATGCAAACATTTTTTCGATCGCATTCCCAGGGACGCGCTCATTGTCGGCATCCTAATTGCCGCTTCTTCGCTCTCGTTTTTGCTCGGGTATCTTTCGGGGCGGGACGGGCGGCAGGCGAGCGTCATAACCATCGACATACCAACGGCGCCTAATTCTGAAAATAATGGGGTAGGGGAGACGCAGGGCCTCCGAAGGGACTCGGGGAAAGTAGTTGCCTCGAAAAACGGCTCGAAATACTATCTCCCTTCCTGCGCGGGCGCCGAGCGGATATCCGAAGCGAATAAGGTATGGTTCGCCTCCGCCGCGGCCGCCGCGCGCGCGGGTTATGCGCCGGCGACGAATTGCGAATTCTAGTTGAATCTGTGAACTGCGCATCCTGCGCAGCGCAGGCGATGCTACAATTTTCCTAATGCACAGCGATCTGAACGAGGATGGCGTGATTCTTCCAGTCGAGACGCACGAGCGGCTCGCGCAAGTGGTCCACGAAGGGGAGCGTTCAATGCCGCAGGCGGGCGAACGGCCGCTCCTCGTCTGCAAGCCGAAGAAGATCGAGGCCTGGCGGATATTCAAGATCTTGTCCGAATTCGTTGAAGGGTTTGATATCATCAGCCGCTACGGGCTCGCCGTATCCGTTTTTGGCAGCGCGCGCGCCGCTCTCGGCGGCAATTCATTCAATCGCGCCGAAGAACTGGCCGGGCGGCTTTCCAAAAAAGGTTTTGCAGTGATCACAGGCGGCTCGACCGGAGTTATGCAGGCCGCCAATAAAGGCGCGTATGAGGCCGGCGGCGCTTCGGTTGGTCTCAATATAAATCTGCATGACGTGCAGCTCTATAATCCCTACCTGACCGAGAAGTTCGGCTTCGATCATTTCTTCGTGCGCAAGGTCATGCTGATGTACGCTTCAGAGGCGTATGTTTTTTTCCCTGGCGGATTCGGTACGCTCGACGAATTCTTTGAGCTTGTGACGCTCGTACAAACAAAAAAGATTCGCAAAGTGCCGATCCTGCTGTTCGATAAGGATTATTGGGAACCGCTCACGAATCTTATCGACACGATGATCTACCAGAAATATTCGTATATCAACAAAGAGGACATGAGCCTCTATTCTGTCGTAAATTCCGTCGATGAAGCGTACGAATATATCATCGCGAACGTCTCGTGTTGACTATAAGAGGGCGGGGAGGCGGCATTTTATATACCAGTATAGAGTGCGCACAATATATCTTTTGCGCAGTCTTACAATAAATGCGTCAGCCATTGCCAAGCCTGCGTAAAGAGCTGGGCGATATAAGAAAAGTTCGCTCTCCCCGCAGGAGAATCGACGATAGCCTGTATCGAGATGCCAAAAAAAGATAAAGTGAGTACGAGAACCAGCATCCAGAAGACAAGTCGGATGACTGCCCACATGCCCATTAGTATACCTCCTCCCTGCCCCGCAATCGCGGCTATCCGAGATTTGGAATTAAAGGTAGGAAAGCGGATTCAAATATCCCGTGAGCGTGGCCACTGGCATCGTGGCGTCGGCACAGCCCGCATTGGCTCCGCGGAATTGCCGCAACGTCATTATTTGGGTGCCTTCCGTGGCATACACTCCGAAATGCAAATGCGGGCCCGTCGCATACCCGGTCATCCCAGAGAGCCCTAAGAGCTGGCCGGCGCTCACCTGCTGCCCTTTCGCGACGTCGATCGCGGATAGATGCGAGTAGAGAGTCGAGAGCCCGTTCCCGTGTATGACCATGACCCATTTGCCGAAAGAGTAGCAGCCGCGGATGAGGTCGGTGTTACCCGTTCCGAGCACCGTGCCGCCCATGGAGGCGTACACGGGAGTGCCGATAGGCGCGCCAAAATCGATCGCGTTATGCCCCTTGCCGTTATAGACCTGCGGATTTGCCGTAGAGAATGCCGTATTGCCGAAATATTGGGTAATGCAGAAAGGATTTCCATAGGCGCCTCTTCTTTGTGCGCAGCCGGCCATGAAAGCTCTGCTGAAAGGCCAGGAGAGAACGCCCGAGCCCACTTTAGGCAAGAGATCCGGATGCACTATCAGATTCAATTGGTTCTGCAGGTTGTTGAGCTCTTGCTCGAATGCCTTCTGGGCGGCTTGCTTCTGCGCAATAAGCTTCTGATAGTTTGCCTCCTGATTCTTTGTCTGCGCGAGAAGCTGCTGCTGTGCCGACTTGTTCGCGTCCACGGAGCGCTTCTGCACCGTAAGTTGGTTCTCAAGCGTTACGAGCTGGGCTTTTTGCGCGGAAACCTCGTCGCGATTGGACGCGAGTGCGGCGCGGACCGTGCGCAAGCTTCTAATATCGTGCTCGAGAGCCTGGTTGAATTGGATCGCTTGATCTGCAGCCTCCCAGGCTTGCGTCAGGGAATCCGACGAGAAGACTTGCGTGAGCAGCGAGACCTGTTCGCCTTCAGCCATGCCTTGCAGTGCTTTCGCGATAGCGGCTCGGTTTTGAGCGATCGTTCGTTCCTTGTCTCCGATGGATAGCGTGAGCTCCTGGATCTTAAGGTTAGCCGAAGCGATCTTGCTTTGCGTCACCTTGATCTGTGACGCAAGCTGTTTTTGGGAAAGCGAGAGCGCGCTTATCGTCGATTGCAGAGTGTTCTTCTTGGTTCCGAGAGCGTCGAGTTGTTTTTGGAATGCCGCTATTTCGGCCTCGAGAGCCGCTACTTGTTGGTTATTGGCATTTATCTTGGCCTGCAGATCGGATACTTGGTCGGCGGACACCGGCAGAGGGATCAACGCAAATACGACAAAAAAAATGAGCAGGAACCGACCGCCGAACTTCATCTTTCCAGTATACCAATTGCTTCTCGTATGCGCACAAGCGATTCTTCCCTGCCAAGAATGGAAATGAGCGTGAATGGGTCCGGCGAGCGTTCCTTGCCGGACAGGGCATACCGCAGAGGCCATAGAATCGCTCCCCTGCCTCCCTTCCCTGCCTGACCGGCCGATTCTTCATTATCTGCGGCGGGCATAAGCGCGTCCTTTACTGCTTGCGCTGTGACGTCGTCAGGCAAGGAGCCGACAATCTCCGAAAGCTTCCTGAGCCCGGAGAGGGCCAGGCCAGGACGGTCCGGCAATTCCTTGGCCAAGAGCTGCTCTTTGGCAAGAATTGGTTTATCAAATAGGCAGCTAAGCTCGCCCGAGAGCATTTCCTGCGCCTCTTTGAACGTCTGCGCCCGCTCCTTTAAAAGCGGTACCGCCTTACTCAGTTTCTCCCCGTCACTTGGGGGTCGGACCCCCAAGTGCCGGATGAAGGCATCCGTCGAGAGTAGGCGCATCCAATGCTGGTTCATAGAGCGCAGTTTAGTCTCATCGAAGCGCGCGCCCGAGATCTGGATGCGCTCCAGCGAAAACTCATCCGTAAGCTCTTTGGGCGAAAAGAATTCTCGGTCCGTGCCCGGATTCCAGCCAAGAAGTGCGAGGAAGTTCATAAGAGCGACGGGCAGATATCCGTCAGAACGGTAATCGAGAATGTCTTTCGCGCCGTCGCGCTTGGAGAGCTTTTTGGTGCCTGTCGGCCCAAGAATGGGCGGCATCGTAGCGAATGCGGGGGGCGCCTCCCCGAGGGCCTCGTATACGGAAAGGTATTTCGGCGTTGAAGATATGAATTCTTCTCCGCGTATAACATGAGTGACCTTCATTTCTATGTCATCTACGATATGCGCGAAATTGTAGGTCGGGTAGCCGTCGCTCTTGATAAGTATGAAGTCATCGATTGCTTCCTCCCCGGCCGATAGACGTCCGCGTACTACATCGTCCCACTCGTATCGCGCGATGCGCGGCGCGCGAAAGCGAAGCGGCTTCTTTCCGTCCCAAGGTTCCGTCCCCTCCGGCCTGTGATCACGGTAAAGGAAAGGCCGCTTCTCGGCTTCGGCATTAGTGCGCAGTGCCTCCAATTCCGCTTCCGAATACGGGTCGGGATAGGCGTGTCCGGCGGCCGCCAGTTTTTCCGCGTACGAGCGGTACAGAGTGAGGCGCTCCGACTGAATATACGGCGCACGCGGGCCGCCCTTGTCCGGGCCCTCGTCCCATTCGATGCCGAGCCACGAGAGCGACTCGATGATGTGCGGAATCGAACCGGCCACTTCCCTTTCTTTGTCCGTGTCTTCGATGCGCAGGATGAAGCGGCCGCCTTTTTGGCGCGCATAAAGCCAGGCAAAGAGCGCGGTGCGCGCGCCGCCGACGTGCATGAAGCCGGTCGGCGAAGGCGCAAAACGAGTAACAACGGGGCTCATGACTCGCCCAGTTAGAAATCCGATACAGGAGATAATCCTGAACCTCGGAAATGAATCAAATAAAAGGCCATAAATCAATAATACAACGTAAAGTGAAGATTTCTAACTGGGTTCATGCGAAAGCGCTATGGAGAGGATCTCCTCGGCGATGATGCGCGCGGCGTCCGGATCGGTGAACCCGACCGCCGCCTCGCCCATGCGTTTCGCCTGCTCGGGATTATCCAGGATGTGCTTCACCTCGGATACTAGAAGATGCGGGGTCAAATTTTCTTCTTCGAGCACCGCCGCGGCGCCCGTCCTGGCGTACGCGTAGGCATTGGTACGCTGGTCGTGGCTCACGGATTCGGGAATGGGGATGATGAGGGAGGGTTTCTTCCAGAGAGAAATTTCGGCGATCGAAGTCGCTCCAGCGCGCGAGATAACAAGGTCGGTGACGCCGGCAGCCCGTTGCAGCGCCATTTCGGAAAGAAAGTTGATCGGGTGGTATCGGGAGGCGTGAGGATCATCTCTCAGGATGACTTGCGCCAGTTCGGATACGCTTTTGAAGTTCGCCTGTCCCGTCTGATGGATTACGTTGGCGAAGGCCACGAGATCGGGCAAGGCAGAGAGAACCGCCTCGTTGACCCTGACTGCGCCGGAGGATCCTCCTAAGATGAGGATCGTTGGAATATCGTTTTCGAGCCCCAGATATTGGCGGGCGCCTTCCGCCTCGACGCGCATCAATGCTTTCCGTACAGGTATGCCAGTGCGGGCTATCTTGCCCTGTACCTTCTTCGGGAAATAATGCGCCGCGCTCTCAAAAGAGATGGCGATTTTTTTTGCGAACTTCGCCGCAAGCAGGTTGGCGCGGCCCGGTTTCGCGTCCGATTCGTGCACGATGACCGGAATACCCAGTATGCGCGCGGCAAGCACCGTCGGTACGCTGCCGTAGCCGCCCTTGCTCACCACCACGTCCGGATAGAGGCGGAACAGAGCCAGGACCGCCCACAGAGTCCCAAAAAAGGTCGCAATGAAGCCGAAAATGCTCCCCGCCGACCGATACCGGCGCATCTTGCCTGCCGGGACGGCAACGTGGATTATGCCGTTCTCAAAAAGCGCCTTCGGATCGATCGCAGAAGGCGCCAAGAAATAAAGCTTGGGCGCCACGAGCCGCCTAGACCGAGCCAGATCGTCGAGCGCCTCCGCGATGGCTATGATGGGGTAAAAATGCCCGCCAGTCCCGCCTCCCGTGAAGACAATTGTCATATGTTTTCGAAATTTGAATGCTAGCATTAGCATATGAAGCGCTTCCTAGAATGGATTGGTTTAAAGCAACGTTTGCATGAACTACAGCATCGGCCACCGCTGGTATCGCAAGGCGATATATGGTGGGCATCCGTCGGCGAGAATATCGGTTCGGAAGTGAATGGTAAGAGTGCGTTGTTCTCACGGCCAGTCATAATCTACAAAAAACTTGCGCATGGTTTCTATTTCGTTATCCCAACAACAACTAGGACACGCGAAGGCACATGGTATGTGCAATTCCGTCAAAAAGACAGAGATATGATAGCTTGCCTACATCAGGCCCGCGCCCTTGATCACCGCCGACTTTCGTCAAAGCTCGGCACGCTTGATGACCAAGACTACGCCCGAATTAAAGATGGATTCAGCCTGCTGTACTTAAAATAATATTCCCCGCTATCGCTAGCGGGGCCGCGGGATAATCCCGAATGTGGTTACATCATAGTCGATGGCATTTTGTCGTCAATCTTGACAATATGGATACTATTGTGATACGATATTTACAGGTGATCTAGCCAAATAATTCCGAGGAGGCGCTAACATGCTCAGTTTCTTGGCAACCAAGCTCTATCGGACCGTGCGAAACCTCCGGCTGAAGTCTCGTGGTATCAGCCACTGCGCTCATTGCAAGAATTGTTGGGGCGTCGTGCAGGGTTATGACATCCCCTTCGCGCCCGGCCGAGCCATGTTCCCGGTCTGCACCGAATGCTTCCCGAAGCTCGATGCGGATCAGGTCATCGCATACTGCAACGAACTCGTGGATGTCTGGTTCACGCAAGGACTCCACGGAGAAGATTCGTTCGAGATAAGGCGGGACGTTGCCGAGTCGGTACGGCAACTGAAGCGGCCTCCAGTTCTGTAAACGTCCATAATAGGCACACAACCGTCCACAACGCGAACCGTTGGAGGACGGTTTCGCATTTTACAACAACGCCTCTATGATTTTATCACTAGCTCATGTACGGATTTGCAAAAGCCTAATGCCTAGCACCTAACGGCTAGTTCTATGCGCGGCGACGTTTAAGATAAGCCCGCACATGGCGAGCACTGCGACGAGCGCCGTCCCGCCATGGGAGATAAATGGCAAAGGCAGGCCCGTGAGCGGGATGATGGAGAGCATGGCGCTCATGTTTATGAATGCCTGCAGGATAAGGAGGAAAGAGAAGCCGGAAGACCGAATCGCCGTCCGGTTCGGGCAGATAATTGAACTTCTGCACGCTTTGGCCGAAACCCTTCCCGAGAAGCCCGCCGGAGCCGATCGCGATGAGCGACTGCTGGATCTGGTAGCCGCTCGTGAACGAATTCGCGGAAGGCTCTATGAACGTCTTAACGCGCTCGAGCGTATACGGCCGGAATACGAGCATTAAAGAAAAAAGAGCGACCGCGCAGAGAGCCAGTATGCCGAAATCGCGCCAGGGCGCTCCGGCGACGAAGTACATCACTGTACCGGTAAAAAGGATGAGCATCATGGTTGAATTGTTCGGCTGGGCCGCCAGAAGCGCCATGGGAGCCGCGAGTAGAGCGACGAAGGGATAGAGGCCTCTTTTCAGGTCGGAGAGCTGGCGCGCCCGCGGAGCGAGCCACCATGCGAGGATGAGCACGTAGCCGACCTTCAGAAATTCAGCCGGCTGTATAGTCGTGAAGCCCGCGTTGATCCACCGGGTCGCTCCGCCAGCGCGGAAGCCGATCCCCGGTACGAATACGAGAGCGGTCAGGAGCAGTGCGCTGACATAGAAATAAGGAGCGGCGCGCTTGATATAAGCGAGCGGGATTGCTCGCGCGGCGAAGAACGCCAAGAGGCCTACGCCGAGTCCGAGTCCGGTCTGTACGAAAATATCCTTGGAGAGTGAGCTCGACTCGCGCGCGAGAAGGCCGAGCGCCGCGGAGGAGAAGATGGCCAGGCCTGCGAAGGTGATGAGAAGCACCAGAAACAGGAACAGGCGGTCGCCGGAAAGGAGTCTCATACCCCGTATGATTGCTCTGCTCGGTTGCGAATGCAAATAAAAATATCTCGCGTACGGCACTTCTTAGCTTGTTGAGATAAACCTAGATCAGTCAAGGCAATCATACGGGGCATATCATTTGAGCAGCGCGACGCTCATGCCGACGATAGCGCAGACTACCGAGATGACCCAGTACCGCATGGTCACCTTGTACGAAGGCCAACCGATGGCCTCAAAATGGTGATGCAGCGGCGCGATGCGGAATATCTTTTTTCCGCCGCGCAATTTCTTCGAGGTGACTTGAATGATATTTGAAAGCACCGTTACGACGAGCGGGAACGCGATAATCGGCAACGCCACTACTCCATATCCCTTGCCGAGCGTATCAGTCATAAAGGCGACGACCGCGAGCGTCATGGTGAGCCCCATCGTGCCGGTCTCGGTCATCCAGAAGCGCGCCGGCGGGATGTTGAACCAAAGGAACGCGAGGATACCTCCGGTCAGAGTCGCCGAGAATGCCGCTAGATTTATTTGATTCTGGAAGTAAGCGATGCCGGCATACGCCATGAACGCGGCGGCGAAGACGCCGCCCGAGAGCCCGTCGATCCCGTCGATGACGCCGCCGGCATAGAGGCCGAGCGATATGAGCACAAAGAGCGGGATGATAAGCGCGCCGAGCGCGAGCGTCCCGTCCGCCGGAATGCCGATCGCCGTGACGCCGAGCTTGAAATAAAACCAGGAGCCGATAAAGAGCGAGACTAGGGTGACGAAAATAAGCCGCGTAGACAGCCGTATCCCCCGCTCTCCCCCGGGCTGAATATCCAAAAGATCGTTCACGAAGCCCATTAGCGCGCCGGCGAGTAGAGTGAAGAGCGGGATCCAGGTCTGACTGCGGGAAAGGAAGTCCAATTTCTCGGTCAGAGGCATTGGGAGGAGCCGAGCAGACGCCCAGGCCAGGAGCGTGACGAAGCCGACGCTCGCCCAGATCAGTATCCCGCCCATGCGCGGCGTCGAGACTTCGTTGCCGCCGTGCACGGTCATGCGGAGCTTCTCGAACTCGACGGCGCGCGTGCCGTCGAGCGCAGTCTTGCGCGTCTGCTTCTTCCAGACCTTATAACGGTAGAGGTAGTGCACGAGAACGGGCGCGAACAAAATACCAGTGACGAACGAGGCGGTCGCCGGGATGAACACTTTGAGTATGCTTGCGGTTTCCATGGTTTTATAGGGAGGGTACGCCGGCGAAGTGCGCGAGCGTGGCCGCCACAAGAGCCGCGCCATCGGTGAAGCGCGCCTCTTTCGAGGAGCCGAGTACGACGACCGCGATCGGATGCCCTATGCCGACATCGAAAACAAGCGAGAGATTCCCTCCCGCCAGATCAGTGAAGCCGGTTTTCGATAAAAGGATATGGGGAACGGAGGAGATTATCGGATCAGTGTTTTTAACCGTGAAGGAGGCGCCGTCGGCAGAAGAGGCTTCCGCATATGGAAGCGTCGTAGCCTCCGCGATATACGGCAATTCCTGCGCGAACGCGCCGGAGAGCCTAGCTAAGTCGCGCGCAGAGCCGTAACCGCCCGATACCGCTTCGTTTACGTCGAGGCCGCTGCCGTTCATGGCATAGGTTTGCGAGAGAGAAAGGCTGGCGGCTGCGCTCGCGAGCAAGACGCTCTCGGAACGGTTGCTTCGAACGGCCGCCGCTTCGGCTATCGCGGCAGCGCCATCGTTGAGTGAAGCGGTCAGCGTGAGCCGCGCAAGATCGGAAAGGGAGAGCCTCTGCCCCGCTTTGAATATCCGGGGCGCATCGAGTGTTGTTGCCGTTCTCGGGATCGTGACCAGACTCTCGGGAGGCAGCTCCTTAAGGGCCGCATAGACGGTAAGCAGCTTGGTGAGCGAAGCGAGCGGGAGCTGGGCGTCGGCATTTTTGGCATAGAGCGTATTCCCGGTGGCCAGATCGTACACAATGGCCGCCTTCGCCTCGACCGGTACGTCAGTGAAGGCTGGCGAAGTTTTCGCCGACGCGAGAGCGGTTTCAGTTTCGGATGCAGCTCGCTGTGGCATCGGGACGAGTAAGAAAAGTCCCAGCAAGCCCGATGCGGCGAGGAGCGCGATGCCCGCTTCGCGCATGAAACGGGTTCTTTCTGCGAGCTGTTTGAGTTCCTCGGTTTCCATATTATTCAGCCGGCTCCTTCGGCCTCCGTTTCCGCTCCCTCGATAACATTTCTCGCGGCGGCCGATAGCTCCTGCGCGCGCGGCAATTCTGCCCCCGAACTCACTCCGAGATGGGCGAGGGCCTCAGTGGTCAGAGAATATCGAATGCGGCGCTTATCTTTCGGGTCTTCCCTACCCTCGATGAGGCCGCGCAGGAGAAGCGTACGGAGCGAAGCGGAGGAATTGACTCCGCGTACCCAATCAATGTCGCTGCGTGTCGCGCCTCCTCTGTCGGCACCTTCGGCACCTCCTCTGTCGGTGCCTACGGTCTGATACGCGATTACGGCTAACGTCTCGAGACTCGCTTTGCCCAAGTCGCGGGCGAGCTCCGTTTCGCGGAACTTCTTAATGATCGGCGCGGCTTCGGAGGCGGTCCGTAGCTCTACCTCCGTTGCGGTCTCGATAAGCGTGACGCCGCTCTTCTCGAGAGATTTTGCCAATCCTGTGAGCGCGGATGCAAGCTCCGTATCCGAAAAGCCGAGCACAGACGCAAGCTCTTTTTTCTCGAGCGGTTCCCCGGAGGCGAAGAGAAGCGCGTGGAGAGCTGCCGGAGGCGTGAGCATTAAGGTAAATTATAGTTCATTCAAGCGGTGCCGAGCAATGGCTATTTCTGGGGATGTAAACGAGCAGCCCGCGCGGCTTTGCCGCGCGGGCTGCTGGACTGTGTACGAAGTCGAGCTTCTCAGTTGGCGCCTGCTGGCCGATGTAGGCGGTCCTCGAGCGGCGTACCTGCGACGCACCGCTCGATGAAGAGCACGGTCACGCAGTATGTCCCGTCGCCGTAGCTGGCGAGGTAGTCCTGCCCGCTACGCCAGCACATCGGCCCGTCGTCGAACCAAGCTCCGAGGAGGCCGAAGAGCCTCTCACTCGGGTCAACACCGGTCAGCTTGTAGTAGT
Source organism: Candidatus Kaiserbacteria bacterium (assembly GCA_016182485.1). Classification (GTDB taxonomy): domain Bacteria; phylum Patescibacteriota; class Minisyncoccia; order Phycocordibacterales; family Phycocordibacteraceae; genus C7867-001. The sequence continues at coordinate 22,601 of JACPGH010000006.1, forward strand.
ACACCAGTTCCTCGAGTGTGAACGTGTACCATCCGCCTCGGCTCTGGAAATAGCGTACTAGATGACCGGCAGCCCACTCCACCTCAGCCTTCCCGAAGCGGCCGACTCCACGCAACCCATGATGCAGTTGGATGTCCATCGGCCTGATCGGGAACGTGTGGTGTCCAGGCCGCTCCATGACGACTCGGATGGCGTTCTCGGTCTGCATTCTTGCCTCCCAATTCGAAGGTGTGCTTCCTATACAATTAAACCACATTCGTCCAAATAAATCCAGTTTTATTATAGTATTTTGCAAAATACTGAAATAGTTTTTCGGCATTTGACTTAGCCGTATCTGGGAACGTCGTCCGAACCGGTGTGGCGGATGCGGATATCGCCGTGCCGGTCGTATTGTTCGGCGGCGACTGCGCCTTGCTTGACGAGTTCAAGGAGTGCGAGAAAGGATACGATAATCTCGATCTTTTCTCTTTGCTCACCCGCAAACTGTTTAAAGGAGAGCGCCATGACGCTCTCGACCCGCTTGGCGAGCCGTTCCATCATCTCCTCGATAGTAACCATCGGCCGGACGCGCGCCTCAGGCAATTCTTCGACCGTTTTGCGGGCGGAAAGCAGTCGTTCGAGAGCCTCGCGTAGCGCTGGAGCTGAGAGATCGCGGGAGGGGGCGAAAATTACCTCGGCGGGCCGTTCCCCCGCCGGCAGCATCACATTACGGCCATAGATACGGGAGAGCTCGCGCGCCGCCTCGCGGACCTTCTCATAGGCCGCGAGGCGGCGCTTCAAGTCCTCGACATCCGCATTTTCTTCGTCTGAAAGCTCCAGCTCAGGTATAAGGGATTTCGACTTGATGAGAAGAAGCGTGGCCGCGATCTGAATGAAATTGGCCGTTTCCTCCATCGGGAACGATTCTTGCGCCTTCACGTGCTTGACGAAGTCTTCCGTGATATCGGCGAGCGCCAGATCGTTGACGAGGAGTTTCCTCGATTCAATTAGATCTAGCACGAGTTCGAAAGGTCCTTCGAAACCGTCCGTCCGGATTGTGAAGTTAGTTTTGGGCGGAGTCGTCTCCATGCAGGAGTGTATCGATGCGATTCATGTCGCGCGGGAACATGCATGCTTCGCGGATATTTTTGAGTGCCAGTATTTGCATGGTCATACGTTCCGCGCCGAAGGCGAATCCGCCTTCAGGCGGCACGCCGTATCTGAAAGCTTCGAGGAACATTGAGATTTTCTCAGGATCCATTCCCCACTCTTTGACATGGTCCATCAACTGCGCGTAGTTATTGATGCGGCGCCCGCCCGAAAGCCACTCGACGCCGCGGCAAAGGAGGTCCATGCCTTCGTTAAATTCCGGATTCGCTGGATTCGGATATACATAGAACGGCTTTTTGCGCGTCGGATAGCCGTACACGTATACGAAGTCAGAGCCTGTCTCCTCTTTGATAATCTCGCAGAGCGCGCGCTCGTCTTCAGGATTGAGATCCTTTTCACCGCGGACGTCTCGGGATGTCTTCGTAAATATCTTCTCCTGCGCCTCGGTGAGCGAGAGCGTCGGCGTTTTCTCGAGCATGGTTGGCAAAGTCGTCTCGAGCAGTTTAAGCTCCTCTGCGCAGCACTCCCCGACTTGCTTGAGGATATAGCGGACAGTAGCCTCAGAGACGTCACGGACATCCGTCCACGAGTCAATGAACGCGAGTTCAGCGTCGAGCGACACGACTTCTGTTAGATGGCGGGTCGTCGCGCTTGGCTCGGCGCGGAATATTTTGTTGACTGAAAACACGCGCTCAAAGGCGCTCATCACTATCTGTTTGTAGAGTTGGGGCGATTGCGACAAGTACGCCTTTTTGTCGAAGTAATTTACTTGAAACACTTCAGCTCCTCCTTCGGCGACTGCTGGCGCGATAGCGGGAGCCTGGAACTCAAAAAAATCCTGGCTCTTCAGGTACTCGCGGAACGCATCGATGATGACGTTTTGAACCTTGAAGATCGCCTGCAGGCGCGGGTGCCGGAGCACCAAGGCGCGATGGTCGAGCTGCGTCGTGAGGTCGAGATTGAAGCCGCTCATCGACATATCGAACGGCAGCGGTTCGGCTTCAGCGAGGACTTCTATCGCCTTAACTTCTAGCTCGATATCGCCGTTGACTACCTCCGGATTCACGTTCTTCTCCGGTCGTCTGTTGATCAGTCCTTCCACGCGCACGACGTACTCGTTACGGATCTCCTTGGCTGTTTCGATAGCTGGATTTCCTGGCAGGACGACGCCCTGGACCTTGCCCGTGCGATCCCTAAAATCAAAAAAGACCATCTTCCCTTGGTCGCGCCGCACATCCACCCAGCCCGATATCGAAACCGTCTCCCCCACGTGCTTCCCCAGCTCCCCGATCATTGTCCTGCTTGTCCCGCTTGAAATAGAGGCATCCATACGCTTAATAAAATAGCACACCCCGCGGCAAATTGCCGCGGGGTGATTTGAGGTTCAATTCGTTTCGTGGGATGCGGAGGGGTAAGATGTAGAACTCGCAATCCTTCAGCCAGCTGTCGCGAAAGCCTCATCACTCGGCATTATGCTCCAGCCACTCCGCAAGTAACTGTTTCGCCGTCTCGGGACGAAGTCGGTTCTGTGCCGTAGCTCGCGGTTGCAGAGTCAGCACCGCATCAAGAGCGGCGGCGATCCTCTCGAGAGATTGCAGGGAGAAGTCGGCGCTTCCCGCAAGAACGCGGCTCAAGTGCCCCGCGTCAATGCCAGTCTCCTTGCAAAATCTGTAGCGAGAGCCGAAACGTTCCTCGATCAGGTCCACAAGATAGTCGCGGAAGTCTGGCGTCGCAACTTTGCCCTGCGCGATACCGAGCCGAGTCTCTAGATCCGCGCAGATCATGTAGACTACGGAGTCGTTCGGCAAACCTGTACGCCTGAATTCTGCGAGCCACCAAGAACCGAACTCGGTCCACTCTGGTTGCGATTCGTACTGCGAATAGACCGTTTTTACAAACTCCCGCTCTGTTGTATTGAGCTCCGACAAGTCCAGGTGCCTTCCTGTGATTTTCTCGTACATCACGGTGCTCCTCCTCGGATTTCAACTCAGAGCGGCACGCGAGCTGCATCTCGACCGCGCTTTTTCGAGCGTCCGGATTGACTATATCACGAAAATTAAGAGACGCCAATAGCCTTTCGTACCTGCTCCATCTTAGCCTCGGAGACGGCGCGCGCTTCGCGCGCGCCGTCCGCTAGCACTTGATCTACGATGCTCGAATCATCCTTAAGCTCTTCATACTTGGCTCGGATCGGGGCGAAATATCGATCCAAATCCTCGATCAGCATTTCCTTGAGAACCTGATAATGGCCAGCGTTACTACTATATATAGTAGTAAGTTCGTTCTCGCTCCGAATGAGCTTATGGATGGCGTACACGTTCTCAGGTCGCTCTCCGCTTGAATCGGTAACTATACTCATCACCGCCCGCGCCAATTCGTCGCGCGAGGCGAAAAGCGGAATGACATTGCCGTAGCTTTTACTCATCTTCTGGCCGTCCGTGCCCGGGACGACAGCTACTTCCGGCATGATGTAATGCTCGGGCAGTTTGAAAATATCCGTTTTGAATATGCGGTTGAATTTCTCGGCCGTGTCGCGCGCATACTCGATATGCTGTTTTTGATCCTGACCGACCGGGACGATGTCCGCGTCGTAGAGCAGGATGTCGGCCGCCATGAGCATCGGGTAGTTGAACGTGCCGACATTTATCTCCTTATTTTTTGCCTCGGCATCTTTGTACGCGTGCGCGCGCATCAGATACGGCATCGTCGTAATTGTGTCGAATATCCAACAGAGCTCGGTATGCGCTGGTACGTCAGACTGCTTAAAAAAAATCACTTTCTTGGGATCGAGGCCGACGGCGAGATACGCCATCACTACCTCGCGGGTGCGGCGGCGCATCTCCTCGGCATCTTGAATGGAATTAAGCGCGTGGTAATCGGCGACGAAAATATAGGGCTTGTACTTCCCCTCCTTCACCAATGACACGAACTGGCGCATCGCGCCGAAATAGTTGCCGATATGCAGGTCCCCGGTCGGCTTAACGCCGGACACCAGAATTTTCTGCGAGTCGCTCATCCGGCTACAATATCATGAAGCCGCGGTTGAGGCATACCGTTCGCAAATACGCTTCATAAGACCCGGCCCTTCGAAAATCATGCCGGTTATGAGCTGAATAAGATCGGCCCCGGCTGCGAATTTTTCCATCGCGTCTTCCGGCGTGAAGATGCCGCCACAGCCGATTATCGTGAAGCGCCTGTCATACCTATCGCGCGTTTTCCGTATTAATTCGGTCGACAGCTTCCAACAAGGCGCGCCCGAGAGCCCGCCTCGAAACTGTTTCGGCGCATCTCCGGGATATGCCAGGTCGCTGTAATTTTTATTCAGATTTCCGATAATGACGCCGTGTATCTTGTTCTTGTCAGCGATCGCTAGCAGGGCGGCGAATTGTTCCCACGGCACATTGATAGGCATTTTAAGATACACGGGCTTCGTGCATGGGATCTCTCGTAAGCGCGGCAAGAGTCGCGCGAGAAGAACGGGGTCGGCGAACGTCTCGCCGGTGAATGCATTCGGGCACGAAATATTGATAGTGAAATAATCGCAGATGTTCGCTTCGTTCAGTTTCTCAAAAGATTCGGAGTAATCGCGAATGCCCGCTTCGCCGGAGCTACAGCGAGGCGAGCCGGCTGCGACATCTGTCGCGGCGGCCGGCCCGTTCGTGCGCGCTATCGAAATGCCGAGTACGAATCCGGGGATTCTTCGTGTTCTTTTCAATTTCGAAATGAGCGCGTCTACGCCTTCGTTTCGCAAGCCTTTGTACACTACAAGGCTCTTGTTGCGCACAAGCCGCGTTAATTGCGGCCGGGGATTGCCAGCGCAGGGATGCGCGGTTACAGAGCCGATCTCTTCCCCGCCGAACGCGAGCGCGGGCAGTATGCGGGTGAGCCGCCCATCGGGATCGAATCCCGCGGAGAGCACGATGGGCGTGCGGTAACGGATGCCGTCTACCGTCTTGCTGATGTCCGGTCCACGGTAATTGTATGCGAGATCGAGTAGTTTCCTCGCTGGCGCGAATCGTCCCGCCGCCTCCCCTATCGTCGTAAACGCCTCATGGACTGCATCGGGCTTGAATTTAAATAGAATCGGCTTCAGCGCGTGTCTGTATGCCGTATCCAAGGCATTCATAGTCGTACAATAACACTTTTCTGAATCGTGTGGTATAATTTCATTCGGGTGTTCGGTTTCAAAGGTGAATTCACAACTGAGTGGGAGGGACAACAATGTCACATGAGTCGCGGCTGCAAACCCTAACTGCGCGTGAGGCATGGCTCCAGGCGCTGGTTCTGCCCGGCATCTTCGCATTTCTCGCCGGCGCAATGATGGCCCTGATCTTACTCATGATCGCATGGGCCATTCCAGACTGGAATACATCCGCACCGGTCTTCGGCGCTCACATGTCTGTGAGAACCTCGGTCTACGGCGGAATGCTGTTCGCGCTGCTGTTCATACCGGCCGTCTTCATCCCCCTGCAGTACTCTGATCTACGTACGTGCTACGTGCGCTGCCTCGAATGCCGAGAGCTGCGCCGAACCGTGGACATCGAGCACTTCAGAACGGTGCAACGATGCTCCTCCTGCCAGCACGAACTCAGACCACGCAACTCGTAGCTACTGTCTCGACAGCCCGTTCGGGTCCAACCCCCGACCGGGCTGTTCTTCATTCATTCAACACCTGTCTTTAAAGTATGGCTAGGTAATATTCTGTGCGCCGGGGAGGATTCGAACCTCCGTAGCCCATTGGGCGACAGGTTTACAGCCTGTTGCGATTGACCACTCCGCCACCGACGCGTGATTAAACTATACTCAATTCTTCAGTAATTTCAAAACGAGGACGAGGACGCCTGACTTGCCTTTGCGTACTAGAGCGTAGCCATTAGAAAGGTCGCCGATATTGATAGTCTGATCGGGGTTAGTGATCGGCAGGCCTGAGAGCGTAATTCCCCGCCCTTCTATCAAGCGGCGCGCATCGGATTTGGAGGATGCGAGGCCGCCGGCGACAAGCGCTTCGGTGAGCTGGTATCCGTTTACAAGGTTCGACCTTGTAATTGTGAGGGAAGGAGCCTCTGCGAGCGCGACGGCGAGCGCGTCGCGCGAGAGCTCGTGGAATGGCACGTCGCCAAAAAGGGCGTCGGTGGCCGCGGTCGCCTGCGCGGCCGCGGCAGGTCCGTGCACGATCTCGGTTATGAGCCGGGCTAATGTCTCCTGCGCTTCCCGTTGACTCGGGTCCTGCCGATGCTTTTCCATCAACGCGCTGATTTCTTCCAGAGGCAGGAACGTGTATACCTTGAGATACTGTTCGATGCTCTCATCCGGCAGTCCGAGCCAAAACTGATAGAACTGGAAGGGCGAAGTCTTCTTCGGGTCGAGCCATACGGCGTTCCCCTCGCTCTTGCCGAACTTCTTGCCTGCTGAGTCTGAAGTCAGAGGGAATGCGAGCGCATAGACCTGTTCACCCAAACGTTTGCGAATTAGATCGACGCCTGACAGCACATTGGTCCATTGATCCGAGCCGCCGATTTGCAAATTGACTCCGTATTTCTCGTGCAGGGTGAAATAGTCGAACCCTTGCAAGAGCGCATAGGTGAATTCGGAATATGAAATGCTATCCTCGGGAGTTTCAAGCCGTTTCTTAATTATCTCTCGCTTTATTAAGTCATTAACTGTAAAGTGCTTGCCGACGTCACGCAAAAATGAGACGAGCCGCGTACTCATGAGCCAGTCTGCGTTATCAACCATCTTAAACGAGATGCCGCCAAGGATTTTTTTTAGCTGCGCTTTGAGAGCCTTCGTATTTCTCGCTACCGTTTTTTCATCCAGCATCGGACGCTCCCCTTTTTCCTTTGGGTCACCGATCATGCCGGTGCCTCCGCCAACGAGGAATATCAATTTGTGCCCCGCGTCCCCGAGTCGCTTCATCAGCAATATCCACGTAAGGTGTCCGACATGAAGCGAGTCAGCGGTCGGGTCAGTCCCGATGTAGACCGTGCGCGGCGTTCGAAGAATATCTTCCGGTTCGGCCGACGCGTGCTCTATCAACCCACGCGCCTTAAGCTCTTCTGCGAGGCTTGCCCCGTTTGAACGCGAGCCCTCGAGCTTTCTAATGGGGGTCATGTAGTAAATATACCATTAATCATACATTAATTACGAAGGGGCCGTAGTCGCCTACGGCCCCTTGTCCCGTCTACACCAGCTGGTATCGCTCCAGCCAGCACGCTCCGACGCAATCCTCCCACGCCGGCACAACGTCGCGTTCCGGTTCTTGTCTGGCCGCGACTATCTCGAAGTCCGGATTTAGCCACAGCTCATTGATTTCACCGACGATCGATTCGAACGGTGTCCCGTTCGGGTACAGCTCTAGCCAAGCGTTGCGCTCGGCTTCTGTCGTGCGAGCCTTGTTCCTGTGGATCGGTCCCAACCATCCGGTATAGACCTTTCCGTTAGATCTCCGGATGCTGAGCACAGAATTGCCGGCTGGCGCAAGAAGTCCGTTCAACTTGTTCACTATCTTCGCGGGGCTAAAATTACCCGGGAAGATCAGTGACCACGCCGCGTGCCTCTTGCTGTTTATATACAGAACTGCGCCGCTGTGGCCACCTCCCGCCTTGGTCCTTCTATGATGTCGATTGAATTCAGGTTCAGGCCCTCGCCGTCCGGTCGATCGCCTCATGCGTGCTGACCAGGAACGGGAAACGCCATCAGAGCATCTCTCCTTTCTCAAAGAACGTTAAGAAATTATGCGGTGCGCGGCATCATGCGCCGCATGCCAAGAATCTATGTCAATACTACTATCAAGTTTATAGCTCAAGCTGAGTTGTCCTCACTCTCAGCATGGCCGCTAAAATATTACTCGTGAAGTCCTACGTGGAGATTGTAAAGATGCCTGTACGTTCCGTCTTCTTTGGCAAGCAATTCTTCATGCGTACCCTCTTCTGCCACCCCACCGTCCTTTATGACTAAAATTTTATCCGCCTTGCGCACGGTTGAAAGCCTGTGCGCGATAATAAATGTCGTTCTGTCACGCATGAGTTTTTCAAGCGACGCTGTAATGAGTTGTTCCGTTTCGATATCGAGAGCCGAGGTCGGCTCGTCGAGGATGAGGAATTCCGGATTGCGTAAAATTGCCCTGGCGATAGCCACACGCTGTTTTTGACCGACCGAGAGTTTGATGCCCCTTTCTCCAACGATAGTGTCATACCCTTTTGCCTGCAGCATGATGAAGTCGTGTATATGCGCCTCCTGAGCTGCATGCTCAACCTCTGCATCCGAAGCGCTGAATGAACCGTACCGAATATTCGACCGGATCGTATCGTTGAATAGGGCAACCTCCTGTGGCACGACCGCAATTCGCGAACGCAGCGCAAGCAGGTCCCATTCACGAGTATCCACGCCTTCAACAAGCACTTTTCCTTCTGTTGGGAAATAGTAGCCAGATATAAGCGATATTGCGCTGGATTTGCCTACCCCCGACTCGCCTACAAAGGCAGTGACCTGCCCAGGCTTAGTGCTGAATGACAAATGAGACAGAACTAGTCTTTGTTCCTCTTCATAACGGAATGAAACATCTCTGAATTCAACAACTCCCGCCAGAGGTCCCGAGTTGTGGGCGTTTGCAGGATGATATATTTCCTGCGGTTTTCTGAAAATGCGCTCGACAGAACCAGCAGTCGTCAGACCGTTCTGAATTACTTGCCAGCTATAGCCAAGCGATACCAGCGGTCCGAAGAACATGAGCGCATAGCCGTTAAACGCGACCAGTTCGCCAACGGTAATTATACCTGCGCTCACATATTGCACCGAAACTATGAAAATAGATGCTTGAGTAAGAAAAACAATGACACGCTGCCAGAGATTAAGGCGATTCCAGTTGAGCTCGTTTTTATACCAAAGGGCGACAACGTCGCCTTTCAGCGTTTTACGTATGCGTGCAATTTCATATTCCTCGGCGGCAGCCTGCTTAACGGCCGCGGATTGGCTCACGGCTGAGGCCGCGTCGTCCCACCGGTCGTTCCATGCGCGATGCGCACGATCGTCGACAGACGCAGTGCCCTGCAGGAGTATGACGAGCGCGCAGGCATACACGATAACGCCGGCGGTCAGAATAAGAGCCAGGGTAGTATTGATGCTTAGAGCCAAGGTGATGCCGATGACGATGGATAATAGCTGCGGAGAAATTTGAATCGCCGTTCTCAATATTGCGTTAATCCGCCACGAAGCCGAACTGATACGGCTAAATACCGCCTGAATATGTTCTTGAGTGTGAAATGACAGAGGCAATTGGAGCAGGTGAATAAAGCCTTCAGCTTGAACGCCGATATGCATATCCGTATCCAGCCAGCGGCGCTTTCGATCGATCCACCAATCTACAAAATCAGATACGATACGGGTTACAGCCCATGCAATGAGTACTAGCGCAATGTAAGGCAATCCATTTGATTGGGTAGGATTGCCCTGCGAGATCGCGATCAGTGCATCGAAGAAGCGACCGGTTACATATGGTACAAATCCGTTCGCGATCGCTGAAATAAGGCCGAGAACCCCGACTAGTACGAGCGTGCTCTTATAAGAACTCGCATGGCGCCAAATACCTTGGACGCCTTCACTGAAGGATACCGGCGGCTCCTTTGGGTCGTCCTTTTCCATTTCTTTAGCTTATCTCGCAAGGAAGAAAAGGCCAACTGCGGGGGCGATGAACCACCAAAAGAAGTATTGTTTCGCGGCGAAGAGGAAATCGATAGCCGGCGTGAATTGGTAGACCGTGGCGACCGGGAAGATGTGGTACGCGAGCGCGAGCAGGAAGGCCGCGCCGAGGAACGAGAGCGCGATGAGGCCGAATATGCCAATATAGAGAAAATCGGAGACGACGACGCGGCGCAGGATGATGTAGAAAACAATTGCGACAGCGGCATATACGCCGATTTGCGACAGAAGCGCCGTCATCGCCGGCGCCGTCGGCAGGTACGACATGTACGGGAAGACGGCGTAGACCGCGTAGGCCGCATAGAATGAGAGTAGAAGGGCGACGAACGGCCCGCGCCCGACGTACCACGCGAAGAGGAAAAGGGCCCCGACGAGAACGAGAAGGATCACGAAGTCGCTCATCCCGTTCCATACCGTGAGCGCCGTATTGGTCGCAAGCGTATTCACCTGCGCGAGGCCGGTCGTGGCTGACATGATAAATAGCTTATAGGCTTTAGGCGCTAGGCGCTAGCAAATCCGTGTGGAATCTTAATGCTAAAGCCTAGCGCCTAAGGCCTAATGGCTAGCTCAAAGCCCCTCGCTCTTGAGATCCTCGATGGATTTTTTCGCCTTGCCGGAGAGTTTGTGCGGCAGGGCCACTTCGAGCCGGATGATGAGATCGCCGCGGCCGGAGTCAGCCGGGATGCCCTTCCCTGCTACGCGCAGGAGCTCTTCGGCGCGCTTCATCGGCGGGATCTTCACTTCGAGCGTCTTGTCGTCCAGACTTTCAATAGTGACTGTGGTGCCCAGGAGCGCGTCGGTAAGCTTGACAGGCAATGTCATCACTAAATTATTCCCTTCGCGGCGGAAGATTGGATGCGGCTTCACATGTACCTTCACATAGAGATCCCCCGCGAGCCCCGCCTTAATCGCTTCGCCCTTTTGCGGCATGCGTATCATCTCTCCGTTATCGATGCCGGCCGGGATGACTATGTGGATCTCTTCTTCCTTGCGCCTCGTGCCCTTGCCGTGGCATTCCGGGCACTTCTCTTTCGGCACTTGCCCGCCGCCTTCGCAGACCATGCATGTGCGCACGCTCGAGAATTGGCCGAGGATGGAGTTACGCGTCTCGCGGATGCGGCCGGTGCCATTGCAAGTTTTGCACTTCTCGAGGTCAGTACCGGGCTTGGCTCCCGAACCCCGACAGAGCGCGCAAGTCGAGACTTTCGCTATTAGAACCTCGCGCATCGTGCCGTACGCCGCCTCCTTGAACGATATCTCTAGGTCGATAGAAATGTCCCTACCCCGCGCCGTGCGCGCCCTGCCCTGCGAACCGCCGAAGATGTCCCCGAATATATCACTGAAGTCCCCGCCGAATGCGGATCCTCCTTCGGAAGAGAACTCGAATCCACCGTTCTTGAACATATCGCTGAAGTCGAAACCGCCGAACGAACCTGCGCCGTTAGGTGCCGAGCCCTGCGAGGTAAAGGCTTGACCATACGCGTCGTATTCCCGGCGCCTCTTTTCATCAGAAAGGACGGCGTAGGCCTCGGTCACCTCTTTGAACTTGGCCTCGTTGCCGTTCCCCTTATCCGGATGATACTTATGCGCCAGCGTCCTGAACGCTTTCTTAATTTCCTCCTTACCCGCCTTCTTGTCTACGCCTAGCACAGTGTAATAATCCTTGGCCATATTTCTCCTATATTATACTCTGCCGTATTTTTGTATGCAAAAACGTTAAGGCGGGGAGCGCACGCGCTCCCCGCCTCGTGTCTATTCCACCTTCATGCCAGCCGGCAACCGCGCTTCGACGCTCTTCGCGATGTAACTCGCGGTCTCGAAGAGGTCGAGCGTGTCCTCGGGCTTCGTGCGAAGGCGGCCTTCGGCGTCGTTGGAGAGAAGTGGAAACTCCTCGAGTAACGGGCCGAGCTGTTCCTTCACGTTCTTGGAGGAGAGGCCGCCGGCAATGCCGAGTCCGATATTCCAGCCGCGCTCCGCGATGGCTCGCAGGTATGCGCGGCCGGTCTCTATAACGAACGGCTCTCCACTGCCTCCAGAAGCATCGATGAGGATGTCGTCTACGAGCGAGACGTAGTGACCTGTCATCTCCGCCACCCTCAACGGCGAATCGCCCAGTTCACGCATCGCGCGAGCGCCGATCTGCAGGACGAGGCGGGGTTCCGGTCCCATTGCTTCTCGGTACATCTCGAGATCGCCGATCGACGGCCATGCGATGTTGAGCTGGAAACCGTGCAGGTCCGGTCCTGCCAGCTCGTGAAGGCGAATGAGATCGGCCGCGAGCCGCATGCGGTTGTCCGTGTTGAAGTGGATGAGGTTGAGCAGAGCTGGATGTCTGCGAAGTGCGGGCCTGAGGCGGTTGATCCTCGGATAGCGGCCCGGCCACTTGTTGGGTATCCCATTGAGCGTCTTGCTACTCACGAGGTAGCCCAGCATGAGCTGAAGATGCTCGACACGCTTGCCTACCCCGAGCTCGCTCACGATCAGCATTGCTCCGAGGATGGCTCTCGCGCAGACCACGGCCTCGCTACCCTCCATGATCCCAGTAACTCCCGTGTAAGGGCGTCTCAATGAAGTTCCTCCCTCGTATGGAATTGGTACTGTCCGGCCTAATAATGCAGGATTGTTAGTAACCTTGTCAATCTCCTATTTCTCCTTGAATTCCGCGTCCGTAGGACCACTTGACTCTGGAGGCTGGTCGCTAGAGCCTGGAGAAGATGCGTCTGGCGGCGGGGTCTGACTTCCCTGCTGTTTCATCATCGCCTCTCCGATCTTCATCATTGCCTGCGAGAGCGCGTCGGTCGCAGTCTTGATAGTCGCCGGGTCCTCGCTGTTGCGCGCCGTCTTGAGCGCGTCAATTTTATCCTGCACTTCTTTCACCGCCTCAGGCGACGGCTTTCCCTGCCCTGAGCCCGTCGAAGGGTCCCCGTATTCTTTTATAGCTTTCTCGGCGGCATAAACAGACTGGTCCGCAATGTTACGCGCCTCTACAAGCTCTTTGCGCTTTTCGTCGTCCGCCGCGTGCGCTTCTGCATCCGATTTCATTTTGTCTATATCTTCCTTGGAGAGACCGGTCGAGCCGGTGATACGGATAGATTGCTCTTTGCCCGTCGTCTTTTCCTTCGCTTTTACCGTCAGGATTCCGGAGGCATCAACGTCGAAGGTGACTTCGATCTGCGGCAGGCCGCGCGGCGCGGGCGGAATGCCGTCGAGCATGAAGCGGCCGAGCGACTTGTTGTCGGCGCTCATCGCCCGTTCGCCCTGCGTGACATGGATCTCCACTGACGGCTGGTTATCCGCGGCCGTCGAGAAAACTTGCATTCGGCTCGTCGGTATCGCCGTATTGCGCTCGACAAGCTTGGTAGCGACGCCGCCCATCGTCTCGATCGCGAGCGAGAGCGGGATAACGTCCACGAGCAGGATGTCTTTCACGTCGCCTTGGAGTATGCCCGCCTGTATCGCGGCGCCGATCGCCACCACCTCATCCGGATTAACAGACATATTCGGCTTTTTCCCGAAGAATTTTTCGACGGCCTGCTGGAGCATCGGCATGCGCGTCTGGCCCCCGACCAAAATTACCTCGTGTATCTCGCCGACCTTAAACGGCGAGGCTTCCATCGCGCGCTTGGTTATAGCCATCGCGCGTTCTACGAACTCCCCCGCGAGCTCCTCAAGCTTGGCGCGAGTCATCTTTATAAGGAGGTGGCGCGGGCCGGAGGCGTCTGAGGTCAGGAACGGAATATTGACCTCGGTCTCCATCGCGCTCGAGAGCTCGATCTTCGCCTTCTCGGCCGCCTCGTCAAGGCGCTGGCGCGCGAGCGCATCGCTTCGAACGTCTATGCCGCTCTCTTTCTTAAACTCATCGGCAAGCCAGTTGATGATCTTCTGATCTATATCCTTACCTCCCAAATGCGCGTCGCCATCGGTACTCTTCACTTCAATAACATCGTCGCCGACATCGAGAACGGAGATATCGAAGGTCCCGCCGCCGAAGTCGAAGACCGCTATCTTTTCATCCTTCTTCTTATTGAAACCGTAGGCCAAGGCGGCAGCGGTCGGCTCGTTGATGATGCGCTTTACCTCGAGTCCGGCGATTTGGCCGGCGGCTTTCGTCGCGCTGCGCTGATCGTCGTTGAAGTAAGCCGGGACGGTGATCACGGCCTCAGTGATCTTTTCGCCAAGCTTGGCCTCGGCATCGGTCTTAAGCTTCGTGAGGATCATCGCGGAGAGCTCTTCCGGGCGGTACCACTTATCAGACATTTTCACTTCGATTCCGCCATTCTCCGCCTTGCGCATCTCGAACGGCACGGCGGCCTTGTCCTTCTGCACGGCAGGCTCATCGAAGTGGTGGCCGATAAAGCGCTTGATCTGGTAGATAGTGTTGAGCGGATTGGTGACCGACTGGCGTTTGGCGAGCGTGCCGACTATCCGTTCGCCCGTCTTCCCCACCGCGACGACGGACGGAGTCGTACGCGCGCCTTCCGCGTTCTCGAGTACGCGCGGCTCGCCGCCTTCGACGACTGCCATCGCCGAGTTTGTCGTGCCCAAGTCGATGCCAAGAATTTTTGCCATATCAATCAAGCATTATATTAATAATGTCATTTTACTCGCCGGATTCCCCGCCTGCAAAGTGACCGACTCGTACCTTCGCAGGCCTGATTACCATACCGTGTATCTTCCACCCCCTTTCTAATACCGCAGTCACCACGTCGTCTCTTTCGGGAGTATCGACGATATCCCGCCCGAATGCTTCATGTATCGCAGGATCGAAGCCTTCGCCGATCTGGCCCAGCTCCTCGAGCCCGAGAGCCGAGAAAGCGCTTTCAAGCTGTTTGGCGATGGCAAGGAAGCCCTCAGGAAAACTCTCTGCCTGCCTGCCTGCCGGCAGGTGCTCCTTCGCCCGTTCGAGCGCGTCGAAAGCCGGCAAGAGCGTCTCGACCGCCCTCACTTTGCCTCTCAATTCCGATGCCTTCGTATCGTTCTCAATTCGTTTCAGGAGATTGACATAGTCCGCCTTTGAGCGCTGCCAGCCGTCCATGTATTCCTGTTTCTCCTCTCGGCAGGCGGAGAGATCCTGCCGCAGCTTAGCAAGCTTCTCCTCTGCTCGCTCCGCGCCCACCTCCTCCTCAGCCATATCCGGCTCCATGATGATATCCTCGTTCTCGTCTTTCATGTTTCAAGTCTACGGTTCGCCGATGATGCGCGCAACCCAAGCCTCGGCCTTGTCCACAACCGCTTTCAGAGGCGGATACCGCTGGACGTGCCGGTCTATCCAGCCACGGATCGTCACCGAATACGTCGAGAGCAAGAGGGCGCCGATGAATATGAAAAAGAACCCTTGCAGGAACGGGAGTGCGAGCCCCGCGATGCCGGCAACGATAAAAAGAATCCCCGCGGCGATTATCAGCGCCTGTTTTACTTTTTTGGACATGCTTGGCATGGATGCGGAGCATTGTAGCATTTCCGTACTGTTCGTTCATTATAGTATTTTGCAAAATACTAAAATAACCTACTCAAAAAGAGCCGCCCAGGCGCGACGGCTTTATATGTAGCTGCGGTGCTCGAACGTTTTAACGTTTGCTTCCTTCCGAATGCTCAGGATCTACGCTAACGCTTCGACCACCCTTCGCTCCGCTCAGGATGTCGCAAACTAACGTTTGCTCCACTTAGGCGCTTTGCGAGCCTTCTTCAAGCGGGTGTTAGGCTGCGGCCGCTAATTTGCCTGAAGAGATTTTTACTGGCACGCCAGACCGCATAATACCCTGCTGAAGCTGGTTGCCGGCATCAAGCAATTCAATTCCAAGAATATTCCCCTTCTTATCAACGTCGACTATTAGACGGTCTTCCATCTCGACCGTTTTCGCAACCTTGCCCTTGCGCAAAGTCATATATATCGCGTCCGCTATTTTATCGTAGTTGATTTTCATAGATAGTATGCGGTGCTGATTAGCGTTTTTCGCAAACTAACGTTTGCTCCACTTCGGGGCTTTGCGGGCTTTCTTCAAGCCTGGCTTCTTGCGCTCTTTGGCGCGCGGATCTCGGGTCAAGAACCGAATGGCTTTGAGCGTTTTGCGCGTGTTCGGCTCCGCTTTTATGAGCGCGCGCGAAATCGCGTGTCGCACGGCGTCTGCCTGTGCCGCGATGCCCCCGCCCTCGACATGCGCAATAACGGCATAATGCTCCGCGCTTTCGGCTTTTGCGAGCGCCTCCTCGGCTATTTTGGCGCGCTCATCCGTCTTGAAATAATCTTTCGGGTTCTTGCCATTCACGATAAGGCTCCCCTTAGGGGAGGCAACCAAACGCACGCTCGCAATAGCTGTCTTACGGCGTCCGACGGCGGTGATGAAATGTTTAGACGGCATAAGTTTATTCTTTAACAACGAGATTCTTCATGCGCGGCGCGCGCAGCTTGTTGCGGGGGATCATCCCGTCCACGGTCTTCTTTACCACTTCCGCTATGCCTTTTTTGGCGATCATCTCCTCCATTGTGATGGAATAAAGCCCGCCGGGATAACCGGTATAGCGCGTATACACTTTGCCCTTGATGCGGCGGTTCGGGAGATAGAGCTTGCCTGCGTTTTCGATAACGACTTTGATCGGCAGCGCCTGGTTCTTGGCGAAGTGCACCGACCGCTTGCCGAGGAGCGCATGCGCCGCCTCGCTCGCAACGCGGCCAAGCGTGCGGTCAGTCGCATCGATGACATGGGTACTGGCGGCTGGTTTTTGGTTGCTAGTCATAGCGATACAGTATGGATACTAAACAAATGAAATGAACGCAAGCTTGCGGGCGTCGTTCGTGCCGCGCTTGCCGCGCTTCACGACGCGAGTGTAGCCTCCGTCCCTATTCGCGTATCGGGGGCCGATGGACTCAAACAGCTTCTTAACCGCCGCCTCGAACCGAGGCGAGCTTTCGTAAGCCGGCGGCTCGCAAGCGTATTCTTCTTGGCGTAGGTCACGAGGCGCTCCACGAACGGCCGAAGCGCCTTGGCCTTGGCCTCCGTGGTCGAGATACGCTCCTCAATGACGAGGGAGCGAGCCAGCGAACGCATGAGCGCCAGGTTCTGATTATGCGAGCGTCCGAATTTCCGCGCTTTCTTAGTGAATGCCATGGTGATTATTCGCCCTTGAGCGAGAGGCCGAAGCGGGCGAGCGCCGTATTTATCTCTTCGACTGCTTTATCCCCGATGCCATCAAGCTCCTTGAGCGCGGCCGCCGATTTGCGCGCGAGACCTGGCGCGCTCTTAATGCCCGCGCCTTCGAGCGCGGAAGCGACTCGCGAGGAGAGGCCGAGTTCAGAGAGCTTCACTTTCGCCGGCCCGTTAGACGGGCCGGCGTCCTCCGTAGCCTTGGCGTAGGAGGACTGTTCGGTATTTCCAGACAACGGCTCGCTCTCCTGGAAACCGATGATCGACTTGAGCTGGTGGATCATCGTTTCTATGGAGCGTTCGAGCGCCTCGCGCGGCCCTACCGTGCCGTTCGTTTCGATAAGGATGCGCAGGCGGTTGAAATCGGTGCGGTCGCCGACGCGCATGTTGTCTACCTCGTAATTCACGCGGCGTATCGGAGTGAAGGTGGCGTCGAGCGCGATAGTGCCGATATCTACCTTCTCTTTCGTAAGCACCTCGCGCGGCACGTAGCCCAGCCCGCGCTCCACTGTCGCCTCGAGCTCGAGCGTCGCCTTGCCCGAGAGGTCGGCTATATGCTGCTCCGGATTCCTTATCTCAACCTGGCTCGGAAGCTTGAAATCCTTGGCGGTGATTTCTCCCGTGCCCTTTGCGATCAAGCTGATATTCTGCGGCTCGTCGCCGTGCAGTACGAAATGGATGCGCTTCAAGTTCAGTAGGATCTCCATAACGGTCTCGCGCACGCCGTCAATGGTGGCGAATTCATGCGGCACTCCCTCGATCTTCACGCGAGTGATGGCCGCGCCTGGCAAGGAAGAAAGGATTATGCGGCGCAGGCTGTTGCCAAGCGTGTGCCCGTAACCCGGATAAAGAGAATCTATCTCGTAAACGCCCTGCATGTCCTCTTCGGACACGATGCGGGGCTTGGAAGGAAGCGTGATGTGGTATTCCATAACTCAATCGGTTACCGTTACATTTTTTAATAACTTTAAATATTTAAATATTTAAATATTTAATTATCTCGTATAGAACGAGAGCACGGAGCCCAAGTCTCCGGCAGGATCGGCGGAAGTCGCCGTCGGCCGCTCGATGATCGAGCCCTCCATCGCCTTGGGATTCCATGCCAGCCACGAGGGAACGGGTCGCTCCGCGAAGCGCTCGGCGAAACCGGCAAGCATGCCGTGGTTCTTCGAGCCGTCCCGGATCGAAATGCGATCGCCTACATAAAGCTGCTGAGAAGGCACGCGGGTTTTTTTTGCGTTGATCATGAGATGCCCGTGCGCGACCATCTGCCGCGCGCCTCGCCTCGTCGAAGCGAGACCGAGCCGCCACGCCACATTGTCGAGACGTGTCTCGAGAAGCTCATGCAGCTGGTCGATTGGCCGCTCGCCGCGCGCGGCGAGCGCCTTGCGCACGTAGTTGCGGAACTGTCGCTCAGTAACGCCGTAGGTGACGCGCACCTTTTGCTTTTCGAGCATCTGTTTGCCGTATTCGCTTTGGCGGCCGCCGCGGCTGCGCTTTTTGTTCTTCGCACTGCGGTCAGCAGAGAGCGCAAATTTCTGCGTCTGCGCCTTTTCGAAAACACTCGCTCCCAATCGTTTCGCTACCTTGTATCTTGGACCTGTTTTCATGATGTTGTGTAAGACGGCTTGGCCTATACTCGGCGAGGCTTAGGCGGCCGCGGTCCGTTATGCGGCACAGGAGTGGCATCCTTTATGGAATGGACCTGGATGCCTTTGTTCGAGAATGCTCGCAGGACCGATTCTCGGCCGGCGCCGACCCCACGGATGACGACCGAGGCTTCTTTAAGACCGATCATTGCCCCCTTTTCGCCCAGGAATTCTCCCACTTTTGCCGCTGCGTAGGGAGTCGACTTGCGCGCTCCGGAAAAGCCGAGCGCGCCGGCGCTCGATGAGACGATGACGTTTCCCTTTTCGTCCGTAAGCACGGCCTTCGTATTGTTGAAGGTCGCCTCGATATGCAAGACGCCCTTTTCGAGGTGCCGTTTCGTGATTTTAGAAAGGGCGCGCTCCTTGCGGCCCTGGTCCAGGCCCTTGCCGCTTTTCTTGATTATACGTTTTTTCCCCATGTTTAATTAGGCTCTAGGCGTTAGGCTTTAGGCACTAGGTTTTTTCCAAAGTGCGACGGCCGGAGGTCATCGTCTTACGGACGTTGCCGCGGCGCGTGCGGGAATTGGTCTTCGTCCGCTGGCCTCGCACAGGCAAGCCGCGCGAGTGCCGTTCGCCGCGATGCGAGTGGATATCCTTGAGCCGCTTGATATTCTGCCCGATTTCCCGGCGCAGTTCCCCTTCGATCGTATACGACTCTGCGAGAGAGCGAACGCGCTGTTCCTCTTCGCCGGAAAGTTCGCTTCCTTTTTTCGTCGGCGCGATTCCGGCTTTCTCCAGAATGTCCTGCGCGCGCGCAGGCCCAATGCCGTAAATCAAGGGCAGCGCATACGCGAGCTGCTTGTTATCGGGGATGGTGACTCCGGAAATTCTCATATTTTGAAAATTGAAAATTGATATTTGAAAATTTTATACGTTAGCCCTGGCGAGCCTTGCGGCGAGGCTTCTTTTTATTCACGCGATACAGCCGCCCGTTCCGACGGACGAGCTGGTCTCCCGGCTGCTGCACCTTGATCGACGCTCTAACTTTCATTGGATGTAATTAATTGGACTTTATTGGCCACTAAGTGAGCCTGCGCACGATACGCGCCCGTCCCCCATATGGGTCGAGCACCATCTCGACGCGGTCTCCCACTAAAACCCGTATTCGATGGAGTCGCATCTTGCCCGCCAAATACGCGAGCATTAGCTCTCCCTCCGCCTCGGTTTCGTCAGTACCTTCCCTAGGGACGCGAACACGAAAAAGCGAGTCAGGCAAAACCTCCTCAACGGTTCCTACCGCCGTCTTTGTTCCATCGGTTTCGCTCATTTGCGCATTCCCATGTGGTACTTCGATACTGTAGCAAGTCTAGTAGAAATCGTCAATTTCCGCTGCCCACTACCCGTATAGAGATTGCCGCCGGATCCTCCGGGAAAGTCGTCCTCCAGAATGGCCGCAGGACGATGACCGCGCGTTTGACTTCCGGATAATTCGTGATGGCCACCTCGGCCGCCGACTTCGACTTCCCGGAAACCGATGCGGCGATCCGGGCAGAATCTATCGCGTATACGAGAGAGGCGGTGCCGGAGAGCGTGAATGAAAATGGCGCGTCGGATGCCGTCGGGATCTCGTCCGCCACGAGCGTAAGATTCGACGCCGAAGCCAGCGTGATCGGCTCTCCCTGATATTCGAGCCCGGCGATGGACAAGCCGATCGCTCGCGCGAGCGCCTCGTCCCTAAATACGACTGCGCGGATAATACCCTTCTCTTTTACGTCCACCATCCCTGTCGTGGCCCCAGGCGTTGATGGCACCGCCTCGAATGCCGTCGCCGCCGCTCCGGGCAGGAGCACATATTTGGTAGACGCGCTTTCTGAGAGGGTGTTCACTTCTGCGGTGAGAGCCTTGGTCAGATCCGGCCCCAGCGCCGCGATAAGAGAGGCGCGCGTTTTTTCTAGAACGGCAGGATCCACGACGGGCACGGCGCCGGAAGCGCCGCCAGTCATGGCAACGGTCGAGCGAGCATAGACCTGAGACGCCTGTGCAGTCCCGGCGAACCCGGGGATGGTGAAGGAGGCGGGCCCGACGTTGTAGGCAGGACCCGGCTGATCAGCATAGACCGTGACTGCCTTGGCTCCGGGCTTCACGGTCGTCCCAGCTGGAATAGTCACTTCAGACCGTATGCGGAAAATGAGGCCGGTGGGCGCCGCAAATCGAGTGTTCGCTACTAGAGTCTGAGGCTTCGATTGCGTATTGTAGATAGTGAGAGTTCCGGAGGCCGGAGAGCTCTCGGTCTTGCTGCCGCTCGACGCGACGCTCTGGGAAGCGACCTTCTCGACGGTGATAACTTCATACGGCAGGTCGCCCGACGGGGTCGCGGTGAAGGTGTTCTGCACGGCCGCAGAGATGGAGCTCGGGGTGATCTCCACCTTAGCGGTCGAGAAATAAAAGAGAACGCCGACTGAGACGGCGATGACGAAAAGGATGGCGAGAAGCGAGGTGTGGGAGAAACGCGGCGGCCGCTTGGCCACGATAAGCGGTTCCGCCCGGCGACCTTCTCCCTCCCCGTCCTTGCGCCGCGACGGCGGCACGATGTCATTCAATGTACGCATATGCGATGATTATATCACTCAAATTCTTGCAAGATGTCAGCTTGCGTGGAGGGCCATCAGGAGGAGCGAGAGGTCGGGGGGCGTGGTGGGAACATGCTGGACGTAGCTCGCCAGGTGACTTGGGCGCACAGAAACCGTTTTTATAATGAGCCCGAGCGGAGCCGGTAGTCGATTCTCACTGTCCCGTTCCAGCACGAAGAGGGTTCCGGGAAGGGCGTAGCCGTTCCGCAGAGTTTTAAGCTCATGCTCCAGGATCTCATCGTCAGTTACGGCAGAGAGAGAGACTGGGACGCCGTCGTGAATGAGCATCAGGGACGGTTCCGCGCTCATTAAGTCGAGAAGAGCTGCGTTCTGCTCGTGCGTGAATATTCTCCGTAACGCCTGATGCCTCAACGAACCGCTCGATACGAGAGAGATGTTTTCTATGTGGAAGAGATTGCGTAAGCAGATGGCGATATCTTCCGCAACCTCCCTGCGTACTTTGGAGGCGAGGGCGACGACGGTCGCGCGGCTCGCTTCCTTGCCGTAGGGTTCCCGCGTTACATAACCGTTCAGTACAGCCCCGATAATATCCTCGTCCGCGAGCATCTCCTCCGGTTCGAGCGGCATGTCAGAGAACGCGTCGGCTATGAGCTCCTCGCTGAAGACGATCGGCTCATTCGGATAAAATTGTTTCGAATGCATCTCAACGCTCGCCCAGGGTGCATCGACGGACGCCATGATCGCGTCCGCGGAGCCGCTGCCAGTGGCGCGCGCCATGTGCGGCGCTCCTTCTCGGATCAAAGTCTCTCCGAGCAAGTGCAGAGTGCGCAGCATAGCTCGCTCGATGGGCTCGTGCTTGTGTGAGCCTATTTCTATCCGGTGCACGGACAGGACCGACGGCCTTTCGCCTTCCCTATAGGACACGTAGGCACCGGCGACCGATTCCGGGCCGATGTCTATCAGAACTTTATTGAGAGAATCCCTTTTTTTCGGCAGGATCGCCGTCAAAAAGCGCATGTGGTAATTCTAACATCCCTTCTTCGCCTGAGGCTTCGGATGGGCACGGCAAGGCGTCGAAGGGCACGCTAAGCAAGCACCGCTTTTATCCTGCGCACGCCGGCTGAAGAAGCTTCTTCTTTAATTATCTTGAATGTAGCCTTCCGATAAGAATCGTCGGGCTCTCGAATACTCGCTAGCTCGCGAGTATTCTCGACATGCGGCCCGCCGCAAAACTCAATGGAAAATGCGGAGTCGAGCGGTCCTACTGAATATACGCTCACCTGCTCGGGATACGCCGCCCCGAACTCATGCTCCGCGCCGAGTTTCTCCGCTTCGGCTTTCGGCATTTCCGTGCGGACGATCGGGAGGCCTTCGGCAATTTTTGCATTCACGATCTCTTCCACTCTTTGGATCTGTTCCGGCGTCATTTTAGCTCCATAGGCGAAGTCAATGCGCAGCCGCTCGCTCGTGATATTCGATCCGCGCTGATGCACGTCCGGGCCGAGCACTATCTGCAAGGCTTTAAGCAATAAGTGGTGCGCCGTGTGATATTTGACCGTCTGCTCCGCATGGTCGGCGAGCCCGCCAGCGAACTTCTGCGCGGCGCCTGCCCGTGAGAGCGTCTGATGGTCTTTCATTTTCGCCTGGACAGCCGCCATGTCGAGCGCGATGCCGCGTTCCGTAACGATCTCCTCGGTAAGCTCCACCGGAAATCCATACGTAGTAAAAAGCATAAAGGCATCAATCTCTTTCCCCATCTTCTCGAGCTCTCGGAGACCGTTCGCGAGCGTCTTTCTGAACTGCGCTTCCTCGCGCTCGAGTTCGTCGCGGATTATGCCCCCAGCCTCCTGCACGAACGGATACTGCTCCGCATAGGCCGCGGCGAATCCTTGCCCCACTTCTGCTAGCACAGCGTCCTTGATCCCGAGCCTATCTGTTTCTCGTATTGCACGGCGGATAAGGCGGCGCAATACGTATCCTTGTTCGGTATTAGATGGCCGAATCCCGCTCGCTATCATAAATACTGCCGCCCGGACATGATCCAGCACGATACGGAACGAGCGAATCGCCCCCTCATATTTTTTTCCTGACCGTTCTTCAAGTACGCCTCGCGGCATATTGAATACATCACCCGCATACAGATCCGAAGTACCGACCGTTGTCGCAGCCAGCCTCTCGAGACCGCCGCCAAAATCCACGTTCCGATTCGGGAGTTCACCGAACGTTCCGTCAGGATTCTTGATGTATTGCATGAACACCGAATTGCCTATTTCAATGAACCTGCCGCAATCGCAATTCGGGTGGCATTCCCCGCCCCACTTTGGGTCGTGCGGCGTGCCAAAGTCGTAGAAAACTTCTGAATCCGGCCCTCCCGGCTCGCCGGGAGGCATTTTCTCAGGAACGCCCGCGCGGCTCCACCAATTTTTGGCGCTATACGAGAAAATGCGTCCATTCTGCATTCCTTTTCTGTACCCCTCTTCTTCTGTGCCAATGCGTACTAGTTGCGCGTCAATCTCCTTTGCTTTGAACAAGCGCTGCCAGATCTCAACAGATTCTGTATCGAGACCGATGCCCGTCTCTGGGTCGCCGTCAAAAACGGTTACATATATTTTTTGAGGATCGAATCCCAAACCCTCCTGGGGGTCTGTCAAAAATTCGAAAATCCATGGAAGTTGTTCTTGTTTGAAATAATCGCCAAGCGACCAATTTCCCAGCATTTCAAAAAAGGTCAGGTGACGATTATCCCCCACTTCTTCTATATCGCCGGTGCGTACGGCCATTTGTGAATCGGCCAATCGAGTTCCCAGCGGATGCGGCTGGCCGAGGAGATACGGCACTAAAGGCTGCATGCCGCTTGAAGTAAAAAGCGTCGTGGGATCGTTCTCCGGCACGATAGGCGCCGACGGGATGATGGCATGCCCTCGTTTTTTGAAAAAGTCAAGATAGCGCTTCCGTACCTCTGCGATGGTCATAGGAGAAACGATACCACGGCTATTTGGTAAGCCGCTCAAGCTCCGCTACGTCGCGCTCGATGCTCTCCAGGCCTTCGACGAAGATATCCGGCTTCTTCGTATCTATCCCGCATGATTTGAAAATCTCATACGGCGACCTGCTCTCGCCGGCCGAGAGAAAGCCGTCCACTTTTTTAATGTACGAGGGGTCGGCAGATACTTTTTCGTACAGGGCTTTTGATATGAGCTGACCATATGCGTAAGAATACACGTAGAAAAAACGCCGTATGTGACTCCAGTGCACGAAGAAATAGCCATCGACCTGCTCTAGCTCGAATGCCGGGCCGAGGTATTCCTTCATGTGAATGTTCATGAGTTCGGAGATCTGTTCTTTTGGAACGTATCCGTTCTTGCGGACGGCTCCATGCAGCGCTTGCTCGAAGCGGAAGCACGCTATCTGACGGAAGACGGTGGAAATATTATCCTGCACCATGTCATGAAGCGCGACGATTCGCTCTTCGGTAGGCAACATGCCGATAACCTTATGGAGCGCGGCCGTTTCGAAAAAAGTGCTCGCTGTCTCCGCGGTTGAAATTGGGAGCCCTTGGTAGAGGGGCCTCTGCTCTTTGGAACGTTCCGCGTGGATAGCGTGGCCCATTTCGTGCGCGAGCGTCTTGAGCGATTCGAAATTGTCGATGTGATTCAGCAAGATGTAGGTAGGCACGGTAACGCCCGAGGCGCAGAAAGCGCCGCCGGACTTACCCCTCTTCGGGAAAACATCGACCTGGGCCTTATCTAGCAGCCGATCGAATATCTCCGCATATCGCGCGTCGAGCGATCCGAATGCTTCGCGTACGATGCGTACCGCCTCGTCAAACGGCACTTTCGTCTTTAATTCTCCGATGTGCGCGGAACGGTCGGCGTAGACAAGAGAATCTACGTTCAGCAGCCGCCGCTTTACCTCATAGAACCGATGAGATATCGAGGCATGCGCATGAACGGCGTCAACGAGCGCGAGAATCGTTTTGGGATCATTTTGGTATCCTCGGATGGTGGCATCAAAAGGCCTTTTGTATCCCCGCAGTTCATCTTCAACCTTCTTTGTCATATATATCGCATTGATCTCGCTCTCCGCTATGTCAGAGACGCCTTCGTACACTTCGCGCACGCTGGCGTAAAGGCGTCTCCGTTCTTCAGTCGGTAAATTCTGTATTTTGGCTTCGGCTTCCGCGAGCGGAAGGATAGCGCCTGCGAAAGAAACCGTTTTTTTATTGAGTATGTTTTCAGTAGCCTGCACCCAGCGGCCGAACGAGACGTCGCCAAGGAGCGAGATCACCTTTTCTTCCAGCTCGGAGAGGTCATATTTGGCGCTTTCGAACAGTTGCGCGAGCCAATACCGATAGTCCTTAAGCGCCGGGGATGCGAGGAATTTCTTTTGTACAGCCTTCGGTATCTTTCCCAGCTTAAGAGCGAAGAAAAGTATCAGATTCCCACGCTTGGTGCCGCGCTCATCTAGTTTGGCGGCCAGCGCCTCTGCGCCCTTATCTTCAACATTCAGTTCTTTGCGGAATGAGGCGTAATAGCCTGCCCGGCTTGCAGGCAGCTGGAAAATTTGTTCGTACTCGCCGATGGCCTTGGCAAGGGCCGCGGGATTTTTAAGATAATCGGTCCGCGCCCGATATTTCCCGGCAAAGGCGGCTACTACCCTGTCTGCCTGCTTTTGGTCCCGCTCGATTCGCGCATCCTCCAGCCCCTCATAGAGGGAAGTTAGGTCCCATTCGGTCTTCATTTTATATACAATACCAGTCCGCCAAATGAACAACAAATGAAGGGCAGAACCGCAGTTTTTCTGTATAAAATATACCGGTTGCGCTACACTTTATAGCAATGGCCATTTCCGACACCGTCATCGCTTTCGATTTCGACGGCGTCATCTCCGTGACGAACGGCTTTAACGGGCACGACGATATTCAAAAACCCAATCCAGAAGTAGTGACGGTGATGCACAAGCTGCGCGAGGCGGGGATCAAAGTCATGATCCATTCCACGCGCGGGAACGCGTTCCTTGAAATGTACTGCGAGAAATTTTCTATTCCCTACGACTACATAAACCAGAGACCCGACGTGGCCGGCGAGAATCCGGGCAAGCCTATCGCCTGGGTCTATATCGACGACCGCGCCCTAAATTATCACGGTCAAGATGCCGACACCCTGCTCGAAGAAATAAAGCGCTTCAGACCCCATCGAGGTTAAAGCCTGTCGATAGGCGTTTAGCGATGAAAGACGAACAGCCCGGCCGGGGATAGGACCCGACACGGGCTGTTGAGCGGCTCGACTAGGAGCCGGAAGGAGCGAGGTGCAGGCCGTACTTCGCGACCGCGTAGTGCGCGACACCAAGCAGGCCGCCTGCGAGCGCTCCGAAGACTGCGTGACCGAGGTAGTACCCGATCGCCGCGCCGAGGGCGGTGTCGCAGAAGCAGAGCAGGCGCATCTCGGAGTGGACGAGGACGAAGAGATGACGCGCGAACCTCACGAGCAAGACGATGCTGTTGTACCTCCAGCATCTCCTGATTTGATCGTCTGCAGATACTAGGTCCACACCTGCGCATGTCCATAGGAGTGCAAATGAGATACTGGCGATGGCAGAAATCATGATGAAAACGGCAGTGACCCACATCTGGTACTTAGGTTTCGCGGCCAGGAGAGCAAATCCTGCCGCAAAAGGTATGAGGTAGCTGCCGATCACGCACGTGGTGCCCCATAAGAGACGCCCGAACCTACGCATCTCCGGCGAGGACGCGCACTGCCACGCGACGGGAATCGCCGCGAGGAGGGCGCGCAGGTCGTACGCGGCCCAGGCGGCCACACCGCCGGCGAACGCGCCAAGCGGCCAGAAGACCCCGAGCTGGAGCGCGATGAAGGCACCGATGCCGCCGCCGAATGCCGTAGCGAGACCGATCCGTCCGAACATTGTCGTGTCCTCCGTTGTACTGCGTGTGAGATGCCGGTTGTTGACAAGGACCGAGAACTCTCGTCTCAATTTACCATGTATTTAAAGCCAGTCAATGGGAGGCATGCCGTGGGCGACGAGATACTCATTCGATTTGCTGAAATGTTTGCAACCGAAGAAGCCGGAGGCGGCCGAGAACGGGGAGGGATGCGGCGCTTCGAGCACTAAGTGTTTTTCCCGATCGATGTGCGCGCCTTTTTGCTTCGCGTAATTCCCCCACAGCATGAACACGAGATGCTCGCGCTCCCGCGAAAGCGCGGAAATTGCGGCATCGGTGAATTCTTCCCAGCCGCGGGACTGGTGGGAGCCGGCCTGGTGCGCCCGTACGGTAAGCGTCGCATTCAATAAGAGCACTCCTTGCTCCGCCCATCGCGTCAGGTCTCCGCTTCGGCCTGCTGGCCTCAGCACTCCCGCGCTCTCCGCTCGGTCGTCTAAGTCGTTCTCGATTTCTTTAAAAATGTTCTGCAAAGAGGGAGGCAAAGTAATCCCCTCTTCAACGGCGAACGCAAGCCCGTTCGCCTGCTTGACCCCGTGATAGGGATCCTGCCCGAGAATGACGACTTTCACATTATCGAAAGCGCACAAGTCGAACGCGCGGAAAATGTCTTTGGGCGGCGGGTACACCTTCCCTTTCAAATATTCTTCCTTCACGAACGCCGCTAGCTCGCCGAAATACGGCTTCTCGAATTCTTCTGCAAGCTTAACGCGCCAGGACGGCTCTATTCTGACGTTCATGGACTGTCTTTTTATGGAGCGCCTGGAGTTTCTTGCCCGCCTCTTCGCGGTAGGTGCAGTAGTCGCACGGGCCGCCGCCGAACGCCGTGCCGATTGCGGGAATTTCCTCGCCGAGAAGCATCTGTTTCAGGTCAAAAAGCGCCGGCTCTACCCATGCGTCCGAGCCCGCATACGGAATGAGCTCTACATCGAACTCCAGCTTGCCGTCGAAAGCTTTGGCATCGGACTTTCCGTTTACGTATACGAAGTAGCCGGTCGGCGACACAGCGAACCCATTTTGGCGGAATAGCCATTGATAAATCTCCATTTGCCGCTTGTACGAATCGTACAGATCCTCTTCCTTGCTCGGCCCCACTTTTTTGCTCGTCGCCTTGTAGTCCACGATGATCAGCTCTTTCAATGGGTTAACCCACACGTCGTCCACGCCGCCCCTGATAAATAAATTAGTAGGAACATGGTGAAATGCGATCCCGCGGCGGAGCGCGTCGCGCCACTCTTCCATCCGGTCATCGGCGAGAGGCACGGCTTCAAGGCCGTATCGGCTCATGAGCGGGTGGGCCGTACCGTTCCCGCGATGAATATCGAATTCGCGCTTCAAGAGCTCGTCCACCGCGTTATTGAGCGTGAATGACGGGCCCGAGGGCCGCTTCACGCCGAGACGCAGATCAAGGTAGGCGCAGCGCGGACATTCGGAAAAGAGATCGATCTTCGAGCGGCTTACCTTGAAGGGCTCCGCGGAAGCTGGATCAAATGTTCTTGCGCGCGAGGCCATACCCCGTATGATTACATTGCGCGGTTAAGCGCGTTGATAAAAGCAGCCATATTACATCGCGTGGAAACACATTGCGAGAGCATATAGTCTGTAAGAGTAATCATACGGGGCATAGCTATTGCATCGTGGCAAAATAAGCCACTACCCGGGCACCGGTATCGAAGTCGACATAAACGCTATTGACCGCCGGGTCGAATGCCCCGAGATTGTCGTCCCGATACAGCTGGATCGCATAGGTACGTCCCGCTTGGGTGGCGCGCAGGAGAATAACGGTGATGTTGCTCCTCGGTCCCGATACGCGCGCCGCGCCGAGCACGTTCCCCATATCATTCCCGCTCATTTCGCGCACGGCTACCCAAACGCCCGGAGGCGGGACGGTCACCGACTCGACGAATACCGCAGTCCCTGCGGGCTGGTCAGCCACATCTATCGCTCCGCCCGTGGCTGAGACGAGGGCTGTGCTTGTCGCGTGCGGAAGCTCGGGAGGCATCATCGATACATCCACGCTATCCCACATCATCAATGCGCCTACGAGCAGGACGCCGAGGGTCACTCCGGCTATGAACGAACTGGGAGAAATGCGCATCATAGCGAGAGAAGGCCTTCGGCCTCGGCATAAACGCTCCCGACCCGCTCGCTCGAGAGGTGGAGCATGTCCATCGATCGACGCTTCTTGACGAGCGCATCGACGGTGATGAGCCCTTGAGCAATGAGGAGTTGTTTCTCCGCGTGAGAAAGTTCGGTTAGCGCGGTGAGCGGGTAGGTCTTGGCGCGCGTCATGCGGACAAAAAGATTATCGTGTTCAGGATAGCCCCAGCCGAGCAACTCGACGCCGGCGCACTGCGCATACGATATCGCTTCGGAAGTGAATTTGGTATTCGTGATGAGCACTCCCCTGTCGAGCGGACAGGCTCGTTTGTCCGGGGCGCAGGCGAAAATATCTTCGAAACGGCTGTGCACGTACAACGCCGTCTTTAAGTCAGTTTTATAGCCCGGATCGTTGTGGTACTTCAATTCTGCCGCCAGGTGCTGGCGGTCTCCGGGATGGGAGGCGTACAGATCGACCTCATGGAGGGCGCAGTGACCCTGAATAAGCTTGCGCGTCCCTACCTGCCAGCCTTCAGCCCTATAAAGTTCCGATACGAAATCTTCGAACGGATGTCCCGTCGGCCCGAGTTCAAGAAGCGCCCGCCGCAGCGCATAGCGGGCGGCGATCGGACGCGCCTCCTTGCGCAGAAGCGTGAAGGCGCGCGTATATACCTCCTTCGAGGAAGCGCCCGGTACGACGGTGTCCGTGATCCTTCGCGCGATCCGTTCGGCCGTGTGCGGACCTGCGCCTGCCCGTTCGAGTGAGGAGACAAGACGGGCGGGGTCAAAAATTTGGGACGTCCCGTCTGCTTTAACGATAACCGGCGCCGGCGTCATAGCGAAGAAGTTGTTGCCGGAGAACCGTTAACCGTGACGGAAATCGGCAAGGCCGGCGGCGCGTCGATCTGAGTTGAAAAGGTTACTTTTGTTGGAACTTGTAAGCAGATGCCCGGATCGCTCTCGACCGCAATTGAGAGATTAATCTCCGCATCCGTGGACGTAGCGACAACGGTCGCGCTCGAACATGCATTCGGAGCCTCGAGAGAGCCGGTTATGCTATGAACGCCTTTCTTATAGGTATCGCGGATCGAGACGGCCGAGGGTATTTCAGTGACAAACGAATTAAGCGGAGCGTGCGTTGGGACGTCGCGCGCGCGAGGGACTGACAGGCCAAAAATGATCAAGATGCAGATAGCTATGATTATTGTGGCCGTCCGCAGGTGTCCTTGGATCATTGGACCATCATACCATCTTAAGAAACCGACAATTTGCGAGTCTGCTTAATTAATTATCCCGCCGCCTAGCAGTTTAGATCCATTATAAAAAACGATCGACTGGCCCGGAGTGGCAGGAAGCGGCTCGGCCGCAATGAATCTGTTCCCGTTAACTCGCCCTGGGACAGGCGGGCAGCGATACCGCGTTTGCGCATGTGTGACTGCTTCTTTCGGTCCATGCCAGTTCTCGCCTGCGAATCGGATTCCCGTGCTTCCGTCCGCGCGCGTTCTCGAAACTTCGATAGTTCCTTTCGCGACATCTTTACCGACGACATACCAGGGCCCGCCTTGCCGCGGGACCCGCTGACCGATCGTATACAGCAGCGCCTCATTATCAGTGCCGAATTCTCTCTTCAGGAATTCCGCTACTGAGACCGACCCGAGAAAGCAGATGCCTTGACTGTCTTTCTTTTCGGCAACGGGTAGATCGAATTCCTGCGCCAACTTGCGCACCGCTTCTTTTTGCATGTCGCCTACGGGGAAAATTGTCGCGGCGAGTATCTCCTTCGGCACGGCCCATAGAAAATAACTTTGGTCTTTTTCGCCCGATCGGTAATGCCCCGTCGCGATAGCACCCGCTCCCTGCTTCGTCGCGAAGCGATGGAATGCGCCGAACTTCACCTCCCTATTGCACATGACGTCCGGGTTCGGCGTTCGGCCGGCGCGGTATTCGGAAAGCAGGTAATCTATGACGCCTTTCTTGTACTCGGCGCTCGCGTCGAGCGTGAGAAACTGAATGCCAAGCCGCGCCGCTATAAGCATCGCGTCGCGGCGCTCTCCCGCCCAGGCGCACGGCATACCGGGAGGATACCAGCCCTTGATGAACACGCCGGTGACCTGCGCACCCGCCTGCTTCAAAAGCGCAGCCGACACTGCGGAGTCCACTCCGCCCGAGAGTCCCACGAATATCCTTTTACCTTTAACGTCTTTGAACATCCTCCCAATCTAATCACGATTTGGATTTGCATCAAACCGCGTTGTCAAATCTATCCTATAGGATATTTTTGACCAACGCTCAGCGAATGGTCAGTTAGACAAAACGAAAGAGCCGTCCGCGAAGCAACGGCTATTCCGCTAACAAATTCATTATTTCAAATACTTCCGCTGGTTGGCGAGATGGGTGGCGTAGGTAACAGCGTAATACATGTTGCCGTCTTTCCCGGTCAGGTAATACAAATAATCGCTTGAGGTCTGATGCAGGACTGCTTCAAGAGAGTCGAAACCCGGATTAGCGATGGGCCCCGGCGGCAGGCCGGGATGCAGATACGTGTTGTAGGGCGATTCGATCTTCAGGTCGGCGAACGAGGGCGAATAGGTGTCGCGATTCTGGATGTAGCCGAATACGGCATCCACCTGGAGCGGCATGCCGAGTTCCAATCTTTTCCACAATATCCCCGCGATGATACGCCTGTCCTCAGGCGTACGGGCCTCTTTTTCTACCAGAGAGGCCATAGTGACGATATCAGAGAGCGAATGACTAGAGCCTGCAATGCTCGCGGCGAGCGGTGCGATTTTTTTATCGAAATTCTCTCGCATCGTTTTCACTATCGCCGGCCCCGTCGATGTAAGCTCAAATAGATAGGTATCGGGGAACAGATAACCTTCGTATTGCCGCGCGACCGAGGAGAATTCCTGCGCAGAAATATCCGGGAGCGCGCTCTCGATTTGCTCAGCCATCTCTCGCGCCGTCGCTCCCTCGACGAAGGTTAATCTAACAAGCGGCAAGCCGGAATCGCCAGTGGCGAGCCGACGCGCGATAACGAACACGCTTTGCGGTTTTTCGAAATTGTACGTAGTCGCCTGGACGCTCCTCCCATTCCCTCCGGCGCGCAGAAGCCACTCGAGTACGAACGGATGCCGGACGACATGCGCTTTACCAAGTTGCTGCGCAGCCTCTTTGACCGTCGAGCCTCGGGCCACTATTACGAGGCTCGACGAGAAATCCGCCGGCGCAGAAGCGGCATAATAAATGCCGCCAAAGAGCACGAACAACACGCCTACGGCAAGCCAACGCCACTTCAAGCGTGTGAAAAAAGAGTGCATATAGTTAAACTGGGAGATTGGCCGGCGCCTCGCCGGTGGGCGACTGGATGCGCTCGAGACTCGGGGTTACCACGGCAGCTGACGGAATATGAAAGATAGTAGCAAGCTCTTCGGTGCTCATTACCATCGCGTTTTTGCCCGCATCGGCCGGCTCGTAGAAGAATTGCCGGCGACGGAAAGCTTCGACTACCCCCTTCCGGAATTTATCCTTCAGCTTGTCCACGCCGAGCGCTTTTTCCCAAGGGTAATCACTAAATATTGATAACCAGCCGGTCGGGCTGAAACCGTTCCATTCCTCCGATTGAAATTGCTTGAATGCGCCCGTGAGACCGGCTACGCCCATTGCCACGTCGAATTTGCCCCCGCGTGCGGTATGCACGAGATACACGCCGCGCAGGCCGACATCGAAGGCCTGTTTGGAAATGTTGCGCTCGATGGCGGCGATCTTTTCAGACTGCCCTTTTGTCGGATTCGGAAAGCCCGGCCGCTCCGTGCCGGTAACCGGATCCACATACTTATCGCGCGTTTGCTCGCGGATCTTCTGGATCAGCACCTGCGCTTCTTCTTTCCAGGTCCAGGCCTTCCCCTCTTTGGTGAGCTTCTTGTATTTCTCGCCTTTGTGCGTGCGGATTATTATCTGGAGCCACAATTGCTCGTCTTTGCGGAATGAACCTAGATACTCGATAAGATTCGCGAGCGGGTCTACTTGCTCGGGTTCTTTCTGCACTTTATCGAGCCCGTATTCGACGTAAGTCTTAATCGGCAGAGGATCCTCCTTTGAATGCTTGAAATCGCAGCCCCATACTCCCCAATCTTTGGGATCGGCGGAAACAGTGCGTGTGTAGTCTACCGCCTCCACCACCTGTACGCCGGGATACTGCGCATAGATCTGCGCCTCGATAAGGCGCCGCCAGGCGGCGCGCGTCCAAATGAAAAAATGGACATCGCCTCCGATGGAAGCGATCTCGAAGGAGAACCACGGACGCGTCTGTCCCTTAATGTACTTCACATACCAGGTGCCCTCGCCGCCGCCCTGATGCAAACCGGCGAACACGGTCTCCATGGCAAGCGGAGTCTTTATGAGGTTTCTCGGCGGAATGAGCTCGAGGAGAATGTGCTTCTGCGACGCTATGAATTCAGATTGCTTAAGAATGACCCAGAGGAGCCAGGCGCCGGAGAGAAGCAAGAATGGCAGCCACACCGGCGCTAGAAATAGAGCCAGTTCGAGCGCGAGCGCGACGGCGCCAGGCATGAAGAGGAAGGACAGGAACAGGAGCGTCAGCCCGAGGATGAAAATCGGCCACTCATTGATGCGGAAGCCGGACTGTTTGGTGAGATTCTCCACCCAGTTACCTAGCCCCTTAAGAAACGGAAGCATGCCGATAGTATACAACCTTAGGCACTAAGGCAGGTGTTAGTGATTAGGTTTTAGGGATTAGCTAACACCTAACACCTTGAACCTGCTACGCAACCGTATAACGGCCGTCCTTAAGCCGCTTGAAATACCGCGAGTCGTTGATGTTCACGAGGATCGTGTTGTCTTTTACGAAACGCGCGCTCTTGACCTGCTGGATTATCTCGTCTTTTTTCAAGGGTCCTTTCTCCGTCAGGATCTCTCGAATGACGTCGTGCACTACGCCCGGCCTATATCCCCATTCGGTAAGCGCATAGAGCCCGCGGCCGACGAGCACGAAGCGAGGGTCCTTGATCAGCTCGTTGTGAGTAGTCGCAAGGTGCGCCTTCTTGGAAAACAGCGTGTTGATCGCCTTCGCGACTTCGGAAAAATGCATCGGCTTGCCGTGCCTCTTGATCGCGAGATAGGCATAATCGCGCACCCCTTTGATGCGGATGGCCGAGGCCGAGGCGCGCCCCCATTGCGTGAGCGGGTTTTTGCCGATGTTTTTGGAGAGAGACAGCCAGCGCTTCATTATCTCCTCGTTCTTGTAGGCCTCGTTCACTTCCTTCAATTCCTCGAGAAAACGGTCGAGCAACGCGCCTTCGGAAAGGACGTCCTCATCGGAGAGCGACCCGTAGAGGCGAGAGAGCGCCCCATGCACATGCTTGGCGGTCGCCGCATCCACATGCCAACGCGCGAGAAATTCATCTGTCTCGCGCTCGCGCATGAATGCCGAATCGAGCATAAGCAGGAAGCGCATGCGGTTTCTCGTTTTTTCATCTTTGCCGAGAAGGGAGAAAAGGGTTTCTTCCGGAACGAGCACGCCGATGGATCGGATATATTGCGCAAGCTCCTCGAAAGCGGCGCCCGACTCCTTGAAAATTTTGCTCGCGCGGATGGCGTCGAGACCGGCCGCTTCGATCTGGCGGACGCGCTCGCGAGTAATCCCCGAGCGATCGCCGATGGCTTCCAAAGTCTCTCTCTCCGGGTCGGTTCCGAGCCCGAAGCGGCGGATCAAGACTTCCCGAGCGCGCTCGGGCGCTGCAGCCAAGAATTGCTTCGCGAGCTTCGTGCTATCGAAAGTGAATTGCGCAGGAGCGAGCGAAAGGGACGGCCGCTTAGTCACAGTTTTGGTTGCCATATGTGGTCTAATATATACCAAATCAGCCAAAAAGAGTCAAATTTACCGGACTATGTTCAAAATCTTGCCGGGGACATACACGACTCGCGAAGGTTCCTTACCGCCCAAAGCGGCAGTAACTGTAGGCAGCTTCATAGCTTCGTTTAGCGCCTCGGCTTCGCTCGCTTCGGCTGAAAGGCGCACGCTGCCGCGCTTACGGCCGCTGACTTGCACGACTATCTCCCGTTCATTAGACAGCAACAGCGCCTCGTCATAAGTCGGCCATGCGGCGGCGTGGATGGAACCCTCTTTCCCGGCCTCTTCCCAGAGCGCCTCGGCGATATGCGGAGCGAACGGCGCCAGAATACGAATATAGGCGAGCCATTGCTCCTTCCCTATCGACCCTTCTTTTTCAGCCGCGTTCAGGAAAATCATCATTTGGCTCACGGCGGTGTTGAATTTAAAAACTTCTATATCCTTCTCCACCTTGCGAATGGTCTCATTGAGGAGCGGCCCGAGTGCCACATTCGGCTTATCACTCACCCGCTCTTGAAAGTTCCAAACGCGCTGGATGAATCGCGCAGTGCCAGAGATAGATGCCGTACTCCATGCGGTCGTATTTTCGAACGGCCCCATGAACATTTCGTAAACGCGAAATGCGTCCGCGCCATACTCGGCGATCACATCGTCCGGATTGATGATGTTTCCGAGTCGTTTGCTCATCTTCCGCCCGTCTTCTGCCAGAATGAATCCGAGAAATTCGAGTCGCTTGAAGGGCTCGGGAGTACTCACAATACTTATGTCGTACAAGAATTTATGCCAAAATCGCGCATAAATAAGGTGCCGCACCGCATGGTCGCCGCCGACATACACGTCCACCGGGGCCCAATATTTTTCTTTCTTTCCGGATACTAATTCTTCGCCGTTATGCGGATCCATAAAGCGCAGGTAATACCATGACGAACCGGCCCACTGCGGCATCGTGTTCGTCTCGCGCTTGCCCGGGCCGCCGCACTTCGGGCAGGTTGTGTTGACCCAGGATTCGATAGCGGCCAGAGGCGATTCTCCGGTGCCCGTCGGCTCATAGTGATCTACTTCGGGTAGCGTTACGGGCAGATCTTCGTATGGCACGGCCACGGCGCCGCACTTCTCGCAATGGATTATTGGTATCGGCTCGCCCCAGTACCGTTGCCGCGAGAACACCCAATCTCTCAGCTTGTATCGCGTAACTCTCTTGCCGCCAACTGCGGCGACGATATCCCATTTCGACTCCTCGCTGTGCTTGCCGCTAAATTCCCCCGAATTGATTAGTATGCCTGGATGCGTGTACCAATCATTCCACTCCTCAGCCCACCTTTCCGGACCCCATATTTCTTGGAGTTCGCCGTTTGCTATTTCTCCAGCGGATACGCTGCCTGCGGAAAAAACAACTGGGCTAATTTTTATATTAAACTGATTTGCGAATTCGAAATCGCGCTCGTCGTGCGCCGGCACGCCCATAATTGCGCCAGTGCCGTAGTTGCCGAGCACATAGTCAGCGACATAGACAGGGATTTCCTCTTTCGTTGCAGGATTTATCGCCGCGATGCCTTCGAGCTTTATGCCTGTCTTCTGCTTTCCTTCTGCCGCGCGCTCTATCTCAGTTTTGGAAACCGCCGTTTGAATATATTTATATACCTTCTTCACATTCCTGAGGGACTTACGAAGTCCCTCATTTTGGAATAGGGGATGTTCCGGGGCGAGCACCAGGTACGTCGCGCCAAAGAGAGTATCCGGGCGCGTTGTGAAGACCTCAATGTTTAGGACATCCGATGTCCTTTCAGAAGTTAGGACATCGGATGTCCTAACTTCGAATCGGATCTCGGCTCCTTCTGAGCGCCCGATCCAATTACGCTGAGCTTCTTTAATATGCTCCGGCCAATCAAGCGTATCGAGATCCGCAAGCATGCGGTCGGCGTATTCCGTGATTTTAAGTACCCACTGCGGCAGGCGCTTTTTTTCCACCACCGTACCGCAGCGTTCGCAAACATTCCCTTCGAGATCTTCGTTCGCGAGGCCGGTCATGCAGGACGGGCACCAGTTTATAGGCTCGTCCGACTGAAAGGCGAGGCCGTGTTCGAACATCTTTAGAAATATCCACTGCGTCCAGTGGAAATACTCGGGGTCCGTCGTATTTATCTCGCGAGTCCAGTCATAATCGAGGCCGATGTGCGCCAATTGCTGCTTAAAGTGCGCGATATTTTTCTCGACAGCCGCGCGGGGGTGCACCTTGTTTTTGAGCGCGAAATTTTCCGCGGGCAACCCGAATGCGTCCCATCCCATCGGATGCAGGACCGAGAACCCTTTCATCCGCGAGAAGCGGGAATAGATATCCGTTGCAATATAGCCCTTAGGGTGCCCGACATGCAGGCCCTCGCCGGAGGGATACGGGAACATATCCAGAATGTATTTCTTTTCTCTTCCCGTATCGTCTTCAGTTCGGTACAGATCGAGTGCCGCCCATATCTCTTGCGCCTTTTTTTCTATTTTTTTATGGTCGTACGCCATCTTTATAGTCCATTTTTGCTTAGCGGCGGGTAAAAGCTTGGATCGATAATGCGATCGAAGCATATGTTCCCCTCTCCGTGCTGCCAATTGTCCGAGGGCCCTTTAGGCCCTTCGGGGAACGCCGGCCGCGCGGTGGCATTCGGGCTTACACGGCTCGGCGCGTTGAAGTCGGCGCAAAGCCTGAATGAGCGAGTTCCGGTGACTTGATATCCATACGGCTGGCCTGACTGCGCGTCTGTCGGAAGCGGCACTCCGCCAAGCGATACAGAGTCGCTCAGCTCGTCGAGCGAGGAAGGAAGAGCCTGCTTCGCCTGCCAGAAATAAATAAT
Organism: Candidatus Kaiserbacteria bacterium; assembly: GCA_016182485.1. GTDB lineage: Bacteria > Patescibacteriota > Minisyncoccia > Phycocordibacterales > Phycocordibacteraceae > C7867-001. The sequence continues at coordinate 60,474 of JACPGH010000006.1, forward strand.
CTGGGATTGTATATTCTGCAGGTCATTCACCTTCTGCGCGTCGAAGCGCGCTAGGCGCGCCTGTTGCGGCGTACCGACAATAAAGAACCCAGCAATGACTACAATAAATGCGAGAACTCCCACTCCGGAATTGACCATGCGCCTATATCGCGGGAATCGGCTCCAATACCCGCGCAATTCAGAGATGAAATGCATAAACACGCCGGCCGCGATGAGAAGAACCGCCAGGACCTTTAGCAGGAAGGCGAGCGTCAGCTCTTCCCCGTTCAGGAACGTTGTCAAAAGCGTGATAAGATCGGCAGCTATCGCGGCGCCCGCCACGAAAAGAGTGAGTATGAGTCCCCAGCGGCGCACCCAGATGTCCTCGCGGGTCGGATCGCGACGTTCCTCGCGATGAATGAGCCGGAACAAGACGAGCGAGAGCGGCAGAAGCACTATGAGGGAGGCCATCCTGAAGCTGATGCCGCTCTGATACGGGTCGGCCGGGAAAAAGGCGAGAGGGTTCGGGAAAGCGTAATTGATATAATCGAAAATGAGCAATATGCCCGCGACTACGCTCCAATAGAACGTGACAATGGCGCCCAGCCAGAAAAAGAAATCTTTTGGGGTCGTTTTGGGTTTTTCCATAGGACTAGAATTATACCACATAAAGAGTGGACCCCGGCATCCGAAGATGCCGGGGTCCTGGCGAACTACTGCGATTCGCTCGTAGGCGTGGAGACCTTCACCATCGGCGAGCGGGAAATGAGACGCTTGGTCCGCTTGCCCGCGTTGATGTGGTCGACGAGCATGGCGCGGAGCATATCGCGCGCCTTACCGCCCGACGAAGACAGCTGGGCGACTGTCGGGTCGGTGACCGGGAACAGCCTGATCTTCGCGGTAAGGTCGGCGTCCACGAAGAGCCGGTCGCCTCGCCAGAAGTTCTCGTGCAGGGCGAGAATATCGGCCAACGCCCAGAGAAACGTCCCGCGCAACCAGACGGCACCCTCGCGGAAGACCACCTTCTTGATCCCCCAACACTCGTCAACGAGATCGAAGAAGATGACGACGTTGGCGCGGAGGGTATTGCGCCCCACCTTCTCCATCGTGGTCTGCATGCTGCGAGCCAGCTCGTGCAGCTTGTGCGACCTGCCGGGCCCGAAATACGAATGCAGAACGCCCACCGTCTTGATGAACATGAGCGCGGAGATTAGGTGGTTGCGGTTCTGCCGCTGGTCCCAGCAGATGCGCCGCCCCATCGTGAACGTCGGCTCCATCGAGAGGTTGTACAGAGTCTCAATGACGGAAATCTTCTCGCGAAGATTCCGCAGGAGCACGTTCGGCGAGAGAGGAATGCGATCCACGTTCAGGATCTTGAACCGCTCGCGCTCCCACTCCTCAGTCGTACCAAAGTGCACCGTCGCACCCAGACGCGGAACCCCGCCTGCCTGTATGAACTGCAGCCCCGCGGTGACACGCTGGAGCCCGTCGACGATGTACACATCGTCCTTGAGGATGAACGTGCCCTCGCGTTCAGCTACGGTATGGCCCCGCATGCCGAGGTCGATGTCCGGCACTGAGCCGGACTTGAAGGCCTCGATCAGCTTTGAGATTTGCACCAACGGGAGGACTTCCCGCTGATACGGTGCAGACTTCAAGTTCTTCAGGGTTTCGGGGTCAAGAGACCCCCGGAGGATGATGTTTCCCTCCTCTACCTCGTCCAACGCGCCGTACAGCACCCTTACGTGCTCGTTCATGCCGTTTCTCCTCGGGTTCTCCCCCGCTATTGCGCATCGCGCCACGGGATAGTGAACCTTGGTTAACAACGTACTTCTATATGTACGATACAGGTTTATTTTAAATAGTCAAATTCTGATAGGCGCTCAATTTTGCTTCCTAATAAGAACGCTGTCTCTGGCTTCTTCAGCCGTGGAGGAAGACAATGACGTCGCCGTCTTTGACGATGTAGTCCTTCCCTTCCGTGCGAAGTTTCGCCGATTCGCGGGCGACGCTCCAGCTGCCGGTCGAAAGTAAATCTTCAGTCGAAACTACCTCCGCGCGGATGAACTTGTCCAAGAAGTCCGTATGGATCGCGGCGCCCGCAACGGGCGCCGCGGAACCGGCCGGAATAGTCCAAGCCCGTGTTTCATCCGGCCCCGTAGTGAAAAAGGAGATAAGCCCGAGCGTCTCGTATGCGCCGCGAATAAGGGCCGCCAGGCCGTCCTCGGAGACGCCTAATTCTTCGCGAAAATGAGTTCGCTCCTCGTCAGCGACATCGTTCAGTTCCCGCTCGGTGGCCGCGTCGACAAAGACGTAGCGCGAGCCAAGCTTCGTGATCAGGCCGTAGGCGCGTTCCGCCCGTTCGTCAGAAAGAGGCGCGCCGCCCTTCGTGTTCAGGGCATAGAGGATCGGCTTCATCGTAAGCAGGTTCAGATGCGCGACCCGCTTCTTTTCCTCGCCATCGAGCCCCGCATGAAGCGCAAGCTTCCCTTCCGCAAATCCGTGTTCCAGTTTCTCCAAGACGGCGTCCTCAAGTACCGCGCCTTTATCCTGCGCTTTGATATCCCGCACGAGCTTGTCTCGGCGCTTGCGCACCTGCTCGGCATCCGCGAGCGCAAGCTCCAGGTTTATTATTTCGATATCCTTGTATGGCTCGATGGTTTTTTCGACATGCAGTACGTTCGAGTCGTCGAAAAAGCGGACGACCTGCAAAATGGCATCCGTCTCGCGAATATTCGCCAAAAACTGGTTGCCGAGCCCTTCGCCGGTCGAAGCGCCTTTCACGAGGCCTGCGATGTCCACGAACTCTACCGCCGCCGGAATAACTTTTTCGCTTTTCGAAAGAGCGGCGAGCGCTGAAAGCCGCGTATCTGGAACACCCACCACGCCAACCGACGGATCTATCGTGCAAAACGGATAATTCTCCGCTGGCACGCTTGCTTTCGTGAGCGCATTAAAAAGCGTGGACTTCCCCACATTCGGCAATCCTACGATTCCTATCTTTAGCATGAGGGTACCTTACACCATCACGCTTCACTTGCGAATGTGTCGCGCTCTTCCAGGATTGCCATACGTCGAGGAGAACAAACCCGATTGGAATGAGGAGTATGGCGGCCGGGATGCGGAGGTCTACCTGCGCCCACGAGAGGAAGTCTACTTGTTGGGAGAGGAATGGCATGTATGACGCTAGAGATGTGCCCACAACGAGCACAGGAATGAACCACCGGTTAGGGCGAAAAAACGCATAGAGAACCGATAGGATGTCGGCGAGATAAAAGTACCGTTCATGCATTCGCGGTAAGAGATATGGGATTAGGAGCGTGGAGGCAAGGCTTATGAGCACGACAAATTGCGCGGAAAGCTTGCCCTGCCATTTCATTATATAAATGATTGCCGCCGCCGCTCCCGCGGCGGCGAGAAGGCCGAGCCAGAAAAAAATATTCGTTGCCGTTTCCGAGAGCGCAAGCGGCTGGAGAAACGCGAAAAGACTCTGCGCAGATACGGAGAGATACGGGTACTTCTCGGCCTGCACCAGATAAATGAAGAGCCAGTACCCGAGAGAGCCCCCAGCTATCCAGGCCGGTATGACGGAAAGGACGAATAGAAGCGGCGGAATCAGCAGAAATTTCCAATTCGCCCGTTCGCGCAAGAAATAGCCGATGAATACGGGAGCGAAGAACAGCGCCTGTGCCTTGAAACTTATTGCAGCGCCATACGCAATGGCGGCGGCAAGCGGAGACGCTGCGAGCATGAAATAAAGCGTCGCCATGACCCCGGCGCTGTACAAAGAGTCTGACTGTCCCCAAAGAGAACTGTTCATCATGACCGTGGGGAGAGAGAGCAGGACCAGTGCCGCCAGCACGAGGATATCCTTGCGCGCCGCCCGCCGCGAGGTCCGCGCCAGAATGAGATATCCAAAATACGCGATCAGGAGATCGAATGCGAACGAGAGCGTCTTCGCGCTTATAAGGCTCGATACCGGAATAACCGTCAAGAATTTGAGGAGATACAAGTATCCCGGCGCGTAATCCGCGAACGGAGACCCGAAAGCGGTCAAGCCAGGGTGCGTTCGTAATTCTTCGAACCATGGTTTGACGAAATATATGTAATCGGACACCACGACCGGGTACCAAGAGATACGCGCAATAATATTCAGCGCCGCAAGTCCGAGCGCTACCAGCGACCATCCTCCCAACCGCGGCCACGTCCACCGATTCTCTACCTCCGCCGCCATACAAATTTCTCAGTATGGTATTCGCCTCATGAAAGAGGCGTGAACGACCGCGCTTCACGCATATTTAAGCGCTCCGCGGGTAGCTTGAGGATTATGGCGACGAAGTCCATTTCCATCTCGGTCTTTTTTCCGATTTACAACGAGAAAGAGAACCTGCCTAGCACCGTTGCCATTGCCTCGAATATCCTCTCGGAATCGCCATTCGTCAGGGATTTTGAGATCATTTTGATCGATGACGGCAGCTCCGACGGGTCCGCAGAACTGGCTGATATCCTTTCTAAGGCATACAAGGGCGTCCGCGTGGTGCGGCACCGGCAGAATCTCGGATATGGGGCCGCGCTCAAGACGGGCATTTCCGCGGCGCGAATGGAATACGTATTTTTTACTGACGCGGACTTGCAGTTCGATATCGTCGAGCTCAACGGGCTTTTGGCACATGCAAGCCAGTATCCCGTAGTTATCGGGTATCGCGCTCCGAGGCGCGACCCATTCATACGGCTCGTCAATGCTTGGGGTTGGAAGACGCTCAATCGACTGCTCTTCGGCCTCGGAGTTCGCGACATAGACTGCGCCTTCAAGCTGTTCGAACGGCCGCTCATACAGAACCTGCAGTTGCATTCGAAAGGAGCGATGATAAGCGCCGAAGCGCTTATCCGCCTGGAGCGCCTCCACGTCCCGATAAAAGAGGTGCCCGTTTCGCATCTGCCGCGCCGCCTCGGCTCTCCCACGGGAGCGAAGCCAAAGGTGATCCTGCGCGCGTTCAAAGAGATGATCGAACTGTATCGCGGCGAACTGGGACTAAAGACGCATAAGGAAGCTCTCCGGTTTATGGCGGTGGGCGTGATCAATACTATTCTCGACCTGGCAGTATATGTCGTATTGACGCGCTTCACCCCATTCTTTGCCACCCGTCTCGTATCCGCTAAATTTTTCTCGTTCCTCGCCGGCACCATATCGAGCCTGCTCCTGAACCGTTCTTGGACTTTCGGAGTTTCCGGCAGACTTTCAGTTTGGGAAGTCCTGCGATTCTATTCGACCGTATCTCTGTCTATCGCCGTAAACGTGCTTCTCATGAACGTTCTCGTCGGCGCGGGTCTCTACGACCTAGCGGCGCTCGTCATCACGACCGTTGTCACGTTCATTGCGAACTTCACGCTTTCCAAATTTTGGGTATTCAAAAACCGGCCCCCCGCGCCAAGTTATCCTCGCTCGTATGCCGCCCTTGACTGATCGCGCCAAGTTCGAGCGCCGCTTAGCTGCAATACTGCTCGGCATACTGGCGGTACTCGCCGGAATCGGCTTTTTGCTCTATTCGGATCCGTCCCCGCAATCGAATCCGCTCGTGTTTTCCCCAGTTCAGGTGCTCGCCTCCTCCTGGTATAGATACAAGGACGCATATATAGACTCCACATATCGGACGATAGACTGGCAGCGAGATGGAGTGACAACCTCCGAGGGACAAAGCTACACAATGCTGCGCTCCGTGTGGCAGGCAGACAGAGAGACGTTCGACGGTACCTGGCAGTGGACGCAAACGAATCTCCAGCACTCCTCGGACCATCTGTTTTCCTGGATATGGGGAGAACGCCCTGACGGCACGTTCGGCGTGCTTGCCGAACAAAGCGGGGAGAATTCCGCGAGCGACGCGGATACTGACATCGCGCTGGCTCTCATTCTCGCGTACGCCCGCTGGCAGGACCCCGCCTACCTCACGGAGGCCCGCTTGGTCATAAATGATATCTGGGAGCGCGAGGTGGTACTCGTGAATGGTAAGCCTTATCTGGCTGCCAACGATGTCGAGAAAGATTCCGGCAGCCAGCAAATAGTGATCAATCCATCGTATTTCAATCCCGCGGCGTACCATCTTTTCGCGATCGTCGATACGAGTCATCCCTGGGAAATGCTGCGCAAGCAGTCGTATGCCGTACTTTCGGAAAGTTTCGCCGGGTCTGCGCTGCCTCCGAACTGGATCTCCGTAGATCGAACGACGGGAGCCACTTCCGCCGCAGCCAGCCATGACTCGAATTTTGGTTTCGACGCGCTACGCATTCCATTCCGCATCGCGCTCGACGCGCAATGGTTCAACAATCCGGATGCCATCCGCGCCGTTCGCCACCTGTCCTTCCTCTCGAACGCCTGGCGCGAGCGCGGCGCGATCGCCTCGACATACGCCCAGGACGGCGCGGTCCTCGCCTCGGAAGAATCTCCCGCGATGTACGGCGGAGTAATGGGCTATTTTCTCTTAGCGGATCCCGAGGCCGCCGTAGCGCTCTATCGGGAAAAATTGCTCTCTCTCTATAACTCGAACACCGGCACCTGGTACACGCCGCTACCGTATTACGCGGACAACTGGGCTTGGTTCGGCATCGCTCTCTACAACCGATTATTGCCGAATCTGGCCGCTAACCTTCCGGCGACCGCCTTCAGCGAATAATCATGCTCGTGATGATTTACTGAAACGTACGGAACATAGCCATGAATCCGTATTACGATGAAGCGATAGGAGATGCTCGAAAGGATTTTCTTCGGACTGATTCCCCGAAGACTCTTTTTATCGGAAACGGGATATTGGCTGCAGTGTATTTTCTCGTGTTAGCTTTCGTATTCCCTGTGGGAAATCCCGTGCTTTTCTTTTTGCTCGTGGTCGGAGAGATATTCCATATGTGGCAGGTATTCACCTTTCTCTACACGGTTTGGGACACCGGATACCAGTCGCCGGCTTATAGAGGCTATGCGCCGGAAGTGGATGTTTTCATTACCATCGCGGGAGAACCGGTGGAGCTAGTGCGCAAAACCGTCGCAGCCGCTCGGGTTATGCGCTATCCGAATTTCACCGTGCACATTCTCAATGACGGCTTCGTCGCTGGAAAGGAGAACTGGCGAGAAGTCGAGGCGCTGGCGAAACAGCTCGGGGTAAATTGCATTACCCGCACCGTCGCGGGAGGCGCTAAAGCGGGAAATATCAACAATGCGCTCCGCTTCTCTAAGAGTCCTTTAATCGCGTGCTTCGATGCCGATCATGTGCCCCACTCGGATTTTTTGCTTAAAACTGTTCCGTATTTCGGCGACCCGAAGATGGGATTCGTACAGACGCCCCAATTCTATAAAAATCTCGGCGAGAATTACTTGACCCGCAGCTCGTGGGAACAGCAGGAACTTTTTTTCGGTCCGATCTGCAAGGGAAAGAACCGCCTGAATGCCGTTACCATGTGCGGAACCAATATGGTAATCCGCCGCTCGGCGCTCGAAGAAGTGGGCGGCATGTGTACGGAGTCTATCGCCGAAGATTTCATAACCGGTCTCCTGATGCACGGGCGGGGCTATCGCTCCGAGTACGTGCCCGAAGTCTTAGCCGAAGGGCTTGCGACCGAAGATATGCTTTCATATTCAAAACAGCAGTTCCGCTGGGCGCGCGGCGCGCTTGACGTCATCTTCCGATGGAACCCGTTGTTCATGAGCGGGCTTACTACCGCCCAAAAGATTCAGTACCTCTCCTCCGCAAGCTTCTACCTGTCCGGCGCCATCGTTCTCCTCGACGCGCTTCTGCCGGTCACCTTCTTTTACACGGGGCTCGTGCCTGTCCATATATCAGGCATGCTCCTCGCCGCCGTCTTCCTTCCCTACTTATTCTGGACGCTGTACGTTATCCAGCGCTCGTCCAACTTCACCTTCACTTTTTCCTCGCTCGGTTTTTCCATGGGCTCCTTCAATATCCATCTGCGCGCGCTCGCTTCCGCCGCCACGTTCCGCAAATCGGCGTTCGGCATCACGGCTAAGCGCCGGGTCGACGGAAATTTCTTGCCGCTCGTCAGCTGGCACATCGCGTATATCGCGCTCGTCGTCGTCGGAATCCCGGTCGCTATCGTACGCGAAGGCATATCGGCTTCGCTCCTTAATAACGGCGCCTGGGCGGTGATGAATTCCGCGGTTTTCATACCCATTATCCGCGCCGCCTGGCCGACAAGGATTGCGGGAACCGAATCGGAGCAGGTTCCGGCTAAGCAAAAGAGTCATGAAATCGTCGATCGCGATTAAGACAAACGCGCAGGCCGCGCCGTGGCGAGTCGCGTTCGAGCGCTCCCCGGGATTGGTGCTTGCTGTCATCGCCATTGTACCGATACTGGCGGCGCGCTATTTCATCGGTGAGAGCCTTCGCCTTGATGAGGCGCAGAGCCTGTGGCAAGTGAGCCGGGATATCCGGGGAGTACTCGTTATCGTCGCCGGCGACGTGCACGTGCCGCTCTACCATCTCTTGCTGCACGGTTGGCTCTCTCTTTTCGGCAACTCTCTCACAGCCGCGCGTATTTTGTCGCTCCTTTTTTTCCTCCTCTCCATTCCTTTCGTGTATCTGCTCGGCAAGCGGGCATACTCAAGTACGACCGGATTACTGGCGGCGGCCTTCTTCGCATTCTCGCCGTTCATGAACTGGTACGCCAGCGAAGTCCGCATGTACACGCTTTTTGCATTCCTCACGATCGTTAACCAGTACTTCTTCCTGCGCATCCTCGAGGAAGCGCGACCCCGCCTCGGGACATGGGCGGGATACGCGCTCTCGGCCGTCCTCGGCGTCTTCTCTCATTATTTCTTCTTTCTCAACTTGCTTGCCCAGGGAGCTTTCTTTTTGCTGCGCCGGAAGGCGTTCCCCCCGCGCACTGCGCTACGCTTCTCTTTGGTGGCCAGTTTTATTGCGATAGCCTTCGCCCCCTGGGCGTGGTACGTGCGGCTGCGCGGGGTGGCGGGTTTCCAAGAACCCATTCTCCTGCCTCCGAGCACCGTGGATCTCTTCAACGCTTTTTCCCAATTCCTCTTCGGCTTCCAGACCGACGTCATAAATACTGTTTTCCTTTCATTGTGGCCGCTCGCCGTGGTGCTCGGGATCGTCGCGCTTCGCCACTACCGGCGTTTCCTCCCTCAGACTGAGTTTCTTATAGCCGCCGTGCTTATTCCTTTTGGCGTCGCATTTATCGGCAGTCGTTTCATCACCCCTATTTTCGTGAGCCGCTATCTCGTGTTCACTCTGCCGGCGTTCTACCTCCTTCTGCTGCGGTTACTGTCTCTGTATCCGCGCCGATTCCAAATATTCGCGCAAGTTTCGCTCGCGGCGCTCATGCTGCTCGCTATAGGAATACAAGTGACGAACGCTCGGATCCCTGTCAAAGAGCAATATGCAAGCGCCGTGAGTTACGTCACGGCGCATGCTACGGCCCAGGATATCGTTCTCGTCTCTGCTCCGTTCACCATATATCCTGTCCAGTATTACTATCGCGGACCTGCGCCCGTACGCACGCTTCCAGCCTGGAATCAATATGAGTTCGGTCCCATCCCGGCGTTCTCGCCCGACGCCTTATCCGCAGAGGTAACCGGATTGACGCAGGATTATCAGAACGTGTACCTGCTCCTTTCGTATGATCAGGGGTACGAAGAAGTTATCAAACGGTACTTCGACTCGAATTATGAGCGGCTGTCCGCTCAAAATTTTTCCGGTAGCCTGAATTTGTACGTATACCGGCTGAGATACAACACCAACGCCTCGGTGATCTCGACGCCTCTATAGTCCTGCGATTCCCGCGTTTTGCATGAGGCCGACGGCGTAGCTCGGCCACCAAGTCCCGGCGGAAGGGCCGCCGTTACAGGTCCCGTCCGATTCGCCCGGCACTTTAAGCCATAGGAAGGCGTCTACGCGCGCTCTGCCGGTATTCGTCGTCGGCCGATTCCCCACCGCGCGTCCCGCAGGATTACACCATTCCCCGTTACTGCCGTTGCCGTTCCTCGCGGTATCGATGACGAAATGCTTGCCGCCTGTTTTATCGCTTACCGCCGTGCCGTAGGCGATCTCATCGTCCGTACGTACGAAGTTAGAGACGTTTAAAGCGAAGCCGTCGGCTGCCGCGATTCCCGCGCGCGATAGACGATTAGCCATTGTTCCCGCGTCTATCCAGAGCGAGTGTCCGGCGTCGATATAGACTTTCGTACCCGAGTTTTTCTTCAGTACTGATACGGCATCAGAAAGGAGTGCCAAGCGCGCAGCTTGGTCATTCGAAGACAAGCATGTGATCTGCGCGAGCGAATCCGGCTCAAGAATTACGACTGCGCTGCCGTGCCCGATGCCGGCCGCGACCTCGCCGATCCACTGCTTATACGCGGACGGATTATTGGTACCGCCTGAAGAATATCCGCCACAGTCTCGCTGAGGGATGGCGTATGCTATGAAGGTCGGCACACTGCCGGCCGCTTGCGCCTTCTCGACGAGCGCGCGCACATCCTCTCCGACATTCGCGTTCCATTCGCCGAGCCACATCGCGGTCGGTTGCGCGGCAAGATACCGCATTTGGCTCGCTCCGGCCGGATTAGAGTACTGCCACTCGCGCGCCTGCCGCGCTGCTGCAGAGTCCGGATTGACATAGAATCTCGAGCCGGCGAGTGGATTCATGGATGTTACCGTAGACGACTGAGACGCAAGAGTCAGTGAAGAGAATTCCACCGGCGCGGAAGCGAGCATTACAGGCTGCGATACCGGCGTTACCGGCGCAGTCTGAATTGTCGTAGGAGATATATTCGCGGACGGTGTGAAATCAGTAGCACGCTGGCTCGCGACCTGCGTACTCGGCGTCGGCGAACCGTTATCAGCGTAGATGGTTACGCGATACTGCGCGATGATAATGCCGTTCTTGCGCGCGATGAAGTTCACGACATAGGGGCCTTCGCCGCGCCAATTCCAGCCTCCGACATGTACCGAAGTTTCTTTATGCGGATAGTCTTTGTAATTGGAATCCATCCAATTCCACTGGCCGCCGTCCACCTGCCAGAACATCTCGTATTGCGAGACATCGAGGCCGGGAACGAGCGCCTTAAAAGGCTGGGTCCCTGAAATACGGGCGCCTTGGGTAGGCCACCAGGTATTGATAACTTCAGCAGCATGCGCAGGAGCCGGGGTTATGAACGGCGCGCCTGTGAGAAGGATCAGCGCGGCGAGCAGTGCGATCGGGCCGCGCTTAGCGAGCACAATTAACGTATTCTTCATAGAACGGCGCCATCGTAAGCGCGTTCATTTTTCCCGTCAAGTGAATTAATCCCACCTTAATTTGCTTGATTAAGAATATGTGAGGCCAATACCAAAAAGCCCACAAGCAGTGGGCTTTTTAGTTCCTTTTGTTGTTACTGCCCGAGGACCCAGAGTGTGATCGGCGTGTCAGTGAAGCTGTGTCCACCGTGGGCGGTTACGGTCAGATTGCCGCTCGTCCAATCCACTGGAACGACGAAACTGGAATCGTCGAAACTGCCGGTAGCGCTCGCAGTAAAGCTTGCAACTGGAGTCGAGGTCGAGCGGTCTGTCGTAACAGTTATAGGATCATTCGGCAGGTATCCGTTGCCAAGGAAACGTATCGGGCTGCCGGCAGCCACCGTATAACTCCCAAGCTGGAAATCAGTGTACACAGTCGCCAGCGTGAGGCTCGCGGAGGCGGCAACTCCCGTGTCCGCGCCAGTCGCGGTTATCGAGAGAGGCCCCGCGGGCGCGAACGGAATCGCAGTCGGCGCTGCCAGCTTGCCGGAAGCATCGGCGGTAACCGTATCGAAGACCGAGCTCGCGGTAGAGAGCGCGACCGATTCATTATTGCCGAATCCCGCCCCGAAGACTGTCAGTGGAGTGCCGCCGAAGGCATAATAATTATCGAACCATATAGCCGGATTGCGCACTCCGAGCGCTATCCCGATAGTCTGCGCCGCTGTGCTTTGCATTCCGTTGAACGCTACGCTCGCAATGCCGCTCGCAGATAACGGGACCTTAACCGTCACGCCGGAAAAACCGCCGGTAGCATCGGTAGTAGTCGTGGCCGAGCCTGCACCGCTAACCGCGACAGTTTCGTTCGCGCCGAATCCCGTTCCGGAAAAAGTCACGGAATTGCCCGGGTACGTGAACCACGCATCGGGTGTGACGTTCGGATAATACTGCCCGATAGTCATTGTGAAATTCGCTGCGGCTTCAGAAAGATTCCCCTGAGCACGCACGAGAACAGTTGAATTCGGCGTCGCGGGCAAGGCAAAGGACATCGGCGGGAAATTGCCGAACGAATCGCTCGTGGTAGAACCGACAGATACGTCGTTCATCCACAGAGTTATTGGCTCGTTCCCCGCAAAACCGCTGCCGTCTACAGAAATCTGACTCGTCGGCGCGGCGTAGTAGGCGGAGGGGTTGAGCGAGGGATAAAAGCCAGCGAGCGTGATAGGGAGCGTGACGGAGGCGCCAGACTCGTCGCCGACGAAACGGTACTCCGCCGCCGTCGTACCGAATGGCAGATTGTATGGCCCGGCGGAGACAGCACCGGCTTCGCTAGCCGCAACATGTGCGATAGCGTCGGTGCTTGCCCCGTTGGAAATCTGATTTCCAACGGGGCTCGTCGCAAGATAGATACTCACGCCCTCCCCCGGCCCGAAGCCAGTGGCGGAGAAACTGACGGGCGTGCCGGGAGCTGCGTACCAGGTAGTGGGGGTAACGAGCGGGAAGAGATCTGAAACGGTAATAGTGATAGGAAAAGACGTGCTGCTCCGACTCCCTTTTAGCGTAAAAGTCGCTGAAGAGTTGCGCAGAGAGAACGGCACGACCATAGCGCCCGCGCTCGTAAAAGCTCCTGAGCCATCGGAGGGGAACGACGCTATCGTCGCGCCCTGCGAATCCGTTACCGTAATGTTTTCATTCGGCGCGAACCCCGAGCCGGCCCACGAGAGCGTGGAGCCGGGAGCGATGTACCAGGTATTGGGCGCGACTATCGGGAAGAAGGACTGAACGAATATGCCGGTAAACGCAACAAGCCCGGAGGTCTGCCCCACCGCTACGATGTAATACTGAGCAGATGGCAATGCCGGGATCGCGAGAGGTACGCTAGAAAACGCGCCCGCACTGTCTGCCGTCGAGTTCGCGGAGGAAAGACCGAACGAAATGAGAACAGACTCTCCAGGCTGGAAGCCGCTGCCTGCGATCGAAAGCGTAGAAAAAGGCGTCGTAGAACTTCCCGTGAATGATATCACTGGAGTCGCCGCCACTGCGATTCCCGCGAATGGAATAACCGAGAGCATAGATCCGAGCGCGACACCCAATGCAGGCTTTATGAATCGCATGGCAGTAACGTTTATGAATAGTGGTCTATATATACAATGAAGCGGTTTAACTTCGTATGAAAAATGAAAGCTCCCCGCCAGCGAAGACGGGGAGCGAGAGGAGCGACGGCAGGAAGGAGGTGAACCTGCCGCCGCTCCAAGATGCGGACATAGCCGGTCCGCAACGGCCGCCGGAACTTCAAATCCCTCCGGCGCGGAAAGGACAGGAAGTACTTTCGTTCGCACATCTTTTAATAGCATACACCTGATGCCTATCCTGTCAAGCCCTGGGAGTGAGGCTATTTTTGCATCAACTCTGCCAGTTCCGCGCGGTATTTTTTCATTACCTCTAGGGCAGCCTTGGTCTCGCTCTCCCCGCCCTTCTTACGGCGCTCTATTTCTTCGCCTATTTTCTTGAATAGCTGGGGGTCCTTGGAGACCAGTTCGGTCATCTGCTCGCGCTGGGCCTCCGGCATGCCCTTCAGCTTCCACTTCGCGTACTGCTTAATTAAAAAGCTTTGTATAGACATGGTTCTATTTTCTATATTCTATCCCATATCCCATTTATGCGATACTCACAGCCCCGCCAGCCCTAGAGACAAACGGCCTATCCTATGCTATATACTGAGGCGGTGAATTAGCATTATGAAATAACACCAAATATGGCAAGACAATTAAATCCAGCCCTCTCAAAACCGCTAACCCTCTCGCCCGAATTAGAGGCGGTGGTAGGCGCAGGCCCTATGCCGCGCTCCGAGGTCGTGAAAAAATTGTGGGAGTACATCAAGCAGCACAACCTCCAGAACCCTCAAAATAAGAGGAACATCCTCGCCGACGACAAATTGAAAGCCATATTTGGCAAGGGAGAAGTGACGATGTTCGAGATGACGAAGCTCGTCTCGGGCCACATGAAATAAAACAGGCCTTAGGCTCTAGGCTCTAGCAAAGGCAAACCGCCTCTGAGGCGGTTTGCGTTTTATAGCGGCAGAGGCAAACCCCGCTTCCAACTGAATGACTTGAGTACCCGCGGCATTGGGCCCGGCCCGCGTCCGATTAGCAGGATATTGGCGCGCGCCGGGTCGAGCCGTTCGATGAGCCGGCGCACGAGCAGCCTCGCGGCGCGGGTGTTATCGCGCGAATAGTTGCAGAGTTGCGCCTCGCCGTTGATATGCATCTCTTTAGGCCAGGTCTCGGCGCGGGCGAAATTGATCACCGAGAGCCGGTTATGGGATTCTTCAAGCGAGTGGAACGACGTCGCCGGCCCGGCCTCCTTCGACTCCCACACATCGAGCACCCCCGTGCGCCGGTGCATGTTGACCTCGGCGATTATCTTACTCACTTCTTTATGGAGCAGTTTCGGCGATAGCGCGATGCGTGCGTTACTACGCTTGTCCAAATACAAGTCATAGACGATAAGCGTACTTCCACATTCCTTCTTGCTTTTCATCTGATTTATCTTTAGAGAAATTTGCCTTTAACTTTTATGCACAATAGCAAACTCTCGCAGAATTTTCAGTGCCGAAACGAAAAAGTGTGTATAAATTCCAAACTGGCTATTCGATACAGACTTGAATACCGGCATCCGCTGCGCCAAGTATTTCCAATAAATCTACTTTCGAGAGCGCAACGCAGCCGGCCGTCGGCGTATATGCCTCCCGCGCTACGTGCATGAATATCGCACTTCCCTTTCCTGCCACGGGAGGATCGTTGTATCCGAGAACGACTATTAAGTCATAGAGATCATCTTGTCTCCACAATTCCTCATGCGAGCCGCTATATGGAAGCTTAACGAGTGTATTGTACTCAGGCAGCGCCACATCATCGCTCCAGCCGTCATCAGGAGAAAGAGGCCGCGTCGGTAACACCGTATGTGGCGGCTTCTCGAACTTGTCGGGCCGGTAGAGAACTTCTCGGATCGCAAAGCAACCCTGCGGCGTCGCACCATCGCCTTCCCTCTTATCTGTCCGTACGCCGCCTTTTCCTAACGCGCATCGATACTCTTTCCCGTTGAAAAGAAGTTTGCCTTCTGCGCGCACCAGAATGTCGCTATTTCCCGGCATTGTTGTGGACCCTAGGGGGATCGAACCCCTCACCTCATCCATGCCATGGATGCGCTCTACCAAATGAGCTAAGGGCCCGTCGGGCCGCTGGGAATCGAACCCAGTCTACACGCACCCGCGAAGCGTGTGTACTACCGGCATACTCCGGCCCGGTGGGCGGTACAGGATTCGGACCTGTGACCTTACGCGTGTGAAGCGTACGCTCTAACCAACTGAGCTAACCGCCCTCTACGCTCCGCCAGTTGAAGAGCGTATTCAAACTGTACCAAATTTTATTGTATCCCGCTCGGGCCGCCGGGAATCGAACCCGGTCTACATCCACCCCATGGACGCGTACTACCGGCATACTCCGGCCCGCCTTCGCCTCGCCATAGCTCGGCTTCGGCGGGCAAAGCCCGTTTTTCTGCCGAGCGTCGGCGGGTTATGTTCACTATACACGAATCGTGTTAGAATCGCCTCGTATAAAAAGGGCCATTAGCTCAGTTGGTAGAGCGCGTCATTCGCATTGACGAGGTCAGCGGTTCGAATCCGCTATGGTCCACTCGCGAATTTCGGGTGGTATCATTAATTCATGAAAACCGAAAACAAGGTTCTGATGCGGCAAGCGCGGGAAATGCTGCGAGGAAAATGGGGCCACGCGATCGGCGCATATCTTATTTATCTGGTCATCGCCCTCCTCATAGGGAGCACTCCGCTAATTGGCCCCGTTGCCTCGCTCATACTCTCCGGTCCGCTTATGCTCGGTATGGTTGCCTTCTTCCTCTCGTTCTCCCGCGGGCAAGACACGCGGTTTGCCGATCTTTTCAAAGGTTTTGAACACTTCGGTAGGGCGATGGGGACGTATCTTTGGATGACCCTCTTCATCGTGCTGTGGACGCTGTTGCTTATCGTGCCCGGGATCATCGCGGCCATCGCATATTCTCAGACGTTTTTTCTAATGGCCGATGACGCGGCCATTGCCCACCGCCCGGCATTAAAAAAGAGCCGAGAGATGATGTACGGCTACAAATGGAAATATTTTTGCCTGCAGTTGCGCTTCCTCGGCTGGGCCCTGCTCTCCATCCTCACGCTCGGCATAGGATTCCTATGGCTCCTCCCCTATATGCAAGTCAGCTTCTCGAAATTCTACGACGACTTAAAAGGCGCTTCGGCTCCGGCATAGATCAAGGGACGAAAATCTGGAATGATTTCTGCGAGATTGTATTGCCGCTATTGTCTTTAGCGACGAAATTGAGCGTATATGGCCCTCCGCCGTTCCACTTCCAATTCGAAACATCCACAAGCGCTTCTTTGTGCGGATAATCAGTCAAGCTCGTCTCCATTGAAACAAGAGGGCCGCCATCCACTTGCCAGAACATTTGGTACTGCGAGACGTCGGTATTCTGCAAAAGGACTTTGAACGGGACTACTCCAGAAATGTGCGCATTTCCCGTAGGCCACCATACATCGATGGTTCCGGTAGTCGGCGCAGGCGAGGGACTGGGAGCAGGAGACGGTGCGGGTGCGGGAGCAGGTGCCGGAGGCGGAGACGCCGGCACAGGACTTGGACTTGGGGAAGGCGCTCCGCCCCCGGAGAGGAAGTTGGCGACGAGCGTTCCCGAGGGACAATTCTGCCCTACCCGATGCCCCGAATCCGTGTCGTTCGGGTCGGTCGTGTGATGAGACGGATCGTTGTCGATATTGCCATTGCAATCAATGAAATTGCCGTTTATCGTCGGATACCCGTTCACCATGACTATCGTTTGAGAAGGAGCGGGGGCGGGCGGGTTTTGAGGCGGCGGAGATGGCGGATTCGTCGGCGGTGGGGGTATTGTCGGCGGTGGAGGTGTTGTCGGCGGCGGCGGGAGCGTGCTGACAGATCCCGCCGAAATCGTCGCCACCGATTCATTCCAATAGTAATTCTGCGTCCAATTGCCGTTGAATATTCCAGCTTTGAGCGCGTATGTTCCTGCGCTCCCAGGCGTCCACGTGGCCGAAAATTGCTTTGTTTCTCCTCCGGAGAAATTCTGATTCTCCACGAAATGCTGGAATACCCGAGTGCCGCCGTTGTACACCTCTAAATTAACGATCGCCCCGGTGACCGCGCTGCCCGCATTTCGTACCGAGAGGGATAGCGTTGTACTTTGCCCGGCATTCGGAGCGGCAGGATTCGCTGACCCGGTCGTAGAAAATGCGATCGGTCCGGATGGCAGCGGAGGATTGGTTGTGGGCGGCGCAGAGGGAGGCGACGCAGGGGGCGGAGGCGGGGCTCCGCCAGTTGGCGGAGCCCCGCCTCCGCCCCAGAACTGCCTGATAGTCTCTTGCGCGGGCTTATTCTGCGGCGTGTAGTCGGTATTGCCTGCGCCGCCGTAACCAGGATTAGCGCTCCACCACCATATCTCTATCCCTGTCATATATCCCTGCGCATCCCAGAATTGATGCAGGGCGGTATAGTCTCTCACCTGTTCTTCGGCGTCGTAGGGCCCGCTTAAGGTATAATCCCACGGCAACGCGCGCGCACCCGTGACACTGCGATATCCGATTTCGGTAAATAAAACCGGCTTGCCGAATTGCTGAAGCTGGCTGATATGCGACCGATTATACGCCTCCCAGCTTCCCAAGAGCTGCGGGACGGAGCCGTCGCCACGCAGTTCGAAATAGGCCGAGATACCGACATAATCCATCCGGTCCCAGAAGCCGATATGTAAAGCTTCAGCGCACCACTGACAAGTTTGGGGGCGGTTCGCGCTATACGTAAGCGGCCCGGTATAAACTCCCCGCACCCGATCGATCATGCCGTTCCACCGCGCGGTATTGTCTGGGTTCGCGACGCTCGAGGTCATGTCGATTAGCTCCGCCCCGAGCTGGTACAGCTCCACACCGTTCTGCTGCGCGAGCCTGCCATAGTGCACCAGCACGTCCCCGTACCGTGCGTACCATGTGTTACGGTCTCCCGGGTTGATGTGCGCCCGCCATTGCCCTGTATGCACTTCGAGATAGATCGATATCTGCGCTTTCATGCCGAGCGAATGCGCAAATTGTATGCCTGATACGAGCGATTCATCGGTAGGCGTATTCCAGCCGCGACCTATATCAGTAGCGCCCCAGTGAGACTGGTAGTATGGCACAACAAAATTTACATAATTGCCGCCTATCGCCTGGAAATTTCGGACCGATTGCTGAAAATTTGCGGAACTGAAGTCCGTAGCGGACTGTGGGACAATGGTCGCCGCCTTGATCCAAGAGCCTATCGCCGCTTCCGCTTTCGGAACTTCGAGCGGCACCTGAAAAAAGAGGATGCCAAGAACGAGTACTGTCGTTACAAGCTTTTTCATGTTGACTTAACGACAAAAGTATCTCATAAACCCGCTGAAGCGGCCGTGAAGCGCCCCGCCTCTGCCTGTGAAGGTCAGACCTTCACAGGCAGAGGCGCAAGGAATCAGTATGTGAAGGTCTGACCTTCACAGGGTTTATAGGCCCAGCTCGGCGAGCGCCGTTTTTACCTTATTGATAGGCAAGGCGAAGCTGATATTCTCTCCTCCCTGAACTACCGCTACATTCACGCCGATGGCTTCCCCAATATATGTAACGAGCGGACCGCCTGAATTGCCTGGATTGATCGCGGTATCGGTCTGGATGACATTCGACAGCGTCTCGGGATTCCCCTGCTGATCGGTCGCCGTAATGTTCCGATTCAGTCCTGAAATGATTCCTGTTGATACCGTATTGTTATAACGACCGAGCGCGTTCCCCACGGCAAAGACGGACTGGCCGAGTTTCAGGCCCGCCGAATTGCCGAGCGGCACGGTGGCGTAGCCGCTCCCCGCGATCTTTATGACTGCCAGATCCTCGCCCGGAGAGCGCCACACGACCGTGCCGAGCTTCTGCTTCCCATTTGAAAGCAAGACAGTGTACGTCGCGTCCCGATTGGCAACGACATGCTTATTCGTAATGATGTATCCATTCGACCGTACCAAGAAGCCGGTCCCCGCGGAGACTTGTCGCGTCGTCGTCCCGACTTGCCGATACACCGGCACCTGTAGGCCGAATCCCTGAAAGAAAGGGTCATTGCCGAACGGATTCACGTACGTCACTTCGAGCTGAGGTACTACTTGCGTCTCGACTATCGAAACGACCGCGGGGGTAACTTTCGCAACGGCGCTCTCAAGCGTCTGCGCGGCCGGCTTGGGGACGGGTTGCGAAATGACTGGAGAGTTCCCGGAGTTGACTGCGGCCGGACTCGAGGTGGCCTGCGCGCCGGCCGTGAGCCGGTCAACCGAAACTTGGAGCGCCGCCACGGATTGCGAAAGCCGGCCCACTTCGCGATACTCGTACATAAGCCCGCTCGCGAGCAGAAGGATCGCGAGCATAGCCACTATACTGCCGGTGATTTCGATATTTCTCATAGACCTATGCTAGAAGCATAGTATAAACCTTCCATGAACCGGGCGGTATTGCCGGACTATGGTATGTTTGAAGCAGATTCATCAAAAGGAGGGCGCCGTGGAAATCACCGTAGCGGCGGTGGTTCTAATCGCGATCGGACTCTGGTTCCTATTCTCGGATTCATCGATGCTGCTCATCCGCAAGCTGAAAGACTGGCGGATAAGGCGGCGCGTGCGGCGGCGCGTGCGGCGGTGGCTGGAACATAGATAGATCGCCCTCTCACCCACAGTGTCAACAGCCCGTCCGGCGCTACCGGCCGGGCTGTTCGTTTTTCGCGGGACACTGCCCTCAATCCCTCCGCTGAAGATTGGTTTAATGTGTGTTGAGGCGCTAGGCAATTTTTTCCGGGTCTTTGAGAGTGTGATCTTTGAAGAAAAGGCGCCTCGTTGTCCCGCGAGGAAGAACCAGATCAGGCGCAAGGAGAAGAACCGCCACGCTTACGAAGGAAAGAACACTTCCGAAAATGAATACCATCTCGAAGCCGAAGGCGCTAGCTATGGCTCCCCCAACAAAGGAGGCCAAGCCTGCCGCCAACCCGATCGTAGTGCTATCAAGCGTCCAGTCAAAGGCATATCGCTTATAGTCGAGATGCCTCGAAAAAATGGCCGACCACGATGGCGTATAGAGGGCGAACGCCAGTCCCTTCAAAAAAACGACGAGAAACAGCATCGGAATCGTCTGTACGGCTGTAAAGGCGAATAGAACTACCCCGCTCATCATGAGGCTTATAACTAGAATGTAGAAATCGTCCTTTTCTCCGTCCAGCCGGTCGAGCAGGAATGCAATTGGGATCTGAGCCAACGATTTCGTCCCGAGATAGACGGCTGCGACAGCCCCGACTGTGACGAGCGTCGCCCCCTCGATATTCTCCACGATAAATATCGAAAAGATAGGATCGACGAAGCCCCACCCTCCCAAAAAGAAAAGGTCAGACAGTATAAAGTATTTTACGATCCTGTTTATTTTGAAATCCTCGAATTTTATGTTGACTCTGACAAACATAAAAAGGCTAGAGCTATGTTCATTACTGTACTCTAGCAGCTAGAAACCGCAATCGGCTAATCAACTTGTGTACCCTGCCGGATTCGAATCCGAATTCCAGAACTTTGGTGGACCCTACCGGATTCTCCCGATTCAATCGTGGATCCGCGTTTTTGAATACAAAATCGGGAGAACCGGTGACCTCCACATTGTCCCGATGGCAAAGGTGGACCCGACCGGACTCGAACCGGTGACCTCCTCATTGCAAATGAGGCGTTCTACCAGCTGAACTACGGGCCCACCTTTACCATCGAGGATTCACGATTCATAAAATTCTCAATGGCCGCTCGCTTCTTCCACGATTTTAACCGCGCTTCAAGTTTCCTTGCCTCGCTTACGGTATCACACTTTTTCGCGAATCGCAGTATCCAGGGTCGTCTGGCTTTCGTCGATCTAACAACGCCGGCATTATGTTGCTCCAGTCTCGTTGAAACGGTAGAGGCACTACCTATGTAATACGACCCGTCTTTCTGCGATTCGAGAATGTATGCAAAGGCCATTGGAATTTATGAATCGGAACAAATGTGGCGCTCAACTCCCGATTTATGAATCGAGGATCCTCGATATTGCTGCAATATCGGGACAGCTAAGCTAAGGGCCCTTTAATGTCAGCTTAGCATTTCCTCCCAATTATCTGAAGCCAGACAGTGGATCCTGAAACCTTTCGGCCACTCCAATCTATATGTAATCCGGCTTGCGTAATATAAGATTCCAATTCCTCCATCGTATAGTAACTAAAAAATCGCTCGAAATCATACCCGTACTTATTCTCTTTTTTCACCTCTTCTTCCGGCTGGCCTGCCTTGATTTCCTTAACCGAGACATATAACAAGCCCGAGTCGTTGAGGCGTGTGTTCATTTTGGCGATGATGCTCGGTAGATTTGCCTTGCGAATATGCAGAAGCGAAGCCTGCGCGAAAATGCCGTCGAATGTCTCTGGTAACGTATCCAATTCTTCCAATGCTAAGAGACGAAACGTTGCACTCGAAGCAGCTGCACGCGCGAGACGCAACTGTCCTTCGGAAAAATCGACACCTAGAACCGAATATCCTCGCTCGCTCATATATTTCGATTTCACTCCCGCCCCACATCCTGCATCCAGAATGGTCTTCTTGCCCGGTAACAGCGCTAGAAAACGCTCGGTGCCTTCTATCCACCAATCATCAATATTATGATCAGTGAGCCAGTCTGCCGCGATACGATCGTATGTCGCCTGTAATTCAGAATTCATGCCATCGCCAAATTGACCAGATGCGATAGGAAATCGGGGAACCGCACGCCGACAGCCGCGAGTGATTTGGGCAAGAGTGATTCGCCCGTGAGACCGGGGAGCGTGTTCGTCTCGAGATAATAGATGCCCTTCGGGGTTATGATGAAATCACTGCGCGAATAGTGGCGCAAATGAAGTGTATGATGCATAAGCTTCGCAAGCCGGCGCAGTTCCTCCGATTCTACCCGTGAGAAATTACCCGGACAGATCTCGCGCGTCTTCCCTGAATACTTATTTTCGTAAGAAAAGAACGAATTTTCATCTAGGGAGCCTTCGCCAAGGCTTCGGCTTCCCGAAGGCGGAATGATCTCGATCGGCGGAAGCGCATAGAGCTTCTCGCCTCGCATATTCTCGACCACGCCGACGGTCGCTTCCTTGCCGCGCAGATACTCCTCGACGAGCACGCCCGGCGCGCCGTCCACGAAGAGCGCCCCGATCGCCTTCTGCACAGGCGCGTAGCCGCTAACGATAGAAACGCCTACCGAGGAGCCCCACCCGACCGGCTTCACGACCACCGGCTGATGAAAGCTGCGGATGACTTCGCCGGCACCAGTTGCGCAATCTTCCGCCCGTTCGATGTAGCGCGAATCGGGCGTGCGCGCGCCGGCCTCCTTCGCATGAGACTTCGCCATTACCTTATGCATAGCGAGATACGAGCCGAAGGAATCTGCGCCGGCATACGGAACGCCGTATCGTTCAAGTAGCTTCTGCACCTCCCCGTCTTCGCCATATTCGCCATGCAGACCGATGAGAACTGCGTCGAGCTGCCGAAGCACGCGCTCCGGAGAGACGGCGCGCCCGCGATCGTGCCACTCGCCCTGCCTGTCGATATAAATATCCCGCGTTATGTACTTCTCTTCCGGCAGATTCGCGAGGATGGCGGCGCCCGTCTTGAGCGAGACTTCGTGCTCGCGGCTCGGCCCGCCCCGCAACACCCCAACGACGGTTTGCATTGAATAAGTATATAACAGCAGAGCCGCCTAGTCGGCGGCTCGTGCCCGAGAGGCGAACGGTCTCCCCGGGCGGCTAGTTGTTTTCTGCGTTCCTCATGCGATCGACGGCTTGCACGATGGCTTCTGCCTGCCGTTCGCCCTCCTCCGTCAGGCGGATCATGCCCTCGCCGCACTCTTCCACGACGCCCTCCCCGATAGCGATATCGACCCAGGTGAGCGGCTGACAGATCTCCTCACGCTCGACGCGCACGCCCATGTCGACCGCTACCGCGTAGAGTCGTTCGAGGAATTCCTTGCCCTCGCGACGTCGAGTAGAGAAGTACGACTCTGAACTGGCGTGTTCGAGCATGAAGCGCATCCGGTCCCTCATCCACGTTGCGAGCACTAGCACGATGGGACGAGTGAGGGGATGCGCCCGCAGATCGTCCCACAGCTTGTCCGGCAGGCGCATGTTGTACTTATCGAACCAGAAGGAGGACTCCGTGTCGTCGAGGCTCTCGAGAAACCTCTCGACGCTTGTCTGGCTCGACGCCGGAGCCAGCTCAAGAACGCTCGGGAACAGCTCATCTCTCACGACGCAGCAGCGTTCGTCGAACACGAAGCTCCGTCCAGGCTCTACGACTCCGGATTCTTCGCGCCACCAGCGAGCAGCTTCCGGCGCGTGCAGAGCGAGGATCTCGATCGACATGACGATGTCGACCACATAGCCGCTCGCGTCTTGTAGCAGGCCGCTCAAGATCCCAACCGTCTGCGAGCAATACGCGGAAGCTCCATTGAGCGGTAGGATGAGGCCAACCCATTTCTCACGCACCCACTCCGGCGCTTCGCCTGGCGGTACATCGACGATCCGTATGCAACGCATGTGAATTCTCCTTTCTCCTTCTTGATTTGAGAACGGAACACCCGATCAAAAGCGTAGCATAAGAAGCAAGAATCAGAAAATCGCGCAGAACTATTTTAGTCTTTTGCAAAATTCCAATATCAATATCAAATCTGCAGGGCCATCGCCCATTTATCCTTTCCTTCCCAAGCGTCCCACATCTTTTCGTATCCCTTTTCCCGAAAAAACGCCTCGGATTCTTTCAACAATTTCTGCTGAACTTTCAGATCCGCAGTCTGTAAAATCTGAAGCAGCGTGTGAACAATATCGTCTGGTTCCCAAGGCATTTCTATAGGGTATTTTTCGAACTCCTTTCGAATATAGCCATAGTAAGGTCTAGGGCGCCCATGTACGCCAAATAGCGCATCCAAGAAGTACGGTATCGATGAAGCTGCTTCAAAATGAGCTCCTTCGGGATTATTATTCCGCCATGCTTTCACAGATCGGAATACCGCATTCACGTATCCGTCCAAGGAGCGGTAGACGAAGTCATACTGCTGTTCTCTTGGAATTTGGCCTCTTTGTTCGACTATCTTTCGTACTTCGCCTGTTCGATCGACCAGAATATTACAGTGAGCGTAATCATACCGATCTTCCGGCTCTCCCAAGCTTCCCCACCAAGTAGGTGCTCTGAATTCGGAGAGGCTGCATACGGGCAAATCTAATCCGCTAATCGGCACATCGTACCGTTTCTTATATTCATCAGAGGCATCGTCTGCCACGATAAGTAGAGCATCGTAATCTGAGAATTCATTTTCAAATCCTTTGCCTCGCGAACCCTGCAAAATAAGACCGACGACATTCGGATCCTCTTTTACGTCCGCGAATAAGCGCTGAAATGAATCTTGAGGGGCAGACATATAAGCAGTATATCAGCGGCGCGGGGCCCGGGTTGATGAGACCCGTAAGTTTCGAGATCTAGCCCTGCGATGCCGCGAGAGCGAAAAGCGATGCGCTTCGGCGTTCGCGAGGACGGCGTCTGCTTCGGAAATACCCGCGCGAAGTGCTCCGAGCACTTCGCGCGGGCGGTGCCGCTCGTCCTTCACCACGGCGACTACCGGGATGTGGAGCCGCCGCTCGGAGATGATGGATTCCCCCGCCTTCTTCTGCGTCCGCCCCCCGTCCACCACAATGGCATGTGGAAACGGCCATTCCGGATGATTCAATCGCCGCGACAAGATTTCCTTGAGCGACGCGATATCATTATTTATTTTTCTCATTTTTTTCGACGCCGCCTGTGGTGAGCTTGTCGAACCACGGATGCGGAAAGTCCGATATTCACTTTTCACAGGCCGGCCGTCCACGAGAACGGCCATAACCCCGATCGCGTTCGTTCCCGAGATATGCGCGGTATCGTACGCCTCGATCCGCTGACCTTTTGCGAACAATCCTTCCTTCTTGTGATACGTGTTTTCGTCTTTGATAAGCGAGACATCTTGGATATGATCGAGCGCGAACAGCTCACGGCGCCGCTGCGCGGCCACTTCAAACTGCTCCGCGTTTGCCGCTTCTCTCATCTCCCGCTCCAGCACACGGCGAAGCTCCTTTCCCCGGCCGCTTAAGTACATCGCCACGTGCGTAAGCGTTTTGCGATAGTTCTTAAGTAGTACCTTATCGTGGCCTATAGGCGATACTAAGGTGCTCTTTACATTGAGCGGATAGTGGCCGATTTGCGTGTTGAATTCAATGTTTGCGCGCTGATGCTTGCTGTTCGTTGCAACAGGCTTACGCGTGTCAAAAAACGGGAAGATGCGCTGTATGAGCCGCAGGCCCTCGCGTAATTGCGCGCCGGAGGGAAACGGTCCGAATACCGCCTTGATCCGCGTACCTTCCGGTGTTTTCTTCCACAATGATTTCACAAGGTTCGACCTTGTAGAAACGCCTTCAGTTTCTTTGCCGACAGTATTGGCCTCATCGAGCTCGGTTCTGCGGAAAGAGAGCACGCGCGGAATATCCTCTTTCGTTATTACCGCGTAGAGGAAGGACCGGTCATCCATTCCCATAGAATTCGCCGGCGGATCATATTTCCGGATGAGAGCCGCTTCCCGCACGAGAGCTTCAAGGACGGTCGGAGTGGCCTCATGGGCAACGCGGTCAGCTACGGTAACCATATCCACGAGACGAGGGCCGCGGGTCGCAATGAGGTCGTCATCGAAGTAGGAGCGCACGCGGTCCCGAAGCGAAGTCGCCTTCGCCACATGCAAAACTTTTCTCCCCCGTTTGAAGAGGTAGACGCCCGGCAGGTCCGGCAAATCAAATTTAGCCAAATCTTTTTTATCCATGTATTTTCTGTCTACTGCCTACTGCTTTCTGCTTTCTGTGCGATAGCACTTTGGCGAGATACCGGCCGGTGTGCGAGCCTTCCGCACCGACTACTTCCTCTGGCGTACCTTTCGCAATCACCTTTCCTCCCCCGAGACCTCCTTCGGGGCCGAAATCAATAAGATAATCCGCGCTCTTCACGATATCGAGGTTATGCTCGATGACGACGACGGTGTTGCCGCGCCGCACGAGCTCCTGGAGGATCTCGAGCAGCTTACCGACGTCCTCATAATGCAGGCCCACCGTCGGCTCATCGAGCAGATAGATCGTTTTCATCGGCATTGAGCGATAGAGTTCGCTCGCGATCTTCACGCGCTGAGCTTCCCCGCCTGATAGTGTCGTCGCGCTCTGGCCGAGCGTGAGATATTCGAGCCCGGTCGAGTTCAAGCTTGCGAGCCGGTCCGAGATCGCTGGGATATCTGCGAAGAATTTTTCCGCTTCCTCGACAGTCATCTCGAGCACTTCGTGAATATTTTTGCCGCGATAGGTTATCTCGAGCGTTTCTTTCATAAAGCGCTTGCCTTCGCAGACGTCACAGGTGACATATACCGTCGGGAGAAAATGCATCTCCACCGCGATCGAACCATTCCCTTGGCAGGCTTCGCACCGGCCGCCCGGCACATTGAACGAGAAGCGGCCGGGCTTCCAGCCGCGCGCCCGTGCCTCCGGAGTAGCTGCGAAGAGATCGCGGATCGGCGTGAACGCGCCGGTATACGTCGCCGGGTTGCTGCGCGGCGTGCGGCCGATCGGAGATTGATCAATAAGCACGGCGCGGCCGAGATATTCCGTGCCGGCGAGCGAGGCGACGTGCTCGAGCTTTACGTCGCGGCGCGCGAAGCGCGCCGCGACGTTCCTGTGCAGGATGTCGTACAAATACGTCGACTTCCCGCTCCCCGAGACGCCTGTAATACAGACTAACTTGCCGAGAGGAATGTCAATATTTTGGTTCACAAGATTGTGCAAAGTCGCGCCGCGTATTTTTAGCCAGCCGCGTTCTGCAGTGCGCCTCGATAGAGGCACGGCGATTTCTTTTTCTTGCCGTAAATAAGAGAGCGTGAGCGAACCGGTCTCCTCCCCCGTGGGCGCGCTTTTCGCGAGCAGGTCGTCCAGCCAGCCGGCAGCTACAATATGACCCCCGTGAATACCGGCGCCTGGACCCACGTCCACAAGATAATCGGATGCATGGATAGTTTCTTCGTCGTGTTCAACAACAAGGATAGTGTTCCCCAATTCCTTAAGCGTGAGGAGCGTCCGTATCAGGCGCTCGTTGTCTCGCTGATGCAGACCGATCGTCGGCTCGTCAAGCACGTAGAGCGCTCCGGTAAGCCCGCTGCCGAGCTGTGAAGCGAGACGGATACGTTGCGCCTCGCCGCCCGAGAGCGTCGCCGCCGAACGGTCGAGCGTGAGGTAGTCGAGTCCGACATTCAGCATGAATGTGAGCCGGCTCTCGATCTCTTTCAGGATAGGCGCCGCGATATCGAATTTCATTTCAGAGAGTTCGATTTCCTCCACAAACTCTTTAGCTTCCGCAATAGACATGTTCGTAAAGTCCACGATATTGGCTCCCAGATTTGAGTTCTGAGTTTTTAGTTTTGAGGCTTGTTTCGAGTTTCGTGCTTCGGATTTCGTGCTTTTTAGATAAACCCGCAAAGCCTCCGGCCGCAGCCGCTTCCCCTCGCACACCGGGCATATTTCTTCGGAGAAAAGCGATTCCGTGCCGAGGCCGTGGCAGGCCGGACAGGCGCCATAGGGAGAATTGAATGAGAACAACCGCGGTTCGACCTCCGGGAAAGGCGCGCCATCCTCGGGACATATGAATTTGGATGAGAGTGTCTCGAGCGTGCCATCGGCGTGACCGATCTTCACTAAGCCGTCGGTCTCTTTAAGCGCGAGTTCGAGTGCCTCGGAGAGCCGTTCGCGCGCCGCCGCTGTCGAGCGGGCGAATTCCGTCACGAATATCGAGTCAACGACCGCATCAACCGAATGCCGTTTATTGCGATCCAGCACAATTTTTTCACGCAGAGAATGCGGCTTCCCGTCAATGATGACTTTTTCGAATCCCTTGCCCAGCAAATCGTAGAGCAGCTGATAGTACTCGCCCTTGCGCCCCACGACGACCGGCGCGTAGATGGTAACAGCGCTTCGGTCGACAGAAACGCCCATGACGCTGGTTGTGGTTGTTTTTCGTTTAGCTTCCACGCGCGCAAACACCATCTTTATCATTTCTTCTTTGGAAAGGCGCACGATGGGCACGTCGTGGTGCACACAATACGGCTGGCCGGCCCGCGCATAAAGCACGCGCAGATAATCGTAGATCTCGGTAACGGTGGCGACCGTCGAACGCGGGTTGTTCGACCGGCTTTTTTGGGCGATGGAGATGGCTGGCGAGAGACCGGAGATCTCGTCGACGTCCGGCTTCGCCATCTGGTTCAAGAATTGCCGCGCATAGGCCGAAAGCGATTCGACATAGCGCCGCTGGCCTTCCGCGAAGATGGTGTCGAAGGCGAGCGAGGACTTCCCGCTCCCCGAGAGGCCGGTGATGACCGTCATCGCTCCGCGCGGCATCTTGACCGAAATGTTCTTTAAATTATG
This sequence comes from Candidatus Kaiserbacteria bacterium, assembly GCA_016182485.1. Lineage (GTDB taxonomy): Bacteria > Patescibacteriota > Minisyncoccia > Phycocordibacterales > Phycocordibacteraceae > C7867-001. The sequence continues at coordinate 89,323 of JACPGH010000006.1, forward strand.
CGTGCGGGCGCCTTTGACAGACAACCAATCAGACCCGTGCCGGTGCGCATGGTCCCCTTGTTCAGCCTTCTTTTTTTTCTTTTCCGGCATTGCCAATTCCTGCCCGTGGCGGGGCAGGTACAGCATGCACTGTACCATAGATGATTCTTGTTATATAATCGCCGCAGATCCAGAACACTCCAAGGGAGGCCGACATGACTGTGCAAGAGGCAATGAAAAGGCTTCGCGAACTGGACTCACAGATCAGGAAGTTCTATGCGCGCAGAAGTCCGGGCGAACTTCCTGTCAACCGGTGCCTCCGGGCTCTGACAGAGGCGGAATGGCGGGAAATCGTCGCTCTCATCGAAGAACACGAGTTCCCGTGCTTCGTGATGCATGCGCCCTACGGATTCATCTTCTCGGTTCACGAGGTTGGTGCCGTACAGGGCGCTGTGACGCCGTTCCTGCTCGCTGTGGAGGACAGCCAGTTCCCCTTCTCCTCTGCGCGACGAGGGTTCGAGGGCCAGGCGGCGACCCTGCACGCGCTCGAGCCGCTCATCTATGGGCGGAGGAACGTCGAGATTCTCAGATGGCACGGTTTCGACGAGCTCCAGCCGGACATCACCTCGTACACGTACTGATCATGCTTCGGAAGCTCTGCCGGCTGTTCGAGTGGTCGCGCTTCGTGCTCATTCTCGCGATCATGCTCTACGAGGTGGTCACGCTGCCACGCAAAGCTTGATGCGCCACACAGCGCGGGGACTCCTGTCCCCGCGCTGTTCTCATTCCTATCCATAGCCGCCAACCCGCGCAAAGCCAAGCATTGCAGAATATTGCAGACACACGTCCTTTCATTTATTCTTCACACGGAAAGGAGGGCTTACATGGCAAGCAGACGGTGTTTGCGTCGCCGAAGTTGTACAAAGAAGCGTCTGTTCGTCGACAAGAGCGAGGCACACGAGCATGCCCGAAGCTTGAACCGGAGATTCGGGTTCGAGTCTGACTCGGCGTGGCATGCATACCGGTGCCGATTCGGTCGTCATCACTGGCACGTCGGCCGAATGACGCGCGAGCAACGCCATGCAATGGAGGCGCGTAGGCAGTACTGATGAGAATGCGCAGCTCCTAACAGCGCGGGGACTCCTGTCCCCGCGCTGTTCTAATTCCTATAACTTGATTCCGAATCTATTTATTTCCAATTATTCACTATAGGATGGAATTGGAAAATCAACTTGTTTGCTATTTGCGATACAGTCCCTCAATGACTTTACGACAGCGCCCGGCGCTTCCTAGCCTTGCGAACCGGCTTCGTGCCCTCGAGCCGGTAGATCTCGTCGCGGATGAGCGCGGCCGTCTCGAAGTCGAGCTGCTCCACCGCCTCCGCCATTTCCCGCCGCTTGCGCTTGATGAACGCGGTGGGATCGTCTTTATACGCGACCGTGTCGAGCGCGAGCAGCTCGTCTACGGTCTTCTGGTGCTCCGTACGCATAGAAGCGGCGATGTCGCGGATCTCTTTTTGAATGGTCCTCGGCGTGATGCCGTGCTCTTTGTTATATGCCAACTGTTTTTCCCGACGCCGCTGCGTCTCCCCTATCGCCTTCTCGAGCGAGCCGGTCATCACATCGGCATAAAGGATGACGCGCCCGAGCACGTTTCTCGCCGCTCTCCCAATGGTTTGAATGAGCGATGTTTCGCTGCGCAAGAACCCTTCCTTATCCGCATCGAGGATTCCCACGAGCTCCACCTCCGGCAAGTCGAGCCCTTCGCGCAAAAGATTTACGCCGACTAAAATATCGAATTCGCCTTTCCTGAAATTGGTGAGTATGTCTATGCGCTCGATTGTTTTTACGTCCGAATGCAGATATTCGGCCTTCATACCGCGCTGGCGCAAAAATTCCGCTAGATCCTCGGCCATGCGTTTCGTGAGGGTCGTCGCGAGCGCCCTTCCATTCCTACGGATCACTTTCTCCGCTTCATTGATAAAATCGGCAATTTGCCCCCCGTATTTTCCATTTTCCTGCTGTACCTTAGTATCGCCTATAGGCCACATTAAGGTGCTCCTTGTTTGCACGGAAACCGGATGAACGAGAAGCTCCGGATCCACCAATCCAGTCGGCCGAATAACTTGCTCCACGATTTGTTCGGAGTGTTTTCGCTCATACGGTCCCGGGGTCGCGCTCGTGTAAATCGTCTGTCCCACGCGCTCCTCGAATTCCTCGAACGTGAGCGGCCGGTTGTCGCGCGCCGAAGGGAGACGGAAGCCGTACTGGACGAGGTTATCTTTGCGCGAGCGATCGCCTTCGAACATGCCGCCGATCTGCGGCACGGTTACGTGCGACTCGTCTATCACGGTTAGAAAGCCCGCGTCCGAGATCGAACCTTGAGAATTCGGATTTAAGGTTCGACCTTGGGTACCGAAAAGTTCAGAATTTTTACGGAAATAGCTCAATAAAGTATACGGCGGCTGCCCGGCCTTTCGCCCGTCGAAATGCCGCGAATAATTCTCGATGCCGCTCGTATACCCGAGCTCGCGGATAAGCGCGATGTCGTGGAGCGTCCGGCGCTTCAAGCGTTCAGCTTCGAGCGGTTTCTCCTCGCGCTTGAATTTCGCGAGCTGTTCCTCGAGCTCGAGCTTTATGTCTTCGATAGCCCGGTTGCGCTCATCCTCGCTCGTGACGAAATGCTTCGCGGGATATACGAATATCACGCTCGGCTCCTCGAGCTTCGAGCGCGAGACCGGATCGAGTTTGTCAATGCTAGAGACGGAATCTCCCGCGAAAGCGATACGGTACAGCACCCGCTCGTTGACCGGCATGAATTCGAGCGAGTTCCCGATCGCGCGCAGCTGACCGGGATTCAGGTCCGCCGTCGTCCGTTCGAAATAGATGCCGATAAGCTTCCGTATTAACTGGCCTCTGGTTTCTGGCCGGCCGGTTTCTAGTTTTACGTGCACTTTTTCGTATTCTTCCGGCGAACCAAGGCCATAAATCGCTGAGACAGAGGCAACGATAATGACATCGCGGCGCGTTAGAAGCGCTTGCGTCGCGGCGTGGCGCAGGCGATCTATCTCCTCGTTGATCATCGCCTCTTTCTCGATATAAGTATCCGAATGCGCGATGTAGGCCTCCGGCTGATAGTAATCGTAGTATGAAACGAAATAATGCACGGCGTTTTCTGGAAAGAATTCCCGATACTCCTGCGCGAGCTGGGCGGCGAGCGTCTTGTTATGCGCGAGCACCAAGGTCGGCGCATCGCGGCGCGCGATTACGTTCGCGACGGTATACGTCTTCCCGGTCCCGGTGGCGCCGAAAAGCGTTTGATGCCTGTAGTCCTTGTCGAGGCCTTCGGCGAGCTTCTCGATCGCCTGCGGCTGATCGCCCGCCGGCGGATAAGGGGTGTGCAATTTGAAATTAGCCATTGTTGCCATAGTAGGTGCGCACGAAATCCTCGCGGAATTCTTCGAACCGTCCGTCGAAGATCGCCTCCCGAGCTTGTGATACAAGATCCAGGATGAAGCCGAGGTTATGCATCGAGCAGATTATGGCGCCGAGCATTTCACCAGAGCGAACGAGGTGCGCGACGTAGGCCTTCGAAAAACTCGATATGTAGGACATCGTAAGTCCATCATCTGATGATGGACTTACGATGTCCAGACTTTCAGGATCGAGGGATGAAAAATCAGAGCGGTACTTCTCGCTCTTCAAGTGAATGATGCCGCGCCTCGTGTAAATGCTGCCGTGTCGGCCGATGCGGGTCGGCGCGACACAGTCGAACAGGTCGACTCCGGCGGCGATGCTCGCCAGAATATCGCCCGGCTCGCCGATACCGAGGCCGTGCACCGGCATTGTCTCCGGCAACTCCTTGAGCATCGCGAGCGCCGATTCAAGCGAATCCTCCCCGTACTTCTTGCTGAAGGAGCCGCCGAGCCCGAAGCCGTCGAATCCCATCTCCGCGATGGTTCGCGCGCTGACTCGCCGCAAATCGTCGAACTGCCCGCCCTGAGCAATGCCGAAAACAGCTTGCTGGTTTCTGGCGACTAGATTCTGGCGGTGCGCTTTTAGCGAACGCCCGGCCCATCGATGCGTGCGTTCCATCGCCTCTCTTTGGTATTCATATGTCTCCGTCGGAGCGGTGCATTCATCAAACGCGAAGAATATGTCTGCTCCGAGCGCGTGCTGGATCTCCACCGACCGCTCGGGCGTGAAGCGGTGGAGCGAGCCGTCGAGATGCGAAGTGAACGAGACGCCCTCGTCATCGATTATGGCGAGCTGGCCGTGCTGGCTCGCCACGTGCTCGTCGTAGACGGCGACCTGATCCGTTTTCTCGGATATTTCTCCTTCTACGGTCGAGAACTTCGACACCTTCCGATTGAACGCCGCGCCGAGCGAGAATACTTGAAATCCGCCCGAGTCAGTCACAGTGGGCCCATCCCAATGCATGAATTTCGCGAGACCGCCGGCCGCCTGAACGATAGCTTCTCCCGGCGAGAGGTACAGGTGATACGTGTTCGCGAGCACCGCTTGCGCCCCGAGTGCCGCCAGCTGCCCGGGCAATATTCCCTTCACATCCGCCTTGGTCCCGACCGGGACGAAAGCGGGAGTCAGGATCGGCCCGTGCGAAGTCGTGAGAATGCCGGCACGCGCGCCGCTCCGCGGCGCGCGTGCCTCTATCGTGAACGAAAGCGCGCTCATCGACCCATGATACCCTCTAGGACCCCAGAATGGTCAATTGGGCGAAGATGACGTTATTGACCGTATTCGATTCGACAACCGCGTTGTCGAAGTTCGCTCGCAGCGTAATGGTCCTACCCGCGCCGGGAATCGGCTGATCGAAGCCCAGAGTGTACTCAATTCTGTCTCCGGGATTAAGAGATTGCTGCGGCGCGGATTGGAACACGAAATTGGTCTGGGTCGGGATTGTTGCGCTGAAACGCCACGACCCAGTCGAGTTCGTGCCCGCATTATGTATCGTGAAGCGCACGGCAGGACGGCCGCCAACCGGAACGGTGGTACTGGCGATAAACGAGTCCGTCGTCGGACCGACCAGGTATCCCACCTCCTGTATGGTTATGGCGAGATCCGGGAGGCCGTGGAGAACGGGAGTAGTAGTCCCGCTTATCAGCGTATTAGTGCCGGTGCGCGGACCGGCCACATAACCTCCGCCCCCAAGAGGCGTTTGACGGGGCGGGGTCGAGGTCGCCGTCGAAGTCGCAGAACCGTTGCCTAACCCTGCGCCCGGCGGTGTCGTGGTCGCGACTGTTCCCGGCGGCGGAGTATCGAGAGACGACCCGAGATAAATGGCGGCCAGTCCCGTGCGGTCCACGATTTCCGGCACGTATCGCGCACCGAGAACAGCGAGCCATACGCCAGCGCCGACTAAGGAGACGAATCCGACGATCGCCAAGCCGCTCATCACTCCGGGATTCACGCGAATGTTGTTTTGATCCATAAGCCTGTGTATTAATGGTTTACTCTTCCCACAACCGAGAGCGCCCGCACGAGCGCGAGCTTGGCGCCCGTCACGCCGGAGGCGTAACTCGAGTCGATGGCAGTTGTGAGCGAGGAGATAAGATTCTCAAGGATGGGAGTCGGGAATTGCTGCGCCCTGCGCGCGATGTCAGGATCGCAAGGGGTGCCGTCGATGCGCGCGCGATATGCGTCGTCTAATAGACAGGCGATCGACGTGAGCAAGTCCTCCGGCGCGCCGCCACCGCGCATATGCTGGCGAAGGCCCGAGAAGACCGCTTCCCTATCGCCTTCTAGAAGCGAGAGCGCGAAGCCTTTGAGAGATGCGGGGGCCGGGGCCGCGGGAGATGGCTCGGCCGCTTGCATGAGGGGCTCGACGCGCGGCTCCGGAGCAGGCTCCGCGTACGGGTCGCGCGTAAGGCCCTTGACGATATCCTCTACCGTGAGGGCTCCGTCATTCGCGAACGATTTGAAGCCCTCGTAGGAGGAATATCCGCGGGAGGTCTCTGGCGTCTCCCTCGACGTAGAGATCGCGGCGGGAGCTGGAGCGGCGGTGGCGGTGGCGGTGGCGGTGGCGGGAACGACGAGTGGTCCGGGAGTGGTCATGATCATCTCTTTAACACGCTGAATGAATTCCCGCATCTGGCGGTTCACGAACGGGGCGACGTGGAATAGCATCAGATACGCCGCCACGAGAGCCCAGCCGATGACCGCTAGCCAATACAGTGTTGTTCCCAGAGGGCCGAGATCGAGACCGGTGAAGGGGATCTGCGAGAGAAAGACGAAAGCCAAGGGCTGCTCTGCCGCCCGCGGAAGCGCGGAAACTACGACAGTCGGCGGCGGCGCAACCGGGGCGCTGGGCGCTCCTGCGCCTCCGCCTGGTTGGGAGAGACCGACCGCCGCAAAGCATGTGGCCGTCCGGCCGGATGCGTCTCTCGCGGTGCCGGTAAAGGTCGTGCCAGTCGTAATGGGTGGCGTGGTAGTCGAGCCGCTCTCCACCGGAAACACCGGGCCGATACCCCGGTCGATGGCAAATGCGACCGCGCTTACTGTCGTCCAGAAGAGCCTGGACGTCCCTCCGACATTCACCGTGTCCGGAGAAGCGGAGAGCGTGCACGCTAGTGCCGGTATAACGACTACGACTGCGGAGCAAGTCACCGAGCCGCCCCTGCCGGTTGCCGTTCCAGTAAATGTCGTAGTGGCCGTGGGAGAAACGGAAAGCGAGCCGGCCGCGACCGGCGTAACCGAGCCTATTCCGTTGTCGAGGACGAAAGACGTCGCTTCTGTCGACGTCCAGGAGAGCGTAGAGGAAAGACCTCTTTGAATAGTCGCCGGGGCCGCCGTGAGCGTACAGGTAGGCACCGGGGGAGGCACGACCGATATGGCGGCGGAACAATTCACCGAACCGCCCGGACCGGTCGCTGTTCCCGTAAACGTGACGTTGACCGTCGGAGAAACGGAAAGCGAGCCGGCCGCGACCGGCGTTACCGAGCCGATCCCGTTGTCGATGACGAACGACGTGGCATTTGTCGTTGCCCAAGAAAGGGTTGCCGAGGTCCCCGTCTCGATTGTTGTTGGAGCCGCCGTAAGCGTACAGGTAGGCGCCGGCGGAGGAGGGGGCGGCGGCGGCGGAGGCGGGGGTGGAGGAGGAGGGGGCGGCGGCGGAGGGGCGCCTCCATCCGCTTGTACTCCAGGACCAGCGGGTCCTACGCCTGCGTCTCCGCCGACGCCGCCGGCGTCCCCAGCATCTCCGCCGACACCGCCGGCGTCTCCCGCGTCTCCACCTGCGCCGCCACCGTCACCTCCGTCGCCTCCCGCACCTCCACCATCGCCCCCATCCCCGCCGGCACCACCGCCGTCACCGCCGTCACCTCCCGCACCACCGCCGTCGGTTCCGTAATATCTGATTTGAAATTGAATATGTTCTTTGTCGTCAGCGCCAACATGGCCCAATGGGATCGAGAATGTGTACACCTTATGCTGCCAGGAAACTTTGTCCGTATACGTGAAGGCGCTCTCCCCCCACGCGGTCTCGCTTCCGTTTATCATGAACGTCTTTACGCCACTATCCGTGACGATGCCGATCTCTGCCCAATCTCCTCCCTCGCCGATATCGAGCGTATTGTCGGATGTCCAGTCGAGCGTAATATAGAGATTCTTCTTGTCCGCGCTCACGTGCGCATATCTCACGGCGAACGGATGGCTAGAGACCGGGATCTCGGCGAAGGTATAAGTACGAGTATCGCCTATGGCGTAATCGAGGAATCCGTTCCTCGGCCATCGATAGGGCTCTCCTTTAAAATCTTCGGCTACGCCAGTGATCGTGAACGACGCTCCTTTGGCCTTCCATGCGAATTCCAGGCTGCGGTCGCGCGCTTCTATGACGTCATAATCCGCGCGCGCAAGCTTCTGTATCTGCACGCGGTCCCCCGTCGAGTCTCTCGCGGAAGCGGGAGCCAGTCCGTTCAACGCTACCGTGTCTAGATGCGCCGACTGCGTCCCTCCGTTGTGCGTTATCCGTATACGGTCGCTTGACTCTCGCAGCGTGAAAGTTCTCGTAGCGTATCGATCCGGATGCGGGCGACCTGGAAAAGATTCGCTTGCCACGAATTCCCAAGAGCCGTTCACGTATGCCTCGATAGTAAATGAATCTGAATCCGCCTGCGCGCTCGGCGTTTGGAAAAGAGAATCGCCGGATAGCGTAAAACTGCCTCCGAGCGCAAGAAGCATAACTATAACCATTCCTGTTGTATAAATATGCGTCCAGCGCATAGTCAGTTCCTATTTCCGACGCACCTCGCAGAGATGCGCCGGAAAAGAGAACCGCCGGTGTGCCTAGCGAGCTCGCTAGGCACACCCAACGATCCGTACTGCGGCAGCGTTACGGCATGTCTTTCCGCCAGTATGCTGCCGCCGCGTGCTTAAGGCACCACAACTTCCCTCCGGCCTTGCCCTCCCACTCGCGTGGCAGGACGCGGATGCGGCGTTCGCCCCCTGACTCAGCCGGCGATTGGAAGTAGCGGGGAAAGATAATCTCGATTACCTGCCGCTTCTGACTATCTGACAGCGGAATTGTCGCGCGCCCATTTTGCAGGCTGAGTGTCCCGAGGTCCTGCGCGAGCTGGAGCGTTCCGGGGTGACGAAGGTATACACGTACATTCTCGTTGAACGGCGCACGTGTTTGCACTACTTTGTCGAGTTGGTCATACAGCGTTCGCGAAACAGCATCTCCCTCGTATGCTGCCAGGATACTCCCCCCATCGCTGTTACGGCCCTTTGCGACGTCGATAAGCGCCTTGACGCGATCGAGGAGCTCGGGATGCTTCTCGATATCGTCCATTAGAAACGCGTTGACGTCGAGACCGCTCACGATGGGGCAGTCTGCAGTTGAACCGGGCTCAGGCGAAGGGGCCGGACGCGCGACCTCGGCTGGCGGGGACGGAGGAGCTGGCGGAGGCGGCGTGTAGCGCTGCACCAGATCCATGGTGTAGGTCCTGACGCAGAGATTGTGGCAGACTGCCGGCTCATACAGTACCGTACCGACGTTGCCCACTCGATGGTGAAACGCGTACGTTACCAGCGACTTCCCGTCCGCGTGAAGATAGACCGGATTCAGACGCTCGAGCGAGCCCGTACTCGGCCTATACGTCACCTTCTCGACCTGCTTGTAGAGGCCGAACTGCATCCACGTGCAAGTGTCGCCGACGGCCATCGTCTTGCGGTAGATCTGGAGCGCGCTGGCGTCGATCTGCTCCCGCTCGATCTTGGCCGCAATTTCTCTCCATCCCGGGACTTGCGCGGCGGAGAGGACTGCCTGGACGTTCTCGATGTACAGACGACTCTTGTCATACCCGAGCCGGCGCGCTTCCGCGAGAACCTTATCCCGCTGCGCACCTCTCGGCAGATAGCCGTCGACCGTTGCGAGCGAGACGGTGACCTTGTTGCGCTCCACGAGTATCGATTCGCGAGCTACCCGGTCGATCGGCATTCGCGCGAGAGCGACGCTTGGGTCTCCGACGAACGGATTCCCGGCAATGTCAGTCCACGCACGGCCGGAGACGGGAGTCTCCTGAGCGAGTGCAGGGCGGAAGGGCAGCAGTACTAGGAGCAGGACGAAGAGAACGAGTCTGTGCACGGGACTCTCCTTTGGCGCTCTTTTTCGGCGCCAGTTTCTGTTCTGCGCAATTGCATGAACAGCTTGCCGAGACACTCGGCTGTGCAGCGGGTACTGCTGGAGCTTGCGGTTGTGCGGGTGCAGGCGGCGTTACAGCAGCCGTTACGACGGGCGGATGCCGCACATCCCACCACCGCATGAGTCCGCCGCCGGCGAGCATGCCGAGCACGAACGCTCCGACGATTACCGCCAAAACCCCTTTCGAAATTCCGGCGAGAAATGCGCCTATACTCATCGCTACCTCCTGGGTCTAGTGGTGTTGGAAAGAGCAGTCCCTCCCGTCAATTCTCCATTGCGGAGAGACATGCGCCTTCTACCGTTACGTAGAAAGCGCGTGTCTCTCAACAAAATCGGCGACTACTACAAATCGGTCTGTCTTCTTGGCGAACGAGTCGCACGTCGAGAGCGTAAGCACCTGGCCCGTCACTGAAAGAGGAATTACTCCGTCATTGGCGCTTTGTTTCGTAACGCTGCGCACTTTATATACATAGGCTACGCGAGATGAAGATACGGTTATAGTGTCTCCCGGCGCGAGTTTCTGGATATCGTTGAATGTCTTATACGCCTGATTCCAGACTACCGGCAGGTAGCTCGAATGCCCGAAAAGAACTACATTGCCCGTTTCGCCCAACTTCGCGGACGTCGGATATCGGACCGCGCCGGAAAGGAGCGCCTTATCGAGCACTTCGATCTCCGTGGAAGCCGGATTAACCACTTGCGCGGACATGCCCAGGGCAGGAATTGCTATTCTGACTGGCAACTCCGGAGAGGCGGGAACATCTGCTGTAACCCTTGCAGTGTCAGCAGTGTCTCGGGCGGCCGCCGGCGCCTCCGGCAAAAGGCCGAGACTACCGAGTATGACACCGGTAGTGAAAAAGACAAGGAGAAAAAGGCCGAGAAAAGGCCATTTCCTCGCCCACACTTTCTGCCCCGCCCTGATCAGGCGGACGGCGACGCGTACCAACGTCTTCATATCGTCTTTTTCAGCAATACACTAATATAAAAGCACTGTCAATATTTGACAGTACAAGACTCTATGTTCTCAGTTGGTTATCTGGGCAGTTCCCTTTTCTCGACCTTAACGAGCTCCACTTCGAATACGAGCGTCGAATTGGCCGGAATCACATTCCCAATTGCCCGCTCGCCGTACGCAAGTCCTGGAGGTATGACCAGACGGCGCTTCCCTCCTTCTTTCATCCCGACGAGACCCTCGTCCCAGCCGCGGATAACCTGGCCGACTCCGAGCGCGAATGTGAATCCGGTATCGCCATGATCGGCAGACGCGTCGAAAACGCTCCCGTCGGTGAGCGCGCCGACGTAGTTCACTGTTACCGTATCTCCCGGAGCCGCAGCTGCTCCCGTACCGACGAGTTCATCTGTTATCTGCAGGTTGGTTGTGGACATAGGAAGGTTCTGTTGAGTGCTAGTGGCTTGCAATTGCGGGCTTTCGTCAAGCGGCGCCGCTTCCGTACCCGGCATGGGGAGCGGGAGAAGGCCCGGGAATAGGTAAAAGGACGCGACGACGGCTAGGGCGAGGGCGGCGGCGATTCCTGTGTGCGTTGGTTTCATATGTTGTGTGTAATGAATTTATTTTAACACATCCTGATTTGGCAACCGTTCTACGAGTTTACGAATTTTTTCCCGCCACTCTTTCGGAGTGCGCTCGTCCGCTTTTTCAAGCGAGTCGGGCGACTCCGCTGGTTTGGGCGCTCGTTCGCTCATGGTCAATGGGAGAGATACCGCTCGCGGATCATCGTCTCTACGGTAGCACGGTCGCGCCCGTACGTTTGCGCAGAAAGGTGCACAAGCGCGTCGATTTGCTCCGGATTCCCTTTCTCCGGCGCCGGCGTCTTCAGGTCAAACGGTTTTTGCGGCACGCCGGCGGCGAGGATTTTCACATATGCGTTGAAATTTTCTATATTGACGAAATCCAGAGCTTCGAATACCGGCGCGAACTGCTTCGCGAAAAATTCGGCGTCCTCTTCGCCTACGCGGAAAACAGCCATATTGCCGACGTTGCCGAACACGGCATTGCGCGTCTTTTCGTCGATCTGATTCAGGAATTGGTGCGCCATGGCGAGCGCGAGCTTGTATTTGCGCGCCTCGGAGAGAATGCCGGGGATCGAATCGGTAGTTACGTTATGGAATTCGTCCATATAGAGATAGAACGGCGCATGCGCGGCGCGCGGAGAATCCGCGCGAGAGAGAGCCGCCATAAACAGTTTCCCTACAATTATGAGACCTATGAGATTTGCATTCTTCTCGCCCAAGCGGCCTTTCGAGAGGTTAATGAGAAGTATTTTCCTGGTGTCCATCACCTCGCGGAACTTGAATGAAGACTGCTGCTGTCCGACGATCGGCCGTATGAAGTCGTTCGCGGTGAAGTCATCGAACTTGTTCGTGATATACGGCACGATATTGGCGAGCGAAGCCTCCCCTTCCGCCTTCGTCGCTATCTCCTGCCAGAACTGATTGATGATCGGATTCATGCTCCTGCTCAGTTTCAGCCGGCGGAATTCGCTATTGGAGAGCACTCGCGCGATATCGAGTATCGTAGAGCCGCTCGTCGGGTCCTCGAGTACGAGCTGAGTCGCATTTCGGAAATATTGCTCGAACGCCGGGCCCATGCTCTCCGGCACATCTCCATAGAGCCGGCGGAAGATCATCAGGAGCTCGTTCACAATGAACGTCTTTTGTTCGGGCCGAGAGAGGTCGTACTCGAGAAAATTGAGACTGAAGGGGCGCGATAGGTCCGCCGGGTCGAAGTAGATCACATCCTGATAGCGCGCGGGCGGGACGGAGGCGAGGATATCGAGGATATCGGAGCCGTGCGGATCGATGAAGCAGCAGCCTTCGCCGTTCTTGATGTCCTGAATGATCATCGACTTCAAGAGGCCGGTCTTGCCGGTGCCGGTCTGACCTATGACATATAGGTGGCGCAGGCGGTCCTCGGCCGAAAGATGGATGGGAGTCTCCACGCCTCGGTAGGTATTTTTCCCCAATAGAACCGCCCCGGCAGGCGCCTGCCCCGTTAGAAATCCGATTTCTAACGGGGCAGGCGCGTGCGTGAAGCGCGCCTGCTTCAAGTGCGGCGCCGATTCGAGACCGGCCGGCGGGAAATGATAGAGGCTCGTCAATTCGCGCAGCGATAACGGAAGGGCGGAGGGACTGGGGAGACGAAAAGAAAAATCCTCGCAAACCCCTTGCACATTGCGCGGGCCGGCCCGTTCGAACGTAAAGCGGTTCCCTTGCGTATTAGCGAATTGATTAAAGGCGGCTTCAAGCTCGCCGAGCGCTTGTTCGGCCTTGCGCTCGTTGCCAGAAGACACGACTAGCCGAATGGTCGTGCCGACGATCGGCGTCGCGATCTTCTTTTCGACCAGCTCGATGAAAGTCTTGTTCGCGTCTATTTGACGAGTTTCCGTCTGCTTGGCTTTTTCGACATCTTTCGGTTTGCTGGAAAAGAGCGCGCGCCCCATGTCGCGCGCAAAGGCCCCGAGCGCGGTCTCCGGCATCGAAAACGCGCTCGAATGCTTCTCGCCCTTGCGCAAGGCGTTAAGGATCTTTCGATAATGAGCTACGTGGCGCTCCCCGCGCGGCTCGACGATGATCTGAAGCGCGGCCCCCTCGCCGGTGTGCTCGATCTTGGCGAAGGCATTCGTTATAACGTTGATCGGGTCGTAATCGAACTCTGTGTACATAGTCAGCGGCAAGGCCGGATGCGCAGCGAGTTTCGCCGTAGCAGCGAGCGAAGTCCCGCCCTGAGCAAAGATATTGTAGTCGCGCGGCTCCAGAGTCAGATGGGCGTCCGGGAATATGCCGAGCAGTTGCTTTTCGAAGAGGTCGCGCTTCCCTCGCGGCACGGCCGCATAGAATTGGAGGTGCGGGCTATCGGCCGGGATCGCGAGCTCAAGCGCGAAATAGTTCGGTTCTGCTCCGGAAGCGTTTCCGATCGACAGCAGTCCCGCATATAACTGCTCCATGCTTGAGACAAGTTCTTTTAGCGGCTTGTTTCTGGTTTCTGGTTTCTGGTTGCTCGTTTCCGGCAGCGCGATCGCATAGAGCTCCATTTTAAGAGCTCTGAAGCGGGGCGCTTTCTCATCCGTGTTCGGCACCTGCAAACCTTCGCCAACGTAGCGTACGAGATAGCGGTGGAAGTCATCCGTCACGTGCGCGTCGTGGAGGCCTTCCATGACCGCCAGCGCGTTCTTGATCCCTTTCTCTTCGAGCGTTTTTTGTAGCGCCTGAATGGCCCCGTCGCTGCCGCCGAGCTCGAACTCGGCGCGCAGAGTTTCGGCCCTGCTCTTCTGCTCCGAGGCCGGCAGGCGATACTCTGGCGCGAGAATTTTTTCAGGCGCTGACGTATGCTCATGGATCGTTTCGGATATGATCCGGACGCGTTCCGCTTCTGGCGCTTGGTCTGCCGCTCCTTGTCGGAGTTCCGCCTCTTTGCGCGCGACTTGCTCGCGCAGATACGCGAGCTCCGCTTCCGGAGTGGTGAGTGGCGGCGTCGCTTCCATTCTTTTTAGTATACCCCGCCGAATACTCGGGGAATTCTTTTTCAACTAACGATTTTCTGGCAGGGTATACTGTACCGAAATGCTCGAATTCCTGCGCGTGCTTCTCGATCCCGTTGCAATGGTACAGGCCGGCGGTTATCTCGGCGTCGCGCTTATCGTATTCGCCGAGAGCGGCGTGCTGGTCGGAATGTTTTTGCCGGGCGATTCCCTGCTCTTCGCCGCAGGGCTTCTAGCGGCCGGGGGATATCTCTCAGTCGGGCCGCTAGCGCTCGTCGTCGTAGTTGCCGCTATCCTCGGGGACTCAGTCGGCTACTGGTTCGGCGCCAAGGTGGGGCCGGCGCTTTTCAGGCGTCAGGACTCGCGCTTCTTCAAGCAGGCGCATGTGGAGCGCGCCCAGCAATTTTTCCTGAATTACGGGGGCTATGCCATCGTGCTTGCCCGTTTTATACCTATCGTGCGCACGCTCACGCCAATTCTCGCCGGAGTCGGCACGATGCCGTATCTCCGGTTCCTCGCATTCAACGTGATCGGCGGAATAATCTGGGGCGCCGGTATAGTATACCTTGGCTATTTCCTTGGTTCTGCCATTCCGGGCCTTGAACGCTATTTCCTGCCGCTCACGCTTCTCATAATCCTCGCATCGGTCGCGCCCATTCTCATCAAGACCGTCAGAGCCAGCTCAAAATAACCCTGTGAAGGTCTGACCTTCACAGGTGCACATATATACAGTTAGCTTGTGAAGGTCTGACCTTCACAGGGATCATCGGGCCTATTTCACGACGGTATCGAGCGCGGTCTTGAAACTCGCGTAGGGATACGCCCCGGCGATTAACTCGTCGCCGATTATGAGCGATGGCGTCGCGTTCACCCCGAGTCTCTGCGCCTCGGCGGTTACCTCTTGCGCGTGCCGCTCGTACGCGGCACGGTTAGCGTTCACATCGGCCGCGATTCTGGCAGCGTCGAGCCCGGGGATAGTCGCGTTCAACGAGTCGATGGACTGCGCATTGCCAAACCCGCCTCCCTCCTCGTCCTGCGCGGACATCATTGCTGTGCGCCATTCGAGATACTTTTCCGGATAGAGTTTCCAGACGGCCTGATTATAAAGCGCGCCCGTGAGCGAATCCTGTCCCATGCGCGGAGAGAGGAATACGACATCCTTGAAAACGAGCTTCACCTTGCCGGTGTCCACATACTCTCTCACTATGTCTGGAAATGCCGGCGGCGTGGGGATTTCCGGATGGCCGACCTCGAACGCTTTGCAGAACGGGCACTGGAAGTCGCTCCAGAATGCGATCGTAACCGGGGCGTTTGGGTCCCCGATATACGGCTCTCCCTCCGTCCGCACGTCTTCAATATCCACGCTTGCAGTATCCGCAGTCCCAGGCCCGGGATTAGAGCTATTCCACACGACTGCCCCCGCAACTAGCAGTCCGGCGATTATTACGGCGACTGGCAACAGGAACTTGTTTGAAGAAGTGGTGTCCATATGTTGGCGATGATAGCATACGGTCGGATGTACAATAGCGGGATAAAAAGGAGGTCCCATGAAAATCGCCACTCTCGCAATAATCGTAAGAGACGGACAGCTGCTCCTCGGACCATTCAACCCCGCACTCTAACCGGCCCCGCTTCGTCGGGGCCGTCTGATATAAATAGAAAAAGTACTACTATAAAATTATGCGCTAGTATGATATATCACACTGTTGTCATCGTTTTAGTATTTTGCAAAATACCATAATCATGAAATCGTTCGCGGGAAAGGTATACGCAATTACAGCGAAGATCCCGAGCGGCAAGGTTGCGACGTACGGGCAGATAGCTCGGCTCGCCGGCTCTCGGCGAGCCGGGCGCGCCGTCGGCGCGCTCATGCGGCGCAATACGAACAAGAATGTCCCCTGCCACCGGGTCGTTTCAAGCGACGGGACGCTCCGCGGCTACGCCTTCGGCGGCATTCTCATAAAGCGCCAACGGCTACTCTCCGAGGGCGTCCTTTTCCTCGGCTCGCGCGTGAATTTAAGCAAATCGCTCTGGAATTCGAAAACTTGACCCTTATTTTAAATATAGTATAGTGTGGAAAGGTGGCTAGCTCTGTTCACATATAGGACCGCCGCTCGACGGGAATCGGGCACAACGCAAGGAGGCCGCCATGCGGCAGATCGCTATCGCTCTCTCTCTGCTGTGCCTCGTTTCCCTCTCGGCTCCGCCGGCGAACGCCGAGGAGACGCCTGTGCTCTCGTACTCCTTCGCCACCGAGTGGTGGGCGAAGTACCTGAACCAGGGCGGGTTCGTCATCCATGACGGTTCGGTGCTCTGGACCAGCCTGTTCGTCACGCACAACCGGAGCGGCTTCTACGCTGGTCTCTGGAACTCGACGCCAATCGACGGGACGGAGTTCAATTCCGACTTCGGCACCGAGAACGACATCTACCTCGGTTGGCGCGGGCGCACCGGCAACTTCGGCTACACCCTCGGCGTCGCGTACTTCGACCTGTACCGACTCGGCGGTGACCCTGCTGGGGATCTCATGCAGGCGTACGGCGAAGTGGCCTACCACTTCCCGTTCGGGAAGCACGAGCTCGTACCCTTCGCACGCCTCGAATACTCGATACCGCCGCCCGTGCGGCATACGATGCTCGATGAGAGCGTCCGCGGCCTCGTCGGCGTCCGGTACACGTACGTGTTGACCGAGCAAGTTGGCTTCTGGGCGAAGCTGTGGCTCATCGGCGATGATGGCCGGAACGCGCCCGAGGCGACCGGCATCGCGCAGCTGGACGGCGGCGTGAAGGTCGTGCTGACGCAGAACGTCAACATGACCTTCGGGGCAAGGCTGTCGCAGCCGATGACGAAGACGAGTTCGCGCAAGTTCGAGGCGGTGCCGAACGCCGCGCTCAACATCAACTGGTAGTTCGAACCCCCGGCGCTTCGCGCGCCGAGGGTTCCTTCGTTATGTGATGGACATACGATGTCCATCATTACTGATACTGGATATAAATCGGGATCGGGTTAAGAGCGAAAACTTCTTGGGGGGTCAGTAGGCCGTTCGCGGGCGGGCGACTATCGTTTTTATAAAACAGTTTTATGCCTGTGAATTGCACGGGTTCCGGCACGATGACGCGCGCGTAGGTATTTTTCTTCTTTTCCTTCGAACCGAAGCCGTCCATGTCCATTACTATCTGCACCTCCGGCAAGGGCCGTATCTTTTTGTAATTCGTCACCATGTCCGAGGTGAAACGGTGGATGACGAGCACCTTGGGTGGCAATTTGTTCTCCTGCACGAGTTTCGCGAGATACTCTGCTGCAAAATTGATATCCGCCGCGTCGAATGTGCCGATGACCGTGCCGGGCCGGTCGCCGAATTTCATCGAGAACTCCGGATCTATGCCCAAGTGCACCTGCGGCATCTTCAAATATTTCTCAAGCATCGGCAATTCATACTGAAGCGTGCTCTTCCCTACCTGTACGTCGAGGAAAACGACCCCGTTCACTTTCTCGGCGAGCTCGAGCGCATGGTCTATTTGGTCGTCAGGCATCCGCAGCACATACTTGCCCTCCCTGCCGGCGCTCGCCTGCGCGACCACGGCGATGTAGTGGATCGCCGGGACGACAGGCGTCGTCGGGTCGGCCGCCGCCCACATGGCGGAGGTGGAGGCGAGCATCGAGAGCATTTGGTCGGTCGGGTATTCGCCGAGCACGCCCATGCCTCTCGAATAGAAATTGCCGTAGTAGGCGACGATGCGCTTGAACGGCAGAATCGCGCCGGGGTTGGGATACGCAGTCTTCACGGGCCAAAGACGCGGGGTCGTAGAAGCGGCTTGCGGTGAGCTTGTCGAAACCGTTGTCGACGCAACATGCGCTAGAGCCAGAAGCCGCGCATCATACTCTGCCTTATCCAACTTGAGTACTGGCGCTTCTTTTACGGACGCTTGGATCGCAGCGGCTTCATATATTCGAATTACCATCGGCGAAAAGCCGAACAGATAAATCAGCATTCCTCCGGCGACGCATAGAGCCGCTACCAGGATTTTATGCAGCATGCCGGTATAGTAACAGGATTTAGGCTCTAGGCTCTAGAGTGCCAACGGCTAGCTTTACGGACGCACCACATGCCACTTTCCCATTCCTTCGCCTCGCGCCTCTCCCGGCTTTACGTCCTTCTTCCAGAAATAAAGCGGCGCGCCCTCATAGGTAACTTGGATGGAGCCGTCCCGACGCTTCATAGTCCCTACCTTGCCCGCGGCGCCGCCGCCCCCTATAAGAGTCTGTGAGGAAGTCAGCACATACGGAGGCCACGCCAGAACGCAGGCGCCGGCGCAATTAGATTTGTTCCTGGAATCCTTGTCAGTGCGATACACCGTCATTCCGTTTCTCGCCACCAGATGCGGGCCTACCCCTGTCGTTGTCGCTACTCTGAGCAAAGGAATCGGCTCGACTTCGCTTCGATATTCTTGCGCCGCATTCGCCTTAGTCTGTCCTTCTGAATAATCCTGCGCGGCGGTTTGGGTCGTGAACCAAAACCACGCAAGCGCGACGATAAGAATTCCTACAATCGTCCAGATGATCGTCGACGTTTTCATGGCGCAAATTCATACAACGTGCGGCAATCATATCCGCTTTACGGTGAACATAGAGTGAAAATCCGCTAAGTGCTAAAAACGGGCCCTTCGTCGAAGACTCCTCAGGACTGCGTCGCTTCGCTCCTTGCTGCCGGTCAGGGATTCGAACCCCAATTCACGGCTTCAAAGGCCGCTGTCCTACCATTAGACGAACCGGCAATGTAACTTATTTTACCACTTTTCATTCGTTCGTTAAGAGCCGCAGAGGGCGCGGAGGGCGGAGAGGTCGGCGGCGGTCGGCACGAGATTCCCGCTCTCGTTCTCGGCGTACATGATGGCGTTCGCATCCTCGTTGTGACCGAGGCCGATGGCGTGCCCGAACTCGTGCGCGAGCACCCGCTTAAGCTGCGTGGCGCCGATAAACTCGAAAATGTTTATTCGCACGCCCCTCGCGTCGCTCACGTATTCTCCTTCGCGGAACGTCTGTCCCGCGAATTGATTGTATTCCGCGACTTTCGCATTAATTACTCGCACGCGGGCATTATATTCAGCGACTTTGGCGTTTATGGTATCCGAAAGCGCCGAGAGCGCCGCCTGCTTCGCCTTGAGCGCGGCGGCTTCCTGCTTCTTGGCGCCGCCGCCTGCCTTGCCGACAGGCAGGCGCGCATTTACCGCCGCAACTTCTCTGACATAGGCCGCCTGCTCGATTTCGTAACGAGCGCGCAGAGTGTCGAGTGCGGCGCGCGCCGCATCGATCTCCTCCTGTTCCCGCGCGATCTGACTGCCGAGCTTAGCGGTCGCCTCGCGCTCGTCATAAATGAGATTGATCTTGAGCGATGCCTGCGGCTCATACGCAAGGACAGTCTTGCCGGCTGCGTCGTTCCATATCGCCGCGGATGCTCTCGCGTTCTCTACAAGCGCGGCATTCGATATCTCGAAACGCTTATCGATCGCGCCCAAAGCGAATCCTACAGGATGCCTGCATGGGCGCGTGTTCTGATATTCGTAGTATATGACCCCGGTCGACAGGACGAGGGCAACGAGAAGTATGAGCCAGCGAGAAGCGTCTTTCATTCTTTATATAACTCGAGCACGGCCAGCTCGAGCGGGAGCGCAGGAATAGGCGCATATCGGATGCGCTCTCCTGCCTCGAGAAATGCCCGTAGCGTCTTATGCGTGATGTGGGAAGTGCTACTTACCACATCATTGCCGGAGATTTTTTCGAGCGCTGCGAATTCGTCCGCCCCGAGCTCGCTCGCGAGCTCGGGGCGGAGCTCGGGCGCATAGCGGATGAGAAGCACCGAGCGCAATCCTTCGAGCACAAGCTCCAGATAAAGGCGCATATCTATGCCGGCTCTGGCCGCTTTTTCTATCGTCTCAAGCGCGCGGCCTTGGCCCCCAGCGGGCGGCGCCTTTGCGAGCGCGGAAAGAAGCGCATGCACCTGCTCTCGGCGCGGCGCGGCTGTGACTGCTTCTACCGATTCCCGCGAAATAATTTTTCCTGGAGCCGCGACGAGAACCTTCTGCAACACCGAAAGCGCGTCGCGATACGAGCCCTCGGCGAGAATGGCGACGAGCTCGGCCGCGGCCGCCTCGAGGGCAACCCCCTCCTTCTTGGCGACCGCGATTGCAGTCTTCGCGAGCACTGCTCTAGTAGGCTTCTTGAACTCGAACACCTGACAGCGCGATTGCACGGTTTCCGGCACTTTTTCGATTTCGGTTGTTGCAAGTATGAAAACAGCGTGCGCCGGGGGTTCCTCCAGCGTCTTCAAGAAAGCATTCCAGGCGCCCTTCGAGAGCATGTGCACTTCGTCGAGAATGTACACCTTATAGGACGACTCGAACGGCAACGTGTACACGCCCTCGGTGAGCGCGCGGATATCTTCTACGCTGTTGTGGCTTGCCGCGTCTATTTCATGCAGATCACGCTCGCTCGTGCCAATCGCGGCGGCGAAGATGCGCGCTACCGAAGTTTTCCCCAAGCCGCGGCTTCCGGCAAAAAGATAGGCGTGGCCGATCTTTTTTGCTTTGACCGCTTCAGATAACGGCTTCGTCACCTGTTCTTGCCCTATGACTTCTTCAAATGTCGCCGGCCGATACGTGCGATAGAGAGCCTGATGCGCCATTCAATTAGTATAGAGGCGCTAGGCGCTAGGCGCTAGGCATAAAAAACATCGCGGCCGGGTCCTCTACCCGGCCGCTTGAGTCGCCCGACTACGTACGAATACTCCGATTCGCTCAGCACTTCTTCCGCAGCACTCGTTTCGGCGTCTTGCCGGCCGGTTGAGGGAACATTTTACGGGCCTTGGCTCGCATCTGAGCCCTCAGTGCCTCGATTGAGGCAAGCACGCGAGCGATCTCGTCGTTGAGAAGCTCCTGTTCTGTCCGGAGCTCCTCATATTCTCTCTGATGGTATGGAGGGATGTACCGTTCATCGCTTTCGGCATCGTACTCTTCTAGTGCATTGCACGCGTCGTCAATGTCAGACTGCAGTTCTTTCAGTCCAGCGAGCACTCCCTGACGAGCGGAGACGATACAGCCGAGGTTACCGAACTGGAGCGGCCGTTTTTTGCGCCGCTTTGCCCGCGGCGCAGGCCTCCCGACCTTGACCCATGTTCCTAGCGAGAACTGCTCGTACCCGCCCCCGACGACAACCGGGTAGAGCCAGCCGGTCGTCTTCTGCCACTCTAGCTTCGACAGGCCGCAGGCGGACTGGAACTTCTTACCCGCTTCTTCCACTGTCCGCACGTCGAGCCGGATCATCTCGACACGGCTCTCCTTCGGTTGGAAAAACTGCAGAATGCAGCGGTAGAGCAGATATCCGACTGTGGCCCCGCTGCACTTCCGTCTGGCGAGTTCGACGAGGGCTATGAACGAAGCACCCGCCTCGTCCTGTCCAGCAGCGTATTGAAGCTTCCGCGCATAGAGTGCCATGCGGCTCTCCTTTCTTTCTTGGGTGCTGTCCGAAGCTCATAGTACCATTTCGCTAGCTATAGCAGTGGCGGCCGGTCCCGAGATTCGGGACCGGCCGCGCGAACGGTCACGCTGGAGGCGTGAGCCGAAATGGCTTGCGGGCCTGCGCACAAAGCCCGCCGTTGCGGAAGCACGTCTCGCACCTGATTCTCTGGACCTCCGCCATTTCGGAGTCCACCTCCGCGTCCGTATACGCGAAGGCTTGGTTAAGCGCCGCCAGACGTACTAGCTGAATGTGCACAAGGTTCCCGAACTGAAGAGGCGTCGGGATGTTCCGCCGTGCGGATTTCCGCAAGCGAAGAAGCGCAGTTCCCATCTTCGGACAGGTCATCGGGCCCCCTTTCGAACGATCGTCTGTCCAGAGTCTATCTGTGAACAAAAGTATTGGCAATTTCGCATATAAACATCGCGGCCGGGTGGCATGCCACCCGGCCGCTGCTCGTCGCCCTACCAGTCCCCGTCTCCGAGGAGGCCATCAGCCCTTCTGTAATTCGCTTCGTAGCCGAAGCAGTGACGGGACTCCGCAAGGCGCTCTCCGACAATCATGAGCTCGGTGTACGGGATGGTGTCGTGTCCGAGGCCATCGCCGTGTATGTCGAACACCATGTTGTCGTGCGTGCCCGCGACGAGCAGGTCGCCGCGCGCGAACTGTGCGTCCAGGTTCTCGAGGCCGCGACGCAACACCCCCTTGAACTCCTTCTCATACCACACCCGCACCTTGTCCAGGACCATGTCCCGGGAGGCCGGCGAGAGCCCTTGGATGATGCGGGCCGTCTGTCGCGGCGAGAGCCGCACGACGTTGTCCGGCAAGCTGCACTTGTCGCAGTAGACGACGAAGCGCACGTTGAGCCAGAGGCGAACGTAGTCCGTGCTCAGAAGTTCGCTCAGACGAATCTCCGTGTTCGCCCGGCTGCCAATGTCGGTGATCCGCCTGATGACTTCGACACCGAATCGGCCGTTCAGACAGGCGTGCGGGCGATAGCATGGTTCCTCGGCTCTCTCGAGCGCGGCGATTCCGCGGTTCAGCTCCCGCCTGACTGCAGAATCCTCGCCGAGCTTCACCAGCGTCCAGTTGTCCATGATGTTCCTCCCGAGTTTCGAATCTTTGAACAAACTTCCGAGCGTACACTATAATTTAACTCGTAAAGCGTCAATCGCCGCAATCAGTTCATCGGCGCACACGCTTCGCATCAAAGTTGCTCGCATGTCAGCGGCGCCGTCGAAACCGGAGACGAACGCTTTGATGTGCTTCTTTAGGACGTCGAAATGCTTCGGCGGTGAAAGACTTTCAAAGCCGTGCGCAAGCTCGCCAAGCGCCCGTAATTTCTCCTCGAGCCTATGTTCGGACATCGCATGTCCAACTTCACGGGAGGACATCCGATGTCCTGCAATGCCTTCAAATAGCCACGGATTACCGAACAGCGCGCGGCCGAGCATGACGCCGTCACAGCCGGACTCCTCCGCCTTCATTCGCGCGTCCTCCAGTCCGCGCACGTCGCCGTTGCCGATGAGGAGCACGCGCGGATTCACCCGGTTGCGGATCGAGACGGCTTTTTTCATCAGTTCCCAGTCAGCCGGCGCTTTTGACATCTGTTTGCGCGTGCGCAGATGAAGCGTGATCGCCGCAGGTTCCGCTTCGAGCAGGACCGGCAGCCATTCATCGAGCGACTCCTTGCTATACCCCACGCGCGTTTTCACCGAAACCGGCATCCGTACCAATTTCGTCCTATAGGCTGGATTTGGTACGGAAGCTCGCCAGGCTTCTTGCGCCGCGCGAATAAGCGCGGCGGCATGTTTCGGATTTTTTATGAGCGCGGCTCCGGCTTCTTGTTTCTCGATAGATTTGTCCGGGCAGCCCATGTTGAGATCCACGCCGTCGAATCCGAGCTCCGCTACAAGTTTTGTCGCATAGGCGATCATTTCCGGCTTGCTCGAAAATATCTGCGCGACGATCGGATGCTCTTCGGCAGAAAACTGCAGGTCGCGTATGAGAGGATTCTCAGCATCCGGGATTCTCTGCACTTCGCCCGTGTGATACAAGCCGTCCGCCGAAACGAATTCGGTCCATATGACGTCCGGCTTGCCGTAACGAACGAGCAGCCCCCGAAAGGCCGCGTCCGTCACATCCGCCATCGGCGCGGAAGCGAAAAACGGCCTCGGCAGCTTGTTCCAAAACGATTCCATAGCTTCACCCTACCAAAATGGGTTGCTAGCGCTAGCGCCTCTTCAAATACACCTTTCCGTTAAAGCGCAAATCTACGTATTCGAAAGATCCGTCTGCGAGGTTCACGTTCGGACTCGCTGAAACGAGCTCCGTGTACGCATTCTGCTCCTGGCCGAATAGATACGTGACGCGAGTGCCGCTCGCGAGCATGTCATCCACCTCATCATCGCGTATGTGTATGTAGGTCACCGGTGAACCCAACGTTCCCAACCGGCGCGCGAAATCGAAAGTGCCGGGCAACTTCTCGGCAAGAAGGACCGTCGCTCGCAGCGGGAGAGCTGGACTGCCTTCAAGAGGCGCGTATACAGTGAAATCCTGTACCGTCTGCGTAGTGGTCGCATACGGCGCATACAGGTAACCGTTCGCGTCAAAGATGTAGCACTGTTCCTCCGCAAGCGGAGACAGCCCGCACCAACGCGCTATCGGGACTCTCTCAGAGATCGTGACTGACAGGCTCGTCAAGCTGCGAGAAATCGAGACGGCGGCTATATCGGGACGCGCCGCCATAACGCGCGCGCGTACGCGAGACGCGGAGAAGAAAAAAGCGGAATCCCGGGGAATAATGCCCGCATAATACCCGTCAAGCGCGGCGCGTACGATGGATTCTGTCGAAGGATCGGCGGTCTCGATGCGGGAGATGCGGACCGCACTTTGCCGCAAGCCCGTTATGATCACGAGCGAAGCGAGAAGGAGGAAAATGCCGAAGGCGGCGAGGACCCGGCGGCGCCCTCGGCGCCGCCGGGCCGCGAGACTCTGCCTCCCGCCCTGGCCGGGCAAGCTATCCCGCTCCCCCGATGACGGCCTTGCCAACATACGGGACCAATGCTTCCGGCACTTTCACCGTACCATCCGCCTGCTGATAATTCTCTACGATAGCTATCAGTGTCCGCCCGATCGCGAATGCGGTCGCGTCATTCATATGCACATGTGTAAGATCTCCACTCTTGCTCCGAACGCGCGTATTGAGCCTCCGCGCCTGATAGCCGCCCATGTAATCAGATGTCTGAGTTTCTCGGTAGGTATCCTGACCCGGCATCCAGGTTTCAATATCGAACTGCCGCTGATCCGGTTTCCCCATGTCGCCGGTACAGATCGCTACGACTTGGTACGGCAATTTAAGCGATTGCATGAGGTGTTCTTGAATCGCAACGAAAAAATCTTGTTCTTGATATCCGTTTTCCGGCCGAGAGAAGCTTTCGAGTTCGAGCTTATCGAATTGGTGTTGTCTAAGAATACCGCGCGTGTCCTTGCCCGCCGCGCCTGCCTCCCGCCGAAAGGCCGTTGAATACCCAACATACCTGATCGGCAAAGACTCGTCCCCAAGGATCTCATTCATGTGGAGTGGTCCCAAGGTGTGCTCTGCGCTGCCGACAAGCACGAGGTCGTCTTTTTCAAAGAAGTACCGCTCTTCGATCGGTTGCAGACGTGCCATGCGGCCCATAACATCGCTCCGCATGAGGACGGGCGGAATGATCGGAATGAACGGCGTTGCCGCCACGGGGAGATTGGCTTTCTGTGCGATCCCAGCAAGCTCTTCGCGCGACGTAAGAACTTTAAGCGCGAAAGCTATTAGCCCGAACTGCATGAGAACTGCATCTCCTTTAAGATATGAGAAACGTGCGCCAGACACTGCTGCCGCCCGTTCCGTATCTATTATGTCCAATTCTCTGCCGATGTCCCAATGCGCTTTGGGCTTGAAATCGAAAGTCGGCCGCTCGCCCCATTTTCGCACAACCACATTGCCCGATTCATCCGGACCTACCGGCGTATCGGGCGAAGGAATGTTTGGAACGGAAAGAAGCAATTTGGTCCATCTTTGCAACAATTCCTGATACCGCCCTTCAGCCTCGGTCATTCCGATTTTCAAATGCTGCATTGCTTCGATCACCTTCTCTCGCTCGAAACCCTTAAAAGTCTGGATTTCTTGGCTTCTTCGGTTCTGTTCGGCCCGCTTGGCGTCTAATTCTTGGCGTATCTTTTTACGCTCATCGTCCAATTTCAAAAGTTCGTCAAGGTCCACATCAACCCCTTTCTTCGCGGCGGCGTCTTTCACTACTTCCAGATTCTCCCGTATGAAATGTATGTCGAGCATTGCCGCCTAGTATACTGCATTCATGGACGTACGTGAGCTCAAACGCACAGAGTGGCCCACGCAGCTCCTAGAAATTCCGCAGCCGCCGGAGAAATTATGGCTTCGCGGAACATTACCGCCCGAAGGCACAAAATATTTGACGGTTGTCGGCAGTCGCGCGATGACGCGCTACGGCGACGAAGCGTGCCGAAAGCTTATAGCTGGTTTGGCTGGTTATCCTGTTTCTATAGTTTCCGGTTTGGCGCTCGGCGTGGATACCTGCGCGCATAAGGCCGCGCTCGGCGCAGGCTTGCACACGCTGGCGGTGCCGGGCTCGGGACTTGACGATTCGATCCTCTATCCGCGGAGCAATCGGGCATTCGCGAAGGAGATTCTCGCGAAAGGCGGCGGGATGATATCCGAGTACGACCCGCAAACGCCCTCGCATGTGCGCTACTTCCCTGAACGCAACCGGATCATGGTCGGCCTGGCCGATGCGGTGCTCGTCGTTGAGGCGGGCGAGAAGTCCGGCACGCTTATCACTGCGCGCTTGGCTTCCGAGTACAACCGCGACCTGCTCTGTATCCCGCATCGCATCGGCGACCCGCATTCCTTCGGGCCGCACCTTTTCATCCGGCTCGGCGCGGCGCTCGTGACCGACCCGATCCATATACTCGAAGCCCTGCATATCACGCCTAGAGAAACCGCCTCTGTCGAAGCGCCGAGCAACCTTGAGGCCGCCGAGCTGGTTGTCTGGAATATGCTCGCAGAGCCGCAAACGCGCGACGAAATACTGCGCGCTTCGACTTCCCTCGACTTTGCTCGGGATAAATCGCTCGACGCCGGAGAAGTTTTGACGGCTCTCGTCGCGCTCGAATTGCGCGGCTTGATCAAAGAAGAATTCGGCGCCTGGCGCCGCGCCTAATAAAGCCAGTTTAAGTCTGACTTAAGCAAAATGACTATCTATTCCTGGAACATGCTCTTTCGCAACCGCGAGCTGGAACGCGCCTTCGCCTTCATTCGCGACGCGGACTTCGATATTTTCTGCCTGCAGGAAGTGCCGGACAATTTTCTCACACGACTGCATACGCTCCCATGCCATATTGCGTACCGCATCGATGTGGAGAGGCATTTGCGCAACCGGGTCGAACATAATTTTGCCGTCATACTTTCCAAGCACCCCATCGAATCCGGAGGCCGCATACCGTTTCCCGATTACTGGCCGCTCTTGCCCTTGCGCGCGCGTCTTTTTATCCGCATCATGCGTCCGCTCGCTTTTTCGGAAATGCGTAACCGCGGCGGCCTGTACGCCGACATTCGCATTCCCGGCAGCGCGGCTCTCGTGCGCATCTTCAACCTGCATCTTATTCTCATACATCCGACTTGGCGATTGAAGGAATTCGAGACGGCAATGACCGAGCGCGATAAATCCCGACCGACGATCGTCTGCGGCGATTTCAACACGCTCGAATCGCCGCACATCGCGCCGCTTAACTGGCTAATGGGCGGCACGCTCGGGGACGCCGCGCGCTACAACCGCGAGCGCACGCATATTAATCATCGCTTCGTCGAACACGAGCTGACAAATGCTCTCAACGGCTCGATCACGCATCCGCTCTCGCGTTCCCAACTCGACCACATCCTAGTCTCGCACGCATTCGCTATCAAATCCGCCGAAGTCCTCCCCGACCGCGTCGGCTCCGATCATCATCCCATCCGGGTCGAGATAACTTAATTTGTGATTTCGGAAGTTTATGGTATCATTGTAGTAGGTGGCTACTGGGGCGTGAGATTGTCTTACGCACTGGAAATAGCCTGATCTTTTGGTCGCCTCGTACAGGGGGAATAAGACGATGGCACGTACCATCCTCGAACGCGCACCGATCCGCATCCCCGACACGCCGGAACTGCTCGGCCAGGAAATGTTCGCGCTTGCGAAGGAAGCGCACTCGGTGCTCGGCTACGCTGGCCTCATGACGGCCGACGGCGTCGTGCAGACGCTCCGACGCCAGTGTCTCGCCACGGCCGCCGAGGCGCTCGAGTCGCTCGGCATCGAGCCGTTCACAATCGAGTCCGTCGAGGCCTACAAGAAGGAAGAGCGCGAGCGCGTCATCGCCGAGGAGATCGCCAAGATCGATCCCGGGGTCCTGCGACGTCGCGCGAGGGCCGGGCACATCGCCCTCTCCGGCTGCGTCGCCGCTGCACTCGGCAGTTTCAGTCTGTTGCTGTTCGGCAACACGATCTCAGTCGGATTCCTCGTCGGCGGGATCGTGACGGCTGCGTGTTCCGGCTGGTTCTGGACCGTGTTCGGCTTTAACTACGCCGTGGCTGTCGCGCGGGCGGAGAGCTGGAGCTGGGTCAGCCGTCCGATAGACATGTACAACAACCCGCAGGTTCCGACGGCAGCCGTGCGGACGGCCATCGCGCTCAAGAAGCTCCTGCCAGAGTGCGTGGTCGAGATCGAAAGCCTCGAACACATGATGAACCGCGCCGGCGACCCGTTCCTGCGCATCGGCTTTCCAATGCCGGTCGAAGACAAGCTCTACATCCACATCGTTTGGGGCGAGCCGAACTACTCGGCGAAGTTCGAGTAATGAACGACCCCCCGAACGATTCAACGGGCCCGCGCCTCGCGCGGGCCCGTTCACTTTTTGAATGTTAATCCCTTCTTCGCACTTGACCATATATAGGTATCCGCGGTATGTGTGAACACATACATTTATATGGGTAAACGACTTCTCATTGTCGAGTCGCCTACGAAGGCGCGCACTATCGGGCACTACCTCGAAGGCAATTACGAGGTGGTGGCCTCGGTCGGCCACATCCGTGATTTGCCGAAAAGCAATAAGGACGCCGTCGATATCGAAGGCGGCTTCGTGCCGCGTTACGTCGTATCCGCTGAGAAGCGCGAGGTCATCGAGAGGATACGACGCGCTGCTGAGAAAGCTGAGGGGATCTATCTTGCGACTGACCCCGATCGGGAAGGAGAGGCCATCGCCTGGCACATCGCCCAAATCCTGAAAGAGGATTCGGGAAGCACGAAGCACGCGGCACGAAGCACGAAACCAATAAAGCGAGTAGTGTACTACGAGGTGACAAAGGAGGCGGTAAATGAGGCGCTCGCTCATCCGCGCGACATAGACCAAAATCTGCGGAAAGCGCAGGAGGCTCGGCGGGTGCTCGACCGCATCGTCGGCTACGATCTTTCCGGCCTGATCTGGAAGAAAGTGCGCTACGGCCTATCCGCGGGACGCGTACAGTCGCCGGCGCTGCGCATCCTCGCCGAGCGCGAGCGGGAAATCAAGGCTTTCATACCCGAGACGTATTTCGTACTGTCTGCCCTTTTCTCGACAAAAAATGGCGGGAAATTAGCGACAACTTGCACCGAAGAACCGAGGACAAAAGAAGAAGCCGATCGAATCGTACAAGAGGGCAGAACCGCCTCGTGGAGCGTCGCGGACACGAAAGAAAAAGCCGAGGAGCGGAATCCGCGGCCTCCTTTCACGACCTCCACGCTCCAGCAGACGGCTTCGACGCGCCTCGGCTTCGCGCCCTCGCGTACGATGCGCGCCGCGCAGAAACTCTACGAAGCCGGACATATCACGTATATGCGTACCGACTCGGTGAATCTGGCGCAAGACGCGGTCGCGAGGATGGCCGGCGTTATCGAGAAGCAATTCGGCAAGGAATACTTACACGTGCGCGCGTATAAGACGACGAGCAAGAACGCCCAGGAAGCGCATGAGGCCATCCGGCCGACCGACCCGGATAAATCGAGTGCGGGCGCCACGCCCGATGAAGTCGCGCTCTATAAGCTGATCCGCGCGCGCGCGCTCGCCTCGCAGATGAGCGCGGCGCGGCTTCTGCGCACGACAGTCGCGGCAAAAGCTAACGTAGACATTCCTCTGTTCACCGCGAGCGGCGCGCGCACGCTCTTCCCGGGTTGGCTCGCCCTTGATACTGCGGCGAAGGGAGAGGATGTCGAATTGCCGAAGCTCTCCGTCGGGGAATCCCTTGACCTGCTCTCGCTCAGCGGGCAGGAGAAGCAGACCGAGCCGCCGAACCGTTATACCGAAGCGGGCCTCATCCGGGAGCTCGAGAAACGCGGCATCGGCCGGCCGTCCACCTATGCCTCGATAATGAAAACGATCGTAGACCGCGGATACGTCGAGAAGAACGGCCGCACGCTCGTGCCGACTGCGACCGGTATGGTGGTCTCCGGCTGGCTCGAAGAGCACTTTCCGACGTACGTGAGCGACACGTTCACCGCCGAGATGGAAGAAGAGCTCGACGAGATAGCGCGCGGCGAACGCGGGTATACCGAGACTCTCGCCGCGTTCTACGCTCCCTTTGAAAAGGCGATCCGCGCGAAAGACAAACTTCCGAAGGCCACGTCGCTCGGCGACGTTCCGCCCGAATTCCCGTGCCCGGTCTGCGGCGGGCCGATGGAATACAAACTCGGACGCGGCGGCGTCTTTATGAGTTGCAAGAAATATCCGAAATGTCTTGGCGCGCGGACCGAAAATGGGGCGGAATTGAAAGGCGATGAGCCGCTCGGCAATGACCCCAAGACCGGCGCGCCGATCTATGTGAAGACAGGCAGATTCGGACCGTACGTAGAGATGCTGTGGCCCTCCGGAGCTTCAGCGGAGGGGGCGCAAGGTAATGAACAACCCCACTCCGCCAAGGCTCCGCGGGGTGGCGGCAAACGTGGCAGACCACGAATAGCCGCCAAACGAGTCAGCCTGCCGCCAGGTACCGACGTCGCGCAGGTCTCTCTCGCAGACGCGCTCAAGTATCTCTCTCTCCCCCGCGAACTGGGCATACATCCATCGACCGGCAAACCGGTCACGGCATCCGTCGGCCGATTCGGACCGTATGTCGGATCGGACGGCGAATTTCGCTCGATCAAAATCGGGGATCCGTATACGATCTCTCTAGACGAGGCGCTCACGCTCTTGGCTCAGCCCAAACGGCAATCCCGCGGCGTCGCGATCGTTCGCGAGCTCGGGAAACACCCGAAAAGCGGCAAGACCGTTACTCTCTATAAATCCAAACAGGGATATTTCCTGAAGAAGGGATTACGCCGCATTTATCTGCCCGAGTCGGTGCCGGTAGACTCGCTTACGAGCGCCGAAGCCGCCGAATACCTCAAATAAGACCGCCGGTGTATAGTATCTGTCTATGACTACCGTCAAAGAAATCCTTGACGCGATGTCAAACCCTTCCGACGAGGACAAGGCGCTCGTCGAGAAGGCGTACGAATATTCTAAAAAGGCGCACGACGGGCAGGAGCGCTACTCCGGCGAGCCGTATTTTATCCACCCCGCAGGCGCGGCCAAGGCGCTCGCCGAATACGACATGGACGCCGTCTCCATAGCGGCGGGACTCCTCCATGACGCGGTAGAGGACGGACGAGCCACGCGGGAGGATATCGAGAAGGAGTTCGGGAAGGAGGTGCTCTTCATCGTCGACGGAGTCACCAAGCTCGGCAAGCACCGCTATCACGGAGCCGAGCGGCACGCGGAGAGCCTGCGGCGGCTCCTAGTCGCCACGGCAAGCGACATTCGAGTGCTTATCGTGAAGCTCGCTGATCGCTACCACAATATGCGCACCCTGGACCACGTGCCGGAGCCGAAGCGCAGACGCATCGCGCTCGAAACGCTCGAGATATACGCGCCGATCGCGGACCGCCTCGGCATGGGAAAGATGCGAAGCGGCTTGGAAGACCTCGCTTTCCCCTACGTCGACCCGGACGCCGCGCACCACACCGCCGAACTGCGCAAGCTGAAGACGAAGGAAACTGAGGTGAGTCTCACCAATGTGCAAAAGGAGCTGAAGCACGAGCTAGCCAAAAAAGGGATTACGACGTTCCGAAGCGATATCCGCATGAAGGGCCTCTGGAGCCTGCACAAGAAGCTGAGGCGCAAGCAGGATGACATCAACCAGATCCACGACATCGCCGCGCTGCGTATTATCGTCCCATCGATCGAGGACTGCTATTCGACCCTGGGCATCGTGCATTCTCTCTACCGGCCCTTGCCTGGCGAATTCAAGGATTACATCGCGTTCCCGAAGCCGAACGGCTACCAATCGCTGCACACCACGGTAGTAACGCATGACGCGGGAATTGTAGAGATACAGATCCGTTCCGAGGCGATGCATCGCGAAGCGGAATTCGGCATTGCGTCGCACATGTCCTACAAACAGCTCGGTAAGGGCGTGGAGAAGCTCGACAAGCAGGCCCAAAAAAGCATGTTCTCCGCCCTCTCTTTGTCATGGATACGCTCATTCATCCCCTCTCTGATGAAAGTTTCGAAAAAGGAGGGAGGCGAGACGCACGGGCCCGTGAAGATCCCGAACTGGCTCGAAGAGCTCGCCGCGGCGCACAACGAGGTGGCTAACTCCAAGGAATTCGTGGAGGGTCTTAAGGAGGACTTCTTCTCGCATCGCGTGTTCGTCTTCACTCCGAAGGGCGACGTGATAGACCTGCCGGTCGCCTCAACGCCGATCGATTTCGCCTACGCGATACACAGCGACCTCGGCAACCATCTCTCGGGCGCGAAGGTGAACGGCAAGCTCGTTTCCTTCGAAAGCACGCTCGGCAACGGAGATGTCGTAGAGATTATCCGGAAAGATTCCGCGCGGCCGACCAAAAAATGGCTCGAGATCGCCCGCACATCGCTCGCGCGCCGCCATATCCGCACCGCTCTCGGCATGGGAGAAAACGAAAAATCTCCCTCCCGCAAGAATTTCAAAAAATAATTTTCAGACCGAAAAATTGCTGACGGAGTAAAGCTCGTCGTCGGTCGGTTCTTCGGGCGCGGCGCGAGCGATCGGATCGTCGAGCTGCGTAGTGTTGGGATGCACGGGAAATTCGGCCGCAGAATGCCCCTCCCCTTCTGTCTGCTGACCTTCGGCGAGAAGCCGTTGCGTAGTCAACGATTCAACTAGGAACGTAAGGTCTTCGGGCGAGAAGAAGTCGATCAGGAGACGTCCGCCCTCGGCGTTAGTCTCGATGATGACGCGCGTGCCGAGCGTATCGGTCAATGATTTCTCTAGCTCGACCAGCTCGGGCGTCTTGCGGTGATACTTGCGCACGCGCTCCTGCGCAATAGATCGCGCGATGCGCTCGGCGGCGCGCACCGAAAGCCGCTTGAGAGTGATCTCCTTGAAAAGCGTCTCGCGCTGTTCGGGCCGCTCATTGAGCGCGAGCAGGGTGCGCGCGTGGCCCTCGGAAATCTCCTTATCTACCACGGCCTGCTGCATGTGCTCCGGCAGAGACAGGAGGCGCAAGCTGTTCGAGATGAATTCACGGCTTCGGCCTATCTTGGACGCGGCCTCGCCATGCGTGATCCCGAATTCGTCGATCAGTTTCTGGAGCGCTCTCGCCCGGTCGATAGCATTCAGATCCTCCCGCTGGAGGTTTTCTATGATGGCGAGCTCTAGCTTAGTGAGATTGCTTTCTCCGTGACGAATTACGGCTGGCACTTGGGTCAACCCGGCTAGCTTGCTCGCCCGTAGACGCCGCTCCCCGGCGATAAGCTCGTACTCGCTCTCGAGGCCGCCGCCGGGCTTCTCCACATCTTTCCTGCTCACTACCAACGGCTGAAGCACGCCATACTGCCGAATGCTCTCTGCGAGCGAAGCGAGACCCGCCTCGCTGAATTCGCGGCGCGGCTGGTAGGGATTAGGCTTGATGCGCTCCACATCAATCCAAAAAATGGAGTCGTATTTGGTCGGCACGTAGCGGGCATCGTCCTGCATCACATGCATTTTAACATGATGAAAATTGGAGGGCGAGATGGTAGTGTACATACTGACCGTACAAAACGCTGGAGTGGCGGAATTGGTATACGCGCACGACTCAAAATCGTGTCCCGCAAGGGTTGTGGGTTCGACTCCCACCTCCAGCACCAGCGTTTTGTGCTGGGGCGCAACGGATTCCCCGTAAAAAGCGGACTTTAAACGGGGCGGGCAAAACCCATCGCCGCAAGGCATGAGAGTTCGATTCTCTCTCCCGGCACTAGCTTCTAAAGTCGTAACAATACCGGGCGTACCAAAATCGTCCTATAGGACGGATTTGGTACGCCCGTCCTCTAGCCCAAAGCAACCACTTAACTTTTGCGCGGTTCTTGCTACCATACTCGCATGCTGAAACGAATATTTGCCACGGCTATTGTCCTTTTGCTCGCCCTCGGGATGATAGGCCTGTTCTTCCCTACTCTCGTCGGAGGTCAGTATTAATAGCGCAAATCGCGCGAGTGCCGTACAGAGATCTGGGTATTCATTATCCACACTTGCGCATAACTGGCATTTCTGTCATACTTGCGCCACTCGCAGAGTATTCGAGCTTCTTCAACCCTTCGATTTACTCAGGGCAAGCAAGCGTTCAGTTTCGGCGAGGTTAATCGTTCAAAAATCCACAATGGATCAAGCATCAGTCCAGGGGAACAAGCTCTATGTGGGCGGCATCCCCTACCGCTCGACGGAAGACGATCTCAAGAAGGCCTTTAGCGAGGCCGGTACGGTCGTGTCCGCGAGCATTATCAGCGATCGTATGACCGGTCGTTCGCGCGGCTTCGGCTTCGTCGAAATGGCGAGCGAGGCGGAAGCGCAGGCGGCTATCGATCGTCTCGATGGCAAGGAGTTCGACGGGCGCACGCTCTCGGTCTCCTTCGCCCGCCCGCAAGGCGAGCGCCCGGCCCGTCGCGAAGGCGGCTTCGGCGGTAACCGTGGCGGCTTCGGCGGCGGCCGCGGCGGCTACGGCGGCGGCTACAGTGATCGCGGCGGCTACTAATTTCGCATCTCGCTTGCAAGACGCCCGCGCCTCCGGCGCGGGCGTCTTGCAATTACCTCCCCTTTGGAGAGCCTTCGCTTAGATAGTTCATAAAAGCTTAATCTTAGTTTCAGTAGCCTTTACTTTGGAGATGTTTATTCCTCACTGGGAGGTGTTCTTTTGACCGATTTGGGCGCGAAAGAGGCGAAGCTTGATGTGCGAACCCTTACGACCTGGGGCGGCAAGGAATTCATGGCGTTGCCGGAAGAGACGGTGCGTCTCCTGGGATGCCGGAGTTTCGAGCAGTTCTGCTCGACGCTCCGTGCTCTGCTAGACCCGGCGTTCTGCCCTTTCTGTCCCCGCCAGTACGATCCTGCCCTCGACCTAGCCCCACACCTTAGAGGCCGATGGTGGCTAAGGAAGAATGCTTTTCCACGGCCGGGTACGCAACACATGTCGCTCATTATTCCATGGGAACACGTCGAGGACATCCAGAAACTCACGGCAGAGGACTGGATATGGATAGGCCGGCTGTTCAGCTACGCAGTCGATAAGCTCGGTCTCCCAGGCGGAGGGCTCGCGTCACGTTTCGGCGATGCGCACTACCATTCCGGAACGATCCAGCATTTGCATTTCAATGTCATTGTTCCGGTGCCGGAGTCGGGGCAGGACTGCTTCGTGCCTCTTTCGGATAACCATGAGGTCCGCTTCGAGAGCCGCCTGTCCCTCTTTTTGCACGGAGAGGAACTTAAGCGGCGCGGCGGGCCTGACTGGCTCTTTTCAAAGGAGAGTATCGCCTCCACAAGAGTCTAGTTCCCCGCAGTTTTCGATTCAAGGGCGCCGACCTTCGGGTACGGCGCCCTTCCTTTTGGACCCTTTACATTTACCGCCAAATTATTCATAATCAGCCTATGGCACGCAGGACTGCCCTGGCCAGGCGCAACACGAAGGGCGGAGCTAAAAAATCCGAGCGTCTCCCCCAACAAAAGTATCGTCTAGCACTTGATAACGCCTCCGACCATATCGTCATTACCGACCCGAACGGCAAGGTCGTTTTCGCCAACAAGGCGGTAGAGCGCGTTACCGGTTACTCGGTACGCGAAGTCGTCGGCAAGAAAGCCGGCAAGCTCTGGGGCGGACAGATGGGGCAGGATTTTTACAAGAAGCTATGGCACACTATCAAGAAACGCAAAAAGGTGTTCCGCGGCGAACTGGTGAACCGCAGGAAAAACGGCGAGCTGTACACCGCGCAAGCCACGATTTCTCCGGTCTTGAATGGAAAGAGTGAGGTACTTTTTTTCATCGGCGTCGAACGCGACATTACCGAATCGAAAAAGTACCTGAATAAGATCCGAGCTCATGCGGAGCAGTTAAAGAAAGGGAAAGCCAGGACCGACGCGCTCAATCAAGAACTTGAGAAATTCCGCGTCGCTCTTGAGCATACGTCCGATCACGTTACGATCATCAACCCGAGAGGCGCTATCGTGTACGCAAACCAGGCGGTCAAGCGCATTACCGGGTACTCAAAAGAGGAAGTCATGGGGAAGAAACCGGGCGATCTCTGGGGCCGTGAGCTGGGTCAATCCTTCTACAGCGGCATATGGGAAACGATTACCAAGGATAAAAAACCATTCCAGGGCGAAGTCGTGAACCGACGCAAGAACGGCGAGCTTTATGAAGCGCGCGTCACGATCGTGCCGGTACTTGATGAGGAGGAGCGGATCCTTTTTTTCATCCGCACCGAGTCCGACGTGAGCGATCTGAAGAAATATGCCCGGCGGCTCGAGGAGGGGAAGGCTCTGGATGACGCCCTTCTCCTCTCTATCGTGGACGGCATTCTCGTGACCGATATGACCGGCAAGATCATCTTCGTGAATGAGGCCTTGAACACGCTCACCGGCCTCGCCCCGAGAGAGCTGATCGGCTACAATTTATACGAAACCATACCGCTCTACTTTGCCAACGGGACGCGGGTTCCGAAAGACACGCGACCGATATACATAGCCTTGAATGCGGCGATACATAAGCAAAAACCGGTCTTCGATACGGATACCTGCTATGTTCTCAATCGGGAAACCGGGCGTAAAATCCCGCTCGACATACGGGCTGCTCCCTTTCTTCTTCATAAAAAAATACACGGAGCCGTAGCGGTGTGGCGTGATATCACGCGCATCGTCGAGATGGATCGCGCCAAGAACGAGTTCATCTCCTTCGCGTCCCATCAGCTGCGCACGCCGCTCACGAGCGTGCGGCTTGCTATCGACATGCTCATGCATTCGGATCCACTCGCGAAGGATCAAGAGAAGTATCTGCGCATAGCCCGGAGCGGCGTGAGAGAGATGATCGACATTATAGAATCTCTGCTAAATATTTCCCGGATCCAGATGGGCACGCTCGTAGTGAATCCCGAGCCGGTCAGCCTTTCAAAATTCATCGACAAAATACTTCAGGAAATGGCCCTCCCGCTCAGGAAGAAGCAAGTATCGGTAAAGCGAACGTATGCGAAGGATATTCCGCTCCTCAACATAGACCAGCGCCTGATGAAGATAGTTCTTGAAAATCTTATCTCGAACGCGGTCAAATTCAGCCCGCCGAAGAGCATTATAGCTATTGATATCAGCAAGAACGGGGACGAGGTTTTAATCGGCATCTCCGATATGGGGATCGGTATCCCGAAGGATCAACAGCCCAAGATCTTCGAGCGGCTCTTCCGCGCTCACCCGGAAGTAAAAGGAACCGGAATAGGCTTGTATATGGTTAAAATGGCGGTCGAGCAATACGGCGGCCGCGTGTGGTTCGAATCCCCTTCTTCGCGGGCTTTCCCCAATCATCGGCCTAACAAGAGCCAGAAGAATCAGGGGACGACATTTTACGTCACTATCCCTTTACGGGGCATGGAGACTCGCGACAAGAAGCGCGGTACGCCCTTCTATGCCTCCGGCGAGATTTGAAAAACATGATTATTCCCGCACATCGATTAGGAGACGTACGGCGGCGGCATGCGGGCGAGACCATAGTCTTCGCTAACGGCATCTTCGACCTTTTTCATCTCGGCCATCTGCTATTTCTACAGCAAGCGCGCCGCTTGGGAGATGTACTTGTAGTGAACGTCCTCGCCGACAAGCACGCCGCGCATTTGAAGGGAGTGAACCGCCCCATAATGAACCAGCGAGAGCGGGTAGCGTTCATCGATGCCCTCGGGCTCGCAGATTATGTCGTGCGCAGTTCGACCTCCAGAGAAACCCCTTTCCATCCCGCGCAGGATATAAAGCGACTCAAGCCGGACGTCTTCGCCTCACGACCCGATATTTTTATCCCGCACACTGCTGCCGAGTATTACAATGAGATAAAGCGTTTTAGTCCGAAAACAAGGTTCGTCGCAATTCCCGAGACGCGCAGCATCTCGACTTCGAAAATCATCGCTCGTATCTTGAAACGCGAGCGCTAAAGAAAAGTGCGTCTGTTAAGCTGCGGCGGATTCGTCGGCGGTGGAGTTGATCCGGTAGCCGACGCCGCGTATCGTCTCGAGAAAATTCCCCCGCTTCTTGTTATTTATCTTCTTGCGTAAGTGGTTGATATGGACATCTACCACGTTGCTGAAAGAATCGAAATGAAAATCCCAAACGTTGAACAGAACGTCGTCCCGGGTCACGACCTTATTCGGATAACGCATTAGATATTCAAGGATCCCGAATTCCTTGAGCGTCAACTTGATCTCTTTTCCGTCGAGAAAGACCTTGCGCGACACGGGGTTCAGGACGATTCCTCCGCTGCGCAATTCTGTCGTGAGTTTCTCCTTCGGCCGGCGCATAAGCGTCCGGATGCGTGAGAGCAATTCCTTGAAATCGAACGGCTTGGTGAGGTAATCGTCGGCGCCGCTATCGAGCGCGGTCACTTTGTCGTCCACGTAGCTTTTTGCCGTCAGAACTAGAATCGGGACGGTGATGCCCTTGGCACGCACGCTCTTGCAGATCTCAAGCCCATCCTTTCCCGGGAGCATGAGGTCGAGAATGACTAGATCGTAATCGGCGTGATATAGCTCGATCCGCTTCTCCCCCCCCACTCCGTCTGCGACCCAGTCGGCGGCGTAGCCTTCGCGCTCAAGGCCCGCTTTGAGCAAATTCGCTATCTGCGGCTCGTCTTCGATAAGAAGTAATTTCATAGTCTAGCTTTGATTATAATGCATCAAACTCACGCTATCAACTGCTACATTAAAGCTTAATTAAGGACTCTTCATGTCCTTGATCTGGGGCCTGTCCTTAATCTCCATTTCATATGCGACCTGGTAGCGTGGCTTGTGTGCAGGCGTCAGTACTGTAGGTTTTTGTAGGTTCTCGGGCGACGTTTATTAGCCAGACGTAACGAATGGCTATGCGAGAGAACAAATAATTGGCCGGGGGGAATCGCACGGAAAAGCGATTCCCCCCGGCCGCTTTTTATACACCTCCCGGCGGGCTATTATTTCCAGATGACAAAGGATGAGCGGACGCTTCTCGAAGAGAAATACTGGGGAAAACGTTCTGCGGCATATGAGGAGGATCGCGAGCGGCTCGCCCTCGGCGAGCCGCTCGCGTACGTCATCGGCTGGCAGCCGTTCCTCGGATTGAAGATATACCTTGATTCCAAGCCGCTCATCCCCCGCCCGGAGACGGAATGGTGGACGGAGCTGGCGCTACACGAGGCACAGCGGCGTTCGTTCGAGGACGTGTCGCAGCGCGACGGCGCGAGACACAGCAAATTTTCAGCAGAAAATTATGCGCGTCCGAGAGCGGACGCCGCTGTGCCTCTCACATTCCTCGATCTTTGCTCCGGCTCGGGAGCGATAGGCTGTGCCGCACTCGCACAGTTGCCGCAGGCTCGCGTCTTTTTCGGAGAGATCGACGAGGCACATCGCGACACGATCCTGAAAAATATCCGCAAAAACGGCTTGGACCAATCGAGGGCCGATGTCCGTATCGGCGACTTGTTGGAACCGTTCGCCAGCCTGAAGTTCGATATCATTGCCGCTAATCCGCCGTATATCCCGAGCGGACGCGCCCTATCGCCGAGCGTGTCCGCGCACGAACCTAAAGGGGCGCTCTACGCGGGAGGGGACGGCCTCGCTGTCATTCGCCGTATCGCCCGGGAACTTCCCCGATACCTCGCTCCCGGCGGCATGACGTGGATCGAGTGCGATTCGGAATATGCCGAAACTGCCGGCTCCTTGTTTGCGAGTCAGGGGTTGCAGTTTGAAATACGCACAGACCAGTACGGCCGCCCTCGCATTATCCGCGTGACTCTCTAAAATCTATCTGTCGCCTGAGATAAAGAAAGAGCCGCTGGTTGTGGATGTATATACTGTTGGTTGCTTGCTAGCAGTTTTAAGTGAGCCGCCCGGTAGCAAATCAATTTTAAGATGATACGAGCCAGGTGGTATGCCAAAAAATGATACTGGCATTTGTACATCGCTTCCAGCCGCAGACATAGATATTCCGCCTCTGTCATACCCTCCTCGAACTTCGTCATAATATGGCCCATCTTCTTTTGTTGTCGGGGTCTTCTCTTCCGGAACGAGCGTGCTTCGCAGATCGTAGATATCAATCGGGGAAATAAGGACACTAATTACAAGTTGTGTATTCCCTTCGTACGATTGCCCTGTTTTGATACCTGAAATACGGATGGTTGTTGTCGCAACGCGGACTGGAACCCGCGGCTGTATCTTTGCGTCGCAAAAATATGAGGTATCTAACGCTTGCGATGGGCTTACGTCCCCGCGCGCCTCCACTGCAAGACTCTCATGTGTTGCCGGATATCCCACGACGCCGGTGCAGAAGAAATTACCTGAGATATCACATCGTTTAAGAAAGACTGCAAGTATCTGACCGTCGGGCGATACATGATATTGAGGTTTTTCACCGCAGGGAAGAGCTTTTACATTTCTCTGATACCAGCTTTGAAGCCATCTGTCATTCTCTAAATCGGTTTGAAAAGTTTGGAAGTTGAAGCGTGATCCAGCCGCCGTGTTAATAAACTGAACCAAGAAAAACTTCTGCTTGATGATACTGTTAGAGTCGCCATTGTCTGCAGAAAGCGCTCCCTGCACGTGCGTAGAGAGGAAATCTCTCTTATCTGCAGTATCCACCCACTCAGCTCGTAAATTCAGTAACGGATATATGCTCATGGCAGGAACAGCAATTACCAAAATTGCCTTCCCGAATGCAAGGCCTTGTTTTTTCCATCGGGCGAAATAAAAAGCGACGTAGAAAAGAAACGATAAGCCGCAAATTGCCATTCCGCCAATAGAAAAAGGCCCTAATACCCCTGCTACGATAAGACCTGTTGCCCAATTTGTTTGGGCCAGTAAGATTATTACAGTTGTGACTATCGAGATGCCTCCGGAGGCAAGAACGGCTGTCCTAAGGACCCTATAGACTTTAGGCAGTTGTTGGCGTGTCATGTGTAAATTGTATCAGGACAACGAGTGCGATTGTATACTGTTAATATGATTGACCAGCCTCTTACGCCCTTCGCGCCTCCCGCCCTCTTCGCGGAGTGGAATGTGTCGGCCATTGCGGTCGGCCCGGCTATCGTGTGGGCGTTCGGGATAGTGGCGGCCTTCTGGGGGATATACACGCTCATCGCCATATACCACTGGCTCAAGTACTCGCATGCATCTTGGGTCGCAGTTCCCGCGATAGCCGCACATCTGGTGATATCATTTTCGCTCTTTACCTTCGCAGTTTCCGGAACGCTTCCCGCATTTATCCCGTTTATATGAAAGAATTCGAACTTGAACCGGGGGAGCACGTGGTGTGGGAAGCGCGGCGGCATTGGTTCCTGTTCCTCGCAGATCTGTTACCTTACGCCATCCTGGCGATCCTGCCTTTCGCCACTGCGAACGTTATTCCGTTCGTCCCGCCGCTCGCTCCGTATCAGAAATATTTCGACTATGCCGAGCCGCTCGAACGCGCCCTTCTCGGACTATGGTTCCTGATCGTTTGGACCAGCGCCTGGGGCAGGTTTACCAAATATTTCCTGAACGCTTGGGTCCTCACGAATCAACGCATCGTGAATATCAAGCAACGCGCTTATTTTAACCGAGAGGTTTCCTCGCTTTTTCTTTCGCGCGTCCAGGATGCGACGACCGAAGTTGCGGGCATACTGCCTTCTCTCCTTAATATCGGCAACATCAACGTGCAGACCGCCGGCGCTACCGAGAAATTCGATATGCGCGGCATTCCCCGCCCCGAACAAATGCGCGATCTCATCCTCAAATACGTTCCTAGCGAGCGGCACAGCGGGCCTGACCAAATAAGCGCGTCTCGATAGTGCGCTGATTGGTTGGTGTAGTGATACAATAATGCCATGGACGAGCCGCTTTCGACCGACTCATACAAGG
Source organism: Candidatus Kaiserbacteria bacterium (assembly GCA_016182485.1). Classification (GTDB taxonomy): domain Bacteria; phylum Patescibacteriota; class Minisyncoccia; order Phycocordibacterales; family Phycocordibacteraceae; genus C7867-001. Next base: position 131,439 of record JACPGH010000006.1, read on the forward strand.
GTGTGCGAGATTTTTACCCTGCCGATTGGGCGCGGCTTTCCGCTATTTTCGCGCGCATCCGCGAGACGCTTTCGCACTACGGCTACGAAGAATACAATGCCTCGCCCTTGGAACGCGCGGAACTCTACGAATCGAAAACTTCGGAAGAGATCGTGAACGAGCAGACATACACGTTCATGGACCGCGGAGACCGGCGCGTAACTCTGCGGCCCGAGATGACGCCGACCTTGGCGCGCATGGTGGCGGCGAAGCGCCGCGAACTCGCCTTCCCTTTGCGGTGGTTCTCCATCCCGAATGTCTTCCGCTACGAGCGGCCCCAGCGGGGGCGTCTGCGCGAGCACTACCAGCTGAATGTGGACCTGCTAGGCGTGGCGGATTCTAAGGCCGATGGCGAAATAATCGTCATTGGCTGCGAGCTGCTGAAAGCGCTTGGCGCGGCCGATAAAGATTTCGTTATCCGCGTAAATTCGCGCGCACTGCTTGACAATGCCTGCGAGGCGGCAGGCGTAACTGCTAAGAAACGGTATATGCATCTCTTAGACCGTAAAGCCAAGATGACTCCGGAGGAATATTCGGCCGCGCTCGCCGCAATAACCCAGCGCGATCCTCTTGAGCTCATTAACGGCAATGCCGAACCTATCCGGGACGAAAAGAAGAAATTGGATGACTTCATCGCCGCTTTAGCGGCCAGCGGCATATCGAATGTGGTGTTCGATCCGCTCATTGTGCGTGGCTTCGATTACTACACTGGCATTATCTTCGAATTCTTCGATACAAGTCCGGCGAATCCTCGATCCCTCTTCGGCGGCGGTCGTTATGACAATTTGGTCGCTTTGTTCGGCGGCGAACCCGTACCCGCGGTCGGCTTCGGCATGGGAGACGTAACGCTTCTCGATTTTCTGACTACCCACAATCTCCCGATTGATACGAGAGCGAGCCGCCCACAGCTCTATGTCGGAACACCGAACGTCAACGATCTCCCGGCGGCGCAAAAGTTTGCCGACTCGCTCAGGAAAGAAGGCTGCCGTATTTTCGTGAACCTTTCTGATCGTTCCCTCGGCGATCAAATAAAGGATGCGGTGAAGCGGAATATTCCTCTTTTCATCGCATACGGCTCAGACGAAGTCGCAAATCAGACTGTCCGCATGAAGATACTTGCCACAGGAGAAGAAATGGGACTGCCTGTTTCAGAACTTCCGAGCCATCTGCGTTCGGGCAGCTAACGCCTAGAGCCTAGCGCCTAATTCCTATGAGATCCATCACCTTCGATATCGAGTCCGTCTCCAATTCCGCCGTTCGCGGGCATGTAGACTTGGCAGAACAGGAACTCACGGTAGTCGCTATCCATGATTCGCTCACGGGCGAGTATTCTTCCTATTTCAGGGAAGACCTGCCGAAGCTCTGGCCGATCTTAGAGCGTACCGACCTTCTTATTGGATTCAATTCAGACGCGTTCGATATTCCCCTCTTAAATCGTTATTACCCGGGCAATTTGATACACATTCGCTCGCTCGATCTCTTGTCCGAAGTACAGAAAACGCTTGGCCGGCGGCTCCGGCTCCAATCTCTGGCCGAGGCGACGCTCGGCCGGGGGAAAGCGGGCGACGGGCTCAAGGCCGGCGAGTGGTGGAAGGAGGGCCGGAAAAACGAGGTCGCGGCATACTGCATCGAGGACGTACGGCTGACCCGGGAGCTTTTCGACTATGCTCTCGAGCATGGCAGTCTCAAATATAAAGATTTGCGCGATATCCGCGACATCAAGCTCGACACCTCCGCTTGGATTACGGCAACGATAGAGATCCCCTCGCTCACGCACGCACTACCGTTATGAAATCCTCATTCACGATACCCATCGCGATCATAGCGGGTGGGCTCATCGTGGCGGGGGCGGTGTATGTCTCGTCCTACCGGTCAAAAGTGACGGGCGGAAATCCCGCGCTAGTGCGACCCGTAAGCGCGTCGGACCATATCTTCGGGAATCCGGCGGCTCGCGTCATGATCGTCGAATATTCGGACTTCGACTGCATTCCCTGCAAGGAATTCGAGGTGATTTTGCGTCAAGTAGTCGCGAGCGAAGCGGCAAGCGGGAGCGTCGCGCTGGTATTCCGCCATTTTCCGCTCACGGAGCTGCACCCCAACGCGCTTGCGCTCGCCAAAGCCGCGGAATGCGCAGGAGAAGCCGGCGGCAACGAGGCTTTCTGGCGCTTTGCCGACGCGCTCTTTGCGAATCAGCCGGTCTCTCCGTCTGGGCTAGGCGCTCTCGCGATGCAAGCTCGAATTCCTGGCAGCGGCGCGGATACTGATGGAAATACGTTCGCGACCTGTTACGCGAGCGAATCGGCATCCAAACCGCTCGTGGAGCGCATTATGAGAGACCGTCAAAATGCCCTGGACATGGGCGCGCAAGGCGCGCCGTACACGGTCATTTTGAGAAGCGGAATGGCTCCGATCGTCATGAACGGCGCCTACTCCTACTACGCCGTAAAAGAGCTCGTCAACCGCGCGCTCGGCAAGTGAAAACCCTGACACTAAGCCACGGATCCGGGAGTCGACTCCGGAAAGATTGACAAAAATCAAGCGCTGTGCTAGCGTACACCTAGATTGTACTTAATAAGGAGGTCTTTAAGCCTCGGCCAACGGAGGCTAGCGTTTAGGCGCTGGCAATAGTTGGCCAACGAGAAGTAGCTTCCGGAGCAAATGCCCCACCTAACCGTGACTGATCGAAGCAGCTTGCTTTCTGAGCGGCGAGAGAAATCGTCTTCTGCCAGGACAGTATTTGCCAGAAGATGAGCCTACGCCCCGAGGGAAGGCCAGTATGGGCTGCGAACTGAAAGTCATTCGGGCATCCTCATGAAGCGACAGAGTTTCTCGTACAGGCTCGGGATGTGCTGAGAAGAGCCGGGATAGCGGAGGCCATCGATGTCTGATGGTAATAAGCGTCCCTCGTATTGGGTGAGTTCGATCCGGCGACCTCAACGTGGTGGAGAACATCGCCATTCGCCGGGGTAGAATACTGCCCGAAACGTAGAAAGCTCGGCCTGCAGAAGGCCCTCGGCAAAATCGGAAGGGCCCTCGACATCGTCGAGGGCCCTTTTTCATTCCTCTGCCAACTCAAAGCCTGTGGTTAGGAAATTCACATTAACCGTGATAGAAATAAAGCGGATGTGCTCGCAAGTCGAACAGTTCGACTTGCGAATTAAATCATGCCACAGCGGAGGACCGAGTGAACAAGCGGATCGCGGTGCTCGTATCCGGTACTGGCTCACTACTCGATGCGATGATCAAGGACGGTCTCCCGATCGACCTGGTCGTGGCTGATCGCCCCTGCCGCGGGATCGACGTGGTGACGCTAAGCGCCCAGCCGGCGATACCTGCAGCTGTTCTCTACCGCGCTAGCTACGGAAAGGGGCTAGCCTTCAAGCGGGAACTCTACACGGCCTGGCTCACGGACTTCCTGGAGCGGTTTGGCATCGACATCGTGGTGATGGCGGGCTTCATGACCGTGCTGTCCCCAATGATCTTCGAGCCAAGGCACTATGGTGGACGGATCTTGAACAGCCACCCGTCCCTGTTGCCGTTGTTCAAGGGAGATCGCGCGGTTCGAGACGCACTCGCTTCCGGCGTGCAGATCACCGGGACCACGATCCATGTCGCGACACCCGAAGTTGACAGCGGTCCCATTCTCGCTCAGGAGGAGGTGCCCATCCTCGATGGAGATACCGAGGGAACGCTCCATGAGCGTATCAAGCAGGTGGAGCGGGTCCTGTACCCCAAGACCATCCGCGCCTTCGCAGCTCACCTGTAACCGCCAAGAGGAAACATGAGTTCTCCACAGACGGGACTCGAGGGCGAGATCTGCTCGGACTGTCACGACAAGGGATTCGTCTGGACAGGGCCTAGGAATGACCCCAAGAACCGGATTCCCTGTGATTCCAGCGGCTGTCCCTTCCGCAAGTCGCTTCAGGAGTTGCAGGACCTTCGGCCGCGATAACAAGGCCATCCTCGAGAGACGGAGAAAGTGGCCGTCTCTCGGGACGGCCTTTCTTTTTTACATATCCAGGCAAATCAACAGCGAGCCTTATCTCAGTATTTTTGCGAAATACTACATTAATAATATGAAGTAGTTATAGCCGTATGTTCCTTAATAGTAACGGTCGTATGTATTATGGAACACCTTGATCATTCTTTCATTTCTTCTATCAAACCGAGTCGATAAATATCGAACGAGTGGTCGCCCTCGAACATGTCGGAGGGGTTCGGCAGCCAGATACGCCGGCGGGAGATCTCGGCGGTAGCATCCTCGATAAGCCGGCGGAAGACTACGAAGTCGCGCTCGAGCGTCTGATAATCGAGCACGTAGCGTTTGAGCTGAGCGGACCCGTCGGCGTTCCTCGTTTTCTTGCATTCATAGACGATGAACCGCCGCACCGGCTTCTCAAAGAGCTTCCCGACCGTGTAGTAATTGAATAGCGCCTGAAGGACGAAAAGCGTTTTGGCCGAGCCGCCTTTGCTGAACGCAGTGACGAACTTGTGATCCACTATATCCACCGCGCCCGATTCTGCTCGCGACGCCACCACAAGATCGGAGACGGCCTTCAAGGGCAGTGCCAATCCCTCCACTTCTACTACTCCCTTCACTTCCACCCCGAGAATTTTATGCCGCGGCGGCCGCGCAAGATAAAACGAGACCGCCTGCGCATATTCCCGCTCCATCGCCGCTCGCTTCTCTTTCTTCGCCTTGCGCGACTTCAACTTGCCAAAATCGAGCTCGAAATCCGCAATGTTCCGAAGGTACGCGAGCCCTTTAGCGGTGGCCGCCTCCTTGGAATCTCCACGGTAGAAATTCTCGAGAGCCAAGTGCCCGGCGCGGCCGACTACCGACGCTGGCGATGTCGGCGTATCATAAACTTCTTCGACATACCGCTTGTACCAAGCTAAGGGATTACGCAAGAACGCGACGAGGGACGAATGGCTCCAATGCTTGATCGGCGGCTTCCTCCCCATTACCGCTATATTACGCTATCCCGCAAGGGAATTCGCTAAATCTTCATTATGATTTCAGAGTGTGAAGGTCTGACCTTCACAGAATGAGTTGGGGATAACATAGCTTGTGAAGGTCAGACCTTCACAGCGGCTACTCCTCCGCCTCGTAGAAGGCGAGCGGGAGGGTTGCTGGACAAAATTGAATGAAGTGATATATTGGGCACAGATTCGCACATCAACCTCAAGGAGAGAAGGGTGTCCAAAAAAATTCTGTTGGCCGAAGACGAGCCGGACGTGCGCGACGTAGTGGTCGAACTCCTCGAAGCTGAGGGGTACGAGGTCGTCGCCGTGGGAAACGGCTTCGAACTTCTCGATCGGCTCGCCGTCGAACGTTTCGATCTGGTGGTGACAGACAACGACATGCCGCGCATGAGCGGCCTCGCGGCGCTCGAACAGATCCGAGAGGACGAAGTCCTTCGAGACCTGCCGGTCATCGTGTACACGACTCCTCGAGGAGAACTGGTGTGGGAGCATGTCGCGATGCTCAACGGCGTGCTTGTCGAGAAGGGCTCTCACGGGAATCTTCTCGAGATCGTCGCGACGCTCCTGTTGTCGAAATGATGGAAGTTAGCAGGCCCGGGCGGATTACCGCCCGGGCCTGCATTGCTTTACGCAATTGTTGTTTGCATCAGTATGATTTCAAATGCCGCGCTTTGTCGTGCGTGCGGATCTTCTCAAGCGCCTTAGCTTCGATCTGGCGGATGCGCTCGCGGGTCACCGAGAATTCCCTGCCCACCTCCTCGAGCGTGTGATAGACGCCGTCCATGAGCCCGTGGCGCATCTCGAGGATCTTGCGCTCCTTCGGCGAGAGGTCGTTAAGGATCGCCCGCACTTGTTCGGCGAGAATGCGCTCCGAGGATTCCTGCACCGGAGAAGGGATCTTATCATCCGGGATGAAATCTCCCAAAGTTGACTTCTCATCATCATCCGAGCCCACCGGATTCTCGAGTGAGAGCGTATCCTGATTTATTTTTTCTATCTGATAGATCTTCTCCGGCTCTACTCCCATTTCGACGGCGATCTCTTCGGCGTGCGGATCCCGGCCCAAAGCCTGCGCGAGGCGGCGGGATATCTGCTTATATTTGGCGATCGTCTCGACCATGTGCACAGGGATGCGGATCGTGCGCGACTGGTCAGCAAGCGCGCGGGTGATCGCCTGTCGGATCCACCAGGTCGCGTAGGTAGAAAACTTGTAGCCCTTGCGCCAATCGAATTTGTCCACTGCGCGGAACAGGCCCAAGTTCCCTTCCTGGATGAGGTCGAGCAAGGTGAGATCGGGCGACCGGCCGACGTATTTCTTGGCGATGGAGACAACTAGGCGCAGGTTCGAGCGCGCAAGTATATTGCGCGCCTCTGCATCGCTTTTCTCGATGCGCTTGGCTAGTTCGCGCTCTTCGGCGGCGGTAAGGAGTGGGTACTGGCCGATCTCCCGCAAGTAGATCTGTATTGAGTCGTAACTGGCCGAATGGTGATCTTTGATGTTGCGCGTGGCGAGATACTCATCCGTGGCATCTTCAAGCATGCCGCCCTCGAGCACGTCGACTCCGGCAGTCGCGAACCGCTCATACAGGGACTCGAGAAAATTCACGTCATCCTCGACATGCGGGAAGGACTTCAGGATCTCGTTGTATGTGACATATCCTCGCTCCTTTCCCTTCTCGATGAGCTGTTCCGCGGAGAGAGATTTGGCGAGCGAAGCCTTATCGCCATGAGCGCGCGCCGCTACTCGTACGATCTGCTTTTTTGTGCGCAGAGAACGCCGGCGAACGGATTTCGCCTTTATTTTTGCGCGACGCTTCCCCGCCCCTTTTGGGCGTCGCGATTTCACCGATTTTTTGTTCCTCGGCGTAGCCATATACGTATTAGAGAGTTGGAAGATAAAGAGAAAATTAAGAACGTAGCGCACCGAGTCGCGTAAGCAGAAGCGCGCACGCTTCTTCTCCCCGCTTCACCGCTTCGGCGTCGCCGCTTGCTTCAGCCCTGCGCAAATCGAGAACCGCTTCTTTGTGTGCCTTGCGGATAACCGCTTCTTCGAAGGCATTCAAAAGCTCATCGGCCGCGCCTTCCGCCGGAAGCTCCCCAAAAATGGCCTCGATCTCAAACAGGGCCGATTCTGGGGGAGGGTCGACTGGCAGCTCTCGAGCTTCAGTGATCCGACAATACTCCGATTTGACACGAAGCGCAAGCGGTGTTTCGGGATAGGCGTGGAGAACGGCAAGGAGCTGATTTTCGCGCGCGAGGACATGTGAGAGACGCGCCTGCTCAGGTTCTCTTACCGGACGCGCAGCAACCTCGACGCTGCCCGCCCTCTTGATCCTTGCGAGCGACTCTCGTACCGCCTCATCCGACAGACCGAGCGTTCTGGCAGTGGCCTGGACGAAATGGTCGCGCTCCATAGGGCTCTGCATCGCGGCGATGAGCGGCAGCACGACTGCTTCCGCGAAACGCAAAAGGCGGTGAGAATCCTTCTCCCGCTCAGCCAACTCTGCAAGGAAAAAATCTACGACCGGCTTGCCTGTCGCGATTCGACGAGCGAATTCTTTCGGGTCTTCGCTCACCATATCGGCGGGATCCGTACCCTTTGGCAAGCGCGCCGCCTTTACCCGCAGGCCTTGTCCGAGTGCTAATTCTGCAGAACGTGCGGTCGCCTTGAGTCCGGCCGCGTCGGCGTCGAGCACGAGCATCAGATTCTCACTGAATCGCTTCATAAGAGCTAGATGCTTCTCAGTGAGAGCCGTCCCCGAGAGCGCGACCGCATTGCCGAATCCCGCTTGCTGGACCAAGAGCACGTCCATCTGGCCCTCGACGAGCATCGTGAACCCCCTCTGACGGATAAATTCCTTGGCCTTATCCATTCCGAAAAGAATTTCTGATTTATGGTAGAGATCCGTTTCCGGGCTATTCAAGTACTTCGCGGGATCGTCGGGAGCCAAAGCTCGGCCGGTGAAGCCGACCACTCGTCCGGCAATATCCCTGATAGGGAACATGAGCCGGTGGCGGAAGCGGTCATAGTAAGTACCGGGCTTGCCGTCTGCTTCTTTCACAAGCCCGGCGGCGAGGAGCTCCGCGACCGTGAAGCCTTCTGCGGAAAGGGCTTCGAGGAGCATCCGCCATCCTTCGGGCGCATAGCCTAGTCGCCAATTTTTTATCGTGTCGTCCGAGAGGCCGCGCTTCTTTGCATATGCGTGAGCCGGACTGCCCGCGAGCTTGCCGGCATACCATTCAGAAGCGCGAGAAAGCAACGCGCGCAAACGTTCCTTTTTTTCAGTTTCCGCATGGCTCTGGCCGCCGTGTCCCGAAATGATCTTAACTCCCGCTTTGTCGGCGAGAATTTTCAGCGCGCCCTTGAAATCGACGCCTTCGATCTTTTCAATGAACGAGAAGCCGTCGCCGCCCTCTCCGCAGCCGAAACAGTGCCACGTGCCGCGCTCAAGCGACACATGAAATGAACCGGTCTTTTCCTTATGGAACGGGCACAGGCCGACGAGCGACCTCCCTGCCCGCTTCAGCTTCACATACGGCGCGATGATGTCTTGAATGGATAGCCGCTCCTTAATTTGCTGCACGGTATCGGACATAATTTGAAGTTTATCGCGCTTCAAGAGATTTGACTAACTACGCGTGAGAATGTCAAAATTAAGGCAGGATTAACGAACGCTCTTTCACCGGCCAACGGGCCCGGCCCAAGAGGAGGACGCGATGGCCACTATCCTTCCGAGGAAACTTACTGGACTGAGCGAGGAAGAAATACAGGAACTGGTTCCTGGTCTTGCTCGTCTCGGTCTGTTCCTCGAGTTCGCCGACCGGCAAACCGGCATCGTTAAGCGATCTCGAGACCTGCCGACGAACGCGCGGGACACTCGCGTGAGCGATCCGGGAGCGGAGAGTCGATGGCGACACATCGACTTCTGACGTAAACGGGCGCGACCTCTCGGTCGCGCCCGTTCTCTATCTGCATGGATGTGAAGGTCTGACCTTCACATCCATGCGCGACTATCGTTGTACCTGTGAAGGTCTGACCTTCACAGGTTACTTTGCGCGGGTTGGCGGGGTACCCGCTCCGCCGGAGCCCACGCGAGACGAGAAACTGGTCGAGCGGGTCGGCGCGGAAGGAGCCGGACGCGAAGCCTGGAGCTTCGCGATGTGCGCGAATTTCTTGCTGCCGGAAAAGCCGGTGCCAGCCGGAATCAGGCGCCCCAGAATGACATTCTCTTTCAATCCGCGCAGGCGATCCACGCTTCCGCGCAATGCCGCGTTGATTAGTATCTTCGTCGTCTGCTCGAAGGAAGCCGCGGAGAGGAAGGAGCGCCGCGAGAGCGCGCTCTCTTTAATGCCGAGCACTATCTCCTTCGCATGCGGCGGCATTCGATTAGCCGCTTCCGCATCCTTGACCGCCTTTGCGAATTCCCAATCTTCGACGATATCTCCGACCGAATAGTCGGTGTCGCCGGCGTCTGTTATCTTCACGCGCGAGAACATTTGCTTCACTACAACCTCGAAGTGCTTGCGCGCCACCGAGGCGCCCTGCATTTCATAGATCTTCGACGCCTCGGCGATTATATACTCTTGAACCGCCGCGCGCCCCGCGTATTCGAAGAGTTCATCGAGATCCACGGAGCCGTCCGTGAGGATCTGGCCCTTGGACACCAGATCGCCTTCTTTAACGAGCGCGACGCGCGGGTACGGAGCCAGATACTCATAGACCGAGCCGTCCTTCTTGCCCTGCCCCGCTTCGGGAGCTACGACGATTATCTTCTCGCGGCCCTGCTCCTTGACCTCGATCACGATGCCATCGGTCTTAGAGACGACTGCCGGATTTTTCGGCGAGCGCTTCTCGAAGACTTCTTCCACGCGCGGCAGACCGCTCGTGATATCGCCTCCGATCGAAGCCACGCCGCCGGCATGGAACGTACGCATCGTGAGCTGCGTGCCCGGCTCGCCGATCGCCTGCGCCGCTACCGTACCGACCGCTTCTCCCAGATCAACGAGCTCCTGGCTCGTGAGATCCATGCCGTAGCAGGTCTGGCAGATGCCGTAGCGCGTCTCGCAGGACATCGGGGAACGCGCGACGATTGAAGCGACTCTCGAGGCCGCCAGTGTTTCAGCGTCCTGCGCAGAGAGATAGTGTCCTTTTTTCCAGCCCGAGGCGGGGCCGCCTGCGGCGGAAAAGTCTCCTTCGACAGATTCTGCCAAAACGCGGCCACGGAGCGCTTCAGCGAAGTTTATCTGGATGCCCGAGGCGCTCACGCGATTAATTTTCACTCCGCGCTTCGTGCCGCAATCCTTCTCGGTCACTATGGAGTCCTGCGCCACGTCAAAGAGGCGGCGCGTGAGGTAGCCCGCCTTCGCAGTGCCGAGCGCCGTGTCGGCCAATCCTTTGCGGGCGCCGTGCGTCGCGATGAAATACTCAATTGGATTGAATCCTTCGATGAACGAGGAGACAATGGGGACTTCGATGGTTTCGCCGGCCGTGTTCTGGATGAGGCCTTTCATGCCGGCCATCTGCGTGACCTGCCCCATCGAGCCGCGGGCGCCGGAGAGCACCATGTCGGCGATGGAGCCCATCGGATTCAAGTTTTCCGCGACCTTTTTCTCGATGTCTTGACGAGAGGCCTGCCACACTTCGATAGCCATGCGGCGCTTCTCGTCTTCGGCGAGAAGACCGTTCTGATAATCCTCTTCTATCTTCGCGACCTTCGCCGAGGCGTCCTCGATTATTTGCTGCTTATCGGCCGGGACGGACACTTCGTCGAGCGACCAGGTGACGCCGGACTTCGTCGCGTAGTCGAAGCCGAAGCGCTTCACTTTGTTCACGATAGCCGGGATGGCGTCCAGGCCGTAGCGCTCAATGCAGTCGTTCACGATGCGCGCGAGCACTTTGCGCGTTATGGTCTCGTTAACGAACGGATAATCTCCGGGCAAGACGGTATTGAAGAGGAGGCGGCCGACTGTCGTCTCGAACGGACGGTTCTCGAACTGCTCATACTTTTTCTTGCCGGAGACCGGCAACACCTTGATCTTCGCTCGGATATCTATCGCGCCATACTCTGAGACTAGAATGGCGGCGTTTGGCGACGCGAAATATTCGCCCTCTCCCTTCAGTTTATCTACCGCCTTGGTAAGCCAGTAGACTCCGAGAACGATGTCGAGCGGCTTGCCAGTAAGCACTATCATATCGCCGGAACCGGGCTTCAATATATTCTTGTTGGCGCTCATGATGTTGGCCGCTTCCCACTGCGCTTCCTCCGAGAGCGGGACGTGCACGGCCATTTGATCGCCGTCGAAGTCCGCGTTGAAGGCGTTGCAGACGAGCGGATGAAGCTGGATGGCATCGCCTTCGATAAGGCGGGGCCGGAATGCCTGGATGCCCTGGCGATGGAGGGTTGGCGCGCGGTTCAGGAGCACGTATTTGTCCTTAATTGCTTCTTCGAGGATCTCCCACACTTCCGGCACGCCATCTTCGATAAGACGGCCTGCGCCGCGGATATTGAAGGCCAGCTCGCGGTCAAGAAGTCCGGCTATGACGAACGGGCGGAATAGTTCAAGCGCCATGTGCTTGGGCAGACCGCACTCATCAAGCTCGAGATCCGGACCGACGACTATCACCGAACGGCCGGAATAGTCGACGCGCTTGCCGAGGAGGTTCTGGCGGAAGTATCCCTGCTTCCCTTTCAGATAATCGGCGAGCGATTTGAGCGGACGGCGCTGCGCCATCGTGAGCGCGCCGGAGGCGCCGCTCTTTCTGATCGAATTGTCGAGGAGCGCGTCCACCGCCTCTTGCAGGATGCGCTTCTCGTTGCGAAGGATGACTTCCGGCGCATGAATATCGATAAGTTTCTTCAATCGGTTATTGCGGTTGATGACGCGGCGGTAGAGGTCGTTTACGTCGGAAGTCGCATGGCGGCCTCCCTCAAGCGCCACCATCGGGCGGAGCGCCGGCGGAATGACCGGGATGCGCGTAAGGAACAGCCATTCGGGACGGATGCCGGCCGAAATAAGTCCCGCGACGAGCGAGAGGCGCTTCGCGAGTTTCTCGCGCTCGGCCGCGCTCGCTTTCTCATAGCGAGCGGAGAGCGTCTTCTCGAGCGCCTTCAGATCGAGCGCTCGAAAGATGTCGTAGATGGATTCTGCGCCGATGCGAGCTTCGAAGAGCCCCCCGTATTTTACTGAGAAGCGATGATATTCGAGCTCGTCGAGTACCTTGCCGACGACTAGACTCTCTATCTCGGCCTTCGCTAGCGTCATTTTCTCTTTGAGCGCGTCCCGCTCCTTATCCGAGGCGAGCGACTTGTACTTCGACTTGAATTCGCTCTCGAGTTCCGCGATGAGCCTTTTCTTCTCTTCCTCGACGACCTTGGAAACGATGTAGCCGGCAAAATATACGACCTTCTCGATATCCGCAGCGGACGCGCCCAGAAGCAGCGCCATCCTAGAAGGAACGCTTCGGAGGAACCAGATATGCGCGACCGGCGTACAGAGTTCGATATGGCCCATGCGCTCGCGCCGCACTATGGAACGGGTGATCTCGACGCCGCACTTATCGCAGATGATTCCCTTGTAGCGAATGCCCTTGTACTTGCCGCAGTAGCACTCGTAGTCCTTCTCGGGCCCGAAGATCTTTTCATCGAAGAGGCCGTGCTTTTCAGACCGCTGCGTGCGGTAGTTAATGGTCTCGGGTTTGGTAATTTCTCCGTGGCTCCAGGCCAGAATGCGCTCGGGCGAGGCGAGAGTGAGGCGCAGGCCGTTCCAGATATCGTGCGGAGAGGTAGCTTTGCGTGGAATGAATGCCATAGTTAAAAATTTAAATATTTAAACATTTAAATATCATTTTCATTTCTCATCGGGCGCCGGCGGAAGGGAGAGAGGTTCCGCATCGAGCGCGAGGCCGCGGATCTGGTTGGTAAGCACTGCGAAAGAGGCCGGCGTGCCGGTGTGGCTGATCGGCTCGCTCTTCACGATGGCATCGAAGGCGCTCGAGCGGCCCTGGATGTCATCAGACTTGATGGTGAGCATCTCGCGGAGCGTGTAGGCCGCGCCGTATCCGAGGAGGGCCCACACTTCCATCTCGCCGAAGCGCTGGCCGCCGTTCTGCGCCTTGCCGCCGAGCGGCTGCTGGGTGATGAGCGAGTACGGCCCGATGGAGCGCATATGGATCTTATCCTCCACCATGTGATGGAGTTTCAGAATATACATGTAGCCTACGGCCACCGGCTGCCCGAAGGGTTCCCCGGTCCGGCCGTCGAAGAGCTGCGTCTTCCCGTCGCGAGAGAAGCCGGCTTTCTCGAGCTCATCGCGAACCTCATCCGTGGTCGCGCCGGCAAAAGGCGGCACGATCGCCTGGTAGCCCAAGGCATGCGCGGCGAGGCCGAGATGCATCTCGAGGATCTGACCGAGATTCATGCGCGAAGGGACGCCAAGCGGCGTCAGGATGATATCGATCGGATTGCCGTCTTTGTCGTATGGCATGTCCGCTACCGGCAGCACGCGGCTGATAACGCCTTTGTTGCCGTGACGGCCTGAGAGCTTATCTCCGACGGAAACGTTGCGCACCTGCGCCATCGTCACGACGATCTTTTTGATTATGCCGCTCTCGAGCTGATCTCCCTTTTCTCTCGAAAATACGCGCACACCGATAACGCGTCCGCGCTTGCCGCCCTCCACGCGCAGCGAGGTATCCTTCACGTCCTTTGCCTTGTCTCCGAAAATGGACCGCAATAGACGCTCTTCGGGCGTAAGCTGCGTCTCGCCCTTCGGCGTTACCTTGCCTACGAGAATGTCTCCCGGACGCACTTCCGCGCCGATCCGTATCACGCCTTCCTCGTCGAGATTTTTCAGGCGCATCTCGCCGACGTTCGGGATGTCATGGGTAGTCGTCTCGGGACCGAGCTTGGTATCGCGCACGACGCACTCGAAATCTTCGATGTGGACCGTTGTGAATTTAGACTGCTGGACGAGGCGCTCAGAGATGATAATGGCATCCTCATAGTTGGCGCCTCCCCAGCTCATGAATGCGACCCGGACATTTTGTCCCAAGGCGAGCTGACCTTGATCGGTAGAAGAGTTATCGGCGAGCACGGCCCCCTTTTTCACCGTCTCCCCGACTGCTACCGAAGGCCGGTGCATGAAGGCGGAATTCTGGTTGGTCTGAGTGAGGCCCGAAAGCCGGTACTCCTTGGATTTCCCATCCTTGTTCTTTACGAATATCTTTCGGGCGTCTACCTGCGTCACCTCGCCCGCCTCCTCCGCGATTACGAGCCGCCCCGTCGAACGCGCCGCATGAGTCTCGATACCGGTTGCAACGAGCGGCGCCTCCGGAATCAGCACAGGAGTCGCCTGCTTTTGCATGTTCGAACCCATGAGCGCGCGGTTCGCGTCATTGTGATCCACGAACGGGATCATTGCCGTGGCGATCGAGAACATCTGGTATGTTGACGCATCTATCAAAGTAACGTTCTCGCGGGGCGTGAGTATAGGATTGCCCTTGTGCCGAGCCTCCACCGAGGCGGCAATAATGCGCCCCTTCTCGTCGAGCTTAGTCGCGCCGTGGGCGATTATCTCGCGTTCCTCGTCGAGCGCGTTCAGGTACTCCACATCGCCCGTTACTGTTCCGTTCTTGACGCGCACATAGGGCGTTTCTATAACCCCGAAGTCGTTAGTACGCGCATGCGTCGCCATATGGAGGATAAGGCCGATATTCTGGCCTTCCGGCGTATGGATGGGACAAAGACGGCCGTAATGAGAAGGATGGACGTCGCGCACTTCAAAGCCTGCCCGTTCCCGCGTTAGGCCCCCTGGGCCTAACGCGCTCAGGGTGCGCATATTCTCGAGTTCGGTCAGAATGTTATGCTGATCCATGAACTGCGCGAGCTGGATCGCAGTGAAGAACTCGTGGACGGCTGCGTGGAAGGAGCGCGGATTGATGAGAGCCGCCGGCAGGGTCGTCTCGGAAGGCGTCGTCGACATACGGTCCTGGATATTGCGCTTCATGTGGCTCATGCCGACGCGCATGCGCGCTTGAAACAATTCTCCGACGAAGCGCACGCGTCGGAAACCGAGATGATCGATGTCATCCTGTCTCGCTTCCGGATCGTTATTGAGCCGGGTGATCTCCGCGATGATGCGCACGAAATCGGAGAGGGAGAGCGTCCGCTTCTCGAGCGCCTTCTCGGAAGTTGGCTGACTGAAGCGGGCATTCAAGCGATGGCGACCCACCTTGCCTAGGTCGTATCGTTCGACCGAGAAGAGGGACTGCACGAAGTTTTTGGCGTTCTCGGGAGTGGCGAGGTCGCCATCGCGCATACGGCGGTGGACTTCGATATATGCGTCCTTCGCAGAGGCCGCTTCGTCGTGCGCAAGCGTCGCCTGGACTGCCGCGAGCGCGCCTGGATCCCCAGCGAAGTGCTTGTACAGGTCCTGTCCGGAGCCTCCCCCGAAGATGGTGAGCAACTGAGTGATCGGGAACTTACGCTTGCGATCGATCTTGACGTATATGGCTCCATCCTCTTCGGACTGAATTTCTATCCAGACTCCCCGTAGCGGAAGGATCTTGGCGCCGAAAAACTGCTTGCCGCGGATAAGTTCATGGATAAAGAACGCGCCGAAGCTGCGCGCGAGCTGCGGTACTATTACCCGCTCGACTCCCGAGACGATAAAAGAGCCGTGCGGAGTCAGCATCGGCACGTCTGTAAGGAAAAGGTCCTGTGATTTTTCGGCGCCGAGGATCTTATTGACGAGCTTCACGGAAACCTTAAGCGGCGCTTCGTACGTCCGCATGTTCTCCCGGGCGAACTGTTCGTCATACTTCGGCTCGCCGATCTCGAATCCTTCGAACGTGAGCTCGAACTTCTTCCCCAAATAATCCGTAATGGGAGAAAATTCCTTGAAAAGTTCCTTGAAACCATCCTTCAAGAGCCAGTCGAACGAGCTGCGCTGGTGCGCTACAAGGTCTGGGAAGGGCACATGCGGCTGCCGGTACGCACCGAAAGTCTTTTTCGCGAGGTTCCTCTTAGTAGACATGATGCTTTAACGTGAAGTGTTTATAAATATATAAACTGCAACGCACGGAACCCCTTCCGCTTTTGCGTTTCTTTAATTTCTCATGAACCCCGCCCCGCCGCTACTCAGTCGTATCTTGAACCGCACTGTATCAGACTACTGTCCCGGACGCAAGAGCCTCTGGGGACAAACGTTGCGCAAGGGGGCTAATGAGTCTGCTTAGAGAGGCTTGGTACTCTGCCAATCCATCTGGCAAAAGACGCGCCAGTTCCAGACCGCGGAGCATGAGAAGGCCTTCTTCATATGCTTCCGGGCGCTTCGCTTCCCGCAAGTATTCAAGAGTCCTGTGTGCCCGCGCGAGAGACTCAATATACCGTCCCTCATTGCTATCCCGTGCGGCGCGAATGCACCTGAAAACATCCGCTCCTAAGTTTGCGAAATAAAAAACCGCGTCTCGCTTCATAAGTCGAGAAAAGGAAGGGCAAGCGAGACAATTTTGCGCACGGCACGGCGGATCTCCTCGTCTGCGATTTCCATGCTTCTGTTCCCCTGCATCGGCCTGATATTGATGAGCGATGTGTATTCGATCGCCGCATCCCCCTTCTCTTTCGGATATAGATTGCCCATGCAGTAATTGTACCTCATCGCTTCTTGCGCCAGGCGTCAATGCGAGCGTGATGGCCCGTCTGGAGGACTTTAGGGACGCGATATTTTTTGCCTTTGAATTCTATTATCTCGGGACGGGTGTAAACGGCGCGGGAGGCGATGCGGCGTTCTTCGACTGACTCATCCTTGCCGAGAACGCCGGGCAGGCGGCGCGTCACGGCATCGACGATTGCGAGCGCCGGCACTTCTCCCCCTGTATACACTGCTTCGCCAACTGCAAATTCTTTTACGGGCGCGAGCGTTTTCAGGATCGTCTTCGCGCGTTCATCAATGCCCTCGTAGCGGCCGCAGACTAAGACGATGTGGTCATATTTCGCCAGTGCATCGGCATCTTTGTTCGTGAATTGCTTGGCTGAGGGAGAGAACCAGATCACGATGGACTTTTTTACAGTCCCTCGTCGAGGACTTCTCGGGATCCGCAATGCCCTTTCCGCTGCGCGGACGATTGGCATTGCCTGCATCACCATCCCGGGGCCGCCGCCATATGGACGCTCATCAACTTTTCCCCATTTGTTCGAAACGAAATCGCGCGGGTTCTGGAACGAAATTGTTATTTTCTTGTCTTTGCGTGCCCGCCCAATGATAGAGGCAGAGAGATATGCGTCGCACGCGTCCGGGAAAAGGGTCAGGAGATGGAATTTCACAGCTCGTCCACGATCTGGTCGACGGACTTGTTCTCGGGGTCCCGCTTGCCGCCGATCGGCTCGTTTATCTTGAGATTCACGCGCGCGTTCTCTTTCATCCCCACAACTCTAAGAAGGATCCGGAGAGCCTCGGCGGTTTTACCGCTCTTGCCGATAATCTTGCCCATATCTTCAGGATGCACCGTGAGCGTGAGCAAAACTCCCATTTGATCTATGGTGCGCGTAGTCTCGACCGATTCGGGATGGTCGGCGAGCGCTTTGACTACATATTCGAGAAATGCCTGATCCGGTTCCATTTATGTTGAGCAGGGTCGATTCATTATTCAGCTGCGGCCTCTTCAGTTTGCTCTGTAGCGGGAGTTTCTGCTGGCGCCTTTTCAGTTCTAGGAGTTTCAGCTATTACTTTATTCTCTAAGACCTTCGAAGGTATGACATTAACCTTCTTCCCAGAGAGTACTCCCTTATCGATAAGGAGATTATGAACAGAGTCGGTAGCCTGTGCGCCCTTCGCTAGCCATTCCTTCACACGCTCTCCGTTTATTGTTGCCACTTTACTCTTCGGGTTATACGTGCCGAGAAGCTCTACGACGTTCCCTGCCTTGGCGGCTCGCTCTTTCTCGAGAACGACTATACGAAACGCCGGGTCGTTCCTGCGGCCGGTTCTCTGGAATCGGATCATTAGCATGACCCGCAAACTATAGCAGAACTCGAAATATATTGCTAGAGTACAACAAAATGCCGACAGGCAAGACGTACGAGGGCCCTATCACGATAACCCGCAGCGGGATAGGATTTTTCCCGTTGTCGGGCGGGACTAGCCGGGATAAGAGTACGGATCTTATTATCCCGGCGGAGTGGACTGGGCATGCTCTCTCTGGCGATATCGTGAAGATCGTCCCAGCAGGTACCTACCGCGATCCAGCCGGACGAATGCCTCCGCGCGCGGCCGGAAAGGTCGCAGAGATCGTTTCGCGCGCCCGCGAAACGTTTGTGGGCACGCTCATTGAGCAGGAAGGAGCGGTATTGCTTTCCCCGGATTACAAAAAAATGCACCTGCCGATCGAGGTGCGTCCCTCGCAAAAGCTCGGGACGATCGGCGATGCGCCGATCGGATACAAAGTGCTCGTGCGGATGAGGGGCTGGGACGCAAATGCGCCCTACCCTTGGGGCGTGGTCGAAGAAGTAATCGGCAAGGCAGGCGTACACGAGACCGAAATGCGGGCCCTCGCGCTCGGGCAAGGGTTTTCGTCTGACTTCCCTCCCGGCGTTCTCGCGGATGTCAAATATCTTGAAGAGCACGGGCGCGCGATACTGGAAAAAGAAGCGCAAAATTCGAAACGCCGTGATTTCAGGGATATTCCCACTTGCACTATCGACCCGTTCGATGCGAAGGATTTCGACGACGCGCTCTCCGTGCGCCCGCTCGCGGGCGGGAATATCGAGGTGGGCATCCATATCGCGGATGTCTCCTTTTTCGTTACTCCCGAAAGCGCGCTCGACAAGGAAGCTCGCGAGCGGGCGACCTCAGTCTACCTGGTCGACCGTACCATTCCGATGCTTCCGGAAGTGCTGTCGAATGATCTATGTTCGCTAAAGCCGAACGAAGACCGCCTCGCCGTCTCTGCGGTGTTCACCCTCGACGCCGAGGCTCACATCGTAGAAAGCTGGTTCGGCGAGACGGTTATACATTCGAACAAGCGCTTCACGTACGAGGAAGCGCAGGAAGTTCTCGATCGCGGGGACGGTACGATGCATAGAGAGCTGTCGCTCCTGCTCGCTCTCTCGAAGAAAATCCGCGCGAAGCGCCAGGCCAAAGGCGCGATCGAATTCGATACCGCCGAGGTGAAAGTGGAGCTCGATGCCGACGGCCGGCCGATAGCGATCCGTCTCAAGGAACGGAAAGCGACGAACCTCTTGATCGAGGATTTCATGCTGTTGGCTAACGAAGCTGTAGCGAAGCATCTGGCCGCGCTGACCGAAAACGGCGGCCCGCACTTCTATTCGCTCTATCGCATCCACGACGCGCCGGACGCCGATCGCATCGAAAATCTTTCCCACCTTCTGCGAATCATGGGCTACCAGCTGAAAACAGCCGGGGGGAAAGTTTCGGGAGCCGAGCTGAACAGACTGCTCGAGTCGGTGAAGGGCAAGCCCGAAGAATACCTCGTCAAGACGGCAACGCTGCGCTCAATGAGCAAAGCAGTATACGCGACGCAGAATATCGGTCACTTCGGGCTCGCCTTCGATTTCTACACGCACTTCACCTCTCCGATCCGCCGCTATCCCGATCTGGTCATACACCGCCTGCTCAAAGCGCACGCGGGCCTTCGCCTCGCCGGAGCGGGCTTCGGCCACGCGCAGGCGGGCGGCGCGCCGATCTCGGAAGAAGAAATGCGGGACTTTGACGCGCTCGCCCTGCACGCTTCCGAACGCGAAGTCGCGGCGGCGGAGGCGGAGCGCGATTCTATAAAGATGAAGCAGGTAGAGTTTCTCGCCGGGCGCATCGGCGAGGAATTTGACGCAGTTATTTCCGGCGTCACCGACCGGGGTTTGTATGTGGAAGAGAAAGAAACGCACGCCGACGGCATGATACGCATCCAAAACGTCGGAGACGATTATTTCGAATACGACGAGAAGCACTACCGACTCGTCGGCCGCCGCACGAAGAAGGCATTTCAGCTCGGAGACCCCATCCGCGTTAAATTGATCGCCGCGCGCGTCCCTGAAAAAGAACTGGATTTCGTCCCAGTGTGAAGGTCTGACCTTCACACGCATTTTATCCTTATAAATGCTCAAAAACAGCCTGTGAAGGTCTGACCTTCACAGGCTCGTCGGTCGTTTGAAATCATTTCGCCACCGCGACCGCTTCGTCGAATTTGACGGATAATAACTTGCTGACGCCGTCGTTGCCCATCGTTACGCCGTAGAGGATATTCGTGCGGCTCATGGTCTCGCGGTTGTGCGTAATGACGATAAGCTGCGATTTCCTCGCTAAGTTTTCGATCATGTCGCCGTAGCGGCGGCTATTCGCTTCGTCGAGTGCCGCGTCGGTCTCGTCGAGTATGAGGAACGGGGGCGGGTTCACCTGGCTCATCGCGAATATGAGAGCGATGGAGGTAAGCGCGCGCTCTCCGCCGGAGAGTTGCATTAGCGAGCGTATCTTCTTTTTAGGAAGGTTCACTGCTATCTCGATGCCCGGCCTAATTTTTTCTACTTCCATTCCCTCGTCGTATGGCTCCTCGGGATCTCCGCCTTCGGCTTCGACTTCCGGTTCTTCGAGCGCGAGCCGCGCACCGCCTCCGCCGAACATGAGCGCGAAGTATTCGCTGAACGAAGCGTTCACTTTTGAGAGGCCTTCGGAGAAGTGCTTCGTTAGCTCCGTATCCAAGTCGTCGATCAACGCCTTCAGCGCGGCCGCCGACCGAGACAAGTCCTCTAGTTCGCGCGCAAGGAACGTCTCGCGCGCAGAGACTTCTTTGTGCTCTTGGCGAATTTCTTCCCCAGTGCCGCCCGCCTCTTCAAGGCGTATCTTCAAGCGCTCGAGCGACTTCTTACGCTCTTCCTGCACCTTCCGCTCTTCAGGCGGCAGCTCCGCAACCGGCCTATACGAGACTGCTGCCGGACCGGCGAGGGCGAGTACCTCCGCCTTATCTCGTTCGAGCGTTTCGGACAGCATAGAAAATTCGAACTCGCGTGCCTCTGCGCGCGCAATTTCTGTTTCTTCACGCGCCTTCGCTTGCGCCGAATCGAGGATCCGGCGCCGTACCTCGCGATCGGTTTCCTCAACGGCAACCATTGCGTCTCGCACCCGCGCGCGCGCCGCTTCCGCCCTTTCGAGCGATTCGGAGATCTCCGTATATTTATTATTGAGCGAATCGCGTTCCGCTTCGAGCTTAAGCGCCGATTCTTCTTCGTCCGAAAAGACATCGCTCTGCGAAGCGCCGTGCCGCAGGAAGAACGACTTGATGGCCGTCCGCACAGCCTCTAGTGCGGCACCAATGCTTTCAACCGTCATGCCGGCGCGTTCTGCCTGCCGCTCGCTCTCGTCGCGAAGCGCGACGATCTCTTCACGCGGCACCTTTGCATATGGCTCGCGGGCAATAGCCTGCGCGCGGCGCTTTACTTCGACGAGGGCGCCTTCCACGCGCCCCATCTCCCGAGAAAGTGCCGCGCGTTCGCTCGACAGCACGGATACGTCGCTTTCCGCTTTGCGCAGCGCTTCCGCGCGTTCGATGGTTTCTTTATCCGCGAGCTTAGGGTCGGCAACCCGGTCCAGTTCGGCGCTTACGATCGCGAGCCGTTCGGAAGCGCCGCGCTTCTCGAACTGCGTTTGCTCCTTTCCCTTGGACAGGAACGCATCTTCTATCGCGAAATATGTCTGGCAAAGGGCGGCGAGGTCGGCGCGGAGCGCGTCCGTGCGCTCGAGCTTCTTTACCTGACTCTCGAGAAACCGCAAATGCGGCGCGAGCTCGCGACGGAGCGACTCCACTTGGGCGATATTCGCATCAGTCTTCTCCAGCTTTTTTTCGGCCTCTTGCTTCTTAAATTCATAGATCTTCAGCCCGAGCGCGTCCTCGAGCATTTCGCGGCGCTCGCGAGG
Source organism: Candidatus Kaiserbacteria bacterium (assembly GCA_016182485.1). GTDB lineage: Bacteria > Patescibacteriota > Minisyncoccia > Phycocordibacterales > Phycocordibacteraceae > C7867-001. The sequence goes on from JACPGH010000006.1 coordinate 153,387, forward strand.
CGAGGCCAAGAGAATGCGGTCCGCCTCGCCCTGCGAGATGATGTGGTGCCCGGTCTCGCCGATGTTCGCGCCGGCCAGAAGCTCCTCAATGTCGCGCAGGCGCACCTTCGAGCCGTTGATCGCGTAATCGCTCGTCCCGTCCCGGAACACAGTCCGCTCAATTGCCACTTCGTTGAAATCTATATTGAAAAAATGCCCGGAATTATCAAAAACGATAGTCACTGACCCGCGCGAAGCGCGCGGAGAGACATTCGAGCCATTCCAGATGAGGTCCTCCGCCCGCTTGCCGCGCATACTCTTCATCGACTGCTCGCCCAAGGCGAAACGGAATGCTTCGGCAACGTTCGATTTGCCTGACCCGTTCGGTCCTACGATTGCCGTTGTCGCATTCGAAAAGTCCAAGACCGTTTTTTTGGCGAACGATTTAAATCCGACTATCTCAAGCCGCTTGAGCATTCTTTATATTGTATCAAAACGAAACGTTCGCGACTTGCCTACAAACAGAGGACGCCGACCGGAAGACCGGTCGGCGCGTTACCACCCCATCTTGTCAAGCCCTGCAACTGCGGCTTTCTGCTCGGCTTCCTGCTTGCTCGCCCCCTCTCCGCGCGCGACTTCCTCGCGTCCGACAAAGAGACCGACGGTGAAAAGCTTCGCGTGATCGGGGCCTTCTTCCGACAGGGTCTCGTAATTGGGCGTGACGCCGCGCTTATCCTGCGCCATTTCTTGAAAACGGCTCTTGGCGTCCTGGTAAGCGCGCGTCGTGATCACTTCGTCAATCTTCGGAAACAGGTTCTGCACGATAAAAGCTTCGGCCGCGGCATACCCTTGATCCAAATATATCGCTCCGATGACCGCCTCAAACGCGTCTGCGAGGATGACGTCGCGCGCGCGCCCCGTATCCCGCGCTTCTCCCTTGGAGAGCAGGAGGCACTCGTTCAAGTCGAGCGCCCGGGCGCTCTCCGCGAGCGAAGACGTATTTACGAGCGCAGCGCGGTAGCTCGTAAGCTCGCCTTCCGGCTTCGCCGGGAATTTCTTGAATAGAAAATCCGTGGCCGCGAGCTCGAGGACGGCGTCTCCGAGGAACTCGAGCCGCTCATTATGGCTGCCAGGGAATTCCCGATGCTCATTAAGGTAGGAACGATGCGTGACTGCCTCGATGAGGAGAGCGGGGTTATTGAAGCGAACGCCTATCTTTTGCGCGAAAGAGTCGAAATCAGGCATGTCCGAAGGACTTAGCGATTTATAGTAAGTAAGAAGAAGGGGATGTGTAATTCTTATCGACGGCTCGCGGCCAGCTTGTCGTTGCTGGCCTTATCCAAAAGCTTCTGCACCGCCGCCGTGATAATTGGGAGCATATCATCGTAGAAATTGAGGTCAATTATGTCCTGGAGGCGGAACCATTTTATGTCGTCCAGCCCGCCCTTCCCGGGCTCGAGTTGCAAAGGCTCATACGGCGCCCGCGCCAGAAAGTATGTAACGTGCTTCCTGAACTTTCCCTTCTCCGGGTGCGATGCGACGTACTCGTTCTCGCCGATTTTTTCCTCCAACTCGATATCCAGACCGATCTCTTCTTTGACTTCTCTCACGGTCCCCTGCTCTACTGATTCGCCCGCCGTCTCAGGACTGTCGCCGATCTTCCCTTTCGAGAGCGTCCAGTGGCCGAAAACGTCGTGGACGAGCGCCAGATAATACTGGCCCTCGTGTTTGGCGTAGACAACGGCTCCGCCGAGCGCCTGCAGCGGGATATCCTCGTAGCGCGGCTTATTTACCTTCCTGCCTTCGTGATCATCCTTGCCCGGCTCACCAAGCTCCTTATACACCGCACCGAGAACCCCGTTCACGAAACGGCCGGAGGCGTCGCCGCCGAATGCTTTGGCGAGCTCGATGGCCTCATTGATAGCAACCTTAGCCGGCACTTGCGTACGGTCGGCGAATAAGAGCTCGTAGAGCCCGAGCCGCAGAATATTGCGGTCTACGGGCGCGATGCGTTCGAGCGGCCACTCCGGTGCCGCCTTTTCGATAACTAAGTCGATATCCTGCTTCTTCGCGATAACACCCGCCAGGAGATTCTCCATGAACGACCGGTCGACATCGTCCCCGCCGAATTCGGCGATATTACGCGCTAGAATTTCTCGCGCTTCGGATGCGCGCGCCTGCCCGCCGGAGTCTAGACGGAGGCGGGTCGTATCCCATTCAAACAACGTTTGAAGTACGATGGAACGCGCGAGATGTCGATTCGCCATGAAAAGATCTCAAGAAAGACCTGTGCCGGGATTATAGCAGGCGCTAGGCACTAGGCGCTAGGCACTAGTGTGAATTAGCTAAAGCCTATCCTGCTAGTTAGGCGCCGCCGCCGAAACCGCTGCGCGCCTTCGGACGTCCGCCCGTTGCGACTTTTCCTGTTACTCCTTTGGAGATTTCCGCGTTCGCGTGCTCATGGGCGTGTTTCCCTCCACTCGCGGACGAGTGCGGGACTTCGGTCGCTCGAGGACTCGCTCCCTTCGCTTGCTTCACTTTTGTTTTCGGCGTGAAGATCTGCTTCCCGCGGTACATGCCCGTTTTTTCATCAAGACGATGCGGGAGACGAAGATTGCCGCTCGAGGCATCCTTGACTACTTTCACGCCGACGAGCGCGTGATGCGAGCGGCGGTTCGCTGTGTGCCCCTTGGTGTGGCGCATGCGTACAGACATGCCGGCTACTCTATCATGGGTATTAAAAATTGAGAAGCGCCGGGCTGGTCAGAGACCAGCCCGGCGCGAGGCGCGGGCGTCAGCTTGGGAGGGAGGTGGCTGACCGTACGAAGTAGGGACCCTTCTCGGGCGGCATGACCGCCGAAGGCTTCTCGGCCTGGCTCTGTGCCTTCTTGGCGCGCACACGTGCGCACTCAGCGGCAGTGTCAGGCGAAGACGGCCTCTCGCGACCGCCGCAGGTGAGCAAGCAGGCCTCGACGCTGAGCGCGACGTAGATGCTCTTCGGCGGTGCCGGACAGCCCACGCATCCGTCGAAGTTGCACGTCCGCAGAACAGCTTCGTCCGTGCTCAGCGAACCGTCCGAGAACACTCGCGACTGTGGCGCTAGTTGCTGCATAGTCCCTGCCTTTCTATTGAAAGAGCAACGATTAACTGCCATTGAAACTTGTTAGCACCTGGCGAGATATTGTAGCGAGAATCCTTACGGAATCAAGTGCAGAAATGAGCGGCGGTGGATAACGCAGGGCCCGTACTCCCGGATCGCAAGGTAGTGCTCCGCGGTTCCATACCCTTTGTGTTGGTCGAATCCGTATGCGGGATACTCCCGGGCGAGCTGGTTCATGAGCCGGTCTCGCGAGACTTTGGCCGCGATAGAAGCGAGCGAGATGAGCGGCACGAGCTCGTCGCCTCCTTCAATGGTGATTTGCGCATACTGCGGCGGCGCATGGAGCAGCCCATCAAGGAGAATCTGGAATTCGGGGAGCGTTGTGCAGCCCCACTCCGCGCTCGCGCGGCATTCTTTCCGCACGAGCGCGTCTACGCCCCGATGTAGCGCGCGCTCCACGGCCGTAACGATACCCTTCATATCGATAATTTCCGCATTCTCGAACTGAACGGTGTATCTGAGATCCCCCTGCGCGGCACGCTCATCGAGAAGCTCGAAGAGTTCCTCCCGCCTCTGACTAGTAAGTAGTTTCGAATCCCGTACATTCGGAAATTCGCTCGTCACGTCGAACCCGTCTGGAACGGCCACGACCCCTACCGCTACTGGTCCCGCGAGAGGGCCGCGCCCGGCCTCGTCTACGCCGAGCATGAATCGCATGCCGAAATGATACAGGCGCTAGGCTCTAGGCGCTAGGCAGACTATACTGAATCCGATGCTAGAGCCTAGTGCCTAATGCCTATGTCTCGCTTCATCCATCTCCACACTCATTCCCACTACTCCTTTCTCCAGGCGCTGCCCAAAATAGATGAGCTCGTGGATAAAGCGAAGCGTGAAGGCATGGACGCGCTTGCGCTCACTGACGCCGGAAATATGCACGGCGCGATAGAATTTTTTAAGGCCGGGACCAAAGCCGGCGTAAAACCGATACTCGGCGTGGATGCGTACCTTGCGCCGAGAAGCCGTTTCGAGCGCGACCCGAACATTGACGCGAAACGTTCACGCATCGTCCTCTTGGCCGAGAACAATGAAGGATACAAGAACCTGCTTGCGCTTGTGACTAAATCTTGGACCGAAGGATTCTTCGAGCGCCCTCGGCTCGACAAGGAGCTTCTCGGCGAGCGCCGCCGCGGCGTGATCGCCATAATCCCCTCCTTCGCCGGCGACGTCGCCCAATTTCTGCGCGCGCGCGATCCTAAGGGCGCCGCGGCGGCGCTCGCCGAATTCAGGGAGATCTTCGGTCCGGAGAACGTTTATCTCGAGATCACCCACCATCCGAAAGTTGCCGGGCACGCAGATTTGCAAAATCAAATAATCTCCCTTGCCCATTCCAGCGGCACGCCGCTCGTCGCTCAGCATGACGTGTATTATCTCGAGCCGGGAGATCGCGAGGCGACGGAGATCATGCGCCGCATCCAGCAGGGCGGCCGCGGGCGGAACGAGGACGAGGACTTCTCGTTCATAAGCGAGAAGAGGGCGCTCGAATTCTTTAAGGACATCCCGGAGGCGGTCGATAACTCCCGAACGATCGCCGACCGCTGCAACCTTTCTTTCGACCTCGGCAAATGGACCTTCCCCGCCGTCCCAGTTTCGCCGGGATACTCGGATCATGACGAAGAGTTGCGCGCCAAAGCCTATGCCAGCATCACCGAACGAGGGCTTGAGAAAACAAAAGAAGTCACCGACCGGGTCGATTACGAGCTCGACATAATCATCAAGAAAGGCTTCGCCGTCTATTACCTCATCGTGGCCGACCTGTTGGCCTTCGCGCGCCGCGCCGGCATCCTCACTACGACCCGCGGCTCGGCCGCCGGCTCGCTCGTCGCATACCTCACCGGCATTACGAACGTGAACCCCCTTTTCTATAAGCTCCCGTTCGAACGCTTCCTGAACCCGGAGCGGCCGAAGGCGCCCGATATCGACATGGACATGGCCGACAACCGCCGCGACGAGATGATCGCGTACGCGAAGCAGAAATACGGCGAGGACCATGTCGCGCAGATCGGCACCTTCGGCACTATGATGGCGCGCGCCGCCGTCCGCGATGTGGCGCGCGCATTGGGGCATGCTTATTCGACCGGCGACCGCATCGCGAAGCTCATCCCGATAGGATCTCAGGGCTTCCCCATGACGATTGACCGCGCACTCTCGCTCGAGCCCGATCTCAAACTGCTCTATGACGAAGACGACGACGCGAGGGAGATACTCGATCTAGCCAAACGGATCGAAGGCTGTGTGCGGCACGTCGGCGTGCATGCGGCAGGCGTTGTTGTCGCGCCTACGCCCTTGATCGAATGGACGCCGATCCAGCCGGACCCAAAAGGCACCGGGAAGCTCATCACGCAGTACGACATGTACTCCATCACCGATGAGTACGGCGGCGTGGGACTTCTTAAGTTCGACTTTCTCGGCATAAAAAATCTCGCCATCCTCGCCGATGCGGTCGCGCGGGTAAAAGAATCTCGGAATGTGATCGTAGATATTGAGAACATTCCAATAGATGATTCAAGGACGTTCGAAATGCTCGCGCGCGGCGAGACGGAGGGCACGTTCCAGCTGAACGGCTCCGGCATGACGCGATGGCTCAAGGAGCTCAAACCGACGACGATCCATGACATAAACGCGATGGTAGCGCTCTATCGCCCGGGACCCATGGAGACCATTCCTCAGTATGTCGAACGCAAGCGGAATCCCAGGCTCATCCGCTATGTGGACCCCCGCATGAAGGATTATCTCGATTTTTCGTACGGTCTGCTCGTCTACCAGGACGACGTGCTCCTGACCGCTATCAAGCTCGCCGGCTATTCCTGGCTAGAGGCCGATTCCCTGCGCAAGGCGATGGGGAAAAAAATCCCGGCAGTCATGCAGGCGGAAAAAGACAAATTACTCAAAGGCTTCATAGAGTACGGAAAGCTCTCGAGCGGGGATGCGCACACCCTATGGGAGTTCATCGAGCCCTTCGCGGCTTACGGTTTTAATAAGTGTTTGCCAGCAGATACGCGTATCTTCGATGCAGAGACCGGCATACCGACGCCAATCGCGGTATTGCTTGAACAACGCACAGGCCCCCGCGTGCATACGCTTGGCCACGATCTCAAGCTCACCCGCGTACGAAGCAGCAAGCCATTCGCGAACGGCGTGAAGCCGCTCTTCAAGGTTACTACCCGATCCGGCAGAGAAATTCGAGCGACTGGGAATCATCCCTTCCGTGTCTTCGATGGCTGGATGCCGCTCGAGACGCTCGCTCCCGGGACGCGCATTGCGACTCCTCGATCCATTCCCACACCGGTAAAGGAAAGACCGCTTGCTCGCCATGAAGCGATCGCTCTTGGCTATCTCCTTTCCGAAGGAAATCTCTGCCATCCTCACGGCGTCTACTTTTATTCCACCCGGGAAGATGAACTGCGCGATTTCATCGATGCGGCGCTCGCATTTTCAAATGTGCATATCACCATCGATCGCAGCAAGTCAGCCGCCAGCGTCTATGTCGGACAGGCGGTACGCGGGAACGGCAACGGACTTGACTCGTGGATAACCACGCTCGGACTCAAGGGGAAGAAAGCGACGGAGAAATTCGTACCTGCACGAGCCTTCTCGGCAGACACCGCGTCTCTCTCGATCTTCCTCGGGAAGCTCTGGCAGGTAGATGGCGCAATAAGCGTAAAGAATTCACAGGCATTCTACGCAACCAGTTCGAGAGTGCTCGCTGAAGATGTGCAGCACCTCCTTCTGCGGTTCGGCATTACGAGCACTATTCACGCGAAATTATTCCGCTATCGCGACAGTCGGAAGGCCGGATGGACCGTCGCCGTAACAGGAAACGGAAACATCGCCCGTTTTGCAGAAACCGCCGGGGCACATCTTATCGGCAAGAAATATGTCGAGTTGCAGAAGCTTGTCGCCGTGACAGCACAGCGCACGAATAACCTTGGGCGAGGAACGCCTGACACTATTCCTATGGAGATTCTTAAAACTGTTCGCAGCGAGATGCAGCGCAGAAGGATACATGCCGCCGAGCTAGCGGAAAAGGCCGGAGTGGCGGAACGATTACTCGGAGCGGATGCGCGCAAGCGAGGAATGACTCGAGACTCACTGTATAAGATCGCGAGCGCCCTGCGATCGAAATCTCTAATGGAACATGCCGTCTCTGATATCTTTTGGGACGAAATAGTGTCTATCGTCCCGGATGGCAGAGAAATGACGTACGATCTCTCCGTACCCGGGCCAAAGAATTTCATCGCGAACAACATTATCGTGCACAATTCACACGCGGCTAGCTACGGCAAGGTCGCGTACCAGACCGCTTATATGAAAGCGAACTACCCCGTGGAGTATCTCGCCGCCCTGCTCACCGCCGACGCCGGCGACACCGAGCAAATCGCCATCTTCGTCGCCGAGGCGAAGCGCATGGGAATCCCAGTCCTGCCGCCGGATGTGAATGAAAGCGGCAGTGTCTTTACGGTAATTAAGCGGCGCGAAGATGCGCCTACCGAAGGGGCTCCGCAGACTGACGAGGCGAGGACTGAGCATCCGCCAGCTGGCGGATCTAGCAAGAAAACGGCGTACCCGAAGGGAGGCGCATCGAGCGACGCTATACGATTCGGACTTTCCTCCATAAAGAATTTCGGCGAAGGAATTTCTGAATCGATAATCGCAGAACGTTCGGCCGGTGGGCCCTATATGTCGCTCACGGACTTCCTTTGCCGTATTGATTCTAAAAATTTGAACCGCAAGTCGCTCGAATCGCTCATCAAATGCGGCGCGCTCGACTCGCTTTCTCCCGATTCCGCGCGCGGCACGCTCTTGGAAAATATAGAAACCTTGCTTACCTTTCATCGCGACGCGACAGCGCGCGCGCCACAAGATTCGCTCTTTGGTACCTCGCTTGGCGCGGCACCTTCGCTGTCGCTCCGGCCGGGGACTCTCATCTCATTAATCGACAAGCTCGCGTGGGAGAAAGAACTGCTCGGTATCTATGTTTCCGGGCACCCGCTTGACGCGCATAGAGAGATGTCCGCCAAGACTAAATTGACAGTGGCCAAAATTAAAGAAGAAAAACAATCGGGCAGGACGATCGTCCTGCCGGTCCTCCTGACCGAGGTGCGCTCCATGCTTACCAAGAGTGGCGAGAAAATGGCGTTTATCAAAGTGGAGGATAAAAGCGATTGGATCGAAGGCGTCATTTTTCCGAAATTATTTAAAGAGCACGGGAGCGCGATCTCGACCGGCTCCTGTCTGCTCGTGAAGGCCAAGATTTCCGTACGCAACGGCGAGCCCTCCCTCGCGCTCGAGAATCTGAAACCGCTTTAGTTGTTTGTGGTATATTCCTTAATTATGGCTTCACTTGAAGAAAAGCGGCATACCCTCGCCCATCTCTTAGCAGCCGCGGTAAAGAATCTGCATCCGGATGCGCTCCCGACGATCGGTCCGGCGATCGATACCGGCTTTTATTACGATTTCGACACTAATGCGATAAAAGAAGACAGCTTACCGGCATTGCAGAAAGAAATGGAAAAGCTCTTGCCGGACTGGACGGAGTTTACACATAAAGAAGTCTCGGCCGCCGAAGCGCGAGAATTTTTTAAAGGCAACACTTTCAAAAAAGAACTCATTGAGGAACTGGAGCAGAAGGGCGAAGCGATCACGCTTTATACATCCGGGCGCCTGCCTGACGGCAGTCAGGGCTTCACTGACCTCTGCCGTGGAGGTCATGTCGAGAACCCGGCAAAAAATATTGCGCCCGGTTCCTTCATGCTTGATAAAGTGGCCGGCGCCTACTGGCGCGGGAGCGAGAAGAACAAGATGCTCACGCGCGTCTACGGCCTCGCCTTCGATACGAAAGAAGAATTGGACGCCTACCTCGCCCAGCGCGAAGAGGCGAAGAAGCGCGACCATCGCAAGATCGCGCGCGAGCAGGGCCTTCTCGTCTTTTCCGATCTTGTGGGGAGCGGCATGCCGCTTTTCACCCCGAAGGGCAACATCATCCGCAATGAAATAATCGGATTGTCTCGAGAACTGAATATTGAACTCGACTTCGGCGAAGTGCACACGCCAAACGTCAATAAAGGCGAGCTCTTCAAGATTTCCGGCCACTACGATAAGTACAAAGAAGACATGCTCTCAGTCTCGAGCCAATATGTGGACGACGAAATGTTCTTGAAGCCGATGAACTGCCCACAACACACGCAGATTTACGCCGCGTTCCCGCGCAGTTACCGCGACTTGCCTATCCGCTTCTCCGACTTCGCCGTGCTCTATCGCGACGAGCGGCCGGGCGAGCTTTCCGGCCTCACGCGCCTGCGCTCCTTCTCGCAGGACGACGGACACATCTTCTGCCGCGAGGACCAAATTGAATCTGAAGTGAGTAATGTGCTCGCCGCGATCCAAAAGGCGCTGAAGATATACAAGATCGACTATTGGATGCGCTTTTCATTGCGCGATCCGAATAATAAAGCTAAGTATCTCGGGTCTGACGAGGTCTGGGAGAAGGCGCAAGACATCATGCGCCGCCTTCTGCTTGAGAAGAAAATAAATTTCAAAGAAGCTGAGGGCGAAGCGGCGTTTTATGGCCCGAAGATCGACATCATGGCGGTGGACGCTATCGGGCGGGAGTGGCAGATCTCGACCGTTCAGCTCGATTTCAACATGCCGGGTCGCTTCGGCCTCGAGTACACCGCGGAGGACGGCTCGAAGAAGACGCCGGTGATGATCCATCGCGCGCTTATCGGTTCCCCCGATCGCTTCATGGGCATGCTCATCGAACATTACGCCGGCGCCTTCCCTACCTGGCTCGCGCCGGTGCAAGTAAAAGTTTTGAGCGTTTCAGAGAAGCACAGCGACTATGCGCAGGAAGTAGTTGCTGAATTAAAGGCCGCAGGGATTCGTGCGGAAACGGATGATTCCAACGAAACGCTTGGCAAGAAGATCCGCGCCGGCAAGACCGAAAAAATTCCCTACCTCCTCGTCGTCGGCGACAAAGAAGTCGAGTCAAAAACCGTTTCCGTCGAAACCCGCGATGGTTCGCTAGGTACTGTGGCGGTCGCTGATTTCATCCAGCGCGCGACCGAAGACATAAAAGCTCGAAAATAAAATGATGCTGATTAGAACAAAGGTTGCTCCAAGCCAAATTCATGGACTCGGAGTATTCGCCGACGAGTTTATTCCCAAAGGAACGATATTGTGGAAATACGTGGCGGGGTTCGACTTGCGATTTTCCGGGCAAGACATCGAAAAATTGCCTGACCCGATTCAAGAATTCATTCGTACGTACGCATATGTCAGTCTCATTTCCGGCTATTATATTTTATCCCCAGATAATGCTCGCTTTTATAACCACTCAAAAGACCCAAATACAGTTGGAATAGCCATGGATGCGACTTATGGCGAAGGCGCCGATATTGCTACACGAGATATCCGCGAGGGAGAAGAAATCACTTGCGACTACGAAAAAGAAGACGGGGATGCTCGCATAAAATTGGGGAACGCTCGCGGTTACGCTTCATCTGAACATTCGCACGCTTAAGTATTCGTGATGAGCGCTACTGATCTTCTTATTGCGATGAATCCGTATCCCCAAAGAAGCGGGAGCCAGAGGGGCATGAGACCGAAAAGAGAGTTCCGGACAAAAGTTTCGACGCCTGTGCTGATGAACAGATATTCAGAGAGCGTCATGAATATCATTCCTGCAAAGAAGATCAGGAGGTCGTTCTTTTGATATTTAATCACGAGCGACACAATGACAATTCCGATGTATATCGCTGACAAGATGTAATCGTTCTGAACGAACGGAATCAATCCGATCATGAGGAGGATCGGTACCGCATTGAGGAATATCTTCCGTGCCGCTTGCATGAAAGTATTTTAGTGCCTATAACGATTCTGCCGAAGCATTTAACCACCATTGACATACGCATAGAACTGTGCTAGCCTATATTTAGGCAAACGATCCGTCTGAGAGGAGAAGATCATGAGCGATTTGCAGGTGAAGGCGGTCCTCGCAGGGCTGTTCTTCGGTATCTGGCCACTCTTCATGAACAAGAGCGGCCTCCAGGGCAACGTCTCGTCACTCGTCTTCGGTCTGGCTGCCACGCTGGGTGTGATGCCCTTTGCTCTCCAGAGCATCGGGTTCACGCTGCCGTCGGCCAACTGGCTGATGGTGGTCTGCGCGGGCGTCTTCGGAGCGCTAGGTCTGCTATCCTTCAACGGAATGCTGGCCAGCGCTCCGGCGGAGAAGGTCGGCGCGCTATTCGTCACCATGATCGTCGTTCAGATAATGGTCCCGGCGATCTACCAGATCTACATGGCCGGGCAGCTGCCGATGACGAAGGTGGCGGGATTCGTTCTCGCCATAGCCGCGGCGTTTCTTCTCATCTGAAGTGAAGTTCCTTCTTCGTAAGTATCAAGGCCAGGGAATAATCCCTGGCCTGCTGTTTTTACTATCGGAGCGGCTATTTCAGTATTTGCAAATACTATAACAATGCACCCAATATCCCTATTTTTGACGGTCGGCGGAGCTTGCTATACTTCGAATTAATAGGCGAAGATGAAAGACACTAATTGGGCCATATTAACGGGAGCCCCTAACTCCGGGAAATCTAGCGTCTTGGATCGGCTCTCATTTCTCGGATACAGAACTGTGCCGGAAAGCGCCCGTTTATTCATCAATCAAGAAATAAGCGCCGGGAGGCCGTATGCGGCAATCCGCGGCAATGAACAAGAATTCCAAAAAAATATTTTTGCTCTAAACCATGACGTTACCAAACGCTTCGATCCAAAAGAACTCATGTTCTTTGATCGCGGACTCGGTGACAGTGCTGCCTATTTTGAGATACACGGTATGGTTTGCAAAATACTATAACGAGCAGATACGTAAATTAAAATATCCAGCGTCGTGATCCTCCGTCTAACGGATGGCGATCAAATATCGAGAGTGGCCAACTTCGCGTTCGATTGGATGAACGATTTGCGCGCGGGGACGTCGGTGCCCATGAGGATGTCGAATATGCGGTCGGCCGCTTCTGCGTCGTCTACCGAGACGCGCTTCAGGACGCGCCGGGCGGGATCCATTGTCGTTTCCCACAATTCCGATGCATTCATTTCACCGAGACCCTTATAACGCTGCACGTTAACCTTCGGATTTTTCTTGGACGTCACCGCGTCCTGTTCTACATCTTCAGCCTGCTCCTCTCCCTCGGAGATGACGGACACTTCGGCCGGATTCACGCCAAACTCTTTCAATACCTGTTCTTTTTCCTGTTCCGTATATGCGTACGCAAGCGCCTTCCCTTTCGTGATCTTGTAGAGGGGCGGCTGGGCGATGTATATAAAGCCGCCGTCGATCACGGGGCGGAAGTGGCGATAAAAGAGCGTGAGGATGAGCGTGCGGATGTGCGCGCCGTCTACGTCGGCATCGGTCGCGATGATGATCTTGTGATAACGGAGTTTGGAGAGGTCGAAGACGTCGCCGATCGCCGTGCCCAGGGCGACCACGAGATTCTTCACTTGCTCGGAAGCGAGCATCTTATCAAGCCGCGCGCGCTCGACGTTCAATATCTTGCCGCGCAGAGGCAATATCGCCTGCGTCCGGCGATCGCGGCCCGTCTTCGCCGTGCCGCCTGCCGAATCTCCCTCCACAATGAAAAGTTCGCTCTCCTCCGCGCTCTTCGTCTGGCAGTCGGCGAGCTTGCCCGGGAGCGTCATCCCCTCGAGGGCGCCCTTGCGCAGTACGGAATCTTTCGCGGCTTTCGCCGCCTTGCGGGCCTTCAAAGCAAGCAGGACTTTATTGATGATCCCGCGCGCGTCCTCTGGATTTTCCTCAAGGAATGCCGCGAGCGCCTCGCCGAAAACTGTGGAAACCGCGCTTTGCGCTTCGACCGACCCGAGCTTCGCCTTAGTCTGGCCCTCGAACTGGATTTCCGGAAGCTTTACTGAAATCACGGCCGTGATGCCTTCGAGCACATCGTCGCCCGTGAAGTTCTCGTCCCTCTCTTTCAGGATATTTTCTTTGCGTCCGTAAGAGTTGAGCGAGCGAGTGAGCGCCGTCTTGAAGCCGGTTATGTGCGTGCCGCCTTCGCTGTTGTACGTGTTATTGGCAAAGGCGGTCACCCGCGCAGTCACGTCGTCAACGTACTGGAATGCTACTTCCACGGCCACGTTGTCCTGCTCCCTGTCGACATAAAAAATGTTTTTGTGCACCGGGGTCTGGTGCTTATTATGAAAGGCGACGAGCGATTTCAGGCCGCCCTCGAAGTAGAAGGACATGGAAGGCGCCTCGATCATCGCACCCTCGTCGCGCAAGAAAATCTTGTCCATTATATCGGCGCCCTCGGCGTTGCGAGCATCGACGGCCGCGATGCGTACTCCCTTCACCAGGTATGCCTGCTGGCGCAGGTGCGTTACGATCTTTTCCCAGTTCCATTCGATCCCTTCCTTAAAGATCGTCGCGTCGGGTTTGAAAAACACAATGGTGCCATGCTCTTTTGTCGTCCCGATCTTTTTCACCTTCGCGAGCGGCTTGCCGATCTTGTACTCCTGGAGATGCATGCCGCCGTCCTGATGCACCACCACCTTAGTATATTCGGAAAGCGCGTTCACCACCGAGGCGCCGACGCCATGGAGACCGCCCGAGACTTTATACGCCTCGTGATCGAATTTGCCGCCGGCGTGGAGCGTGGTCATGATGGTTTCCAGAGCCGACACTTTCGTCTTCGGATGGATGCCGACCGGGATGCCATTGCCGTTGTCGGCAACGCGCACATAGTTGCCCGGCAGAAGCGCCACTTCAATATGCGTACAGCGGCCCGCCATCGCCTCGTCGCGCGCGTTATCGAAGATTTCCGTTATCAAATGATGGAGGCCGTCGGGACCGGTAGTCCCGATGTACATGCCCGGGCGCTTGCGCACCGGCTCGAGCCCCTCGAGCACCGTAATAGACGAGGCGTCATAAACGCCTTTTCCAGCGGGTTTTTTACCCTGAGCTTGTCGAAGGGTTTCTGTCGTTTTAGCCATAAAAATAGCCGACTTCTCGGTACTTTAAGTATAGCACAAATTGGTCCGAAATTCACCCGCTTGTATGGGCCTTATGCACCCGCCAACATGCCCGAATATCCACATGGGCCAGCGTACCAATTTCGTCCTATAGGATAGAATTGGTACGCATGAAGATACCTCTGCAAAATAAAAAGAAACTGGCTGCTCAAACGGCGATATTGCGGTTTTTATACGCCGGCGGCATTCTGACGGCGGCGCTAGTCGCGCCGAAATTATTAAGTCTGCTCGGTCCGGCTGATCGAAGCCAACCGAGACGAAAAGCGCTGTATGCCCGCCTTTTTCTTGCCCGGCGTCGGCTACTACAACGCGGCTTGATATATCTGGATGAAAATGAGTCCGGCTCTTTCGTTCACCTGACACCCAAGGGAGAGAAAAGCATCGAGAAGATATTGGCGCGCGAGTACCGCATCCCGGAACAAGTTTGGTGGGACGGAAAATGGCGAGTCCTTATTTTCGACATCAAGGAGAAGCGGAGGCGAATACGTTCGACTTTGCGCCAACTTCTCGCCGGAGTCGGATTCGTCCGTTTACAAGACAGCGTGTGGGTATATCCGTACCCCTGCGACGAATTCGTAGCAATCGTACGGGCGCATCTGTCGAGCGGCGTCGGGGAATTGCGTTCGCTCGTTGTCGAAGCGCTCGAGTCCGACAAACAGCTCCGCGAGCATTTCAGCCTTCTTATATGAAGCCGTACCAAAATCGTCCTATAGGAGGATTTTGGTATTTCTAATTCGCATTCAGTAAATGCAAATCGGTCCAACGAATTAGCCCAGATGGGCGCTATCGTTCCAGTTAACGACGATCCATCGAGTAACAGGTACTGGCGAGTCTATGCTCAATTCTCCAAATCGGAAATGGCTTACTCCCGTGTTTGAAGTTGCTAGCGCCCGTATCGCATGCTGTAGATTTTCGCCGGTAAAATCTTTACCGTGCATCGCGGCACAAAAGAGCACGCGCAGGAATGTGCCGTGAGTTACTACGCAAATTCGAGAAGACGGGTGGTGTTCAAGGAACGTTAAAGCCCCGGCAGCCCGCGTGCGAAGATCATCAAAGTTCTCTTCATCCGAATGGCGATGGCCCTTAGAGACATAACCTTCAAATATCTCACCCATAGCACGTTTCACCTCGTGATCTTCTATAGAGCGACCGATGACGAAGGACGGCCGGCGCCGCTCAACAAACATATCACTTTCTTCGACCGGCAAGCCGGTCAATTCATGTATTGGTTCCGCAGTTGCCATCGCTCTCGGAAATGAGGAGGAGACTAGAGCTTCCACACCGATCTTTGCAATGCGTTCGGCCACTATCCGCGCTTGCTCTTTGCCTTTTTCAGTTAGCAACGCTGTTGATCCATGATGTCGACCGCCTGCATTTGATTCGCTTTCTCCATGTCGAACGAAGTAGACGTGCTTCTCCATATTTCAGCGAACTTCAAAGCCGTTGGCGGCGAGAGCAGTGGAGATTCGCGCCATAATGTCGTTCGCCTCGGCATCAGTGAGGGTGCGGTCGAAGGATTGGAAGACGAGGCGATAGGCGAAGGAAGTGCGGCCGTTTTTCTCGAATTGATCAAAGAGGTCAAGACGAGTCAGCAAGTCCCCCGCAATCTCTCGAATGATGGACATCGGATGTCCATCATTCGCTTCGCTCGGACTCCAAAATGCAATATCGCGCGCGATGAATGGATAATTCGAATACGGCTTGAACGCGCCGAGGCGCTCGGCCAATGGCGTGTAATTTGGATCTTCCTGTATTGGCGGAAGATCCGGTACAGGTTCAGATGTTTCTACTACTAGCCGCTCTCCCTCCTTTTGGAAGACGGTGCCTATCTCGAAAAGTTTTGGTTTCTCGTTCGGCGAGAGCACGAGCGGCGCGTAGTGCTTGGCTTGTTTGAGCGCCTCTTGCATATTCTCCGAGAGATTCGTGCGAAGCGCGGGCTTCGTCTTATCGAGCGGATTAGCCAGCTCGATATCCCCTTTCCGCGCGAAAGATTGCGTGGAAATCTCAGTGAATCCGCGTTCGACAAGAAAATCTTTAACTTTTTCTATGCCGCGATAGCGCGCTTGATCCGGTTTTCCGGAAAGTGCGGGTAACTCGGTTGCCGGTATCCGGTCGTAGCCCAAAATGCGCCCGACCTCCTCAATCAGATCTTCTGGAATATTCAGATCCGTGCGCTCGAACGGCGCTGTAATTGTGAAGGTCTGACCTTCACAGACTGCAGGAAGGTCGAGACGCTTGAAGACGCCCTCGACTTCATCTCTCGAAAAAGCGGAGCCAAGTACGCCGTTAATCTTTTCAAGCGTGACGGAGACCCTGCGCGGCTCGGGCTTCTCCGCCCCTCGACGCTGCTCGGGGTGAACCGGATATTCGTCCACGACGCCCATGATTTCACCTCCCGCCACTTCTATTATGAGAGCCAGCACGTCCCGCATGCCGTAGGCGCAGAGTTCCGGAGACGGCCTGTTTTGGAAGCGCGCCGAAGCGTCAGTGAAGAGCTTGAGCGACTGTGCGCTCTTGCGCGTCGTCGTGCCGTCGAAGTTCGCGGATTCGATGATGATGTCGGTCGTCGCTTCAGAAATTTCTGCAGCTTTGCCGCCCTTGATGCCCGCGAGCGCAATAGGAGCATCCGCATTCGCATCGGTGATAAGCAGAATGTTCGGCGTAAGTTCATAATTCTCGTTCGAGAGCGTCGTTATCTTTTCGCCCGGTTTTGCATTCCGGATCCCGATCTTCCAGCCCCCAGCCTCTAGCTTCAAGCGTCCAGTGTCAAATGCGTGGAGCGGCTGGCCGATATTGAGCATCACGTAATTCGTGGCGTCTACTATGTTGTTGATGGAACGCTGGCCGACTGACTCAAGGGCTTTGCGCAGCCAATCCGGCGAAGGTCTGACCTTCACACCCCTTACCAGCGCGCCTACGTAGCGTGAGCACTTCTCCGGAGTCTCAATCTCAATTTTCAAATGGGTATTTCGTAAACCCCCGTATTCAGGTAGCGACTCCCGGAGCGGATCCTGCTTAAGCGGGAGATCGAGTATCGCGGAGAGCTCTCTGGCGATGCCGCGATGGCAGAAGCAATCCGCCGCGCGATTTGGCAGGACTTTCACGTCGAGCATACCTGCACTGAGCGCAGTCGAAGTGTCGTCAGTTGACTCCTCTATTTCGAAGGCATGGAAGGTAAACGCTTCGGCGATTTCCGCCACGCTCGGCAAAGCCGTACCGAAATATTTCTGGAGCCAGCCGCGGGAAATTTTCATACGGCCGCTTCGAATCCGTAAATGAATCGGATGTCTCCTGAATGCAGAAGCCGTACGTCCGGTATGCCGTACTTAAGCATCACAATGCGCTCGAGTCCCGGTCCGAAAGCGAAACCTTCATATTTTTCCGGATCTAATCCGACATTCTTTAAAACTTGAGGATGCACCATGCCGGCACCGCCCGTCTCAAGCCATATGCCTTTCTTGCCTTCCGGCTCGAACCACACGTCAACTTCGAGACCCGGTTCGACGAACGGGAAATAGCTGGGACGGAACCGGGTCGGAACTTCTTTCCCGAAATATTCGCTGAAAAAGCGGACGAACGTCCCTTTCAGATGCGCGAACGTAACCGAACCGGCCGGTCCGATGGCGAGCCCTTCAAGCTGATTGAATTGCGCTTCGTGAGTCGCGTCCGTCGCCTCATTACGAAATACTTTTCCCGGAGCGATGATGCGGTACGGCGGCATGATTCCTGCTTTCACCTGTCTTTCCATATAGCGAATCTGTACCGATGACGTATGCGTGCGGGGCACGCGAGGCGGCTGTTCGGTCGTAAAGAATGTATCCTGCATGTCGCGCGCAGGATGGTCTTCGGGCACGTTAAGCGCCGAAAAGTTATGCCAATCGTCTTCCAGCTCCGGGCCGTAGGCGATGCCGAAGCCCATGCGGCCGAAGATTTCCGCGATCTCGCGGATGGCAACCGTCATCGGATGGAGGCGGCCTCGCTGGTTCATCATGAAAATATAACAGATTATGCTATATTAATGCCACCATGGGGGTCGAGGTTATCGCGTACCCGTTTCTTTTCATCGCCGTCTATTTCGAGGCGTTCGTTTTGGTAACGCTTCTGTCGAAGCCCGCGCGCGCGGCGCGCGCGCGGGCTTCGGGTGCTGAAACGCCGACTGTCGCCGTCATCGTCCCCTGCTACAACGAAGAGGAGACAGTGGCGGGGACTTGCGACTCGCTCCTCGCGCTCGACTATCCGAAGGACAAGCTCGAGATCATTCTCGTGGACGACGGTTCTACCGACGGAACGCGCGAGACAATGGCGCGCTTCGCAGGCAATTCTCAAATGCGCATCATACGGAAGGAGAACGGCGGCAAACATACGGCCGTCAATGCGGGAATCGCCGCCACGTCGGCCGAGTTCGTCGGCTGCCTCGATGCCGACTCGTTCGTGGAGAGCGGCGCGCTGCGAGAGATCATCCCTTGTTTTGCGGAACCGCGCGTGGCGGCGGTCACCGCCGCCATGTCGGTGCACAAGCCTTCGAACCTGCTTCTTCATATGCAGAACGCCGAGTATATCTTCGGCATAACCTTGCGCCACGCCCTCGCAACCGTGGACGGGCTCTATGTCACGCCAGGACCGTTCTCTTTCTACCGCAGAAGCGTGCTCGAGGAACTCGGCGGTTTCCGCAAAGGACATAATACCGAGGACATGGAAATGGCTTTGCGTATCCAGCGAGCGGGCTACGGCATCGAGAACGCCGTCCGCGCGCGGGTGTATACCAAGGCTCCGCACACGATCGGCAAACTAGTGAAGCAGCGTACGCGCTGGACGACCGGCTTCATTCGTAACGTGCTCGGTGAATACCGCGACCTTATCGGCAGCCGGCGCCACCACGCTCTCGGCATGCTTATCTTGCCGCTTGCCGTCACTGCGATCGTAAGCGGCATCACGCTCTTCTTCCTGGCTATCGGCACATCCGTCCGTAATGCTCTCACCGCGCTCGAGATCCGCGAGGGAATTCCGCTTTCATACGTCTTGACCCCGCATCCCTCCTTCGACTTGTTCTATTTCCCTGCCAGCCTATTTCTTTTTCTTGCCGCGCTGACCGTTCTTCTCTCTTTCGCATTCATCGTCATCGGCAAGTACGTCTCGAAAACGCCGGGACGACTCGGGCTCGGACTCGTCTCGTACCTCTTCCTGTACGGCCTTATCGTGCCGCTCTGGCTCGTCCGTTCGGTAAGTGATGTAGTTCTAGGCATACACCGTTCCTGGCGGTAAACATTAAAATGTCTCTCGTCGCACGTAACGCACTCATAGCTCTCGCTCTCACGATCGTGCTAACAGCCACGGTAGTGTATGCCGTGGCATATTTGAACAATGCTCGCATGGCCGAGCTCGCTACCATCGAAGACCAGATCTCTATCGACACGCTTTCCCTTGAAACCCAGTTCTCGCTTCTCGCCTCCGCTCCCTGCGACAGCGCCGCTTCCTCTACCGTTCTCTCGGGCGAGCTGGCGGATCTCGGGACGCGGCTTGCCTACGCCGAGAATCAGCTCGGAAGCGATAACCCGCAGGTCATGCGGCTCAAGTATCGGTATTCCCTGCTCGAGATACGCGATTATCTCCTCACGAAGCAATTTGCGTCCGCCTGCAGGACCAAGCCGACGGCCGTGCTCTATTTCTACAGCAATAGCGGAGACTGCCCCGACTGCGACAACGCGGGCTACGCGCTCTCGTATCTGCGCGATACGTATCCGACGCTGCGCGTTTATTCATTTGATTATCACCTGAACCTTGGCGCCCTGAAGACGCTTATCGCCGTCAATAAAGTCAAGGATACTCTCCCGGCGTTCATAATCGACGGCAAAGTTTCTTACGGCTTCTCCTCGCTCGCCGACCTCGAAAAACGTTTCCCGAAAGGAGCCTTGGCGACTAGCACTTCTCTTTCCGGCAGATAGCGAATGTTTCAATCTTTCAGGCTATAAATATATTCGTTCGGCTCGCGCCCAACCCCGTGCAGTTTCCTCATTGCGAAGTCATACATAACCTGTCTTCCGGCCAATTTTCCGAACATGATAACTCGATAAGCTATCTCGCCCGCAGCCATACTAGCCGTGTTACTAAGCGCGCTTGCAAGAGCACCTGGGACTGAGGGCAGGATTGCCGCCCCAGTGGAAAATCCAATCTTTACTCGCGAAATAACGTACTGTTCAATCGTCACTGCGATATCCCCTCCGATTTCAAGCATGACATTCTTCCTGAAGGAATCATCTTTGTTCACTTCATTGAGCCGCCTCATTTCTTTAAAAAAATCCGACCAGAATCGCGGAGAAGCATTTCTCTTGTAAATATTCAAAAAGAGGAACGGTGCAAAGCTTAGCTTCAATTTCAGATACCGCTGCCACAACACTATGCCGACAAGGCCGCCTATGAACATAACGGTAGAAAGAATGGCCACGGCATCGGGATCCCTGACCCATTTAGAGACTGCAAAAATGTAGAGCCATGAGACAACAGTGGCGACTGCAGCTGCGAGCGGCCAAAGATAGTAGCGATAAAAAAGCCTGAACTGAAGCTGTATCCATCCTCCAAATAACCTAACGGCTATTGTCCGGCTCTCTTTTGGCGTTAGGTCTTTTCCTTCAAAATACGAGTTTAGCCAAACAACTTGCTCGATTTTTACGAGCGTCATTAATATGGATGTGATGATTATAACGACAATCAATATAACGAGTCCGTAAACGAGAGAGGAGATATTGATCATGCCAGATTGGTAAAGTACATCGAAGCTCAGCAGCTGGCTCATAAGCGACAGCACAAAAACAGCCGCAAAGCCGAAGGCGGAAGCCCATAAAACTTTTCGGACTAACATTCCACTCCGCCTATGCAATTGCACGCCTATATTTTCGAAGATATCTCCCCATCTGATTTGCTGTTCCATGTCTAAATGGTATCACGTTTATGGAGCCAGGGGTGAGGTTCGAACTCACGCTCTGCGGTTTACAAAACCGCTGCTTTAACCAGCTAAGCTACCCTGGCTTCTGAACTATTATATCCCGCCTACTAGAGAGGCGGCATCTCGGGGCGAGTGGCTTCGAGATGGTCCTTAAAATTGGAGAGCGTCTTCACGAATTCGCGGGCGCTCTCGCGCGGCCGAGCATAATCCTCGCCCAGGTGCCGCGTGCGCAAGTCTCGCACGAAGCGCGTCAGAATTCGCTCGACGGCGCGAATGGCGATTAGCGAGAGGCGCGCGAGATCGTGCCCTATTCTGGCAGCGAGCCGACCCGCCTCTTCCTTCGCGAAGGCAGCTAGATCGACATGCGTAAGGATGAACTCAACCCGCTCGACCTGACGGTCGAGGAGAGTCCGATGCGTCTCCAGCACACGGACAGTGCGCCGGTTCTCATACCACACGAGGCAATGAAATCCGGCAAGCAGCGCGAGCGATATAAGAATAAAAATAAAATATCCCATGAATATCAGCGGACGGAGAGCCGCGCAAAGCGGCCCACCTCGATGCGTTCGCCGAATTTCTGCGTGGCTTCGTTCAAGAGACTCTGGATAGTCTTGCCCTCGTCTTTGATGAATGGCTGCTCGAGCAGAACCTGGTCGCGGAAATAACTCATGAGTTTCCCTTCGAGGATCTTTGCCTGCATGTCGGCGGGCTTGTCCGCGACCTCTTTCTCGAACACGGATATCGCTGCATCCCTCACTTCGCTCGGGATCTCAGCAACTGACGCATACCTTGGGTCAGTTGCTGCGACCTGCATCGCGAGTTCGCGGGCAAGCGCAACGAACTCAGGGTTCTTAGCCACGAAGTCGGTCTCGCAGGAGAGCGCGAGCATCGCGCCGATCGCGCCCTCGTGAACATAGCTACCGATAGTGCCGGCCTTGAGCGCGCGGTCTGCTTTCTTTTCCGCCGCTTCCGATGAACGCTTCCGCAGTATTACTTCCGCCTGAGCGATATCGCCACCCGCTTCTTCAAGAGCCTTGCGGCACTGCATGACAGAAATGCCCGTCTTATCCCGCAGCTGTTTTATGATATTAGTCGTTATTTCCATGAAAATACAGGCGCTAGGCTTTAGGCCTTAGGCATATCCATTATCGTATCAGAGCTAACGCCTAGTGCCTAGAGCCTAGTTCACGCCGCTTGCCCATTCTTAAACGCGTCGGTCAATTCAGTTAAGAGAAGTCGCACGGTCTCTCGAGAGGCGTCATTTGCCACGATCGGATACGCCGCATCGCTGAGATCGCAGTCGGAACTCATGATGGCTATTACGGGTATTCCCGCCTGTTTCGCCTCCTTGACCGCGTGCTTCTCGTGCTGGGTATCGACGACGAGCAGCGCGTCCGGGCGTTTCGTAAGGCTCGCGATACCCTCGAACCTTTCAGCGAGTTTCTTTTTTTCGCGGTCGAGGCGCACGAGCTCGAGCTTAGTATGCTGTTTGGCCAGCGCGCCCGTCGCAGTCTTCTCCGAAAGCTCCGCGAGGCGATTGATGCGCTTTCTGATCTCGTTCCAGTTCGAGATAGTGCCGCCGAGCCACCGTGCCGCTACGTACGGCGCGCCTATTTCATCAGCCGCCTTTTTCACAAGCGCCGCGATTTCCACCTTCCCCCCTACGAAAAGGACCGTCTTCCCCTCCTTGGCGAGAGTCTCGAGAACCCGCTTCGCCGATTCGAGCTGGTCGAGCGTCTTAACCAAATCTATTATTTCCTGCCGTCCCTTCGCGCCTATCACGTAGGACTTCATAGAAGGATGCCGGCGGCTCTTCACCTGCGCAAAATGCGCCCCGGTTTCGAAGAGGCGCGTGATCTCTGCCGTATTCCCTGTCGCGGTCATTACTCGGGTACTGTACCCGTATTTTCATTTGTATGCAAGCCGCTTGCTATACTTTCCTCATGCCTCGTCGGTTGACCTTCTGGTTAGTTATTGCCTTGGCGCTTATCGGAGGGCTCGTATGGTTTCTTTTCGCGAGCGGATTGTGGTGGTTCCCTTGCGACAAGACTGGAACCCGCTGCCTCTGAACATCAATCGGCGCCAGCAACCCTGAGCGCTTCCACGATCTCATCGATGCCGCCGGCCATGATTTTGGGGAGATTGTGCCAGGACTCTTTGAGCCGGTGATCGGTGACGCGATCCTGCAGGTAGTTGTAAGTCCGTATTTTTTCCGAGCGGTCGCCGGTCCCTATCTGGGCCTTGCGCTCTTCCGCGTGCTCCATCGCCTCCTTCTCCTCTTGGAGCAACTCGAGTTTCGCGGTCAGTATCTGCATTGCCTTCTCGCGATTGGCCATCTGACTGCGCTCGGAGGAAGAGCGTACGTCGATGCTGGTCGGCTTGTGGACAAGGCGCACGGCGGTCTCCACTTTGTTTACGTTCTGCCCGCCTGCCCCGCCGCTACGCGAAAATTCCATATCCAAGTCTGCAGGATTAATCGTTATGCTCGATTTGGCGCGTATTGGCAGGACGGCAACGGAGGCGGTCGAGGTGTGGATACGCCCGGATTTCTCGGTCAGAGGGACGCGCTGGACCCGGTGTACGCCGGTTTCAAAGCGTAAGGCGTCATACGCATTCTCTCCCGTTATCTCGAAGGTGAGGTCGTCTACGGTGCGCGTCTTCCACCCGCGATGCTCCGCGTACTTTTGATACAAATCCTTGAGATCCTGCGCAAAGAGCACGGCCTCGTCCCCGCCCGCGCCGGCGCGTAACTCCATCACCACCGACACTGGCGGAGCTGAGGCTTCCTCCTTATCTTTCGAGAGAATCTGCTCGATTTCAGTCAAGAGCTCCGACTGGCGGGCGTTAATACGCACTTCGTCTTCTTTGGCCATCCGCAAAAGTTCCTCATCGGCGCCGGCGGCAGCCAGCGCCTCATCGGCCTCCCTTGCGAGGCGTTCATATTCCTCCGCGAGATACGCAGTCGCGAAGTTTTTCTTAAATTCGGGGCTGTATTCCATGGCTATCACTCTACCATTGCGAGCCCGGCAGGCGCGGCTGATCTCGGACGTGTCGGAGGCAGACGGGCCGAGACACAGCAAATTTCCAGCCAGGAAATTATGCGCGTCCGCGAGCGGGCGCGGCTGCCGGCGAGCTCTCTATTTCTTCTTGGCAGCGCGCTGCTTGAACCTTTCGACGCGGCCGGTCTTGTCGAGCAGCCTATCTTCGCCGGTGTAGAAAGGGTGCGACTTGCTCGAGATCTCCACGGTCGCTTTGGGGAATTCCTTGCCATCGAACGTAGTCGTTTCTGAGGTAGATATAGTAGAGCCGATCAAAAACTTAGCTCCCGAGGCGAGGTCTTCGAATACGACCGGGCGATAATCCGCCGGATGGATAGCTTTCTTCATGCCGATAGAAATACACTAATTCGCGCTTTTTTGCAAATCAAATCAGCTTTTAGAATTCCTGGAAGCCCGAGGTTACGTTTACGACTTTCGAACCGGTGGCTGCGACGGCCGTGGGGCTCGCGTTATTCGTGCACGATACGGTATAAAGCGTTTGAGAATTTACTAAATCGGACGAGGTCCAGTTCAAGCGGCGGCTTGATGTCGCCGTTTTCACGAGCCATGTTTGCCCGTTTCGGGTAATCGTGCAGGTATTTATGTTAGTTGCCGTCCAGTTCACCGACACATTGCTATCGGTGCCTCCGCCGCTGACACGGTCAGGATTTGCCGTAATCGTAGCTTCCGGCTGGAGAACCGTCACGGTCGCATAATCAGGAGCGGAAGTCCCACGTATGGGATGGGAACAGGTAATTCCGAACGTAGTTGTCTCGGCGAGAACCCCGGTCGACGCGCTGCCCGAGGGGGTGCCGCCGGTAGAAAATCCGCCTGTAGACGTGCATGAGGTAGCATTAACCGAAGTCCATGAGAGGGTCGTGGATTCTCCGCTGTCTATCGTACTCGGATTCGCAGAAAGGTCCGCAGTGGGTGGGGCTAGACACTCCCCGGTATCCGGATCAATGGCAAATCCGGGCGGGCAGACAGCGAGCGCGAAGGTCTCTCCAAGCTGTTCTTTAGTTACGTAATCGAAAAGAGTGAGAATATAAGATCCCGCCGCATATACTCTGGATAGCTGGGTCGGATCGGAAGGAAGGTTCGGATACGTTGTTGAACCTCCGGGCGGAACAGGATTTGTAACTCGCAGATCAACCGTCATCGTAGGGGGTACATTAGTCACCTTCCACGCAGAAGTTATGTCGCACCCAGTCCCGTCTGCCGCTAGCACGCATCCCCGACTGCCGAGCCACGAGACGACGGGTTTAATTTGGGAGCAGCCAGTATTGGT
>JACPGH010000007.1 GCA_016182485.1 Candidatus Kaiserbacteria bacterium
AGAAGTCTTAAGCAGAGCGCGCGGATTCAAGAGGGTGCCAGTGCTCAATGAGTGGATTCTCTGTATCTGCAAAACACGAAAGGCTGTGCGCTGCCGCCCGCATGCATCAACCAAATAATTCAGTCATAACCCCTATAGGATGAAATTGACTACTGGCGAGCCAGCCCTGAAAAGGAGAACCGCGCGGCAGATGCCGCGCGGTTTCGAAGAAGGAGCTGCTGGCTCACCACACGCGCAGGGCGCGCAGGGCGGTGATTCCGAAGGTCAGGACTGCCGTACCGCCGATCGCGACCCATCCCTGGACGCTCGCGAGCGGCCTGCCCGGGTACCACTTGGGCGCGATCATACCGAGCACCATGTGATTGCCCACGAACACGTGGACGACGAGAACGGCTGACACCAGCCACATCCAGATCGTGTACGGAGATGCGAAGTAGTACAGGAGGATGATCGCGAGTGCCGCGGCCATGTACGCCTCGTGAACCCATCCGACTTCGGTCAGCTTACCGTGGCGCACGTGAGCTTCGAGGATTGCGCTTCCCTTGTACGTCTCGTGCATCAGGTGGCTCCCGAGATATCCGAGTGCGGCGGCCAGCACCACAGCCCACAATGACCATCCGCCGTTCATGTACGCGTAGGTCACCATGCCGGCGAACAGTAGGGAGAGCACGAGGTCTCCCCACATCCCTCCGTGCGCAGCGAACGGCAGTCCGTGGCGTGTCGGCATCTGGCTCGGCCAGAAGTAGCCGTCGAGCCATGCGAATGTGCCCTGCACCACCACGGTCAGCTCGAATACAGCGGCTACGCAAGCAAATACGGTGATTGCCTGGTAGGGCATGATGTGATAGCGCCCGCCCAGGCCCGGCAACATCCACATCACTTCCAGCACCAGCAGCACGAACAACGGAAAAATCGGCATCCCGCACCTCCCGCTAACGATTTGGCTTCCGACTATCTGTAAAAAGTATACTATCAAATTAGATAGGTTGTCAAGTACGCTGGCACGTGATTTACTGTCCCTATGAGTGAAGTAAAACTCTCCATTATTATTCCCTGCCGAGAAGAGGAGACGACGATCGAGCAGACCGTGAAGCAATTTATGGACTTGCGAATCCCGCACGAGATCATCGTATCTGATGGAAAAAGCAAAGACCGCACCGTCGAGCTCGCGCGGCAGTGCGCGCATGTTACGGTCGTGTTCGACGGCGAGAAGCATACGGCCGGCATAGGCAGGAACGACGGCGCACGGGCCTCAAAAGGCGAGTTCCTGCTTTTTATTGATGCCGGCGTGGAGCTCCCTGAACCGCAAAAATTCCTAGAGCGCGCACTGGCGCATTTTGAAAATCAGCGTGTTGCGGGCCTCACCTGTTCCCAGCGCGCCTTCCCCGCTATCGAGACGTGGGCTGACAGACTCTCCTTCGGATATCTGAACGCCGCCGTGCGGTTCCAGAATAATGTGCTCCATCGCGGCGAGGCGAACGGCAAGTTCATGCTCGTGCGCCGCGCGGCCTTCGAGGCCGTGCGCGGCTTTCGCGAAGATCTGCCTTCGCGCGAAGACGGCGATTTTTTCCTGCGTCTTTCAAAAGTCGGCCGCACGGTGTTCGACCCGAGACTTATGATCTACCACGCGGCGAGGCGCGCCCACGCCATCGGCTGGGCGCGCCTCTGGTGGATCTGGACCAAAGACGTTCTCCACTACACGCTTTTCGACAAATCCTCGGTCGACGATTGGACCCCGATCCGCTAAGGTCGCAAACAAGAACAATTTCATTAAAATACGCCTTGCCAGCGGTAGAGGCTTATTGATACGATAAACACGATGACTCGCGCGCTCTTTTTTCTTTTTTTGTTTTTTTTACTGCCTTGGAACGCGAGCGCTGCTGCGAAACCGCTCGCCTTTGAAGTTACCGGCTGGATTCCCTACTGGCGCGCGGCGACCGGCACCGCCGACATACTTTCCCGCCTGGATCAGTTTACGGCCGTAATGCCGTTCGGCTATATCGTGCAAAATGACGGCTCTCTCTATGACGCGTTCGGATTCGAAGCCACGGAAGCTACTTCTACAGCCCGCGTCCTGACCGCCGTCGCCAAAGCTCAGAAAACGCGCGTTATCCCGACCGTCATGTGGAGCAACGGGGCGGCCATCCACGCGATCCTCTCGAACGGGCCCAAGCGGCGCGCGCTCGAGGACGCGATAGCCAAGCTGGTCAAAGACAATAATTTCGACGGCATAGATATCGATTTCGAAGCCAAGTGGGCGAAAACGCGCCCCTATTTCTCACTCTTTCTCCAGGGTTTGTATATGCGCATGGGGCCCAAATGGGTCTACTGCACCATCGAGCCGCGCACGCCTCCCTCGGCCGCATACGACGTAATCCCCGCCACTCTGGAATACGCGAACGACTACTCGGCGATCAACAAGTACTGCGACCGGGTGCAGATCATGGCGTACGACCAAGGCGCGGTAGATATCCGGCTCAACGCCGCTGCCAACGGGTCTCCGTACATTCCTAATTCGGACGTGCGGTGGGTGGAAAAAGTCGTTACGCACGCGGCCAAGCTCATCCCGAAAAAGAAGCTTCTAATCGGCATTCCTACCTATGGATATGAATACGACGTCTATCCGCTCACGCGCGGCTTCCGTTATGACCGGGTCTGGGCCTTCAACCCCCGCTATGCGCTCGACCTCGCCTCCTCTCTCGGCATCGCACCCTCGCGCAACAGCGGCGGCGAGATTAGCTTTCTCTACACGCCGACGACGACCGTTTCTAACTTGATCGCGGCGGCCGGTTCTGCCGGCCCTCTCCCCGCGACGACCACTCCTCCGCAGCGAATTGTGTGGTGGAGCGACGCAAGCGCGATAAGCGACAAGGTCCAACTGGCAAAAAAGCTCGGCGTCCGCGGCGTTGCAATATTCAAGATAGACGGCGGCCAAGACCCGGGCCTGTGGGATGTTTTACCGAAACGATAGTTAGAACATAAATCCGTGCGGAAAGAAAAACACGAACGGCGGCGCATTTATCTGCGGAGACTGAGGGAGCGGGAAAGCGAGGTCAGGCGTTTTGAACTGCTGGGGAGGAGTCGTGTCCGGAGGCAAGGGCGTAATCTGGCGCGCTCTGGGGAATTCGAACGTCGGCTCGGCGGGAGGCGGATTCCCGGGCGGCGTGCCAATGGGGGGCATCGGGATCACTTGAGGCGCCCTGGGGAGTTCGAAAGCGGGAGTCGGCGTCCTCGGCCGGATAAATTTGCGGAATTTGTGTTTGACAGGTTTTGAGGAATGGCTGTACTGATTCCATACGGTTCCCGGCTTGGGCGGATACGCACTTGCCGCACTCGCCAACGGAGCCAATTCTAAATTGAGTAGCAATACTGCGCCTATGAAGAAAAGTGCCCGCATACCTGCAAGACGGGAAAGTGCCGGAATTCTTTCTCTTATTCCTTAACGGAATATATGTGCGGAAGCGCACGCATTCCGAAAGCAGTCGAAGCCATATACAGTGCCAAGAATAGAAAAAGAGACAAACCTGTCATCGCGCTCATCGCGAGCATTGAAGATATCCGCAAATTCAATATTGCGATCGAGAAAGAGATGCGCAAAAAACTGCTTGAGTTTTGGTCCTCAGAGAGACCAACGAGTGTCGCTATTCCGGCTCCCGCGCCTGCGCTCCAGTACCTTCACCGCGGTACTGGCCAAATAGCTTTCAGAATCCCCGCCAATCCGGAGGGAATGAAGCCGGCGGAGACAATTATCGAAGCGATCGAGTATTTCGGAAACTCTGTCAATTTTTACGTGGACGGCGGCACTCTTAAAGGAAACCCGTCGCGGCTTATCCGGATCGGAAAAAACGGCAAAATAGAGGAGATTCGAAAATAAAGAGCAAATCTCATTCGCGCCGAGCTAGGCGGACTGCGTCCGCCATAGCTCGGCGCTACTATTTTGTCGCCTTAATTAGGTAAAATAAAGGTGACTCTGTATTTTTGGTTTTAAGTTTGGCATACCCTTCTTTATCTTGTACCGGCAACGTATTCGCA
Source organism: Candidatus Kaiserbacteria bacterium (assembly GCA_016182485.1). Lineage (GTDB taxonomy): Bacteria > Patescibacteriota > Minisyncoccia > Phycocordibacterales > Phycocordibacteraceae > C7867-001. Next base: position 4,033 of record JACPGH010000007.1, read on the forward strand.
TCTACCTCGACTACAAAGGGTACAAAGCTTTTTTCTATGTTAAATCCTGCGTGGCTAAGCGCCTCATTGATCGAGTCCGTATCCGTATGGTTGTAATAAATAATTTTTACATCTCCGGGAAGTATTGCAGCGTGCTCAGTAAGAGTTACTCTTCGGTCATTTGTATAAGATTTTCCTGTCGGTGTCTTGCGGGACCAGTAATCAGGATGATGGGTCGAGAAAAGGAGTTTTCCTCCTTTCTTCAATACTCGGTAAATTTCCGAACAAAGCACATCCCAATCTGGTGCATAGTGAAAAGTAAGACTTGAATACACGTAATCAAACGTAGCGTCTGGAAAATCCATCGCACTCATGTCCATCTTTTTTACCTCAACGTCTGGAAACCTTGATTTAGCAATATTCAGAAGTTCATTTGAAATATCAATGCCTGTTACATGTGCTGGATGGCGTCTCAATATATCTTGAAGCTCATCTCCTGATCCCACACCGATACACAAAACCGCTTTACCTTCAAAAGTAACGGGTAACTCATTTTCCATTGCTGGCTTTTCAAGATATTTATGACCCATGTTTGTGCTCATCGATACTTGCCACGATTGAGCATGCGCATCATATTCTTTTGCGTTTTTCTCGATAAGGGAATCGTTTTCTTCGCTCATATGTCAAAGTTTCAGTATATCTTAACTGCTATATCTATCCCTAATATTGCTGATGGAGAGGATGGGACCGGCGAGGACGCCATTTCTCCCTCGGCTCTCGGCTCGCCGGCGCTCACCGAGGCCTGGGCACAGGCTCGCGGTTTTGCCTGCTGGCAAAACATCGCTCCGCCATTCGAATCCCACACGCGAAGCGCGCAGGCGCTTCGCTCCTCTCCGCTCTCGCGGACTCGAGCGGAGAGGGTGGGATTCGAACCCACGAGAAGCTTTCGCCTCTACCGGTTTTCGAAACCGGCTCATTCGACCACTCTGACACCTCTCCTGTGCGATGCTATCCTAGCATTTAATTAAACTGGTGATAAGGTTTCTCCATTAGGCCGCCATGCTTCTTTTTCTGCAAGGCTTGCTCCTCATACTCCTGCTCTGCGTATCGCTCGCGATGCTCTTCGTCTATTCGGCCGTCCTTATCGGGTTCTTTACAACGCACGCCCCCTTCGTGCCGATCCCGCGCCCGGTCATAGCCCAGATCGTAAGAAACCTGCAGCTGGCGAACGGGAGCGTGCTCTACGACCTCGGCTGTGGCGACGGGCGAGTCTTAAAGACGGCCGCTGACACGCATGCGGGAATCAGGGCTATCGGCGTGGAGAAGGCGATTATCCCCTATCTATTGGCGAAATTCAAAACGAGAAAGTACGGAAACATCCAAATTCGCCGGGAAGATTTCTTCCAGACGGACCTGTCCGATGCCACCCACATATATATGTATCTTTTCCCGAAGCCGACCACTCAGCTGCTGCGGAAAATCAAAACGGAATGCCGGCCCGGGACGCGAGTGGTCTCCTGCGATTTCAGGTCCGAAGCGGATACGCCGGTCGAAACGGTTCACCTCGGCCGCACGAAACACGTGCTCGGCAGAGAACTTTTCGTCTACCAAACCTGACAGCTACCGAAAGAAATGGTAACGTTTTATACGTTGGCCCTATCGTCCCTGCCTGCCGGCAGGCAGGTAACGGCAACACGGCCCTATCGTCTAACGGCTAGGACAGCGCCCTTTCACGGCGTAAATCGGGGTTCGATTCCCCGTGGGGTCACTTGAGTGTTACTCAGTCACACTTCGTAATACACCGCACAACGATTGCTAACCCATTTGAATCTTGGTCTCTAGGTTGAGAGTCGGTTTGAGCCTCTACTGCCCTCCGGCGATGCCCGTTCAGGCGACGCGAGCAGAAACTCTTGACACTACAACCAGCGATAACAGCAAGATCAAGACTTGCTTCCAAGCGTTAGCCACTGCCGCGACGCGGGCCAAGTCCACAGAACCGCCTTCCGGCGGTTCTGTGGGTTTTGTCCGAGATCGTCGAATCTCCGTAGTACGATTAGTTCTGTCTCTTATTCCTTAGCATTTCAAATATGGAAGATGTTTTCGATCCATCCATCATGCGGACCCGCCTAGCCGAGCAAGAAGCACTTCGAGACAGTGTAGTTAAGTCTACGTGGGCGATAACCGGATATGTATGGGACGTCATTCGTAATCTAATCGTGTCTATGATCGTGTTATACGTCTATTCAAACGTATACTCCGATACTCAACTTCTCTTCTCCGTTCTGCTCATCATATATCTAAGCGTGGTAAGTGTAGGGGCCGGCTTGGGTCAATATAATGTGCGGATGTCCCTGTTCAACATCAGACTTCATCTCAAGACGCAGACCATTTTATTGTCTCGTGCAGATGAGTCTTCCGTTGCGCGGGAAAATTTAGCTGATGAAGAGAACGAAGTTAGAATAGCTGAATATGAGGCTGACAAACTTCGCTATAAGTTCTACATCAACGGAACCTTTATTAGCGTCCTCTACGTAATGGCGGTTTACAATCTGCTTACTGCCTTATAGACACTTCCTCTGGCCTCACGCCGCCAGCGTCTCTTCGCTAGAGTCGAGAGTCAACGCCGGTTCTGGCTCTTCCGCGAGCCTTGTCTTTATCCATGCTACGATTGAATCAATAAGCGAGTCCCATACGCGTTGAGTCCGAGGTACGTCCCGGTATTGGTCACCAAATTAGAATTTGCAGCCTGATATTCCTGATTCCCCTTGTGGAAGTGCTTTTAAAGCTTTGTCAGCAATAGTGCAAGTCCTTTTATTTTTAATAATAAAGGGTATAATAGTGGAGTAACGAAAATACGGCATGTACATCATGTATATCCGCCCGAGAGGACGGCGACCTAAACCTCAGCAATGACGGCATGGTCGAAAACCCCAATCACGGTACTGAACCCCACGTTCAGCGACTTAGGGATGGGCCATGTCGGGAAACCGGCATGAGGCCGAAAGGCCTAGCTGGCGTGGGGTTCTGTGCGTCCACGCCGGCATTACCCGCTAGCGCATAGCCATGGAGACTTCAAAATTGAAGTACTTGTCAGATCGAAAATGGACGACAAGAGAGTGGGGGCGCAATGCTCTAATTGGAATTTTGGCGGCAGGATTTCTTTCTCAGTATAATCCTCCACTTTTATTTCAAGTACTTATCGATATAGCCGGCATTGCCGGAGTCGCTTGCGGAATCGTTTGGATTTATAGGAGGTTTAAACACATTCCGTAATGTACCTCATTCGAACAATACTGATCTGGATAGTTATCTTGGCGGCGATTATAATTTTCCTTTTCAGAGGAGAGATATTCAAAAGAGAGCTAACCCCGCTTCAAGTCGAGCAATATAATCTATTTATACTGCAGGATATGGACCGGCAGGAAAAAGAAGCATCCGCGCAGATGGCAAGAGACAAAATATTTAATGATTGTGTAAGAGCAGCAATTTCGAGAAGCGAATCTCCCGGTCAATATTACCCAGCTTGCTACAGGGCACTAGGCTCTGATTTTTAAGCCTTCTTCTTGATCAGGTTTTCCATTTTCTGAAATGCGTAAATTATTGTAGTGTGGTCTTTCCCCATGATTTTGCCAATCTTAGGGAAGGACACGTTTAACTCCCTTCGTAATAAGTACATGATCGTGTGCCTAGGAAGAATTAGACGCGCCTGCCTACTATGACTCATTAACTCATCTATATCGACTTTATACAGTGCGGCAGTATTCGTTATGATATTTTCAATTGCGCGCTGTTTCGCGACCTTCTCTTCAGCTTCCTTCGTAATATCTTTGGTAATTTTTGCATCATCCTTTTTATAGATCTTCCCCTCGCGAATACTGTTTATTTTTCTGAGTCCTGCCTTAAAAATTTGTTCCACTCTTTGACGAGAAATATGCATCTCATTAGCTATTTCTTGATACGTCAAACCGCTCTCCAGTCTTCGCTCCAGGACTTGTATCTCACTTTCATTTAGGAGCTTATCTTCCGTCGGTTGCTTCAACAGATAAGTCTGGGCGGTCAGTACTTGAGATTCTTTAGCGGCGACCTCTTCGGCCACGTCTTCAGCCATTATGTCAGCAAGCTTTTGAATTAGTGAGTCACGAAGACTAACTGTTTTCTCCAAAGGCTGTTTATTTTCGCGAAGAAAAACTTCAACAATTCCTTCCGTTAGGAAAATCGCATGGTAAAAGAGATCGGGCTTCGGAAGAACCTTTAACATAGAGTAATTTTGATTGAGAATCACAATTATGGTGTGCTTCTCCTTATCGAGATAAGCTTCTTTGGCTACTGATTCCTCGAGCGATCCCCACTCATAATCAAAACGAAACCGTTGGCCGGCAATGATGATAAACCTTGCCTTCTGTTCAGATGTCTTTTTCGGATCTCGAAACTTCTCTGTCTCCGGAAGCTTTTCAATTACGGCCAGCTCATTTACAGGACTCTGTCGTTCCTCTTTTGGGAGCAGATAGCCCTTTTCATCACGCTTTTGTTCCGCGCCGGGAAAAGCCAATTCTTTAAGTTCGTCAGAATGGTTGAGTGCCTTGAGCAAATTGTCCTTCAGAGTTTCTTTCATGTCTCTAGGTAAATCCCTGATTTTCTCTTCTTGGTGCCGTTGCTGAACCTCTGCCAAAATTGGCTTTAAATACTCGCTGAACTTTTCAAAGAATTCAATATAGTATTGATTTTCAGTCTCAAATTCACGTTTATTGATCGTTACCGGAAGCACATCCATATAGATCTCGCCGGTAATTGACATTTTAGACGGGTGATAAACATAGCCGAGCTTTTCATGTACACGAATAAGCCGTTTATTCCTGTAGAGGTTAAAGCCACTTTTTTCAATGGAACCAACTTTCAGAATGCCAGTCCATCCCTGAATGACATCACCATTACTCAGCTTTATCGCAAACGACTTTTTACTGTCAGGGAAAATATCGACGTTCTCAGGATGGATATTTTCTTTGTTGAAGCGAATATCTAGCTCACCATTTGTAATGAATGGACTAAACCGCTCACTTAAGTGCTTCTTTATTGTCTCACTAAAGGTAGAATAAAATCTAATTTTTAGCTTCTCGATCGTAATGCGAGTGAAAGATTTGTCTATGTCTGATCCAGACTTGATTTGAATTTCAAAGTCGCCCCAGCTACCTCTCTCAATAAAGTCTTTCTCATCAAAAATGAGAACGTACTCCTCGTTTGTTTTGAGCGGCGAAGTCTCAAGAGTGAACTTACTGCCAAGACTCATACAGGAAGCCTTAAGCCCGATGCCGAATTGTCCAAGCTCACCCTCACGTTTCCTTGAGCTACCTATCTTAATACTGTTCGCAGCAACTTCTTCAGTCATGCCGAGGCCATTATCTTCAACTATTATCCGTCCCTCCGACTTATCAATCTTTATATTTACTGTGACTTTTCCCAAAGCAGGATTAATGGCATCAATGGAGTTATCAATGAGCTCTGAAAGCGCTTGTGCTGCTGTATAGCCAGTTTGGCCAATTTTAGGAAAGAGTGTTCTATCTGGGGTAATATCGATTTTTTTGGTGTGAGTCGTAGTCATAGGATCAGAGTTTAAAGCTGATCTTTTCTTTCGGGTAATGGAACTTCGCTTTCGCATCACGCACGGCCTTATCTACTGTAGAGAAAATCTTAGTGATTTCTTCCTCCGAGTAGCTATAGGCGCTCCGGTTTGCACAGTTAGCTAGCACTTGAAGGCGCTTAAGGACCTCGTTCGTACGGTATGTGGCAAGGCGCTTAAACCGCTCACGCTTTTCGGGCATCTTTTCCTTTGCTTCTTTATTGTATGACATATAGGATAAGGATATCCTGTATTTACTTCGGAGTCAATACCCTTATTGCAGGGGGTGTTTATAACCAAAATCCATAGATTTGTCTCTCTAAACATGACTCTTTGTCTATCACGGTCGTGAGGCGTACTATAGAGTCATGGGCTTGCCTTCCGACGACCTTCACTTACCTTGGGATAGACCATCGCTGGAAGCCTTATTAAGGAAAATAATACCTACCGGCGAAACTACAAAGGTCGACTTAAAAAGTATATTTGACCTCTCAGGAGTTCGGCAGCAGGGAGAAGTGCTTAAGGATATTTCCGCGATCGGAAATACACATAACCATAACTACAAGAATCACGGTTTCATTATCTTGGGTGTTTCTGGAGGACTGATTGCAGGTACATCCTTTCCAAACAACGAAGACCATATTCAAGCGACGATAGATGACCTGATTGCAAAGTACTTAAGGCCATTTATCACAACTCAATTTTATATATTCAAGGAAGGTGAAAAATTATGGGGCGCCATAGTAATTCCTCCGACACGCAATGCCCCTCATGTGTTTTACAATGATATTCACAAACGATATCGTGGCGATGTATATGTGAGAAGCGGCACAATAACCGAAAAGGCCCAGCCGGAGGATTATGCCCGTTTTTTCCGACAACACTTGGAAGAGCATACCTACGAATTTCAACAAAACATCAACGATCTTCAACGAGAAGTTCGGCTACTCAGTACGCAAATCAAAAAAGTAAAAACCGTTCCAGTATCGCGTGAGTCAAAAACTCGTACACAAGAAATGGCGTTCCCACGAGAGCCACTGACTGTAGCATCGGTTAATGAATCCACCTCAGTGACAGAAAAGATAGATGCCATTCTTTCGAAAGAAGAAGATCAGGTAACCAAGGGGTTGTTTGAAGAAGCAAAAAAGATAATGGCTCTTATCGAATCAGGCTCGATTCCGTGGGCGATTTCAACCCCAGACAAGGCGCAAAGTAAAGAGATCCTGTCGAAAATTGAAGACACAAGTTCAGAGCTTTGGTCAGCAATTATTAGTATCGTGTCGAGGGATGAGAAAGGAAAATACGATGAAACTTTAATCAAGGTCTTTACCTATCTTGCTCGCAAGATAGAAGTCCCATCGAATACTAGAGCGACGGATTGGGGGAAAAACATACGATACTACCCACTTTTTGTTGCTTTATATTTGGTATGTATATTGGGGGTCGCACACAAACGTGAGAAATTGATTCAACGCATACTGAAGATAAGCCTTCAGGGTCGTTCGCATTACGATGAACCTCTGCCGATTATCTACATCCTATTTATGATCCGGAACTCTGCAGAAGTATTTCAGGCACTCCATGAATCATATCCGGATCAACGCTGGTGTGACCCGATCGCATCTTACACAAAATCTCTTATTGACCGGATACTAACTCCCGATGATCCGTTGTGGAACAAAGAAAGCGTTTTTTTCAATGGCGAATTTATCCTGTGCATAGCACCAATGGATGTGATAGAAAAAGTAACCAAGAGACCAATGATAGGTCATCCTTCTTCTGGGCTTTTTCTTTTCATCAATTCCAGTGAGCCGGTGATTGGTCGTTTCCTGAAGAATGAGAGGGATTGGATCAAAAAGATTTTTGAACGTCCACTTGAAGAAATTCTCGCTGAATTCGACCAAAACGCCGAGAAGCTCACCAATTCTAGTGGGTGTTGGGGCCGTGGCTTTGTGAGAGGTGCGTTGGAAATGGCATTTCCAGAAAAGATACAGAATGCTAAACCTTGAAAAGATTGACTGGCTGGCCCTAGCAGCATTGGATAACGCCATTAGATTGCATAAGGATGCTATTAGCCTCTATCGAGATCAGCGCTACCCATCTTCTTTTCTTTTATCTGTCCTTTCCCAAGAAGAGATTGGCAAGGCTCATATGGCAAGTGATTTTGTATGGCATTCACGAGTTGATGGAAGGTATACGCCAACGAAGAGCGGCAATTTTTAGATCTTCTCTACAAACATCCACTGAAGCAGGGGACCTTTCTAAGACACTCTGACCACGGAATGCTTCTGCTTACTACAGCAAAGGGAAGAAAAATATATCAAGAAGCCTTTGATGGGGCGGTAGGCAGAGAAACAAAAAGCTGCGTATGTTGGCATGCGGCGACACCGAGGAGCGGTTGATGTTAAGGGACATGTTTTGCGGCCAAACCAGATCACTAGAAAAAAAGCGAAGCTACAAATTTCAATGGTACATGATTATTTCATGGATACGTGCGCTGGTATTATTGCCGATCAGTATGAGTACTACATATCGAATATAAAGAAAATATTTAATAGAAGGCTCTATAAACAGCTTCGAGGCGAGATCTTTCTAGATCCCTTCCGAAGCTATACCAAAGGCTCAATTCTTTGATAAGCTGGTTCCAATAAGCTCTAACGAGGGTCACCGGTTACTCTTTCTCTATCATTATTTTTTTCTGCGGCACGTCGGTTTTCGGGAGTGTTATGGTAAGCACGCCGTTCTTGTATGCCGCGCGGACGTTTTCTTCATCGACATGCGCGGGGAGCGAGAGCTCCCGGCGGAACGTCCCGTAGACTCGCTCATATCGATACGGCCGCTCGCCTTCTTTCGACTCAGCCTCTCGCTGAGTTGAGCCGCTTAAATATAGGCGATCGTCGCGTACGGTTATGTCTATGTCGTCCGGGTTGATTCCCGGCACGTCCGCGACTACTTTGATCTCCGCATCAGTCTCGCTCATGTCTACGCGCGGGAAATAGGCTCTGTCGAAACGCGAGAGCATGCGCGGCGGCCGCAGATATTCGAAGGGCTCGAGCCAGGGCCGATCGTCGAGGAAACGATCGAAGACATCACGCAAGGGCGTATCTCCCCACCGCGCCGGATATTTTTCTTTGTCTTTTCCGTCTCCTGATGTTCCTCTCTTGCTTCCGTTTTTGGTCGGCATATGCGATTAATTGCTTTGATAATTAGTGTAGTCAGAAGGCATTAACATCAAGTGAACTGGGTGGTATAGTTTTCCCTACCGCGCGGTTAGCTCAGTTGGTAGAGCATCTCATTGACGTTGAGAGGGTCAGGGGTTCGAGTCCCTTACCGCGCACTGATGAAACCGAAACGACAGGAAAAGATACATATATATGGCAAGCACGCGCTAGTCGAGGCGCTGCGCCATTCGCCCAAGGTTATTCGCAAGGTATTCCTCTCGCCAGAAATGCGGGACGCCGAATTGCGTTCACTGCTCGCAAAGAATTCCATCCCTACTACCCCGCTCTCTCCGGGCAGAGGCAAAGAACTCACGGGAGCGGACGCCGTGCATCAGGGCGTTATCGCGACAATTGATCCGGCTTCCCTCCAGCTGTCGCTTGATGAATTCTTGAAAGGCATCGAGCGAGAAAAGAATCCTTCTATCGTCATCCTTGGAGAGGTACAGGACCCGCATAACGTCGGCGCTATCATCCGTTCGGCGGCCGCGTTCGGCCTCGCCGGCGTCTTGATTCCCGAGCATAACCAGGCTCCCGTGACGGGAGCCGTGGTGAAAGCGTCTGCAGGCATGGTGTTCCGTATCCCGCTCGTATCGATCGGCAATGTGAACCACGCTCTCCGCGTGCTCAAAGAAAAGGGCTTCTGGATCTACGGTCTCTCGACGGAGGGAAAGAGATCTCTAGGCACCGAGACGTTCGATGCGCCGAGCGCTTTTATAATCGGCAATGAAGGCTCCGGCATCCGGGAGAAGACGCTCGAAGCCTGCGACTACACGCTCAATATTCCCATTCATTCGCGCGCCGAATCCCTTAACGCGGCCGTCTCGGCCGCCATCGTCTTTTACGAATGGTCTCGCAAGCATCCCGCCTCCGTAGGGCCTGAGCCCGCTCCGGCGGGGCGAAGGCCCGAGGCATTATGACCGAGAAACATCTTATTTCTTTGCCTTGGCAGGACTATGAGCTTTTGGATTCCGGCGAGAATCTGAAACTCGAGCGCTTCGGAGAGGTGATCGTCTCGAGGCCAGAGACGCAAGCGCTCTGGAAGCAGCAGCGGCCGGAGCTCTGGCGCGATGCGCACGCGGAATTCGTCCCTCCTCTAGGTGGGACCCGCAAGGGACAGTGGAATATACGCAAGCCGGTACCCGATTCCTGGGAAATGTCCTGGCGCGGAACCCGCTTTCTCACCCGACTGACCGGCTTCAAGCACACGGGGGTCTTTCCCGAACAAGCGCCGAATTGGGAGTGGATTGCCTCTCATGTGATGGACATCGTAAGTCCATCATCTGATGATGGACTTACGATGTCCTACATTCCGAATGTCCTGAATCTATTCGGATACACAGGCATCGCCTCGCTCGTGGCCGCGCAGGCCTCTCGACTGCGCTCGGGGCAGGCAGGCGCCTTAGTAACACATGTCGATGCCTCGAAGCAATCGCTCGACTGGGCGCATGAGAATGCGCGGCATTCGGAACTCGACGAGAAAGCGATCCGCTGGATACCGGACGATGCTTTGGCGTTTGCCAAACGGGAGGCGCGGCGCGGCGCGAAATACGACGGCATAATTCTCGACCCGCCGGCCTTCGGCCGCGGCGCGAAAGGTGAAGTTTGGCACATCGAAGAAGATCTGCCGAAGCTGCTCGAGGTGTTGCAAGGACTCCTCTCCGAGGCCCCCGGTAGCTTCTTTCTCATGAGCGGCTACGCCGCCGGCTATTCCGCACGCTCACTCGCGCAAGCGGTTGCCGTGCCCGACGGAGCCTCGGCGGAGTCGGGAGAGCTGTTCCTGAAAGAATCCTCTTCCGAACGCGTCATTCCGGCGGGCATTTACGTGCGCTTCGTGCGGTAGGGGGTTAGACTACGGGCATGCCTTCAAAACAAATGGCGATCTTGTATCACGGCAGTTGCCCGGATGGCCTAGGCGGAGCATATGCAGCCTGGAAGAAATTCGGTGAGGAAGCGGATTATATCCCTGCAAAACATGGCAGTCCTGCCCCGGAACATCTGGATGGAAAGGAGTTGTATTTCATCGATTTCTGTTATCCGCGAGAAATCATGAATGAGATCGCACAAAGCGCGAAGTCAATCGTTGTCCTCGATCACCATGAAGGAGTAAGGGATGTCGCCACAAAATTTCCAGGTGTTTTCGATACGACTCATTCCGGAGCGGCCATCGCGTGGCACTATTTTCATCCGGGGAAGCCCGTGCCAACGTTGCTCGCGTATATCGAGGACAGAGATTTGTACCGATTTGGCTTACCGAATTCCCGCGAGATGAGTTCGTATATCGACACTATTCCTTTGACTTCATTCGAGCATTGGGAGGAGCTGGCGCGGGAAATGGAAGATTCTAAGGCGCGAGAACGCATGATAGCGGTAGGCAGTATCATCATTCAGTATCACCAGCATATAGTTGAGACCGCCGTTAACCATGCCGAGCTGGTGCGATTTGAAGGTTATGAATGTTATCTGGCGGGCGCATTGGGCGAATTCAGAAGCGACACCGGCAACGCACTTGCTCGCAAGAAACCTCCCATTGCAATAATCATTTCGGCTGATGCGAGCGGTATTCGGATATCGTTGCGAAGCGACGGAAGCGTAGACGTGGCGGCCATCGCGCGAAAATACGGGGGCAATGGCCATCCCGCCGCCGCCGGGTTCCGTATTCCTTTCGGGAGTCCGATACCTTGGGAACCAATCGAACAGAATGATGAAGATACTGGCAATTGAGACGTCGTGCGACGAGACTGCGGTAGCGGTCGTCGAAGCGAGCGGCGACGAAAAGCGCGCAGAGTTCAAGGTGCTTGGGAACGCGCTGTTATCGCAGATAGAATTGCATCGCCAATATGGCGGCGTTTTTCCTTCTCTCGCGAAGCGCGAGCACGCGAAGAATCTGGTACCGATACTCGAAGCCGCGCTTGAAGAAGCCGAGCTTCTGCATGAGGATAGGCAGGCGATACCCGCGGAGACGCGCGACAAAATCGCTGCGATTTTGTCGCGCGAGCCGGACTTATGCGAGCCGTTCCTCGACTTCGTCTCGGAATCTGAACGGCCTGAGATCGACGCGATCGCCGTAACCGCGGGTCCCGGGCTCGAGCCGGCGCTCTGGGTAGGCATCAACTTTGCGAAGGCGCTCTCGCTCATATGGGAGAAGCCGCTTATCGGCGTAAATCATATGGAAGGACATATCCTCGCCGCCCTCGCGGAGCAAAGCGGCGAGAAATTATCAATTTCCAATTTACAATTTCCAATTCTAGCCCTGCTGATCTCGGGGGGGCATACCGAGCTCGTGCTGATGAAAAACTGGCTCGAGTACGAACTTGTCGGAAAGACTCGCGACGACGCGGTCGGCGAGACGTTCGACAAGGTCGCGCGAATGCTCGCGCTCCCTTACCCGGGCGGGCCGGAGATATCGAAACTCGCCGAACTGTCGAGAAATTCCGAGTCCGTTGAGGACGGACTGCCGCAGGCGCGACGGCGCCGAGGAGAGAGCGAAGTTTTTCAGCAGAAAAACGAGCGTATCCGCCCGCAAACGGACTCGGAATTTAATCTGCCGCGGCCGATGCTCGATTCGGAAACATGCGATTTTTCTTTCGCCGGCTTGAAAACCGCGGTGCTGTATTTATTGAAAAAACGAGCCGACCTGAACGAACGCGAAAAGCAGCATCTCGCGCGGGAATTCGAAGACGCCGTCGCCGACGTCCTGTGGAAGAAGACCGCGCAGGCGCTCGAGGAGACCGGCGCGCGCACGCTTGTCGTAGGCGGCGGCGTCTCGGCCAATACGCATATCAGACGGACGTTCCGAGAGAAAATGGATTCCGAGTTTCCAGACTCCAACCTCCGGATTCCAGCCTCCAGTTTAACGACCGACAACGCCATCATGATCGCGCTCGCGGCTTTCTACCGTGCTGAGCGCGGAGAATACGTCCGACCTCTCGACAAGCTCGAGGCAAGCGGCAATCTCTCGCTCGCGTAAGCGGCCGCGTCATTTTTTTGCTATAGTCAAATCATGCCCGAGAAGTTTTTGAAGCCCTACGACCCGGCCGGGACCGAGACGCGCATCTACGAGGCCTGGGAGAAGAGCGGCCTTTTCAATCCGGACGAATGCGTGCGACAGGGCGTAACAGCCCCCGATGCGGCCGCCTATTCCGTCGTACTCCCGCCCCCGAACGTGACGGGCAGCCTGCATGTGGGACACGCGTATGAAGATTCGCTGCAGGACGCGATCGTCCGTTTCGAGCGAATGCGCGGGAAGCGCGTGGTGTGGATCCCGGGGACCGACTCGGCCGCGATCGCGACGCAGGCGCGCGTCGAGAAAAATATACAAAAAGAAGAAGGCAAAAGCCGCCACGACATGGGGCGCGAAGAGCTCGTGCGCCGCGTCATGGACTTCGCCCGGGCGAGCGAAAGCACGATCTTGAATCAGATCCGCCGAATGGGCGCTTCGCTCGACTGGTCCCGGTACGCGTTTACGCTCGACGAGGCGCGCAATGCGGCCGTGATGGAGGCCTTCAAGCGCATGTACGAAGCCGGCCTTATTTATCGCGGCCACCGTATCGTCAACTGGGACCCGAAGGGCCAGACAACGATCTCCGATGACGAGATCATATATGAAGAAGAAAAAGCGACTTTCTATTATTTGAAATACGGCCCATTCACGATCGGCACGGCGCGTCCGGAAACGAAATTCGGCGACAAGTACGTAGTCATGCATCCGGACGATCCGCGTTACGCGGACTGGAAGGACGGACAAACTTTCGAAGCGGAGTGGATCAACGGCCCGATCACGGGAACCGTCGTCAAAGACAGTTCAATAGACATGGAGTTCGGCACCGGCGTCATGACCATTACGCCGTGGCACAGCAGCGCGGACTTCGATATCGCGGAGCGGCACGACCTCGACAAAGAACAGATCATCGACGAGTACGGGAAACTCCTCCCTATCGCCGGCGAATACGCGGGAATGAAAATCGCGGAAGCGCGCCCGAAAATAGTCGAGAAGCTGCGCGAAAAGGCTTTGGTGGTCAAAGAAGAGCCGTACACGCACAACATCGCGACGGCCGAGCGCACGGGCGGCATCATCGAGCCGCAGATCAAGCTGCAGTGGTTCGTGGATGTCGACAAGCCCTTCGTAATGCAGCACTCTGAGATCCCGGGGATCGAAAGCGGCAGCACTGCGACGCTCAAGGCGCTCATGCGCGCCGCCGTCGAGAGCGGCGCCGTTCATATGCCGCAGGAAGGGTTCAAGAACGCCTATTTTCATTGGATAGATAATCTGCGCGACTGGTGCATCAGCCGCCAGATCTGGTTCGGCCACCGCATACCGGTGTGGTATGGAGGAGAGCAGGTGCATATCGGAACTGAAGCGCCGTCAGACGAGGGTTGGACGCAGGATCCGGACGTGCTCGACACCTGGTTCTCCTCGGCGCTCTGGACGTTCTCGACCCTGGGCTGGCCCGAAGAAACAAGCGATCTTGCGACATACCATCCGACCGCGTTTATCTCTCCCGGGTACGAAATACTTAATCTCTGGGTCTCGCGCATGATCCTCATGAGCGGATTTCTCCTCGGCCAAGTTCCCTTCAAGACCGTTCTTATACACGGCGTAGTGCGCGATAAACAGGGCCGGAAGTTCAGCAAGTCTCTAAATAACGGCGTGGATCCTATAGACATGGCCGAGCGATACGGAGCGGACGCGCTCCGCATGGGTCTATTAGCGGGTACGGCGATCGGCGGCGACGTCAGCTTCGACGAGAGCAAGGTGAAGGGCTATAAGCACTTTGCGAACAAGCTCTGGAATATCGCTCGGTTCATTTTGGAGAATACGGAAAAGGTCCGAGCGGGGTCTGAGCGCGATAGCCAATTTTCAGCCCGGGAGCTCGAGCACCTCAATACGCTCGAAGCGCTCACTAACGATGTGACGGCGGATATCGAAGCGTTCCGCGTCTATATGGCCGCCGAAAAGCTCTATCACTACGCCTGGCACGAGCTGGCCGACAAGATTCTGGAGGAGTCGAAGCCGATACTTGCCGGCGCAGACGAGGATGCGAGACGATCCCGCGCAGCCCTGCTTCTCCTCCTGCTTCGGCGAACGATAACACTGCTCCATCCGTTCATGCCCTTCATTACCGAGGAGATCTGGTCCTCCTTCGCTCCGCTTATGCGCGGGGCTTCGCGCTCCGACTATGATAACTTCCTGATGGTGGCGCGTTGGCCCCTGCTTCGCTAAAGCTATGCAGGGCAAGCGGATGGTAGAATAAACGCGTGACCTTTGCCACACTCGTTTACGCGTTTCTCGGAGGACTTCTGCCTTCTCTCATCTGGTTGTATTTCCTCTTGAAAGAAGACGCGCGGCATCCTGAGCCGAAGCGGTTAATCATCGCCGCCTTCATTGCCGGCATGGTCGCCGTGCCGCTCGCGCTCCCCTTCGAACAGTACGCGCGGGGGAATTTAGCCGACCCTTCTTCCGTTATTATCGCCTGGGCCCTTATCGAGGAGGCGCTTAAGTATGCCGTGGCGGCGATATGCATCCTCTGGCGGCCGGCGGTCGATGAAGCTCCGGACTATATAATCTATATGGTAACGGTTGCGCTCGGATTCGCCTCGGCGGAGAACATGCTCTTCTTGCTCGATCCGTTCTCAACTGGACAATTCGCCGCGAGCTTGTTTACTGGCAATGTCCGCTTCCTCGGCTCCACCCTGCTCCATGTCGTCGCCTCCGCGGCTGTCGGGTTCGCGTTCGCGTTCTCGGTCAAGTACAGTTCTCTTGCGCGCATGCTTGCCGCGGCCGCTGGACTTATCCTCGCCGTCGTGTTGCACACCGCGTTCAATGCGCTTATTATCAAACAGGGAACTTCGACTGCCATCGCGTTCTTCCTCGTATGGATGGTGGCCGTGATCTTCTTCGCGGCTTTCGAGGTGCTCAAATATTTCCAATATCATACGCTCTCTAAAAGATAATATGCCCCGTATAATTACTCTTACAATGAGCACGCTGTCCTCAGTCGAGGCCATGCACTGCAAAACTGAGCCGATTATCAATATGCGTTACCACGCAGCGTAATCATACGGGGTATGGCCATCAAGCGCTCATTTTTCGATCGCCTTTCCGGACATATCGGCCCGGATGATTTCGATTCGTTTGACGACGAACTGCCGCACAAGGGTACGCATCCGGCGCATCACCCGCCGCATCCGGCCCCTAAAGCCCACCATGCGCCCGCGCCGCTTGAGGACGACGCGGCAGGCGAAGGCCAGCTCCCGGTGGACGTGCATCAGACCGCAAGCGATATCGTGATACGAGCCTTCGTCGCCGGCGTCCGACCGGACGAGCTCAGCATTTCCATAAGCCGGGATATGGTCGAGATAGAAGGCTCGCGTATGGAGCGCGAACAAGCTTCCGGCCCGGATTATTTCACCCGCGAGCTTTTCTGGGGGAATTTCTCGCGCGCGATAGTCCTGCCGCAGGAGATAGACGTGGAAGCGTCTTCCGCGAGCGCTAAGGATGGCCTCTTGACCATCATTCTCCCCAAACTGGACAAAGCGAAGCAGACTAAACTGCGCGTCAAAGTCGGCTAGATGTGCCTGGGAGAAGAATCGAACTTCCGTCTCGCCCTCTTCAGGGGCATGCTCTACCATTGAGCTACCCAGGCATCAGAGTGGTTATTTTGCCCTGAAAGAGTTTAGCAGTTTTTGCAAATCTTCGGAAGTCGGCAGACCAAAGAGTCCTCTCGTAGTGGTCGCTGGGACTCCGGAAAGCTCGGAGATCTGCTCTATCGTAGGCGCGAGATACTGCTGATAGAAATAAAGCGGCAAGGCGAGCACTGCCACCCAGACGACGATCGTACTCACCAGGCTCACTACCTGGCTGCGCCGGATCGCCCGCAGCATCCGGTGATTGTCGCGCGCGAGCGCGTGCGTCTCTTCAAGTACTTTCTTGAGCTCGGGATCCATGCCTTCAGAATAACATGGCTTTATGCCACCGGCAGGAATCGGACCTGCATCTAGGGCTTAGGAGTCCCTCGTTCTATCCATTGAACTACGGCAGCTATCAGGCGGCCGCGCCCAGAAGAGACGCTAGCCTCTCCTGGTCGAAGCCGATTATCATTTCATTGCCCACAAATATGACCGGCACGCCCATTTGTCCGGACTTCTGGATCATTTCCTGACGCTTCTCGATGTCGCGCGCCACGTCGTAGTCGGTGTAACCGACGCCCTTTTCCTTTAAGAATTCTTTGGCCATATGGCAGAAATGGCAGGTCGGCGTACTGTAAATTGTGACGTTTTTGTCCATGGTGATTTTGTATTACCGGCTAAGTATAGCATACCCGTCAAGAAAGTGCGGAATGCGAGAATCGAACTCGCGTCTATTGCTTGGGAAGCAACCATTCTGCCACTAAACTAATTCCGCTGCGCCCTTCGCAGCCTTTGGCGAAGTAGGGCATTAAAACCATTCCAGTACACGCTGCCACCACGAAGGCGTGGTGGTTGGACTCGTGGTGGCGGGCGGCACTACCACAATAACCTCTTCTCCCTCGCGCGCAACCCCGAAAGCGGTACGAATGGCCGCGTCCCTGCCGCGGGGCGTATCGAGAGCCGCCAAGTTCGCTTGAAGCGCCGTTTTCCGCTCTTCAAGCGCTTGAAACTCTCGCTCGACACTCCGCTCCTCGGATACGGCGACAAAAGCCTTCCCGACGAGACCATAAATGAGCGCGCCGAGCCAGAAAGCGACGACGAGAAGCACGCCGACCATAATTCCCTGCTTTAACTGCCTCGCGCGCATGAGCTTAGTATACCGGACATCCGAGTCCCAAGTTAGGACATCGGATGTCCTAACTTTTACCGCCCGAATCCTGGACCATTTTCATGAACACTTCCTCGGGAATGTTGACCTTCGCGCCCGCCTGGAGTTTCTTCTTCCCCTTTTTTTGCTTTTGCAACAACTTCATTTTGCGGGTTACATCGCCGCCATAGAGGTACCCCGTCACATCTTTACGCATTGCCGAAAGCGTCCGTGAGGCGATGATTCGCCCCTGCGCTTTCGCCTGGATCTTGGTGACGAAAAGTTGTTTCGGCAAGAGTCCATGGAGCTTCTCAACTAACTTTTCCGCTTCGACCTCGACCCGTCGCCTGGCCACTACGCGGGCGAAGGCCGGCACCGGCTCTTCGGCCACAAGTACGTCGAGGCGTACGACATCGGCCGGCCGCTCGGGCAATAGCTCGTACGAAAGAGAGGCGTACCCCGAAGATATATTCTTCACCGTGTCGAAGAAACCGCGCATGAGCTCGCGCAGCGGCATCTCCACCGTCATCTCAATGCGGCCGTCGTGGTACGTCTCGGTGGCGAGCGTTACTCCTTCATGATCGTAGAGAACTTGCACGAGCGCGGAGAGCGACTCGGGCGGCGTGATGACAATAACCCGCGCCCAGGGCTCCTCTATTTTTTCAATTTCTCCGAACTCCGGAAATTTCGTCGGCGTGTATATTATATCGCGCGCGCCTCTGGTCGTTGTGACGATATAAGAAATTGTCGGCGTGGTCACGACCAGTTTAAGATCGAATTCACGACGCAAGCGCTCAGTGATGATCTCGAGATGCAGGAGGCCGAGAAATCCGCAGCGGAATCCTCTGCCCAGAAGTCCGGAGGACTCTTCTTCGAATGAGAGGGACGAGTCGGAGAGCCTCAACCGCTCGAGTGATTGGCGTAAGAGCGGCAGATCATCCTGGCTCTCCGGATATACGGAGGCCCAGACCACCGGCCTTGGGACGCCATAGCCCGGCAAGGGCGGAAGCTTCCCGTGGATTTCGCCTATCGTGTCGCCGACCGCGACGACGCCCGGCTCTTTTATGCCGGTCACTATGTAGCCGATTTCGCCGGCCGCGAGCGAGTCGGCCGGCGTTTCGTCGGGCGCGAAAATGCCGACTTCAAGAGCGGTGAAATTCTTGCCCGCCGCGCGGAAGGCAAGCGGCTGCCCTTTCTTGAATACGCCGTCGAAGACGCGCAGATAGACCGCGACACCGCGATGTGTGGAGTATGAGAAATCGAAGATAAGCCCGCGAGGTTCAGTTGTAGAAGACGCGCGCGGCGGCGGTATTCTTCGGACGATAGCTTCAAGCAAGGCGTCTATGCCGGCGCCGGTTTTCCCGGATACGGCGAGCACATCCTCATCAGAGACCTGAACCAGCGCAGCGATCTCGCCTCTCACTTCTTCCACGCGAGCCAAAGGGGAGTCCGTCTTCGAAAGAACCGGGATGACCGTGCATCCCTGCGCGCGCGCCGCCGCGAGCGTCGTGAGCGTTTGCGCTTGTATGCCTTGCGTGGAGTCCACGAGAAGAAGCACGCCTTCGACGGCCTTCAAGGCGCGCGAAACCTCGTATGAGAAATCGATATGTCCAGGCGTATCGATCAAGTTCAAGATGTAATCCTGCCCCTCGCTGCGCTCGGGACCTTCAGGATGATAAATCATCCTTACGGGCTGCATCTTTATCGTAATTCCGCGCTCGCGCTCG
This sequence comes from Candidatus Kaiserbacteria bacterium, assembly GCA_016182485.1. GTDB lineage: Bacteria > Patescibacteriota > Minisyncoccia > Phycocordibacterales > Phycocordibacteraceae > C7867-001. The sequence continues at coordinate 23,347 of JACPGH010000007.1, forward strand.
AGATCCATGCGGTCGAGCACCTGGTCGCGCATCTTGCGCTCCGGTATCGTACCGGTGCGTTCGAGCAGGCGGTCAGCCAATGTCGATTTCCCGTGATCTACGTGGGCGATTATGGAAAAATTCCTTATGTGATTGATGTCCACGTTATATCGGTTCCTCTCCCGAAGGCGCGAGCAATGCGAGACGTTTCGTGCCGATGCGAACCAGCCTTGTAACCGCTTCGACGATACCCTGAAACTCCTTATTCCCGATGAAGTAAAGAACGAGTGCGGCGGCAGCGAGCCCCACCGCTCCGGCGATCATGCCTTCCGTGAAGACGGCGGCAAGCGTCGTCAGAGGAGCTATATCGCCTCCGAACTTAAGGGTGACGTACGCCGCCGCTCCGGCCGCAATGGCGGCCAAGCATCCTTCCCGGATCGGCTCGATAAGGCCTCTCGCGATCCCGGGCGCAACTCTTCGCAGGGCAACGAGCGAAAGTATTACGAGGAAGATCTGCCCGGCGGCGGAAGCGAGCGCAAGCAGAAGCACCGGTGTGCCCGGCACATTGCTCACCTTCAAGAACGTCTCAAGCGGCGTGAGGAGGTACGGAGCCGGGAGGGAGAGGAGCGCAAGCGCGAGACCTATCTTGAAGATCCCGGCGGCGATCTGATACAGGAGCGGCCGCCATGACTGCCGCGCGGCATAGAGCGCCCGCGAGAATAGGAGTTCGAGCGCATCTGCTGCAAGCCCGACGGCTAGAACCACAAAAAGCGCGGCGGTGAGCCGCGTCGCGTCCCAGTCGAATGCTCCCGTACCGAGTATGACGCGTACGATATGGGCGCGCAGGACTGCGATTAGACCCAGGGCGACTATCGACCAGAGGATGACGTGCCTCGCGCCCGCGGAAAGGATGGCGGTAAATTCATCGCGCCGCTCGAGCGCGGACGCTTGGGAGAGCGCTGGGAACGCCGCGACCGCATAGGAGGCGCCGATGAGTCCGAGAGGCACGGCCTCCAGGTTAGCGGCGAACGTGAAGACAGAGACCGAACCCGTGCCGATCCTAGAAGCGAAGGCTGTTAGGATGAGAGTCGTGACAGCGCTCATCCCGAGAGCGAGCGAGCGCGGCACCGAGTGGCGGACTACCGGCAGCATTAGAGAAAACGTAGGCCATCGCCAGGAAGGCGTCACCCCGGCCGCGATGACGACCGGGAAATTAATGGCCATATAGGCGGCCGCGCCGAGGACCACGCCGACGCCGATGCCCGGCAAGCCCCAGAGCGGATACAGAAACAGTGTGCCGGTTATGATCCCGAGATTGTAGAGAACCGGCGAGAGCGCGAAGAGAAAGAAACGCCGATTGACCTGCGTGACGCTCGATATTATCCCCGAAAGGCCGAGTAGTATAGGCTGAATGAGCAATATGCGGCCGAGCAATATGAAATCGCCCTGCGCCGGCGAAGCGGCAAGGGTCGGATAGAGCCACGAAAGGAACTGCGGCATGAAGATGGCGAGCACGATGCAGAGCGCGCCGCCGGCCGCAAAGAGAAACGTGGAGGTCTCCGACAAGAGCTTCTGCGTCTCTTCCCGATCCATTCTAGAGATTAGCGGAATGATGACATACGCTGAAACTAGCGAGGAGACGAGCGCAAAGACGAGGTCCGGCACGCGGAAGGCGGCATAGTAGAGATCGAGCGTCTGTCCCGCGCCGAATGAATAGGCGAACATGCGGTCGCGCAAAAGAGCGATGATCTGCGAAGCCAGTGTGAGGCCGGCTAAAAGGTAAGCGGCCTGGTGGAGGCTCCCTACCGGCCGCATGACGAGCTCCCGTACCGGCATCGATAATTTATATAGTAACTGCCGAACCATTTTCGCATTGTACTATGACGGCCCAAAACACGCGAAAACCGCCCCTCGTCGGAGACGAGGGGCGGTTTTTCTTTTTCCCGCTTGCGTAAGTAAAGAGGTTAAACCTCATTACTTACAAATGTTACTGCTCCACCGGCGTGGATGGAAGCGAGAGGAGGTTCTGCGGGAAGGGATTCCTGCCTGCCTTGAGCTCCGCGAGCTCTTTCTCCACCGCTTTCGCGTTCTCGTCCGACATGTCGGCGATCGCTTGCACTTGCGCTAGCGCGTCTGTCAGCTTCCCCTGCTTCGCGAGCACCGCGGCGAGGAAATACCGCGCGTTCGCGAATTGCGGATTCACGTTCACCGCCGCCCCGAGCGCCGCGCCCGCATTGTTCATGTCGTTCTGCGCGGCATAGAGAATGCCGACTTGGAAGAGGATGTTCGGGTTGTTCGGGGTAAAGTACGCGGCCGCGAGCGCGGAATCGAGCGCCTCTTTCACTTTTCCTTCTCGGACCTGGAGCTGAGAGAGCAGGAAGATCGCCGCCGTGTAATCCTGCTTGAGCGAGATAGCCGCTTTGAGGCTATTTTGCGCAGCAGCCGTATCCTTATTGGCAATTTCGAGCTGCGCCTGGATGTACGGAATTTGCGGATTAGTGGGATTCAAGGCCGCCGCCTTGTCATAAGCGGCTTTTGCGCCGTCGTACGCGCCAGAGACTCCGAGCGGCACGGCTGCAGCGTAGAGATTGCCGAGCGCGAGCCAGTTCTGGTAGTCACCCGGCGCCAGCCGGGTGGCCGTCAGAGCAGCATTGATGCCGGTCGAGAGGGCGTTCTGGAAGGCTTGCTGAGCGTCGGCGGGCGTAAGCGTAGTTGAATTCACTATACGACTAAGTTCGCTATTCATGATTGCCGCCTCGAATTGGTACGCCGTAGGAGTCGGCGCGAAGAGAACGGCCTTTTGGGCGGAGTTATGCGCCGCCGCGAGATCGCCGGTGGCGTACGCGGCACTTGCCTTCGTGAGCTCGAATACGGCCAGGTAACGCGTCGCGACCGAGTAGGCGGCGACGACGGAGGAAAGTAGGAGTATCGTGAATGAGAAAACTATCACGAAGCCTATCCGCGGACTGCGCGCGAATATCACGCCCCATTGCGCGTGCCGGTCGGCGAAGCGGACCGTGGAAGCGAAGAGACCCGCGAACACGAAGGCGAGCGCAACGATAACGGTGCTCGGCACGTCGAAGATCGCTACGGCGAACAGGTAGAGAGCCGCAATAAATGAGAGCATCGCTACATAGCGAACAAATGGATCCTGCGGCGCTCGCAGGATCAGGGTTCTTAGACCGAGCCCAATGAAGAGGAGGAGGAACGCAACCCACGCGACCGCGCCAACAAGACCGGTCGTCGCCATGGAGGTCGGTATGAGACCGACGCCACTAGTGAAGTCGAGATTCCAGAAAACGGTTTGGTTAAGGCTCGCATCGCGATACTTGAGCCAATCCATGCCGAAAGTTCCCGGGCCGCTCCCGAACATCGGCGCCCCCGCATATACCTGCCGCGCGACCGAGAACGTGGATTGCCAGGAGGGGCGGACGTTGAGCACATCGACGTGAAGAGCGGATGCGAGCGCGCTCCCCAGCGTACCGCCCACGAGGAAGAAGAGCGAGATCGCAAGCGCCGCAAGCGGCATTACGAGAGAACTCTTCCCTTCGCGCTCGACGGGCGCTTCGTCGACGATAACCGACTCGTCCAGGTCGGCATCCGCCGCCTTCGAGCGATGCGAGAGAAGCACTGCTTCTACGAAGAGGCCGAGTGCTACGAGGCCCACGACAGTCCAGACGAACGAGGAGTTGGCAACGGCGAGAAGCGCGAAGGTGAAGGCGCCGATCCCTATGAGCGCCCGGCGGGCGCGAGTCCCGAGCTCAAGAGAGCGAAGCGTGATTAGGATCGAGATGACGCCCAGGCCGAGAAGGTACGCGAGGTTGTCGAATGACCCGAGCACAGAAGTAGCGGGCGCGATGACCGTAGGGGCGAACTGGCCGATCAGCATGAACAGTACCTGCAGAAGAACGATGATCCCGAATGTCACGCCCCCGACTTTCAGGAAGGAACGATACTGGTCCGTACGCCGTAGAAGAAGCGCAGCGAGCGTGCCGAGTCCCGCCGCGACAAGGACGAAGCCGAGCGTATCCGACTCGAGCGATTCTCCCCACAGCGCCTGAATAAAGGGCACGCCGGCGAATGCCGCCGACAGAACATAGGCGAGCGCCGGCAGCCAAAGGACTCCGAGCAATGGCAGCGGCGGGAGGATGATATTCCCGCGCGAGAGGCGCGCAAGAATATAGAGCGCGAGCGTGACTAGAACTCCGGCAGCGAGAATGAACGTTTTGGTCGCGCTAAAGGGGACCGAACTTACCGGTACGAATGCGAATACCGCGGCGATTAGCGTCGTGAAAAGCGCGACGATGCTGATAGTCTCGAGTGAGCGACGGCGCGTGCCGGCAGTGGCTCGCTCGGCGCCGTGCCTAAGAGAACCGAACGAAACGTCTACCGATTGATGCGGGGGCATGATGGATACGAAAATAATCTATTTGATGATAATGAGGTAAGTATAGCCCGCCTATTTGGTGTCGAGGGCGCTTATATACAGGGAATTTTTCGGAAACTTGTGGTATAATATAAAAGGACCAGGCTAGGCGATCGCACTCTGGAACGCTGGAGGCTGGATTCTGGATGCTGGTTACCCAGTCTCTAGGAACCAGCTTCTAGCCTCCAAGGTGAGGAAAGTCCGAACACGGGCCGCCCTGAAAGGGCGCGCAGCAAGTAGCGGGTAACTCCCGCACACCGCGAGGTGAGAGGTGCGAACAGAGACGCTCATGAGCGAAAGCGAATGAGCGCCCTGCGAAGCTTGATGCGAAGCAGGGCGACTTGGAGTGTATAGTCCTTCTTCGCCAAGGCTACGAAGGACATTTGTCGAAGACTCCAAATGAAACGGCAAAATCCTTACTTCCGTGCAAGGCCGTACTCTGGAGCGCTGGAGGCTGGACTCTGGATGCTGGTTTACCCAGCCTCTAGAAACCAGCTTCTAGCCTCCAGTTTGTGCCGCTAGATCCCGAGCGCAAGCGAGGGACCAGATAAATGATCGCCGCCGATTTTGCCTGCCGCAGGCAGCTGCAGATTCGACAAGCTCACTGTGGCGAGCTTTGTCGAGCCACAAATCGAGCGTCCCGAGCAAAGTCGAGGGACTGCGACCCTTCGACAAGCTCAGGGTACTCGATTCTGCAACCACCTTCGGTGGGCAGAATCGGTACAGAATTCGGCTTATCGGCCTGGTCCATAAAACTGCGAAAACCCGCCTCCCGGCGGGTTTTCGCTTCCCCAAACCCCGCAGCGCACATTCTGTGAAGGTCTGACCTTCACAAGCTAAGCGTTCCCTAAATGTGAATGTGAAGGTCAGACCTTCACACTACCAGGACTACCAGGGTTCGAGCATGATGGATTTGAAGTCCTCGCCTCGCGAAGCCATGTGCGCCTCGAGCAGTTCCCTCGCCTCTCCTTTGAACGAATCTCCGCTTCCGATAACTTCCGCCATTAGCCCCTCTGCATCGTCTACGATCGGAATGGGATTCTCGAAAATGAGACCGGGCAGACTTGAGAATGGATAACGGCACGCCCATTCCCATGCGTCGTCAAAATTGACAAGCGCCGCTCGCAGCCCGCCTGGATACATCTCGAGTACATTCTTCACGAGGATATAGAACGCGAGGTAATTCAGATGCTCGCCCCTCTCGACGACCCTTCCATGATAAGCACCCTGAAATATGCTTCCTTTCTCCTCATATTTCAGGTTGAAACACATGGACATACTTCCGCCTATTCTTTGCATAAATTTCGCCGTCCCGCCCTTCCGGATTTCTTGCAGCAACAGATGGAAATGGTTCGACAAGAGCGTCCAGGCAAGTATCCGGACCAGCGGCTCGCGTTCGGGCCAATGCGATGGGCGTTCGAAAGCGGGAAGTTTGGCCGCTTCTCGATGCCAGTTCGGATCAGTGTAAGTATCGTTGAGCAGCAGAAGCGATCTGGTCGAGCGCCACCGATCTTCATCGTCGCGTACGATGTCCATTTCGCGAACCCCGCGCTTAGTGACGTGGACAATAGAATCCACTGAGTAGGGTTCAAGCCTCATGAAATAAGAATACCTCGCGCCCCTGTGAAGGTCAGACCTTCACAGGATAGCTGTGGATTACGACAGCTTGTGAAGGTCTGACCTTCACAAGCTGTTCTTCGATGGAGGGTGGCCAGATAAACAGGCATGGACTTTGCTATGTAAAGCGAACCGGCGCACGCGAAGCGTGCGCCGGATAACTGGCCTACCCTATTAGGGGTCGCACCAGGAGGAATCGACAGGTCGGAAGCCACAGACATTCATCCTCTTCTCGCAGGCCGATTACCCGCTTCCCCGACAGCTCCTGATACAGGACTACCGGATTGGGACAGAAGGATGCGATCGAGAAGCGACGCTGCCGGCCTGGATAGAGCGCGGCATGCGCGAGCATGTGCTCGATTCCCGCGAACGACCACCAGGTTGGGACCAGCTGTCTGATCTCCTCTCTCGCGCGTGCCGACGTGACCTCCCTATCGAACCGGACATATTGCGCCAAGAACCATTTGGTATTGACGGTGGCCGGCTTCTGGACGAGGGCGCGGAATCTCTCCCCGACCTGCTTCTCGACGTCGAAGTCACCGAGGGCTAGCATCTCCTCGATCGACAGCGAGTAATCCACGACGAGACGGAAGAGGCTCGACTCCAGACCGAGTGCCTGTCGAAAGCTCTTGAGGTCGGGCAGTGTGCGTTTCCTAGCCGCCTGAGCAAGAGCTGCCAGATGGCCGCCGTGAATCGTGTCGATCTCCTCTTCCGTGAGCCCCTGCTGATCGAGAATGAGAAGCGTCTGCCTCGCCCTGCCGAAGATGCCATCGGTGCCCATAGGTTCCTCCTATGTGGCGCTACTCCTTGCGGGTAGCATATGTATTTCTAGAAACGGCACATGCGCCTCATGTGCAAGGTACTCCGTAGGCACTATGCCAGAAGTAAAAAATGGCGCAACCTAGACAATCTCGCAGGTGCCGCCGGCGCAGGCCAGCTCCTTCTTCATCTCGGTTTCGTCCTGCCGCTCGTACGCGATTAGTTTCGAGTAGTCCACCTTCGGGAAGCGGGCCATGCGCGCTTCATACTCCTCTTTAGTTATCGCCTCGTATGGCGCGAGGCGGTACACATGGTTCGCGCGCGGCAGGAACGAGAGTCCGCCGATGATATCCCAATTCTTCTGCAGCCAATCCACGACCCCGATCCACTCATCCTCGCCTACCGATACTGTGGCGGAAGGATTATGCTCGGTGAAATTAAGCTTTACCCGCTTCCAATATTCGAGCTGATCGAGCGCCGTGAGGTCGTCCTTGAAGCGGGCCTCCTTCGAATGGTCGGGCGCTTTCACAGGGAATTCGAGTACGAATGTGTTCGCCTCCTCCACCGACTGCCCTACTTCGGGGTAATACGGAACGCCCTGGTCGCGCATAAGCTTGAATAGCGAATCGGTCGCGCTAATGCGCACCCGGCGGATATAGTACGGGGCGTGACGCGGATGGATGCCCGAGGCGCAATTGAAGGTTTGCGAGACAGTTCCGGAGGGCTTCACGGCGGTGACGGACATAGAAGCCTCGATGCCGAACCGCTTCGCGTATGCTTGATTCGTCTTAATGGCCACATCGCGCATCTTGCGCATAATTTCCGGCTTGCGCGCGGCGGGCGAGTCCCATTGGCCGGTAACCGAGACGCCGAGCAGCCGCTCGGCACGGCAATGGTCGGTCCACTCCTTCGAAATGTAATTGAAATTCGTCAGCGAGGACTGGTACGTGCCGAGGATAGAGGCGAGGCGCGCCTTCCGAAGAAGCGTCGCTTCAGTGTCTCCCGCGCGCGCGATCACCTCGGAGAGATTGCAGAATTGCTTCGACTGGAGGATGATCTCCGCGCACGGGTTGGTACCGATCGGGCCGCGCACGGTCATGTCTTCTCCGATGAATCCGATCTTCTTGAAATATTCTGCCCGCCGCTTCGGAAGCGTGATGGCCAGAGAGCCGCGGTTGAAGATACCCCGCTCTCCGGAGCCGCTCTTCATAAGCGCGACCCACTCATCCATCAGCTCCGCATTGGTAGGCTGGCTCTCGTAAACGGCGGAGTTATTCGCGACTGAGCGGTGCGGATCCGTCATATAGAACTGGCCCTTCTTGGCGTCGCGCATCTCGACGTCGTCGAGATCCGAGAGCGAGATCATCGCCGTGCGGCGAACGCCTCCAGACACTATGGCTTCGCCTATCTTGCAGACGATGTCATGCACGTCGATATTGCGAAGGCGGCGGCCCTGGCGCGAGAGTATGCGTTCGCGGGCAAAGGCGAGAAGTGAACGCAGGGGTTCGGGGCCCGAAGCCTTTCCGCCCATCGTCTTGAGGCGCGCGCCGGCCGGTCGAACTTTCGAGAAGTCGAAGGAGACATCTTTCCCCGCATACCAAGTCTTGAGACCGAGCGTGAGCGCATTGCACCAGCCCTCGCTCGAATCTTCGACCGTGTGAGTCTGGAGTTTCGCCCCCGTCTGCTTCATTATCTGCGGCAGCTGCTCGACATTTTGGCTCTCGACGGCGAAGCCGACGCCGCAGCCGCGCGAAGAAAGGTACATGACCTCGGCAAAATCCTCGAGCTTGGTAGGCGCAGCAAACGTACAGTTGTACGCGCACGTATTGCAGCGGCGCGCGGCTTCGCCTGCGAACTGCATGAGCCGCATCGAGGGCATCACCTCCTGCTTGAGGATGCCCGTACGTATTTCGGTATATTCCTTGTCGGCGAGTTTGTTGCCAAGATTCTCCCGCATAAAATTCATGTACCGGTCCACCGTCTCTATCCAGGTTTCGCGCCGGCCCTCTTCGGGAATCCATTTCGCATAGGTCCGCAGATAAACGAACTCGCCGAGCGCATTCCCTTCAAAATATTTCCTGCTCTCTTCCGCCAGCTTCTTCACCTGTGGAGGGATATCGACGTGCGCCGCGCGCAGCTGCGCGCGCTTGTCTCGGTACAGAATATAGGCCTTCGCCGTTTTGACGTAATCATTCAAGATCAGGTATTTCTCTACAGAATCCTGCATGCCCTCGACCGTCGGGAGAAAGTTCTTATATTTCCTCGCGAAGCGGGCCAATTCTCCGGCCACCTGATGTGCGACCAGCGTAGCGTCGTCCTGGCTGCCTTCGCCCGCGGCAGTCATGCCCTTCCAAATCGCGGTGGCGATTTTATCGAAATCGAAAGAAACAAGACGTCCGTCTCGCTTCTCGATCTGCGGGATCATTTCGCGATACCGCAGTGTTTCTTTAGAGATTGTGGGAGCGGCCGCTTTTGCAACCGGGATTACGGCAGTTTTGGAACGGATTTTGGCGGCCTTGGACATGGGTTGATAATCAGTGATTGGTAATGACTCCCTCGACTTAGGTTTAGTGTACTCCTCATGTGATTTCGATACCTGTGGATATTTTTTATTGCGAAACGTTCGGCAGATTTTTCAACGAGAACAACGTACCGGTGGCGACTCCGTACATTCGAGCAAAGCCCGCGGCTGTCTCAAGGACATAATGAGTTGGCAGAGCGGGGTAAAAGACATTCGGAAAGCTCGAGGCAGCCACATCGCTCGCGATAGATATGACTTGTCCTTTATCATCCAGCCAGAAAATATCTATCGGGACAAGCATATCCTTCATCCATATGCCGTAACGCTCGCTTTTCGGAAAAACTAAAAGCATCCCGGAATCTTCCGGGATGCTTTCTCGACCGCTAAGCCCCTTTTCCCGCGCGGCAGGAGTTGTAGCAAATTCGATCTTTAAGGACAGGTCGTCGAGCTTAACTACAGGCTCGTTCAGAGCGTATGTCCTATAGACAAGCAGGGCCCCCACGATAATTACGCACCCTATCAACAGAGATGCTATCCATCTCGCCATTCGCTAATTATGCGCTACCTCTAGGAAGTCCTATGCCGCTGCCCACTTTCTTCCATTCGAGAATGCGTCTGTACGCCCCAGAGCGCGAATACGGCGACTAAGAGGCCGGTAACCACTAGCGTCCAAGATAGCGCCGAACCGGTCAGCCCCAAGAAAGGGACGACTATCGTCCACAATCCGAGCACTGCGTTAACCCACTGTTGCCACATGGTGTGAATAATTACCTAATAATAAGTTGCATGCTAGCCGAGCAGTGATGAAAATATCGTGAGCGAGATTTCTGTTTTTCTGCTATAACTCCCGTATACGGAGGCGTCGCATAGTGGTCTAGTGCACCGCCTTGGAAAGGCGGCAGGCCGGAAACGGTCTCGAGAGTTCGAATCTCTCCGCCTCCGCTTATTTTGCAAGTAAAGCTCTGATGCGGTCCGCGACGGGCGGGTGCGTGGAGAAGAGACGCTCGAGCCAGCTGACCGTCTTGCCTTCCGGACGGCCATAGGGCTCGTCAATAAAGAGATGCGCCGTGGCATGGCTCTTGTGCCGCATAGGCCGGTTATGCGCGCTGATCTTCTCTAGTGCGGAAGCCAGTCCTTCCGGAAAGCGAGTCAAGAGCGCGCCGGAAGCGTCGGCCAGATATTCCCGCCGGCGGGAAATAGCGAGCTGAATGAGCTGAGCGGCGATCGGCGCGAGAATAATCCCGACGAGGCCGAGGACAAGGATGATCGGACTGCCGCGATTCTCCCGGTTATTGCCGCCGTAGAACGACATGCGCAGAAAGAAGTCCGCCGCGATAGCGACGAAGCCGGCGAGCACCACGGCAATAGTCATCACGAGGATATCCCGATTCTTGATGTGCGAAAGCTCGTGCGCAATGACTCCTTCGAGTTCGGTCCGCGAAAGCATTGAGAGAAGTCCGGTCGTCGCCGCGACTACCGCGTGCTTCTCGTCGCGGCCGGTCGCGAATGCGTTCGGCGCCGGATCGTTTATGACGTACAACTTCGGCATCGGCAATCCCGCCGTGATCGCGAGGTTTTCCGTGACGGTATAGAAATCGAAAAACTCCTTGCGAGATACCGGGCGCGCCTTCGTGAGCGAGAGCACGAGCTTGTCCGAGGCCCAGTACGCGTAAAAATTCGTCGCTATCGCGATGATGACCGCGAGCCAGAGGATCGCCGGCTCGTTGTAGTACCATGCGATCGCATAACCGACTGCTATAACGACGACCAGGAAGCCCGCGATCAAGGCCCATGTCCGGCGGATGTTGCTCGAGCGCTGTTCGTAGAGGTTCATGTTAGTGCCTTTTCCAGACGTATTTCTCGCCTTTGCGCAAAGCGTCGGCCATGACTATTTCATCATAGATACCGTCGAGCAGGTCGTATTCCTTCGACTCCTCCACGTCCACCCAAGCGTATTTGTCATTCTCTGCTTCCTCTAGCTTTACCTCCCCGCCCGCATGATCTGCGAGGCATGATATCACGATTGAGGCGGCGGCGCCGTCATGTTCGGTTGCGAGCGAGGTAACGTACCGGACGTTCTCAATCGCAAGGCCGACTTCTTCCAGGATTTCCCGCGCGAGCGCCTTCTCGAGCACGTTATACCAATAATGCTCGGTATCCTTCGGATATCCGGTAAAGTCTGACGGTTCGAGATGCCCTCCCGGCACCGTCCACTTGCCCGGGAATCTTTTCTTCGTGGCCGGACGGCGCGTTATCAAATATTTGCCGTCTTTCTGGATGATCGCGGTAATAACCACTTCAAACCGCGTGTAAGCCATTTTAGAACTGCACTTTGACCGGCTCCGCCGCGGCCGCCTCGCCTTCGCCTAGTTCAAAAAGGTCCATGAGCCCGAAGCCGAGCATAGAGGCGATCAGGTTGCCCGGGAACACTTGCTCGGCGGTGTTGAGGGCCATGACAGTTGAGTTATAGAAGCGCCGGGCGGCCTGGATCTTGTTCTCCGTATCGGCGAGCTCTTGCTGTAATCCGAGGAAGTTCTGGTTCGCCTTCAGTTCCGGGTACGCCTCGGAGACGGCAAAAAGAGTCTTCAACGCGCCGGTTAGCTGGTTCTCGGCCTGCGCCTTATCCGGCGCGCTCGTCGCGCTCATGGCGGCCGCCCGCGCCTTCGTTACGTTCTCGAAGGCGCGCGCCTCATGCGCGGCATAGCCCTTCACGGTCTCGACGAGATTCGGGATGAGGTCATAGCGGCGCTTGAGCTGGACCTGAATATCGGCCCAGGCCTCTTTCGCCCGGTTCACTAGAGTGATCAACCGGTTATAGGCAAAAATGACCCACAGCACGACAAGCGCGAGAACGGCGAGCACGACGATGGTGGTAGTAGACATGCCTAAAGTATACCCCGCATAGAAGCAAATTCAATGAATCCGGATGCTCTTCATGATATATTCATACAAGAGACGGATAATGACATAATTATAATTCGTATAAAATCCTAATTTTATGACCGGGAGAACTGTCGGCATTATAATAATAGCGGTTATCGTAATCGCGTTCGGAATCTGGTACCTGCTCACCCTGGTTCCGGGGGAAGCGCGCCAGACTCCCGGCGCGACAGGAATAACCGGAACGGGCACAACGGTCGCATACACGAACGATGGTTTCTCTCCGAGGAACATCACAGTCCCGGTCGGCACGGCGGTGACGTTCGACAATGACTCCGGCGACCCGATGTGGGTCGCCTCGGCGATGCACCCCACGCACGAGGCATATGACGGCACAGCCCTGAGCGCGCACTGCGCCTCTGGTTACGCGGGTCCGGAGCCGTTCGATCAGTGCAACGCGGGAGGGAGCTACAGCTTCACCTTCACGAAACCCGGGACTTGGAACTACCACAACCACGCCAACCCCGCCGATTTCGGATCAGTCACAGTAACTCCGTAAAGGAGTTAACGTATCGCGCCCGCGACCGCTTTGACCACGCGCGGGTCGAGCATGTCGGGAATGATCTTGTCCGCCGCGGGCCGGGCGACAAGCGCCGCGAGCGCGCGAGCGGCGCGCAGCTTCGCGGCTTCAGTTATCTGCCGCACGCCGCGGTCGAGCGCGCCGCGGAAGACCCCCGGGAATACGAGCGAGTTGTTGATCTGGTTGGGGAAGTCGCTCCGGCCGGTCGCGACGACGACGGCGCCGGCTTTCTTCGCCACGTCCGGGAATATTTCCGGCTCCGGATTCGCCATTGCGAAGACGATGGCCCTCGGCGCCATGCTGCGGACATGGCCTGCCGATAGGAGCCCTTTGCCGGAGAGGCCGATGAATACGTCGGCGCCGACCATCGCTTCATCGAGCCCGCCCTTCACCTTGCGCGGATTCGTGAGCTTGGCGAGCTCGGCTTTATTTTCATTCAAGTTCTCGCGGCCGGCATAGAGCGTGCCTGTGCGGTCGAGCATAACGATGTCGCGCACTCCCGCCGCAATAAGGAGCTTCGCGGTCCCGGTGCCGGCCGCGCCAGCGCCGCTTATCACTATCTTCAATTCCTTAAGAGTCTTTTTCACCACCTTCGCGGCATTGGTGAGCCCCGCGAGCACCACGATCGCCGTGCCGTGCTGGTCGTCGTGCATAACGGGAATGTCGAGCGCTTCGATGAGGCGCTCCTCGATGTCGAAGCACTTGGGCGCCGCGATGTCCTCGAGATTAATGCCGCCGAAAGCCGGCGCGATCGCCTTCACGACCTGCACTATCTCCTCCGGTTCTTGCGTCGAAAGAACGATCGGCCACGCGTCCACTCCTGCTTTTTCTTTAAATATGAGCGCCTTCCCTTCCATGACCGGCAGGGCGCCATAGGGGCCGATATTCCCCAGCCCAAGCACGGCCGAGCCGTCGGAGACTACCGCTACGCTGTTTTTCTTGACCGATAATTTGCGCGCCTCCTCCGGATGCTCCGCCAGATATCTCGAGGCGACCGCGACGCCCGGCGTATACCACAGCGAGAAATCCTTTTTTTCCTTTAGCTTCACGCGCGCCTTGGTCTCCACCCGTGCGCCCTGTTTCTTGAATGCGGTCAATATCTTTTTTGATTTTGTATCCATAGATAGACCGTCAGTATACATTACAGGTATATACTTGGCCCATGCAGGACGACCTGGTAGAAAAATACTTCCCGCGCTTGCGGCGGGAGCAGTTGAGCGCGCTGCGCAAACTGAAAATTCGGACCGCGCGCGACCTCCTATATCACTTTCCCTCGCGTTATGAACGCTCGGGCCCTTCGGCCCAGATCGCGGGAGTATCGGCGGGAGCCGAAGTAACGCTCTATGGGATGGTGAGAAAACCGGATGTGCGCAAGACTTGGAAGAGCCGCCGGCCGATAGCCGAAGCGTGGCTTGAAGACGCCTCGGGAAAGATCAAAATGATGTGGTTCAACCAGCCCTATATCGCGAAGACCTTGCATGACGGGATGGTGGTGAAAGCGCGCGGCCGCGTTTCGGGCGCGGGTTCGAAAGTTTATCTTGCGAATCCCGAGATCGATCGAACGCCTGTAAATCCGGAAGAGATGCATGACTCTCTCTTTCAACAAGGTCGAACCTTGGAACAAGGTTCGACCTTGGATACCGAGTTATATCCTATTTATCCGGAGAGCCAGGGGGTGTCCTCTCTCTGGTTCTTCCACGCGGTGAAGAAGCTTTTCGAGACGCGCGTGCATGAGGGGCTTTCCGATCCTATCCCTTCCGACATCCGGGAACGGTACAATCTGCCTGCGCTAACCCCGGCGCTTCTTCTCATGCACGCCCCGCGGCGGCCTGCGGACGCCGCGGCGGCCCGGAAGCGCTTCGCCTTCGAAGAGATCTTCGCGCTTCAGATCGTGATGCAGAAGCGCCGGCGCGCGCTCCAGTCGGAGCGCGCCCTGCCGGTGGCTGTGAACCGAGCGGCCCTGGAAGATTTCATCGCCTCGTTTCCCTTTCCGGCTACCGCTGCGCAGTTGAGGGCTATCAACGCAATACTCGCCGATTTCGAAAAGCCGCATCCGATGATGCGTTTGCTTGAAGGCGACGTGGGGAGCGGCAAGACCGCGGTCGCCGCGGCTACCGCTTATCTCGTCGCGACTTCCCTGCCCGTCGGTCGCATTGCCGGTGCGCTCCAGGTCGCCTACCTCTGCCCGACCGAGGTGCTCGCGAAGCAGCATTTCTCGACGTTCGTCTCCTATTTCCGCGACCATCCGATACCTATCGGACTCATTACCGGCAGCGAATGCCGGAAGTTTCCCTCCCGCGTGCGGTATGAAGAATCGGCCAAACTGTCGAAGCCCGCGTTCAAAAAGATGGTGGCGGGCGGCGAGATCCCTATCGTCATCGGGACGCACGCGCTCATCGAGCAGTCGCTCTCGTTTAAATATTTCGCCTACGCGATTATCGATGAACAGCACCGCTTCGGAACTGGCCACCGGCAAAAAATGGTTTCCAAACACGACATTCAGCCGCACTTGCTCTCGATGACGGCAACGCCTATTCCGCGCACGCTCGCGCTCACGCTCTACGGCGATCTCGACCTCTCGCTTCTTGACGAGATGCCGGCCGGGAGAAAAAAGGTAATTACGGAAGTCCTCGCGCCGAAAGAGCGCGAGCGCGCCTATGTCTGCGTACGCGCTGAGCTTGCGAAGCATCACCAGGTTTATGTAATCTGTCCGCGAATCGATGAGCCGGACCCGGCCAAAGAACTCGCGCTCCAGGCCAAGTCGGTGAAGGCCGAAGCGGCCCGCCTAAAGAAATCCGTGTTCCCTGAAGCGGTGATAGGCATCCTGCACAGTAAGATGACTCCGGCGGACAAGGAGCAGGCGATGGAGGAATTCAAGAAGGGAGAAATGCAGATCTTAGTGGCCACCTCGGTGGTCGAAGTGGGCGTCAACGTACCGAACGCGACCGTCATTCTCATCGAAGGGGCCGAACGCTTCGGGCTGGCCCAGCTCCACCAGCTGCGCGGACGCGTCATCCGCTCGACACACCAATCCTACTGCTTCGTCCTTCCGGAAACGACTGGACCTTCGACCCAAGAGCGGCTGCGGGCATTTAAGAACGCGCAGAACGGGTTCGAGCTCGCCGAGTACGACCTCACGCTCCGCGGCGCGGGCGAGCTCGCCGGCGGCAGGCAGTGGGGCGTCTCAGACATCGCCATGGACGCGCTCAAGAATCTCAAGCTCGTCGAAGCCGCCCGCGCCGAGGCGGCAAGCCTCATCGAGCGCGATCCGGAACTCGCGCGCCACCCGGAACTGGCGCGGCGCGCCTCCCTCGCCGGCACGGCGCTCCACCTCGAGTAGCAAATTTTCAATGCTCAATTTCGCAATTTTTAATCAATTTTCAAACATTGATACATTGGGCATTATTTGAAAATTGGAAATTGTAAATTGAAAATTATGTTAGACTAAAATGATGGATTTCCTCGCTATCGGCGACACGACCGTAGACGAATTTATCCGGCTCAAAGAAGCGAAGATCTCTTGCGACGAGAACAGGGATCATTGCACTATTACGTTCCCGTGGGGCGAGAAAATTCCCTACGAGTCTTCGGTGCTCCTCCCCGCCGTCGGCAATGCGGCGAATGCGGCCGTAGCGGCGGCGCGCCTCGGACTCTCTGCGGGCCTCGTGAGCAATGTAGGTAATGACCGTTTCGGCGAAGAGACGCTCGCGGTTTTCCAGCGGGAAGGCGTCGATGTCTCCCATACGCGCGTCAACGACGGCATCCCTACGAATCACCACTACGTCCTATATTACGATTCCGAGCGGACCATCCTTATCCGGCACGAGGCGTATCCGTACGCTCTGCCGGAGAATATGACCGCCCCGAAATGGATATACCTCTCCTCGCTCGGCGAAGGCGCGCATGCCTTCCATGACGAACTCGCTGCGTGGCTCGCGGACCACCCGGAAACCAAGCTCGCTTTCCAGCCGGGCACGTTCCAGATACAGATTGGGCGGGAACGATTGAGAAATTTATATGCGCAAGCGGCAGTCTTCGCGAGTAACAAGCAGGAGGCGGAAAACATCCTCGGGGTTGGGGACACCGACGTCAGGAGTCTCCTTGAGCAAATGCGGGCGCTGGGGCCGAAAATTGTTCTTATCACAAATGGCGTCGCCGGCGCCTACGGCTTCGATGGCGAGAAAATGCTCAAAGTCCCGATGTACCCGGACCCCAAGCCGCCTTATGAGCGCACCGGCGCCGGCGACGCCGCCACCGCAACCTTCGTAGCCGCGCTCGCGCTCGGCAAACCTCTGGAAGAAGCGCTTCGCTGGGGACCGATCAACTCGATGTCGGTCGTCCAATTCCTCGGCGCGCAAGAAGGCCTGCTCTCTCGCGACGCGCTCGAGAAACTGCTCGCCGACGCGCCCGAATCGTACGCAGTAACCACGCTCTAATTTTCAATTACCAATTTTCAATTTACATTGAATTTTCAAAGCTTCAATTTTCAAACATTAATACATTGGAAATTGGAACATTATTTGAAAATTGTAAATTGCAAAATTGAAAATTATTTGGGCTGTTCGAGCCCGTACATCACCCGATTCCCGAAGGTTTCCGCGAGCGTAACATCTGTCGCCACGCGCACGATGAGCAGGGCCGCGCCGCCGCCAATGATCGTAATGAGCAATGCTCCGATATAAGAATTCACGCAGGCCCTCATGCTGCCAATACTATATCGCGTACGAGCGCTTTTGCCGCCTCGATAATGTGGGTAACATCAAGCCCGTAGCGCGCCAACAGTTCCTGGGGCGTACCCGATTGGCCGAATTGATCTTGTATCCCGAGCCGTTTGATGGACACGACGTGTCCATCAGACAAGAATTCCGCGACGGCGCTCCCGAAGCCTCCGGCCGTTTGGTGTTCTTCTAGAGTAAGTACGCGGCCCGCGCTTTCCGCCGCTTCGAGTATCGCCCCGGTATCGAGGGGCTTCACGGTCGGCACATGGAGTACGACCGAATCGATTCCCTGTTCTTCGAGAGCGCGCGCGGCTTCGAGCGCGGCGTAGCTCAAGGAACCGGTCGAGAATATGGCGATTTCTGGTTTCTGGTTTCTGGTTTCTGGTTCCCAGAGTATAAGCGCCTTCCCGATCTCAAATGGCGTTTCGCGAGTGGTGAACACCGGAGTCGCCGCGCGTCCGAAACGTAAATATACAGGCTCTCCCAGGGCAGCCGCCGCAATGACTGCCTTGCGCGCCTCCTCGGCGTCCGCCGGAGCGATGACCGTCATCCCCGGCAGCATCCGCATCATGCCTATGTCCTCGAGCATCTGGTGCGTGGCGCCGTCGGCGCCGACCGATACGCCCGCATGCATCCCGCACACGATGACCGGCATATTGTTGAGAGCAATCGTGGTGCGTATCTGCTCATAATTGCGCCCGGGATTAAACGCGGCATAGCTTGCGATGAAAGGAATTTTTCCCGCCGCCGCCATGCCCGCCGCCACAGTGGCCATATTCTGTTCCGCGACGCCCATCTCGATGAACCGGTCCGGGAAGGCTTTTTGAAATTGTTCGGCGCGGGTGGATTCGGCCAAATCGGCGCAAAGCACTACGACGCGCGCATCCTTTTCTCCCGCCTCCACGCTTCCCGTTCCGAACCCGTCGCGCGTCGGCGCCGTCTCGATATCGTTCGAAAAAATTTTCTGCGAAAGCTTTGCGGAAAGATCCAACATAATTTTCGATTTACAATTTACAATTTACAAATAAGGACCAATTTCCAATTTTCAAACAAAGATTCCCGTTTGAGCATTGCACATTGAAAATTTCATTGGAAATTGCAAAATTGAAAATTGAAAATTCTTTCATGTTCTCTGTATTTGAGCTAAGAACCGCTCCCCTTCCTCCGCCGAAGGCGGCTTCCCATGCCACCTATAATCCCCTTCGATTTCCGGCACGCCCTTGCCGGCGGTCGTATGCGCGATGATTAGCGTCGGAGCGTCCGATACTGCCTTCGCTTCTTCAACCGCCCCGACAAATGCGTCCAAATCGTGCCCATCCACTTCGAGCACGCGCCAGTTAAACGCGCGGTACTTCTCGGCGAGCGGTTCGAGCGGCATGACCTCCTCGGTATTGCCGTCGATTTGAATGTTGTTGCGATCCATGATCGCCGTGAGCCCGGCGAGACGGTGCTTCCCCGCGAACATGGCCGCCTCCCAAGTATTCCCCTCGTCCTGCTCGCCGTCGCTCATCACGCAGTAAATTCTAGGCGCTAGGCTATAGGCGCTAGGCTCTAGCTCTGATCCGTTTTTAAAATTGGAAATTGAAAATTGTCCGCCGGAGGCGGATCCGCCTTTGGCGGAAAAATTTTTAAGAGCCCACGCCATTCCCGCCGCCTGCGAGAGGCCCTCGCCAAGAGGCCCTGAGGTGGTTTCGAGACCTGTCAGCCGCGTTCTCTCGGGATGCCCTTGGAGCCGCGAGCCGAATTTCCGCAATGTGAGACATTCTTCGACCGGGAAATAGCCGGCATGAGCCAGAGTCGCGTACAAGACTGGGCAGATATGCCCGTTGCTGAGTACGAGCCTATCTCGTTCTTCCCAATCCGGCCGCGCAGGGTCGTGTTTCAAGATATGAAAATAAAAGGCGGCGAAGATGTCCGCCATGTCGAGCGGCCCCGCCGTGTGGCCGCTGCCCGCGGCGACAAGCATCCGGATCACAGTCTCGCGAATGGCCCGAGCCTTTCCCTCAAGCAGCCGAATCTCCTCATCAGTCAAAGCCATGCTCTAAGTATACAGCATGAAACTACCCTAATTTTTCAATTTACAATTTCCAATTTTCAAATAATTACCAATCTCCAATTTTCAAACAAAATCCTTGTTTGGACATTGAATCATTGAAAATTGATTGAAAATTGCAAAACTAAACATTGAAAATTCTTAAACCCCGTAGGGATATTGGGCGATATACAACGCCTCGAACTCGGCGATGGCCTTTGCCGGATCTGCGGCTCGCAATATGCTCGAACCGACCACGAGATTCGAGACTCCGGCGGCAATAAGCCGCTTGGCATTATGCAGGGAAACGCCGCCGTCAACCTGGATCGGGAGCCGCGGATATTTCTCGCGCAGGACGCGGATTTTCTCGAATACGCGCTCGTCGAAGGGCTGTCCTTGGCGGCCGATCCGCGCGATACCCATGCACTGCACGTACTGAACACAGCGGATACAGGGCTTGTCCTTCGTAGCTTCAGCGAAGAAGGGCTCGATGAGCGCAAGACTGCTCGCGAGATTAATTGCGAGACCGATCGAGAAGCCGCCGGCCTCTCCGAACCGTTCGGAGAGCGAGCCGAGAAGGCGCGGCAGGTCTATGGGGCTCTCGGCATGTATCGTGAGGCGGCTGGCGCCGAGAGCGAGCCATGCCGCCGCAGCCGCCTCCGCATCGATACACATGATATCGACTTCATACTCGACCGCGCCGAGCCGCGGCAACATGCCTTCCCAATTTTCAATTTCCAATTTCCAATTTTCAATGCTATACGGCCAGGAGGCAGGCGAGGCGAACTGCCCGTCTACGACGTCGATCTGGATACGGTCAATCGAGGGAAGACTCGTGAGGAGTGCGAGTTTTTCTGCCAGCTCTTTTTTGGATGCGGGCAAAACGGCTGGAACGACAAATGACATAGCAAGAAAATTTTCAATTTTCAATTTTGCAATTTTCAAACGTTTGAAAATTAATACATTGAAAATTATTTGTAAATTGAAAATTGTAAATTGTAAATTTGGTCATTCTAGAATTTCGCCAGCCTTCGCGCGTGGCGCGGCGAATCAGAGAACGGCGTGTTCAGGAAAATGCGGACCGCTTCGTCGGCTTCGCTCCCCGAAACGAACCGGGCGCCGATGCAGAGCACGTTCGCGTTATTGTGCCGGCGCGGGAGGCGCACGGCGTCATACCCGTCCTCCGAGCGGCCGCCTTCGATGTCGAGCGCTTCGGTCACCCGCATGGGGCCGTAGAAGACCGCGGCGCGGACGCCGGGCACTCGATTGGCGCACATCGCTTCGCCCTGCCCGCTGCCCCCGAGCGCGATGCCGCGCGCTTCGGGCTCGGCCGCCACGCGGCGGGCGAGCGCCCCGACGACGTCCGGATAATCGTCATCCGGCGCGAGCGAGTACGCGCCCAGGTCTTCGGCCTCGTGTCCGAGCGCCCGCACGTGCTCGAGGAGCGCGTTCTTCAGGTCAAACCCGGCGTGGTCAGAAGCAAAATAAATTTTCATAATTTTCAATTTTGCAATTTACAATTTTCAAATTATGTCCCAATTTCCAATGTATTAATGTTTGAAAATTTATTGTAAATTGCAAATTGATAATTGAGAATTGTCACTTGGCCGTGCCGGCCGCTAGGACGTGCCGGACAAGTGACTCCGTATACCCCATCTCGTTGTCGTACCAAGCGAGCACCTTGACGAGATTGCCGTCCACGACCCGGGTCATGCCGAGGTCAGCGATCGAGGCGCACGGCTCTCCCACGATATCGCTTGAAACCAGCTCCTCATCGGTGGTCATGAAGAGGCCCTCCCAACGCGAGTCAGCCGCCGCCTTCCGCAAAATGTCATTGACTTCCTCGGCGGATGTCGGCCGCTTCGAAACGAAGGTGATATCCGCGATAGAGCCGGCTGCCACCGGCACGCGCAGGCTTATCCCGTCGAATTTCCCGGCGAGCGACGGGTACGCCTGCGTCACGGCGACGGCCGCGCCGGTCGAAGTCGGCACGATATTAAGCGCGGCCGCCCTCCCTTCCTTCTTGTCTTTTCGCGAAGGCCCGTCGACGATAGACTGACTCGCTGTGTAAGCATGCGCCGTCGAGAGTATCGCCTTTTCGATACCAAGCGCCTCGTCGAGTATCGCTATGACCGGACTCGCGGCATTCGTCGTGCACGACGCATTCGAACTTATCTGACATGTCGAGAGCTTCTCCTCATTCACCCCCATCAGCACCGTGGCTCCTAGCGACTGGCTGCTAGTGGCTAGTGGTTGGTTTTTGACCGGTGCAGTGATGACAACACGCTTCGCTCCGGCCGCGAGATGCGCGCTCGCCTTCTCATAATCGGTGAACAATCCCGTAGACTCGACCGCTACATCGATACCGAGCTCCCCCCAAGGCAAATTCGCCGGCTCCTTTTCCGAGAAGAACTTCACTTCCTTCCCGTCAATCAGCAAAGCTGATTGCCCCGAGCTTGTCGAGGGGCTGATCCCGACCGAAAATGGCGCGCGCCCATATACGGTGTCGTACTTCAATAAATAGGTTAGGTTTTCAAGCGAGCCGAGATCATTCACGGCGACCACTTCGATTCCGCGGCCCTGACTTCTCCTCGCAAACGCGCGCCCTATTCGTCCGAATCCGTTAATGGCGACTCTAATGGGTTTCATGATGATAGTGTAGCATGGCCAAAAATGAGAATTTTCAATTTTGCAATTTTCAATTTTCAATAAATTTTCAAGGCTCAATTTTCAAACGGATCGCGCCGAGGCAGCAATTTTTTGGAAAATTAATGTTAATTCTTGGCTCTCTTTCTGTAATCTCCCTAAAGCATCGTCTTCTATCGTCCCACAGGACACCAGCATCCTAAGCCAGTGCTTCGTTTCTTGTATCTCTTTTTTGCATATGTAAATCTTGTTGACGAAATCTCTTTTTGAGCTGGCGCCGTTCGCTTCCATATAATTGGCTCCTACGCTCGTACCAGAGCGTAAAAGTTGGTTAACAATTGGATCTGTTATATGACTACGATGGATTTTCTTACAAAGCGATATAATTTCTTCACCAAACCGAGCCGTTCTTTCTTCTAGATCGTATTTCTTCGTTTGATCCATTGAAAATTGGTCCTTATTTGAAAATTGGAAATTGTAAATTGAAAAATTATTGTGGCGTTGTCGAAGTTTCGGTAGCCGCGGAGAGGGGCTCGATTACTGTCACTAGCCTCGAAACCGAACCCGTGTTCCCCGCCGCGTCCGTCGCGCTGTAGGTGAGCGTGTATGAGCCGGCTGTTGCGGTATCTGCGGAACCCGAGGTCGCGATTTTTGCCGTTAGGTCTCCGTCCGTTTCATCTGTAGCGGTCGCCCCCGGGTCTGTGAAGGTCTGACCTTCACTGATCTGCATCGCCGCCTCTCCGTTCAAGGTCACGATCGGAGGTTGAGAGTCTGAATCCGGACTTATGACTTCCGACTCTGGAGTAGCGCTCGACTCTTGACTCGTGACTTGTGACTCTTGACTTGTTGTACCGGCTACTACGCTCCCGTTGCCTACGATCACCGACCGCGTCGCCATGATGCTCCCATTCGGCCCGAGTACGCGATAGGTGATTATGTAGGTCGTCTCGCTTGAGGTATCAATAGTCCCCGGGCCGACTTCCGACTCCACGCCGTTGATATAAGTCGTTACGGGCGCACCCCCTGCATCGATTCCCGGATCAACGAAGTTCCCCCCGACCTCGATCAGATAAGGATTATCCCCGAGCACCGTAATCCATTGGGTGCTCGTGTTTGAATTGGAAATTGAAAATTGAGAATTGGAAATTTGTGACTCTGGCGTGCTTGTCGCCATCTGCCCTTCCGTCTGGATCAAGAAGTAATCGAAGGAGGTGTCTCCCGCCTGCGGGCTCTCGAGCACGAGGCGGAAGGAGCCGTCCTTCTTCTCCGCGATATACCAGGAGCCGGTCGTCGAGGCGGTGAAGGTGACGAATATCTTGGTCGAGGGCTTCACGTAGGCGTTCTGCACCTCCGCGACCGTGTTGCCGGCGATTATTTTCACCGTCCCGGCCGAGCTCGTACCGGCGGAATTCGTCGCCGCGACGAACTGGTCGGCCACGAGCGTGCCGAACTGCGCGATGCCCTTCGCGATATAGGCGCCAAAGGCGTTAAAGGCGCTCGCGAGCGAGGTCGTCGAGAAGGAGACCGGCGAGCCGGAGGCAGAGGAGACCGCGCCGCTCTCGAGCGCCGCGAGGCGCGCCTCGAGCGAGGTGAGCCGCACCTCGGCGCGATCGACCTTCTCGGCGAGCGTCTGCACGCCCGCGAGGGTCAGGGTCGCGAGCTTGTAGAGATCCACGCCGTTGCCGTCTATCGAGAGGATCTCGGGCGCCGTCTCCCGCGCATCCTCGGCAATGAGGCCGAGCCGGAGCGGGTTGCTCCCGGCCTCTGCCGCGTAGCGATACGTCGCGACCTTGAGCCCGCGAACCTTGCCCAGCACGGCCTCGGTCGAGCTCGCGCTCATATAATTGATGTCGGTCTTGAGCGCGCGCGTCGAAGTGTTCACGAAGCTCGTCGCGCTCACTTCCTGCGCCGTGAGGCGATTGATGTAGCCCTCGTTCGTCACCGCGAGATTCGATGTCCACACGGAGGTCGAGGCGACAAAAGAATCCGCCGCTACGTTGCCATATACTGTGAACAAGCCGGCAGCTTGGTGCGGAAACGATCCTGTCACTTCGATTTCTGAGGGTTCGATTCCCTCTGCCGGCTTTTGCAGGTTTTCCACAATGCTTGCCGGGGTGCTTGACGCGTAAACCCAGTTTGCTATAATAGGTGCGGTGACAGGCTCGTTTCTCGCAGAAATCGAACCCTCGTAAGAGAACCCGAAGTAGCCGCCCGTAAGGGCGGTTATTTCGTTTTCCAGCGTCCCTACCCTCCCCGCGAGCCGCGTCGAAGTGGTGCTCAGCTCCTGTATCGCCAGTATCATCGGCGCGGCGAGGCCGTCGTAATTGATGGAGAGCGTGCCGTCGGGCGTGAGCGAGGTGGGGGCGGAAGTCTGTACGAGATCCGGGAACACCTCTCGCACCTGCTGGGCGATGAGGCCGAATTGCTTCTGGCTCGAGCGCTCCGCCGCCGGATCCCAGTAGAAAGAAACGGGCCGGAGCGCGTCGATCGCAGACAGCCCGCTCGCTGTCGCGAGCGGGCTTATATCCTGCTTCAGCCGCTCGTCAGACGCGGAGCAGGCGAGGAGGCCGTTGCCGTTAGACGTGAAGCCGGTGCAGTTCTTGTAGCCGTCGAAGGTGACGTTCGCCGTCTCCCCGCCGACTTCAAGCAGGGTCGCGGGCGTCGTAGTCCCGAGGCCTATCGCGCTCGCGCTCATGTAGATCGGCTGGACGCCGCTCCCCACGAGGCGCGAGGTGATGATGAGATTGCCGGTTGAGGCGTCGATGCCGAATTCGCCGATGTAGTTGGGGTCGGAGCCGTTGTAGATGGTCATGGCGGAAGCGCTCCCCGCGGTCGTCACGATCGAGAAGCGCTCGCTTTGTCCGCCGGGGCTTGCCGTCCCAATCCCGACATCACCGGAGTCGTCGATCACGAACGGCGTCGGGTCGCCTGCCTGGTCGTTCACGGCGAAGGAGAGCGCGGCGCTCGTATTCTCGACCGCGAACTTCGCGAACGGCGTGCTCGAGGCGATGCCGACCCGCTCGTTCGTGGCGACATAGAGCGAGGAAGTGGCGGTGAGGGTCGTACCGGTCCCCGCATAGTATGGGAACTGCCCGGCCGTGCCGGAACCGACCGTCCCTGTCCCGCTCCCGCCTCCCACGCAGACTCCGTTAATCGCAAAACATCCTGTTCGTATATCAATGCCGGAGCCGAACGTGGACGTGGCGGTCGCCGAAATGTTAATCGTATTGGCTCCCGTATCTCCAAGCGAGAGCAGCGTCCCCGGACTCGTCGTCCCGATGCCGACGTTGCCTTCTATTATCATCCCGTTAGTGGGAGCCGCCGCACCGTAATTTGTTCCCACGGAAACCCCTCCAGCAATACTCAATTTACTTCCCGGAGTAGTGGTGCCAATACCAACCCTCTGGTTGTACCCTCCAGAGACACCGCCAATAAAGAACGGCGTGTAGCTCGTGGAGAAATCTCTGACAGCAGCCGTGTTTTGCTCAATAGAAAAGAAATCAGTCGTATTTCCTACATGGAGCCGCCAGATACCTTCAGAAGTTGCATAATTCTTGTTGTCCATTACGAAGTAATTGTCTCCGCCGGTTGTGGTTTGAAGAATGCTTAATGGCGTTGTCGTCCCTATGCCGACGTTGCCAGTGCTGTTTATCACCATTTGTGTAGCATTGCCGCCTGTTCGGAAAGACATGCCTCTCGATAGCCCGTTGGGACTGTAGAAAACCCCCCCATCAGCTACGTTATTCGGGCTTCCAAACAACAAAGCTTGCTCATTAGCATTTGGAGCAAGAAGAGATAGGTAATTTGAGCCACTGTTTTCAACCGTCAGGACTGTCCCCGCAAGAGGGGTAATCCCCGAAAATCCTCCTGTTACATGCAATTTACTCTGCGGACTCGTCGTCCCGATCCCGACGTTGCCATTCTTTATAATAGTCATGTAGTTCGAGATGGTAGAACCATCCCAGACGCCAAAGTCGAGTGCCATATTGCTGCCGCCGGGCGCCCGAGTTTGGATACGAGCGAAGTCATACCCTCCGGTGGCCGTATCGCTAAAGAGGAGCCCGATAGCATCACCGGTTTGTCCTCCAAAACCGCTCGTACCAATTTTGGCTACGCTTGTCAGGCTTCCTGCGACTCGTGTACCGGAAACAGTTAATGTATTTGTAGGCGTCGTCGTCCCGATGCCGACATTTCCGGTGCTTGCTTGAACGGTTAACTTAGGATTGCCACTGATAGACAATTGCACATCTCTGTTTGAACTTAACATCGCATATGTAGAATTGTCCGTGGAGAGATAATGGCTTTCATCACCAAAGAAAATATTCCCGGCTACTGAAAGTTTTCCTCCAGGTGCCGCCGCCCCAATCCCCACATTCCCATTCGCCAGCACGGTCATGAGGGTGGAAGTCGACGTGCCAGCAGTCGTAGAGGCGATAGTGAACAGCGGCGTGTTTACAGCGGTTCCCGCAGCGTTCGAAATCGAGAGGATTGAATACGGCGAGGTCGTCCCGATGCCCACGTTGCCGCCGCTTGTGATGCGCATTTTTTCAGAGGCATTGGTAGTAAACCCAAGATAGCTACTTCCAAAAATGCCGTAGCCAGTGAGGTTTGAAATATTTACGGCTGGAGTCTCTGCGGTACTTTGAGCTTGTTCATCAAACGAAGCCCGGCCGAAGGCGTCAATCTTAAACCATTCCTGGGCAGTCGTCAGGTCGGTACCATTTATCAAAACCGCGCCATTACCGGTAGTGCCGCGTAAAATTAGGCGAGTGTTGTTGGTCGTGGTGTTCGCTATTTCCAAATGACCGACCGGACTCGTCGTCCCGATGCCGACGTTGCCGGCAGTCGTGATTGTTAATTTTGCGCCATCAGAAGGAACGGCGTTATTTGTCGTTATGTAGAATTTATTTTCAGAATCATCCCCGAGTCCCATTGCCCAATTCGTCGTTCCATTTGTCTGGAATTCTAGCTCATTGTTATTGGTTACAGCTCCACGATTCAATCTCAAATAATTGTGGCTGCCGGAATCAAACCTTGAAACAAGATTCGAGCTTTTATAGACATCCAATAATACACCCGGCGTCGTTGTCCCAATCCCGACGTTGCCAGTCTGCACTATCAAAGCTGCGTGACTTGCATCAGCCATGTTTATGTGAAGACCTCGCTGTATGCCTGCGTTTGATTGCGACCCTCCGGTTATTCTTAGACCGGTATTTATTCCGTTTGTCCCTGAGCCTGTCGTAGCGCCGGTCGTAATATCTATGCCGTAAGATTCCTGCGCATTGCCGCCGCTGTGATCTTTTCTCATGGTTGGGGTGGTAATTTGTACGCCCCTCCATGTAAAGCCGCCCGTATTCCCTAACCAATTCCCGGAGG
Organism: Candidatus Kaiserbacteria bacterium; assembly: GCA_016182485.1. Taxonomy (GTDB): domain Bacteria; phylum Patescibacteriota; class Minisyncoccia; order Phycocordibacterales; family Phycocordibacteraceae; genus C7867-001. Next base: position 50,881 of record JACPGH010000007.1, read on the forward strand.
TAATCTCGATTCCCCGAACTGTCGCGACATCGCCGCCTTGATCAAATTGGCCGGGGCTGCCTGTCTCGATCCTAGCTCCCGTGAGGGTAGCTGGCGCATTATTCATGGTGAAGGTTGGCATCTTGAGAACCAACCCTCTCTGCGTAACTCCCGAGGCATTGGTTACATTGGTATTCGCATCGAGAGTCGCAAGGTCAAAAGTAGAGCTTATAGCCGAAGGCTGTGCAACCGCCAATCTGCTTTCGGGACTCGTCGTCCCAATCCCAACATTCCCATTCCCGTCGATCACGAAGCGGTCGTCGGTGCCTAAGGCGGATGACGACGCGATTTTGAATTTGCCTCCGTCGGAGTAATCCATGCCCATTGTCCACTTGTACGTCGGCCCCGCGAGCGCTGATAATTCGATTGCGACGTCGTTCGCCGGCTGATAAAGAGTCAGGACTTGATTAGCGCTCGTCGTCGCAATGCTCAATTTTCCGTCACCGCTGCCAGTACCCTGCGCGGTTATGAATGGAATCGTTGCACCCACATATAGTTTAAAAACATCATTCCCTCCGCTAAGAGCCGTGTTATCCCAATCGTCGGAATTGCCTAAGTAGACAACTCCGTTCCCTCCGGTGCTTTTTGAAGAGCCTACTATGGCAATCCCAGCTGCTGAAGAGCTGCCCCACGCCCTTTCGAACAGCGCATTAAGCCAGCTGTCTGGGGTATCGGTAATACCCGCGCTTTGGGCTGTGTCGCGGACATGCAAATCCGCCCAAGGACTCGTCGTCCCGATGCCGACGTTGCCGCCGTTTGGATTTATCAACGCGCTGCGGTTATTAGCGGAATGAGCTTGCAGAGTCAAATTCCCGGTAGAGGTGTTATACAATTCGAGGTATCCATAGATAGAAGTGTTATCAAGACCTGAGCGAATTTGCTGAGAGTACGGCTGGAATATATCTCCGGCTACATGCAAGGTTGCGAGAGGACTTACTGTTCCAATCCCAACATTGGAAGTTGTTGCCGATACAGTAAGGACATTTGTGCCAACTTGTAATGTAGCTCCGGGATTGGTAGTCCCGATGCCGACGTTGCCGCCGTTTGTCTGAAGAGAGAGCGGGTAGTTGACCGACTGGTCTGTGCTGTCATGTACTTGAATCCATGCAGACCACGGAGAAGTATTCAACGCACCAAAATCCATCGCAATATTATCTGTGCCGCTGAAACGTACCCGTCCGGTAGCAGTCGTCCCCGAATTAGCCGGGACACCCGCGGCTCCATTCACCTGGAGCGAAAGGGCGGGATTTGAAACGCCAATACCAACGCTTCCCCCCGCATCTATGGTAAAGGGCGTGGCGTCCGGCGACTCTGTGTCCTCCACAACGAATGAGGGACCACTCCCTGCATTCGTTACCGAAAGCACTCCCCACGGACTCGTCGTCCCGATGCCGACGTTGCCGGAAGTGTCTATCGTCAAAGATTCTACACCGTTGGAATAGAGCGAAAGTTTTTGAGCCTTGCCATTGACATCCCCCATCTGCAAAGTGCTGCCCGATTGTGAGGCAATAATTATATTGCCCGGAGCCACCGAGAGAACATAATTGGAGGTCGCGTAGAATCCAGGAGCCGTAAGGTATCCGTTATAATCCCATCTGGCTAATTCTGATTGTGCGCTATTTTCGATTCTTATGATTGGTCGGTTTGCTGCGTCATCTATAGTTCTAAAAACCGCGACATAGTCATTTGGAGACGCGCTCGTCGAACCGGCCACGACCAATTTCGACGTTGGATTCGTTACACCAATCCCCACGTTCCCTCCGAGGAACACCGCCGCCGGGCCAGTCGATTTCTGCTCGATAGCGAGCGTCGGATACGCCGAGGTGCTTGAGGCAGAGAGCTGGCCCCAAGGGGTGGTGGAACCGATCCCGAATTTCCCATTCGAAAGGTCAAGGGTCATTCGGGTTGTGGGCGTAAAAGCAGAATTCATCGTTAAGCCCGTATCCCCCGTAAACAAAAGTTCTCCGTTTAGCTCTCGGAGCATAGAAGCCGCCGTTCCGCGGGCAACCATAGCGGCTGCGACCTCGTCTACGTCGAAACCTAGGAATACATTTCCAGAATTGACGACGGACATTGAAATAGACCCGGGACCTGCGGCATAACCAGAATTCACAATAAATTGCGAATTAAGCCCTTGGCCCCCTCCATAATTCTGGATATTTAACAAAGCATCTGGACTCGTCGTCCCGATCCCGACGTTGCCGCCTTCCTGAATGTACATCCGCGCAGACAATGTTGCTGCACTCCCAACCGCCCCGCTTGGCGCGGTGTAAAATCCAATATCTCCAGCTCTGTTGTTATCATTAATCCCGATTGCTGCGCCACCGGCGGCTTCTATATATTTCCAACCACTCGAATAGTAAAGGTTGCCCGCTACATTGGCTCCGGCGTTCCCACCAAAGGTCATGTCATCCCCTGATGTGGCAATATGAAGAAGATTTAGCGGACTCGTCGTCCCGATGCCGACGTTGCCAGTGCTATCAGCAATGAACATTGAATCATCTGGAGCGTTGTAGCCGATCGAAAACTTCCTTCCACTCGTTCCTGCATCTGTCCCAAGAATTATTCTTCCAGCGTTATTACCAAAGTAAACTATCTTACCAGCTGGAGAAGATGCTGAGTCATCCAAGCGTATATATGGAGTCGAACCAACTGCATGAATAATCTGTACAGGATTGGCGACTCCTATACCGAGTTTCCCATTAGTCCCCCCTGCAGTTGATGCTCCGACGAAAAGATCGCCTCCAATAGAGGTGAGTGCAGCCGGACTCGTCGTCCCAATGCCGACGTTGCCTGAGCCGTTTGCGTAGAGGGTGCTGGCGATCGCGACTTGAGTAGCCGAAACACTAATGGCATTATCGAGACCTGCTGCAGCAAATGCCAGAAGAGTTTTATCGTCTTTACCATCACGTATGTAGAAATTGTTACTGGTCAAGCCTCCAATGAAGCCAACCTTCCACAAAGCAGCTCCGTTCGAGTCTAATGTAAGCCCTCCATCATGGCTATTATTTGGTCTATTAAAAAGAATAGAAGCAGGGCCACCGCTAATGGAGAGTAACGCTCCCGGACTCGTCGTCCCGATGCCGACGTTGCCGTTCGCTTGCAATGTCATCACTGTAACATCCCCTGTTTTATCAAAACTGCCGCTGCTTTTGAGATTAATATCGAGGCGTGAATACGGATTGGTATCACCCACTTGGTATCGTCCGAGCGCAAATTCCGCAATATTGGGATATGAGACACCGTCATTTACACCTCTATAGAGCTGCAGGATTCCTGCTGCTCCCACTGAAGAAGGAGCAACAGAGCCCACCACCTCAAGAGGCACCGCTGGATTTATCGTTGGAGTTCCGATACTCACTTCGGTACCGCTTATAATCATCGCATCCGAAAATACATTTGCCCCCGTTGTGGTCTGAAACACTAACAAGGAGCAATCATTTCCATAACAGTTACCCCCGAAAGTACCTAAAATTCTTCCAACCGACGGTGTTGGAGTCACACCTCCCGTAGGCGCAAGAAACCTGATACCCGCACCCGGCCCATAATTTGTACCCGGTAAATCGTTCACCACCGCTATCTCGGCGCTTATATTTCCACTCCGTGTAGAAGTAGTATCGGACCGAGAAAATTCCGCAAGAAAATTCGGTATAGCTTTCCCAATCCCCACATTCCCCGCGTTCGTAATAGTAAGCGCCGCGGGGGTTGATGTCCCATACGCATCCGTCGATGTCCCGACGTACAGGTTCCCGCCCATTGAGGAAAAGAGCCAGTGTTTCAAGTTGGCACCCGCCGAAGAATCAGAGAGCGCAAAAGATGGTCGAGTGCCCGCGGCTTGCAGGAGCCAGTTCGGCGTCGTAGTCCCGATGCCGACGTTGCCGGAGTCATTGACGACCATCAGGACATTATTCGTTGCGTCTCCATCTGTTTGATGATGGCCGATGACGAAGGCCTGGCCAGTGTTGTCATTATCAGCGTCAAGGTTGACCCGGAAACTGCCTGTGCTTGAAATCATTCCCCAACCATCAGGTCCGGTTGCAGGAACATATCCATCCTGTGTCGTGCCGCCGTAGCCAAAACGGAAGCTCGAAGATACTATCATCTGCGATCCAGTAAGAGATAGTCCCGATGCTCCTAACCCGAAAAATTCTACGGTGCTGTTTGGTTGAAACCGCATTCGTTCCGCAAGCGAACTGGTATTGGTATCCACCCCATAAAATACCAAAGACGTACCCAATCCTCCCGGACTCCATGAGCCGTTTCCAGCTGCTTCCGCGATAATTCGCGCCCCGGTTTGATACGCCGAGCCGTCATATCCCATGAAATCTATCTGGCCCAATGTATCACTTGAACAATCCACTCCGCATGTTGCAGAGGGAGCACTTGCCGTCCCGCGGGCATGGATTAGTTGAAGCGCCGGACCTGCATCACTAGTAAGAAATTGACGAATCGTCGAGGTAGCACTCGAGTTACTGACAATGTCAAAGAGTGTACTTGGCCCCGCCGTCCCAATTCCTACCCTGCCATTCGCGAGCACGGTCATCAAAGTCGAGGTCGAGGTGCCACCCGTCGTCGAGGCGATGGTGAAGAGCGGAGTATTCGCCGTCGTACCGGCTGAATTTGAAATCGAGAGGAGTGAATACGGAGAAGTAGTACCGATGCCTACTTTTCCGAGATCATTGATAGTCATCCTCTGAACAAGCGTATTGGTGGAATCTGCTCCGGTATTTACATAAAACTGCAATTCGGGGGAATTGTGCGACTCACCGCTTGATCCCACTATTTTAGCTTGGTTGGCAACGCCATTTCGCATATTGAACTGAAGTTCAGGAGCGCCCTGATTACTGTCGCCAGTAATGCGAATGGCTGTGACCCCTGAAGAGCTGTAAACTTCAAGTTCTTCTGCAGGAACTGTAGCAGTATTTAACCCACCTCCTACCCCCAATAAGCCGCCCGTGGTCAGAACCATCTTGCCGTTTGTACTTACTGCAGTCGAATCTTTGAAGAACCCGAGATGTCCGCTGTCTCCTGCGGATATATACCAGTCATCCCCCCCAACAGCCGCATTTGATGTTGAAAGATAGCCAGTTGTCGATATATTAGCTGCCGTAAGTGTTCCAGTAGCAGTGATATTGGCAGCTGTTATGTTTCCGGAGAAAAGGCCATTTCCGTGTACCGAGAATAGGCTTGCCGGACTCGTCGTCCCTATGCCGACGTTCCCGCCCAAGAACACCGCTGCAGGACCGGTCGACTTCTGCTCGATGGCGAGGGTTGGATATGCGGAGGTCGAGGAGGCAGAGAGCTGGCCCCAAGGGGTGGTGGAACCGATCCCGACAAGACCAGCGGCTGTGATGCGCATAAGCTCATATGCTCCTACAAAAGTGATAGGATCGGCGTTCGACAAAAGCCTATAGGCACTTCCTGTCCAGTTGAGATTGTGATTTACATCATAGCCAATGTAGCCGCTTGTGGTAGTGAAATTCCCTCCAGAAACGACACCCGTTGAATTCACGGTCAATCTTGGGGTCCCTTCGGTAGCTACAACGAGAGCATTAGTGTTTGATCCTTGAGCTACATTGACATACATCCCGTGCGAGCCATTCGTAGTATTGGAGTTATAGAAGTTGGCTACATAATTGCCTGGCTCACTTTTTGTAACATCGAGTGTGTAACCCGGCGCAGCCGTCCCGATTCCCACATTCCCATTCGCGAGAACGGTCATGAGGGTCGAAGTCGAGTTCCCTGCCGTAGTCGAAGCGATCGTGAACAGCGGTGTGTTCACCGTGGTGCCTGCCGAATTTGAAATCGAGAGGAGTGAATACGGAGAAGTAGTACCGATGCCGACGTTGCCTTCCACTATTAATCCATTTGTCGGCGCTACTGTCGTGTCATACGAAGCGCCGATTGTTGCTCCACCCGACACGCTCAGCTTAGACCCTGGCGCCGTTTCCCCGATACCAAGGTTTCCGCCTGCAGTAAGTCTCATTTTTTCAGAATCATTGGTTACAAAAGCGAAGGGATGATTAGTGTATGTTCCTATGAAGGCGCCTGGGGTTCCAAGCTTGCCGGTGCCCACGCCTTCTCCCTGCCAGTAAGAGGTTACACCGCCCCCCGCAACGTCAACTTGAAATTGAGCATACGATTTATCTGAGGTAGACAGGTTCCTAACTCTAACTGTCGGAAAAATCGTGCCATTGTCGCTTGTTGAATTTTTTACGACATCAAGCAATACACCCGGCGTCGTCGTCCCGATGCCGACGTTTCCAGTGCTTGAAATCCTGACCCGTTCTGCTACTGAAAGATTAGCCGGAGTTGTCCAAAACGATAAACCCGTATCACCTTGTTCTGCTTGAAAATTGTCATGAACTGCAACAATTCTAGCGGCGTCATTTGTTACAACATTATTACCAACATCAACTTGGCGGAATCCAATATATCCTCCCTGTTCGCTATATCCATTGGCCAGACGAGACTCAAGAATCATTATAGGCGCGTATGTCTGGGACGGAACCGTGGTCGGAACAATATCGAGTCGAGCTGACGGCGTCGTCGTCCCGATACCGATGTTGCCGGTGTTAAATATTGCGGCAGGATTTGTGCCATCGCCTACAACGTAAAGACGCGCGGGAATAGTGCTTGCAGTAGGCGTGTCCGATCCGATGATTTGAACATTTCCTCTACCAAGATTTAAACTACTTGCGTCGATGCCAGCATTGACAACAGCACTTACTGCTGCATTGGTAAACTGCCAATAAGGAAGAGCGCCGCTTGAGGTAACGCGGACAGTATAATTATCTGACGTATTCGTGATAGCAAGTGGGGCAGAACCTGCTGCACCGCTGACCACTTGAAGATTATTATTCGGACTCGTCGTCCCGATGCCGACGTTGTTGTTAGAAGAAAGGATCGTAAAGACGGCCGAGGAATCCTCTGCAGGTGCGTTTCCTTTGCTGATTACGAAGTTATCCGAAGCGCTGTACGGCAAGCCCAATCCCCACTTGACGGCTGAACTCCGCGAAAAATTCACAAAGGCACTCTGGCTGTCTCCCGTATTGAGGTTGATTCCTATGCTATTAGAATTCGGATTATTAATGGTGAAAATCGAAGTCGGCCCGGGTGTAAAATCAAATCGATCGCTGCCGCCGATTTGGACAGCCCCGTTTTGCATCACTAAGAGTCCCGCATTGCCGGCCGACAGTCCCCCCGCGAACGTCGAAGTCGCCGTCGTCGAGGTCGCGGTGAAATACTGTGAGACGGTTTCCCCAACCACCGAAAGTTTGGCATAGGGACTCGTCGTCCCGATACCGACGTTGCCAGAATTTGTAATACGCATTTGCTCCGTAGCAGAAGCTCCAGTTTCGAAAAGAATATTCCCGTAGGTAGCGCTGGCGCTCGTGTTGGTAATGTGTATGTTGCCGGTACTCGGATTATAAAGATCAATGTACGCAATGTTATCAACTCCGAGAATCTTGCTTGTACTCAGCCCTAAATTGCCGGCGAGCGTATTGGAGGAACCGTTAAGCGCCATAACGTTTGTTGCGCCAACTCTCAGATTTAACACACTGTACCCGGCAGTTTTAAGGTATGATCCACTGTTTTCCGCGCTTATTTCCGTATACCACGTGGGGTCACTTGGTAAACTTGCTCTGACGTTCGTGCCCGCCACCAATCCACCAGTGAGCGTGGAAGTGCTTGTATTCGTAACGATAAGGTTCGTCAATGTCGACGTTCCCACTGCGAGCGTGCTTGTCCCCGTTATCGCACCACCAAAAAATCCTGTGCCACTAACATAACTATTGCCATGTACGCTTAACAGAGCCGCAGGACTCGTCGTCCCGATGCCGACGTTGCCCGTGTCGCTCTTGATGGCGATGTCTGTCCTCTGGATGCTGCCATCATCCGCCGAAATCCAGAAAGCATCGTCAATGATTCGGAGAATATGTTTCTTGCTGTTCGAGTTGTCTTGGAGGACGATACCCGGATTTGTGCCGCTGCCCGGGCCTATGTGCAGAGAGGTGGTGAGTGCCGTTGCAATGCCGCTTCCTGGGCTCGCCGTCCCGATGCCGACGTTGCCGGAAGTATCAATTCTCATTCTCTCTGTAGGTGTAAAACTATTGCCAGCTGTTAGCCCGCTGTTTGTGAAGAACCGAATATTCCCCAAATAATTTTCCACTTGCGAAGCCATCGTACTCCGGGCGACATAACTACTGCCATTCCACGACATTCCTCCGGCAATATTGCCTTGGCTGTCCGCAGTTGAAATGAGAAAGCCGCCACTGTTAGTCCCGTCGGAACCAAACCTTATTTGAGTATTTGAGCTTGCTGTGGCTATGTCCAGCTTATAGTTTGGCCCCGCCGTCCCGATGCCGACGTTGCCGGTGCTTGTTATTCGCATCCGCTCTGCAATCGTGGAATCGGTCTGCGTTGTCGAAAATTGCAGATACCCGGCGTTAGGGTTCGATTCCATTCTTCCTGCAATTGTGGCAAAGGCTAATGCACCTGTTGCTCCGCCACCAAAACCGGAGAATCGAAGTTGAGGACCTTTATCAATTGCTGCAGCATCGCTTGAACGTAAGACTAGGGTGCCAGCAGATTCGGCTGAATTAACCACTCCACTCGCTGCCTCAACCGTTAATTTCCCACTTGGACTCGTCGTCCCGATGCCGACGTTGCCGCTCGACAAAGTAGTGCCAGTACCATCGATCCCCGTACCATAAATGAGATTGCCAATATTAAGAATATTTGATGAGGTGACCGCCGGAGCATCAATGTCGTAGCCTAGGATGATATTCCGCGAACCAGTCGTAAGCGCATCTCCTGCCTGATAGCCCAGGAGAATATTCCCCCCGCCGTAGGTGATGGCATTCCCCGCATTGTAACCAAGCGCTACGTTCCCTTCGGTATCATTGGAGGGGCCGGTAATCATATTAAGCAGAGCCTGATAGCCGATGGCGACTTGATTTGAAGAGCTCGTCGCTGTTTGAAGCGCACTCTGTCCCATTGCGATGTTGTAGCTACCCGTCGTATTGCTCAAGAGGACATTTACACCGATGCCGATGTTTGACGCTCCACTCGTATTCGCTGACATAGCACTTCTGCCGACAGCCGTATTGAAATCGCCCGTCACGATCGCGCCGCCAATCGCGTTACTACCGACAGCTGTATTATATGCGCCTGTGGAAATATGGTAGCCTGCTTGAAGTCCCAGACCAGTATTTTCGACACCCGTGGTATCGGCTAAGGCGTATGCTCCCAAAGCGGTAAGGCCATCTGTCGTGACATTGCTATTTAACGCTGATGTGCCTATAGCTACGTTATTGCTTGCAGTAGTAAGGGAGGCACCCGCCAAATAGCCCAAGACTGAATTATTGTTTCCTGTGGTCAAACTCTTCAAACCATAGCGTCCGATCGCGATATTAGAAGTTCCAGTGGTAATACTAGAAAGAACCAAGTCGCCGCCAATGCCAATATTGTAAGTTCCGGTCAAGGTCGTGTTTCCAGCCGGCGCACCGTTCGTGCCAATCATGAGATTGCCGGTACCGTAAGAGTCAATCCACCTGTTGTCTCCCATCTTTATTTGACCAACTGCTGTAGTTGTAACCGGAAGACGGAAGTTCCCAGTAATTTCTAATTGCTCCGCCGGCGTCGTCGTCCCGATGCCGACGTTGCCCGCGCTCGTTACTGTGAGATACGGCGTGACCGTATCACTCGAGGAGGCGATGCGGAAGAGGTCCGAGGTCTGGCCGCTCCAGCCCTGGACGAAGAGCGTCGAGGTGGCGGAGGTGAGCGAGGCGTCTTGTATATAGAGCGGCTGATTGAATTCAAAGCGCTTGCTCGACGTGGCGGCGTTCCAGGCCAGCTGAGCGTTCGGCGAACTGCTGCCGCGCGCGAACACTAGGTAGGCGCTCTCTTGATCTGCGGATGTGTTATCAGAATTGACAGTGAGCGTCTCTGCCTGCACATTGCCGCCGACTATAGTGCCCACCACGGTGACCGCGCTCACTTCGTTGGCGTAGATTTTATCGAAGCGCACAGACGGCGTGCCGATGTCCTGTGTGCCGTCAAGCGCTTCGATGTTGCCCGTGATGATGTTGGAGCCGATGCGGAGCGTCCCGCCAGCGGCGACGATGTCGTGATTGCCCGTACCGGTGAAGGTGAGGCCCGATCCGGCGCCGTCTATCGTCACGCCGCCGTTCAAGAGCGACGCGCCGTTGACCGAGAACTTTGACGATGGGGTTGAAGTCCCTATGCCGACGTTGCCATCCGAGTCGATGATGAAAGGAGTGGAATCGGGAGAAGCAGTATCCTCTACGACAAAGGAAGGGAAACTATTATCGCCATTGGTCACGCTCAACTTCCCCCATGGAGTCGTTGTGCCAACACCGGCCGCCGATTTGCTTCGAGTGAGTGATAGAACCGTATTAACAACACCTCCCAGGGCCCGCTCGATATGCAGGTCTCCGCCGTTTGTATCCACTGCGGTCGTCGAGACGCGGAATCCCCAGGTCTGACGACCGCCGGTGAGCGAATCGCCCAAAGTAAGCACTTGATTAGAGCCAGCCGTGTCACCTCCCGAGGTAAGGATATTCAGCGCGCCAAGTGGAGCCTGTGTCCCTATTCCCACCCTCCCATTCGCGAGTACGGTCACGAGCGTGCTCGTCGAAGTGCCGGCAGTCGTAGACGCGATAGTGAAGAGCGGCGTGTCTACAGCCGTCGACGCAGAATTTGAGATCGACAGGAGGGAGTAGGGAGAAGTCGTCCCGATGCCGACATTTCCTGCCGTATCGATGCGCATGCGCTCGAGATTGTTCGTGCCGAAGACGACAGGGTTATTCGAGGTAGCGCCGAAAGCGACTATGCCGCCCGCATCGGCCATATTTCCCTTGAACAATACGGAGTTGTTAAGTTGTAGCGCACCGAATAGATTCCCCGTCTGCGTCGTGCCATACACATCGACCGCGCCATAGGAGTTCCCGTCGTTTTGAATAGAGACTTGGGTCCTGCTATTGGGATCCGCCCCGGTTATCGCCACCTGCGTCTGCCCACTACCCGAACCGAGGATATCCAGCAATCTTGTGGGTACAGCTTTGCCGATACCGATCTTGCCGTTCGCGAGCACGGTCATGAGGGTCGAAGTCGAGGTGCCGCCGGTGGTCGAGGCGATGGTGAACAAGGGCGTGTTGACCGTTGTTTGTTGGCTGTTTGAAATTGAGAGAAGCGAATATGGAGAAGTGGTCCCGATACCGACGTTTACGGCGTTCGCGCCCGTGCCTCCCAGCACGAGAGAGTTGCTCGCGCCGACGATTGCGTTCGCGCCGATAGCCGTAGCGTTTGTCAAAGTACTCGAAGCCGCATCGGCCAAGTGGCCCAAGAACGTATTGTAGGTTCCTGTTGTGTTAGTCCAGCCTGCATAAGTCCCGAAGGCTGCGTTATTACTACCAGTGGTGTTGTAGCGTAAAGAACGATATCCATAACCAGCGTTGAAGTTACCGGTCGTATTTACCGAGGCGGCTTGATAGCCCGCTACGGTGTTGTAATCGCCAGTCGTGTTTGCATCTAACACAAGACTGCCAAGGGCCGTGTTGTAGCTGCCGGTCGTATTGGCGGTGAGAACCTGCAAACCGAGCGCCGTATTGTGCCTGCCCGTCGTATTTACTGGCAGAGTGTATCCGCCTATTGCCGTGTTGTAATCGCCCGTCGTGTTCGCATTGAGCGCGAGATTGCCGATCGCGGTGTTATATAGCCCGGTAGTGTTAGCGGTCAGCGTGTTCGCGCCGATGCCCGTGTTCTGCGTCCCGGTCATCGTGAAGTTGCCCGCGTCGAGGCCGAGGAATGTGTTGTCCGTGCCGTAATTGTGGAGGAAGCGCATCGAGTTGACGTATACGCCGCCGGCCGTCGCGGTCGAAGAGGCGAGGACGAGATTGCCGCTAAACGTAGTCCCGCCTGTGATAGTGAGCCGGCCGAAGGTGGCCTCCGCCGCCGCGACCGAGATGCCGTTCGTGAGCGTGCTCCTGTCGAAAGTCCCGCCGCCGAAGGTGCCGTTATTGATGGTCAGATTATCGAGCTTTTCGATTCTCGCCACTTGCTGAATGGTCGTGATATTGGTCGCGGTCTGTCGCGAGATTGGCGAGAGCATGCCGCCGACGGTGGAGAGAATGTCGTTTTTGAGCGCATTGAGCGAGAGCGTAACGTAGTCCTGTGTGACGCCCTCGACGACGGTGGTGTAGAAGTTGGAGGCTGGTTGCTGGAGGCTGGTTACTGGAATGATGTAGGCGCTAGCCGGAGCGGAGGCGACAACCGGGGTGGAGCTTGCCGTGCCCTTCGTAGCCTTTGTCGCAGGCTTAGGCGAAGTAGGGGAGCTTGCCGTGCCCTTCGTAGCCTTTGTCGCAGGCTTAGGCGAAGTAGGGCTATATACGATGACGGGCGCTGGTGCGGGGTTCAAAAGATACGCGAGGCCGCTCGCCCCGTTAGAAATCAGATTTCTAACGGGGCTGGTCGCAGAGTCCCAAAAATTGTTGATCGCTCGGTAGGTCGTAAGCGCGACTTTTTCTCCGGCCGAGAGCTGGGAGATGACGGCGGCGACGGGAGTGCCTTCGCGGTTCATATTTTCAAGAAGAGCAGGACCCTTGCCGCGCGTCGCCTCGTACGCGCCGACGATGGTTCTGCCGACCGCGCTGAATATCTGCGGGTCATTCACCATCTCGCTGAACCTTCGAGGAGCGAGTGTGAGCGGCTGGGCGGCTGCGACACCCGCATACGCGAGGTCCCCGGTCCCGGTAACGAGGGCGAGATATCGGTCGGAAGCGAAGGCGGTCGCGCCGACGAAGCGGTGCGCGAGCGCGTACTCGGCGTCGAATACCGCCTGAGCGATTCTCGGCCCTGCTTCGCTCACGCTACGCAGGGCGAGCCCGGCTTTTTCTGGCGTTTTGATAGTAGCGGCGACAGTCGCCCGCGCGAGCAGATCGCCTGTATTCCCGACGAGCGCCACGGTGGCGCGCCCTGCTTCGTTAAAACTACGCAGGGCAAGAGCGCTTACTTCAGGTGCGGCAGTGGCGGGTACATACGCGAGCGAGACGTCCGCCTGGATCGCCGCATGCGTGAGATCGATGACTGCATTGCCGAACGCGAGATTCACGCGATTGACGAAGGATGGGGAAGCGGCCAGCGCATCGCGCGCCGTCGCCGCGAAAGCGAGCGCTTCTCTCCCCGAGACATCGAGGAGCGATCGATACGTCGAAAATATTTTCTCGACCGCGCCGTACGAGTTCTCGCCAAGCGCGAGGTACTGCTCTTTGCCGACGCGCGCCACGTTTGCGGGCGCATGCAGGATAGCGCCTCGCATGCGCTCCGGAGAAGAGAGGAACGCGAATGTCTCGAGGATACTGTCCTCGAGAAGCTGGGCTTCGCTCGCAGACAATTCACGCGAAGTAATAGGAGAAGTGCCGCGCCCGCCGCTCGCCCCGTTAGAAATCAGATTTCTAACTGGGCGGGCATCAAGCTTCAGTACGAACAGTGGCGAAAGAGAGATGTCCTTAATCTCTGACGTCGCATATGTCCTATGTGCATCCTCTGATTTGGTCGTATTCCTAAAGGACGCCGATTTACGCTGGTTCAGATCCGCGGATATCCTCTGATATGGATCCGCGCTAATCTCCCGGAAGCCGAAAGCGACGACGCGCGCGAACGAACCGAGAGCGCGTGCTGCCTGCGGAATGATCGGGGTCTGCGCGGCGAAAGCCGCTCCGGTTACCACGAACGCGGCTACCGAAAGCGCGGCGAGTTGAGAACGCCATCCGCTAAACGCAGATGATCGCAGATCTAAATCCGCGGATATCCGCTGATTCAATTTGGCGGAAATCCGCTTATACATCTGCGGAATCCGCGCAGCATGCCGGTGTGAGCGATATTCAGCTTCGCGCGCGCGCGCGAGCGCGCGCGAATAATCAGACTTACGCGCTTCCTGCCGGTCAAGGAAGCGGATAAGAGACTCTCTGCCGACGAACCAGCTGTGGCCGATCTTTTTTCCGGAAATTTTCCCGCTGCGGACTAGACGCGCGAGGTAATCGGAAGTATATCCGGACAGCTCTCCAGCATCCTTTGTCGTGATCAGATTTCCGTTAAGAGAAGGATCCATGTCGGATAACCGAATTAACTAAATAATAGCTCGTCATTTCGGCAAAAAAATACCTACAAAAAAATTGTGTGGATAATGCGCTGACCTGCGCTTCAGATGAACCGCTGAGACGGGGCCATTTTCGATCGAAACGTACGCATTTCTCACCCATTTTTTCAAAATCGTCCCGCAAAACCAGAAATCGGACGCTCCAAAGCGGAATAGGCCACGCAAAGCCGGCCCAAGCGCATGTCAAAGCTCACGGAAACCTGTGTAAATTAGCTTTGAGAGCGGCATATTCGCGGTCCAGAGACGTCCATAATTGATATTCTGAAATCACCCCAGACTTATGCGCGACATATACCGCTTATTTTTTAGATATTTCGGGCAAGCGACCTGGCTCACAACCGAATAGCAGTGATCGATGAATGGCGCTATTTACGCATTGTAAAAATAAATTCAGCCACTGCGCACAATATGAGATTGCATATATTGTGCGCACACATGCTTATCTCATAGAATAGATCTCCCTCAAGGAGATGAAATGCACAATATATATAGTATGTGACCTATACTTTCCCTTTTTGGCACATTTTTCACTTTTATTTGTCAGGCAGTTTTAGACGAGACAAGAAAGCATTGTACTATCTGTCTATTTCATAGACTACTACCCCTGCCATGAGCGAGGCTCGTTTATCCGATTCTATATATTTATCGAAATATCCAGTGCCAAGTATCGCCAGGGCCATAGTACACACGGCAACTAAAGCTCCAGACAGATATATCGCAGAGACCATCCTCTTTCCTCTGCTTTTAGGCTGATCGTCTCCTTTATCCTCTGCTTCCTTCGGGAAATCCGGCAGCAGCTCCTTAGGAGGATGCCGGTATATGGCGCGGATTGGTATGTCTACCGATTCTTCGCTCTTCTCTCCGGGTCCTTCCACGCGTTCCGCGCGCTCTTCAGGCTCGAAATTGGCCTTCTCTATTTCGTTGGACGCTGTAATTGGGGTCGTAGCTATGCTTGCAACCTGCTCAAACCATGATTTCCAAGTCTCTGCCATATTCAATGGCGCAGATTCCGCGGAATTGTTCTCATCCGCGGATATCCGCTGATTTGAATCGGCGGTTATCAGCTCCTCCAGAGGAGCAGGCCCGTAGCGTGGAGATTCCCAGGCAGAAGAGACAAAAGATCGTGACTCATGGCTCTTTCCCCTCTTAGGCTCCTGTTTGGGAGTCTCCTCGCCGAAGCGATGATCGCGGACCGCAGTCTCAAGAACATACCAATTCCGACCTACTAGCCTGGCAGGCAGACGCCCTTCTCGGCACAGCTGCCCTATGTAATCCTTCGCATACCCGGTTACCTTCGCAGCTTGTTTTGACGATATGTACTTCTTGTCTTCGATAAGCAGCTCGTCCATGCCAGCAGTATAGCCATATCTCGGCTGGGATGGAAGGGAGATGTGTACAAACCTATCCTATTCGTTCCCGTAGCAACTTTTGCAGTTCTTGAGGATTGCCCGCTCCGCGGCTCTCCCGCATAGCCTGCCCGACCAGGTACTGAAGGGAGGCCTGTTTGCCGCCTCTGTACTCCTCAACCGCCTTCTGCTCGCGGGCAATTACGGAATCAACTATGGCGCCGAGCGCAGTCGCATCGTGCACTTGGATAAGATCGTGCTCCTTCGCGATAATTTCCGGATCTTCATTACCGCCGCCTTCTACTAAAAGCGCGAGCGTATCCTTCGCGCCGCGGGAAGAGAGCGACTGGGCTTTCACCAGCTTGATGAGTTTTGCGAATGCATTTGGATCCAGTGATTCGTAATCTTCATTCCCTTTCTTTGCGTATATACCGGCAAGATCTGAAACTATGTAATTTGCCGCCAGACGAACATTATCCGAATCATTTGAAAGCGCGGCTGCGACGGCGTCGAAGAAGGCCGCCCGCTCGAGAGTGCCTGAGACATATGCGATATCGTTCTCCTTAAGCGCATAGTCTCTCGCGTACCGCTCGCGCCGGAGCCAGGGCAGCTCGGGCAGCGACGCGCGTATCGCTTCAGTCCCGAATTCCGGAATCTCAGAAATAAGCAGCTTGGGCAGATCGGGTTCCGGAAAATACCTATAGTCGGCGCTCCCCTCTTTAAACCGCTGGTGGAAGGTCTCCTGTTTTTCTTCGTTCCAGCCGCGCGTCTCCTGCACCACCTTCCCTCCTTCTTGGAGCAGTTTCGTCTGCCGCTTGATCTCAAAATCAATCGCCCGCTCCACTGACCTAAACGAATTCAGGTTTTTTATTTCGACCTTTGTTCCCAGTTTTGAATTTTGGTCATTGGTGCTTGTTTGGTTCTTGAGATTTGGTTCTTGGGATTTAGCCACGCTGACGTTCGCCTCGATGCGCATCTCGCCTTTTTCCAGATTCGCTTCGCTGGCGCCGAGAGTGCGCAAGAGAAGCTGCAGTTCGCGCGCGAAGCGGCCGGCAGTCGAAGCATCGGGGATGACCGGCTCCGTTACTAGCTCCATGAGCGGGATGCCCGCGCGATTGAAATCGACGAGACTCCTTCCTGCAGTCCGTTCGCTGCGCTCAGGATCTCCGGCTTCGCCTGCGACGTGAATAGAGCGGGCGGTATCTTCTTCGAGATGCACGCGCGTCAATTCCACTCCAACAAGAGAGCCGCCGACAACAAGCGGGTTGGCATACTGACTGATCTGATACCCCTTCGGAATATCCGGGTAAAAATAGGACTTGCGATCGAATTCGCTGTAGTCCGCGAGCGCGCCGCCGAGCGCGGTGCCGACACGCAGGATATGCCGCACCGCCTCCCGATTCGCTACCGGCAGAGTCCCGGGGTGAGCGAGACAAATGGGACATATATTGACGTTCGGCCGCGTCTCGTCCGGATCGTTCGCGCAGGAGCAGAACATCTTGGTCCGGGTCTTGAGCTCGGCGTGGATCTCGAGACCGATGGTAGGACGATACATATGCGAAAGATACTTCATAAAGCACCAAATCTCAAATCGCAAGATCCAAGATGAGTGCCCAAGAACCAACCTCTAAGAACCAAACAAAAACCAATGTCCAAAGGACCAATGTTTTATTTTTGAAGATTGGTGCTTGAAATTTGTTTGGTACTTGGGGTTTGGTGCTTGGAATTTAGTATTTTTGAGAGTGTACCCGAGAATGCTTTGACCGATTCGGGCTCTTCGACCGTGACTGAAAGCACTTCCCTGCCGGTACTAGCGGCTAGAAGCTGGATCCTGGTTTCTCGTTCTGCGGCAGATATGAGGTCTATTTTTGACAGGATAATAATCTCTCGTTTGCGGGTCAGGCCTTGGCCGAATGCCTCAAGCTCTTTGCACACCTCCTCATAGGCCTTTAGCGGGTCATCTTGGTCTGCCGAGACGAGATGCAAGAGAATACCTGTCCTTTCTATATGCTTCAGGAATTTTATGCCGAGTCCTCGGCCAGCCGAGGCGCCTTCTATCAAACCAGGTATATCGGCCAGGATATAGCCATAGAAATCGCCGAGCGTTGGTTCGAGGGTTGTAAAGGGATAGTCCCCTATCTTAGACTTCGCGCGAGTAAGGGCGTTTAAGAGAGAGGATTTCCCGGCATTGGGCAAGCCAATGAGCCCCACATCGGCGATAAGCTTGAGAGACAGCTCGATATTCCCCTCCTTCCCCGGCTTGCCGGCTGTCTGCTGGAAAGGATTCCGGTTCGTAGAGCTCTTGAAGCGCGCGTTGCCGAGCCCGCCCTTCCCCCCGCGGAAGATAATGATGCGCTCCCCTTCTTCCTTCACCTCGTACTCCTTCCCGACCGAGGGCACTCGGACATGCGTTCCGACCGGGACCTTAAGGAGAACCGGCTCGCCGTCCGCCCCGGTCTGAAGCTCGTTCTTCCCAGCTTCGCCGTCTTCTGCCTTAAATTTTTTCTCATATTTATAATTGGCGAGAGCGGCATAATCACGCACTCCAACCAGAATAACGTCGCCTCCCCTGCCGCCATCCCCGCCCGAGGGCCCGCCCTTCGCCTTTTCTTTGGTCCGCCGCCAGCGAATGACGCCGTCGCCGCCCTTCCCCGCCGCGGCGTAGATTGTCACCTCGTCTACAAATGCCATTGCACCACGATACGCTAAAAAGAACCAAGAACCAAATCGCAAGAACCAAACAAACCACGCTAAAAAGAACCAAGGACCAAACAAACACTCAGGATACCTTATTGATGATTGCAGTAAGTATGAGCATGATTTCCCGCGCCTCGGATCTCAAGCGATGGCATTCCGCTATTCCATTTTCATTTGACTCTAGCAAGGAAAGCCAAAAGGCACTTTCCTTTGCTTCTTTTCGAGATATCCGCAATCTCATAACGAAGTCCTTCTTCCCGAGCGCCTCATTTCCTTCAATATAATTTGCCCCAATGGCTCCGGATGAGCGAACTAATTGCTTAGCATCTTCATTGTTTTGTATGGTTTTCGGTAATCTGGAAACAAGCTTTCGTACGTCTTGAGCAAAAATCAGCGTCCTTTCTTCAAGATTAAAACGTTTGCTCTTTTGAACATTGGTCATTGAGATTTGTTTGGTTCTTGCGATTTGTGATTTGGTACTTCAATAATACTCCATCCGTCGGCGAGGAACGGTTCGGCTTTTTTATATTTTATCGTCTTCGTTTCGTCGCCTTTTTTGATGGTAACAAAATCGTTCCGGCCGTAGGATTGCTTGTTTACGATCGGCTGAGACCCGGAGTCTTCCGAGCCGGCGGCTATGAGTTGCGCCCGGATCTTCGCTTCTTCCGCCCTGATGCGCGCCTCGTCCCGCGGCAGGATGTGCGGAACCATCTCGGCGATGGTGGCACGGATATTTTCTTCGAGCTGACGGAAGCGCGCGAGCCCTTCGCGCCGATACTCGATGAGAGGATCCCGCTGGCCATACGCGCGCAAGGACACCGAGCGGCGCAGATAATCCATCGCCTCTAGATGCTCGAGCCAGAAAGTGTCGATTACCTGCAGAAGGAGTCTCCGGAGGGTCGCTCCGAACGCCTCGCCTAGCTCGGCCTTCCTGGCTTCGAATGTCTCGAGGGTCTGCGCAGGCGCGCCCGCGAGCATCTCCCGGACGATCTCTTCCACTTCGGCGTTACTCCCGAGAAGCGCGGTCCGGCGGCGAGCATAGATCGCGAGCCGCTGGGTATTCATCACGTCGTCGTAGGCGAGCACCTGCTTGCGCGCGTCGAAGTTGAAGCCCTCGATGCGCTCCTGCGCCGTCTCGAGCGACCGCGTTATCATCGCGCTCTCTATCGGCTCGTCCTCGGGAATGCCGAAGCGGCCCATCACCTTCTTCAGGGTCTCAGACGCGAACACGCGCATCAGCTTGTCTTCCAGAGATACGTAAAATCTCGTTTCGCCGGGATCGCCTTGGCGGCCGGAGCGGCCGCGCAGCTGATTGTCGATGCGGCGCGCGTCATGCCGCTCCGTGCCGATGACCACCAACCCTCCCTTTAAGAGAACGGAGGCGCGCTCGTCCGCAGTGGCGCGCGCGCCGCCGAGCTTGATGTCGACGCCTCGGCCGGCGAGGTTGGTCGCCACCGTCACCCTCCCCTCCTTCCCCGCCTCCGCAATGATCTCGCCTTCGCGTTCGTGATTCTTAGCGTTCAGCAACTCGTGCGGCACTCCCGCCTCGGCGAGATACCCGCTCACCAGCTCGTTGTCCTCGATCGATACGGTGCCGACGAGGATCGGCTGGCCTTTCTCATGCCGTTCCTTCACGGCTTTCGCCACCGCGCGGTATTTCCCGGCCGCCGTCTGGAATATGAGGTCGTCGTGATCCTTGCGCGCGACCGGCTTGTTAGTCGGGATGGCTACGACCTCGAGCCCGTAGACTGTATAAAATTCTTCCTCGGAAGAGAGGGCCGTGCCCGTCATGCCCGCGAGCCGCGCATACATACGGAACAGATTTTGGAACGTCACGGTCGCGTACGTCCGCGTTTCTTCTTTCACTGCGGCGCCTTCTTTCGCCTCGATCGCTTGATGCAGGCCCTCCGACCAGCGGCGGCCGGGCTGGAGCCTGCCGGTAAACTCGTCGACGATGACTATCTCGCCGCCCTGTACCACATATTCCTTATCCTTATGGAAAAGCGCCTTGGCGCGCACGGCCGTCTCAAGATGGTGCGCGTACTTCACCCCGCCCTCGGTATATAAGTTCTCGAGGCCGAGCGCCGCTTCGGCTTTTTTCATTCCCGCGTCCGTCACTTGGATCGCCTTCTGCTTCTCGTCCACCGTGTAATCCTCTCCCTCCCGCATGTGCTCGACGATGCCGGCGAACCGCTCGTAGAGCATCTGCGAATCTCCCGCGGGCCCCGAGATGATAAGCGGAGTGCGCGCTTCGTCGATCAAGATCGAGTCTACCTCGTCGATGATCGCGTAATGGAAGCCGCTCTGCCGCTGGACTATCTGCGGCATTTCATACGCGGTATTGTCGCGCAGGTAATCGAATCCCAATTCGTTGTTCGTCACGTAGGTGATGTCCGCGGCGTACGCCTCCTGCTTGGACACCGGCCGCAGATAATCGTAAAAGACGAGATACGCCCCGGCTACATCGCGCGCCTCGTCCTCCTGCTTCTCCGTATGCGATGCGTCATATCGAAAGGCGCCGGAACTCGTCACCACGCCCACCGAAAGGCCGAGATAATCGTAGATCTGTCCCATCCAGGCCGCATCGCGCCGCGCGAGATAGTCGTTCACCGTGATGATGTGCACGCCTTTGCCGGAGAGCGCATGGAACGTGGCCGGTAGAGTCGCGACCAGCGTCTTCCCTTCTCCGGTGCGCATCTCGGCGATCTTCCCCTGCGCGAGCGCGAGCCCTCCCGCGAGCTGGACATCGAAATGGAACTGCCCGAGGGTACGGCGCGCCGCTTCGCGCACGAGAGCAAATACAAGCGGCAAGTCCTCCTCCCGAGCGGCTTCGCCCTTGAGCGCCGCGAGCCTCCCGGAAAGCGCCTCTTTCGGCAGTCCCGTAAGCTCGCCCTCGAGCGCATTCACCCTCTCGATGGCCGGCGCCGCCGCTTTGAGAAATGCGGCGGATTGATCCTTAGAGAATAAGCGCGAAAGCCCTAACATTGGGCCATCATACCCCGTATGACTACTTTTCGCGATATTGCATATTGGTAAAAGTACGTACAGCCAGCGCGTGGAGGCATACATAGAAAACAGGCGCGGCATCGGCGAGTTGTCATACGGGGCATAACAGAAAATCGCGTCCTCCGGGACGCGATTTTCTGTATCGAGGCTGATACTATTTGCGCTTCTTCGATGCCTTTTTCTTTGCCTTCTTCTTTGCCATGGTGGTTGCAATTTAGAATAACGGCTGATATGTCGACCCGTCTGCGCATTCGCCAGCTGGCGAAAAATTTTCCGCAAACGTTTCTACTCACTAGTATCGCGCATTAAAAATATTTTTTGGGTTAATTTTTGCGCGACCTGTGGATAAACTCGCGTCAAAAAATTTCTCCGCAAAAAAATTTTCTCTAAAAGTTTTGAAAATCTTCTTGTTTCTCCCGCTTGCCCAGTAGGAAATGCCTTTTACTGGGCTTGTATCTGCGCGATCGCGGAGTTCGCCGCGGCCGCCGCCTCCGGGAAACGGTCGGCGGCGGCGCGCAGCGTACGAATAGCTGCGGACGAATTGCCTGATTGGTACTCCGCTGAAGCGAGCGCGAACCAAGCCTGCGGCGGGGCCCCCGGCTTCTCTGTGCGCTGCGCGAGCATCGAAATAAGACGCGGCCAGTTTTTGGTACGTAAATACGCGATCGCGAGGATGTCGCTGTCCACTTCGGTAGTCCCGAAGTAAGACACGAGGATCGCGTCGGCCGCCGCCTGGTCGCCCGCCGCGAAATGGCCGAGAGCGGCATAAATCGCGAGATCGGAGAATTGGGGGCCGAGCTCATACGCTTTCAGGAAATCCGCCTGAGCGGCTTTCGTCTCGCCGAGATCCAGCTCGAGCGCGCCCTTCTCGACATAAAAGCCTTCTTTCCTAGGGGAGAGCGCGACGGCCGCTTCCATCTCCTCTAAGGCGCGCGCGCCGTCGCCGGCCGCGCGATACGCATAGGAGAGTTGCAGGCGTCCGCGCGCATCCCGCGGATACGCGGCAACCTGTTTCTGCATTTCTGCGATGGCGAGAGTTACCATCCGCTGCTTTAGTTCTTGCGGGGCAGCCGGATTCTGCGCGATCGCTCCGGCGGCTGTTACCATCTGCTCGCGGATCTCTTGCGCCGCGAAGGAAGGATTTTTCGCGAGCTCCTCGAAAACAGAGATATTCTTCGCAAGATCGTTCGACGGCGTGAGGGCAGTGATGAGCTTGCCGGCTGTCTGCATGCCGGAGATATTTACGGTCCAAATGACGACGAGCGCTCCGACTGCCGCGACCGGAAGCGCGTAAGTGGCCGCGTCGCTTTCGGAAAGTACCGGCGCCCGCTCGACCCATCGCATCGGCCGCGCCGCGCCCTCCGAAGCCTTGTGCGAAGGAAGGGCCACTTTCGAATCTATGTAGGCGAGTATCGCGAAGAAGTAAACGTACGAATACAGATTGTCGAAGACGAACATATTGTGCACCGCATAGCCGACGAGCGCGGCCGTAAGCGCGATGCGCTCGCCTGCGGAAAGCTGCGGGCCATGCCTGCTCGCCTCGCTCGCAGGCCGCCACAAGTACCAGAACGCGAGGCCGAAAAGGGATACATATAATAGGAATGCCGGGACCCCTCCGGCAGTCAGCCAGTCAATGAATGCGCTGTGCGCGCGGTCGAACCACGGCTCCTGGGTATGCAAGGAAGGGTCGTAATGAGCGTTGAATATATAATTAAATCCCTCCTGCCCCCAGCCGGAAACCGGACGCTCGCCTACCCCTGCCAAGGCCATCTTCCAGATGGTGAATCGGGTCTGCCCGTCCGAAAGCGAGATCGAGGCGATGCGCTGAAGCGTATGATTACTCCGTACAAAGGAGGTATCGCGCGCCGCGTAGAACGCGGCCGAGGCGAAAATAATGAGCGCGAGCGCGAGGGCTGCTACAAGGCGGGCGCGCCGGTGCGCGAGCTTCCATGCGGCCAGAAGCGCGGCAAGGACGAGCGCTGCCGCGAGAGCAAGTACCGTACCGCGAGTTTCCGTAAAGAAAAGGAGAACGCCCTCAAGCAGCGCGAGCCCGCCAAGCGAGTAGCGCAGCCACGGCCGACGCTCTGAAAACGCGAGCGAGAGCGCTATGAAAATATTGAACAAGAGATAGATCGCGAGGTATGCGGAATTGCCGAACGAAGCGTCGATCCGGGTCGCGCCCTGATGGATAGCGAGCCTGCCCGCTATCTGAAGGAGCGCGTACGCAGAGACGATGAGCGAGACGGCGAGCGACGAAAGAAACCATGCGCGCCACTTCTTCTCGGCGCCGAGGACGGCGCTCGCGGCACCGAAGAAGCCCAAGAGATGCACCAGGAGAATCCAGCCTTCCATCCGCTCGAAATTGCTCCAGAACGCCTTGGCGGCATTCGGCGCGAATGCATCCGCCACGGACATCCAAGCCACGAAAACAAGGACCGCGACGCCGAGCCACGAGAACCGCGGGCGATATGCCTTATCGACAAGCATGAGCACCGCCCAGGCGGCGACGGCGATCTCCGTTACGATGCGAAAATAAAACGCCTTGCCCGTGATGAACGGGAAGAAGAAGGAGTCGACGACAATGAGCGGCGTGAGCGGTACCAGAAAAAGAGCCCCGAGCGCTACATATCTGGCTATTTGTCGAGCATCCATAATGGCGCAACTATAGCACATCGTGTAAGGTATCCTTATATTGTATGGCGGCTAAGGCCTTCATCACTGGAATAACAGGCCAGGACGGTTCGTATCTGGCCGAGCTCCTGCTTGAAAAAGGCTACGAGGTTCACGGACTCATCCGGCGGGCGAGCAATTTCAACACGCAGCGCATAGACCATATATATGAAGATTCCCATTCTCGAAGCGGGAAGCTCTTTCTCCATTTCGGGGATCTCTCCGACGGAAGCAATTTGAACCGCCTCTTGAGCAAGATCGGGCCGGACGAGATATATCATCTCGGCGCCCAGAGCCATGTGCGGGTAAGCTTCGACATGCCGGAATTCACCGCCGACGTTACCGGCCTCGGCACGCTCCGCCTGCTCGATGCCATGCGGGAGGCGGGACTCTCGAAGACCCGGTTCTATCAGGCGTCTTCGAGCGAGATGTTCGGAAAAGCAACCGAGATCCCGCTCAAAGAAACCAGCCCTTTCCATCCGCGCTCGCCATATGGGTGCGCAAAAGTGTTCGCGTATTGGATCACCAAGAATTACCGCGAATCTTACGGCTTGTTCGCGGCGAACGGCATCCTCTTCAATCACGAGAGCGAGCGGCGCGGCGAAACGTTCGTGACCAGAAAAATTACGAAAGGTCTTTCCCGCATCGCGCTCGGACTGCTAGAGAAGATTTATCTGGGTAATCTCGATGCCGAGCGCGACTGGGGCCATGCGAAAGACTACGCGGAAGGCATGTGGCGCATTCTCCAGCACACGGAACCGGACGATTTCATTCTGGCTACGAACGAGTCCCACAGCGTCCGCGAATTCGTCATGGAAGCCGGCAAAGCGCTCGGCATGAATATTGCCTGGAGCGGCAAGGGTCTCTCCGAGCGCGGCATAAATATGGATACCGGCAAGACGATCATCGAGATAGATCCCCGTTATTTCAGACCGGCGGAGGTGGATATTTTGCGCGGCGATTATGCCAAAGCTCGGAAAAAACTGGGGTGGAAACCGAAGACCTCGTTCCGAGATTTGGTGCGGTTGATGATCGAAGCCGATTTCGGGAAGGAGCGGCTGCTGACACACGCGCCTGTGTTGAACGCAGTGGGCCTTAAGAAATCTCATGGGGCGAAACGCTAAAATCTACGTGGCCGGACACCGAGGGCTCGTCGGCTCGGCGCTCGTCCGCGCGCTAACGCGCGCCGGATATAAACGGATAATCACGCGCACGCACGCGGAGCTCGAGCTGCTTGACCAAGCGGCCGTTCTTAAATTTTTCGAGAAAGAACGGCCGGAGTACGTTTTCCTCGCCGCGGCGAAGGTGGGCGGCATAATGGCGAACAAGACTTTCCCCGCCGATTTCATAAGGTCTAACCTCGCGGTGCAGATGCACGCGATCCACGCGGCGCATACGCATGGCGTGAAAAAATTCCTTTTTCTCGGCAGTTCCTGCATCTATCCAAAACTCGCTCCGCAGCCAATTCCGGAAAGCGCGCTGCTCACGAGCGAGCTTGAAGAAACGAATATGCCCTACGCAATAGCGAAGATAGCCGGCATCGTAATGTGCCAAAGCTATAATCGCCAGCACGGCACCAATTACATCTCGGTCATGCCGACGAATCTGTACGGCCCGAATGACAATTACGATCTCGAAACTTCGCATGTCCTCCCAGCCCTCCTGCGCCGTTTCCACGAAGCCAAAGAAGCGCGCGCACCGTCCGTCACGCTATGGGGAACGGGAAGCGCCAAGCGCGAATTCCTGCACGTCGACGATCTCGCGGACGCCTGCTTATTCCTCATGCACCGGCATGACGGGAGCGAGATAATCAACATCGGCTCAGGCGAAGAAGTCTCTATCAAAGAGCTCGCCGAAACGATCAGCGAAGTCGTGGGGTACGCGGGCGAGATCCGCTGGGATAGCGAGAAGCCAGACGGCACGCCGCGGAAGCTTCTCGATGTTTCGAAACTCCACGCGCTCGGCTGGCGCCACTCGATACCGCTTATCGAGGGCCTGCGGCGCACCTACGAGACTTTCAGGCGGGAAGTCTAGTCATATACATGCAGGCGGTTAAAAACACGCTAGTAAAGATCCTGCGCGCAAGCGAGCGCTACACCCATCTCGACATGGTGTATGTGGCTCATGGTAGTTTTTGGGTCCTGTTCGGACAGGTTGCCTCGAACTTACTCTCCCTCGTCCTTGTCATCGCGTTCGCGAACTTGCTTCCTAAAGAGACGTACGGCTTGTACCAGTACATCCTGTCGCTTGCCGGCATCCTGAACATTTTCACGCTCACCGGCATGAATACGGCCGTCGCGCGCGCGGTAGCGGCCGGCGAGGAGGGCGCGTTCCGTACCTCGGTAAGCTACCAGCTAAAGTGGAATCTACTTCAATTCCTGGCGTTCTTAGGGCTCGGCGCGTATTACTTTTACAACGGCAATACGGCGATCGCTCTCTCGTTCCTGATTTTCAGCCTCGCCTCGCCGCTCTCGCAGGCCTTCAACACTTACAGCGCATATCTCTACGGTAAGAAAGAGATCCGGCTATCGAATATTCTCGGCGTCCTTACGACCGCGGCTTACGTGCTCGGCATGCTGGCCGTCATCCTTATCGGCGGCGAGATCATATGGATGGTGGCCGCCTATGCGCTCATCACGCTCATGGCGAACTTGGCATTCTATATATATACGCTGCGAGCCTTCGCCCCCTCTCGCGGGACAGACGCCCGGGAGACTTTGCGGTACGGACGGGAACTCACCTTTATAAGCATTCTCGATCCTATCGTATCGCAGATAGATAAGATCATACTCACTCACTATTGGGGTAGCGCCCAGCTCGCCATGTATTCGCTCGCCACGGCGGCGCCCAGCCGGGCGACTACCCTTATAAAAAGCTGGGTCGGCCTCGCGCTCCCGAAATTTGCAGCCAAATCACCGGCAGAACTGAACTCAGTCTTTTACACCCGGATCTTCCAGGGACTCCTCCTCGGCGCGCTCTGCACCGCCGGATATTTTGTTCTCGCTCCGTACCTGTTCACGTTTCTTCTGCCAAAATATCTGGATGCTTTGCAGTATTCGCAGATACTCTCGATAAGTTTCATCGTTGCGATACCGAACCGCTACATCAGCCAACTTTTGGCTTCCCAGAAATTATCGAAGGTCATTTTCTCCAATAATTTAGTCCAGGTTACCATACGGATCGCCTCCTATGTAGGGTTCGGCATCTGGGGCGGCCTCATGGGCCTAGTGCTCGCACAGGTGCTCAATTCATTCATTGGTCTCGCTGCCAATATAATCGTGTGGCGCAGCTGGAGCAGCAGAATCAACTGACCGAGCGGGACTCTCCTCGGATCACCGCTTCTGCCTGGTCTACCATCCAGGCGCTGCCATTCTTCGCAGGATCACCGAAGAATCGCTCCTGTAGATCCTTAAGCTCGTCGAGCGATGCCTCTCTGCCCTGCTTGATGCGCGCAATAAGCTCGCTTGGGTCCTCTGCAAAATATTTTCCGCTTTTATACTCTCGCATAGCGAAATAATCGCCCCATTTTGATGAGTTGAAGAATACCAACGGCTTAAACTGAAGCAGCGCCTCAAGTACTGCGGTGCTGTATGAACCGACGACTACGTCGCATTCGGCAATATCCTCTTGTATGCGTCTGCCGCGGAAAATTAGATTTGCCGCGCCGAGTTCCTCCAATATCCGCGGATCATTTTTCTTCAGCCAGTCTTCGAACTGGTCCCGATACGGCCTGAACGTGAGATAGAATGATATGCTTGGATCTTTGCGCAGTGCGTCGATATATCTCATAACTTCCTGCGGAACCGACAGCTCTCCCGGCACAAACAGTACTTTGATCGGTCCATCCCTGCGCGGAGCAACCGCAGGCAGGACGCTCATCGGACGCATCGGGCCGGATACGACGATTTGCTCTGGCGCGTACGCCTTTCCATTCGCTATATAGTAATCGCGCCACCATTTGGACCACACGCCATAGATATCGAGCGCAAGCCGCTTCTTCCCGCGATATTCCGGCAAGAAGTCGTACACGTTGTAATACTTCGACGCTGCGCCGTGCAGTATCCCGATCGTCGGCACATCCGCCGTGCGGCATCCGAGAACCTCATGGAATGTCCGGCTCGACGCTGCCGGGATGATAGCGGCGCGGATGCCGATGCTGCGGACAAGCAACCGCATGGCGCGAATGGACCAGGCATGGGCGCGTTCATTCCGCGTATAGTGCAGAGCTAGCGCGAGCCTGAAGTCGTACTCGGCATTCCCTGTTTTTTTAGGAGTCTGCAGTGTAGAGACCCTGGAATCCGCGAGCCAGGCGATGAGCACCTTAAGCGCGTACGAATAAATCACCGGACGCCTGCGCTTCATGGCATGCGCAAGCATTACCCGCCCCGGCTCCAAGCTTCTGATGAATTCCGCGAATGGTATTTTCTTTGCGCGCAATTCATCGTATATGAATCGCATGCGAAAGCTATGATCGCGCGGCGGATCAAAAAGGTCGCCCGTATATACTAGAAGCCACGGACGTTTGATCATGAGGATCGGCCATGACAGCAGTGTGATGAGCGCTTGGATCCAGACGCCAAGCGCCGGCACCGAACGAGGGCCCTCTTCTATGGCATAAGAGATGCCGTGCGCTTCCAGGAACGATCGGAATAACGCGGTCGCCGGAGGAACATGGAGCGTGACATGCCCGAACGTACGAAGACGGTCAAGCAGGCGCCGATATTGCGTATACGGCACGCACTGCCGATAAAAAAGCTCGTCATAGGAGAGCCACCACAGCTCATAGCCCTCATTGGCGACCGCTTCTGAAACGCGCCGGCCATCGGGGAGTTCTACCGTCGCTAGCTCGTGCAAAAAAGCCGTGGCTTCTTCTATGCTGCCCGGGTCCGTGAAATCCTCGAGCGGCTCGAACGCGAGTCCGCGATCGGCTGCAGCTTGGGCGAACGCGCCCGGCCCTATTAGCGTCGTAAATTGCATCCACCACTTCTGCGAGCGATCCGGCAGCTTGGGAGTGAAGAGAACCAGGGCGCGGTTCATAGGAGCTCTACGAGATGTTCCGATAGTAGCACAAAAGAAAGCGGCCCGACACGCGAGCGTGTCGGGCCGCAGCCCGCTAGAACTTCCGGTCTCCGAAGAGACCAAGGTCGAAGGCCACCCCACTCGTCGTGTCGGGCTTGACCTCGGCCCCAGGCCCGTCAGCCGCCGGCGTCTCCTTCGGGAGGTACTCGATCCCGTAGAGGGTGACGACCGTGTCGTTGTCGAACTTCTTCCCGGGCGACATCTCCGTCTCGAGGTAGCGCCTCACTTCTGGCACCGTATGCGGGACTGCAGAGCGGCTGCAGAACCACAGATCGGTGTCTCTCAGATCGCCGAGCCTGCCGATCTTCTTCATGACGATCCGGATGGTGGTCCCGTCGTCCGGCTCGAAGCCGAGCCGACCGCCCCGCCCGGCCTCCTCGTCGAGGTAGTACACCGGCACCGGCGCGAACTGCTCGAGGTACTGCTTCGGCGCCTTCTCACGGCTCGACCGGTCGCCGAGCCGGATGACGACACCGAGCGTTTCCGCCTTGAGCATTTCTGCCTCGACGAGCTTCGCCCAAATACTGGGCTCTCCGTACACATGGTTGTTGGTTCGCAAGTTGTCCTCCCTTTCCGGCGTTTACTAACGCCATGAACGTCTGAATTAATTGTATACCAGAGTGTTGAAAATGTCAATAGCTCGTAAATTGGTCCTGATTTGCATTAAGGCTTGAGCAGTATCTTCAACTGCTTGCCCTCGCGCTGCATTTGCCACGCCGTCTCGAATTCCTCGAGCGGCAGTATCGTGTTCGTAAATGCGGAGAGGTCCAGATGCGGCAGGAGAGCGAGCGCCTCGTCAAAGGCCCGCTCGTCGCCGCCGACGGAGCCGACGATTACCTTCTCGTTCCCCACGACGTCCTCAAAGTTGTATGACATTTTCCCGTACGGGAATCCCAAGACGAGCAGTGCGGAGTCAAACCGGCTCTGGGAAAGGGCTTTCTCGAGAACTTCGCGTACACCCGTCAATTCCACGATGATATCGAATGACCCGAGGCCCGAGAGTTCCGTGTGCCCCTCCTCTGCGATCCCTTTAAGGAGCGCGAGGCGCTTCTCGTTATTATCGAATGCCGTTACGCGGCAGCCGCGATGATGCAGCGCCTGCGCGGCTAGATTGCCGACCGACCCGACCCCGATCACGGCGACGCGAGAACCTGGACGCAAATGGGATTCGATGCGGCGCAAAGCCCTCAGAACGACCGCGAGCGGCTCCGCTAGCGCCGCCTCTTTCATGTCGAGACCCTCTGGCACCGGGTGTACGGCCCATCCCGGCACGACAATATGCGTCGCGTACGCTCCATTCTGATTGATGACTCCTACTTCCCGGCGATCATTCGGCTCGCGCGAGAGAATACATTCGCCGACGATCCGTTGCCCTACGCGGAAACGCTCCTGATAACGGTTATTCGGACCTATGCGCAGGATAGTGCCTGAAAACTCGTGTCCCGGGACAATGGGATAGGAAGCCAGTCCTGAACGATAGTAGCCAAGTGAGCCCTCAAGAACCTCGAGATCGGTTCTGCAAACGCCGACGTACTCTACCTTGACGAGGATGTCACTCGGCTTAAGCTGGGGCAAATCGATCGGCCCGAGTTCAGCATGACCCTGACTGCGAATTGCGACTGCACTCGCCGGAGCTTGAAAGAACATTTGTTCTTTTTCGGTCTGCAAGTTGAGATTTTTCCCTTGCTTGAAGCCCACGCGACTTCCCTTCCATTGGTAATAGCGGAATCGCAGGATCTCTTCTAACCGCGCACGCGTCCAATACGGGAAAGACGCGAGAATATCGCCCGCAAGCCGGGCAAGAAACCAGGGCCATGTAAGCCCCGACTGCGGCGGCTCGGTAAGGCCGATACGGACGGCCGCGATCGCCTCGCGACGATAGCGATTGAAGACCTGAGGCCAGCGTTCCTCGTGGATGTGATAAATTGCCGCCCGCGGTTCGTACCGGACGCGCTGGCCGTCAGCGGTGATCTTGCGCGCGAAATCGATATCTTCAAGCCCGAAGAGATACTCATCGAACGGATACTTTTCCCACGCCTCCCGGTGTACGGCGGCATTCGCATTGTTCGCATAGGAGAGCGGCGCCTGCGCATTCTCTGGCGTCATGCTGAAGAGCCGGGCGAAATCCCGTTTCTCCGAAAATTTCGACTGCGGCGCGCCGAGGTGCCGTCCGTAGACCATAGCGACGTTCTCGTGCTCAAATCCCCGTATGAGGTTCTCCAGCCAATTGCGATCGGCCGGCAGTACATGCGCCGAAACGAATACGAGATACGTGCCGTTCGCCGCTCTGCAGCCGATATTCAGCGCATAACCGAAAGTGAAATCCTGGCTTTTTATCTGAATGATATTTACTGAAAATGAACGCGCTATCTCAAGCGTCCGATCCGTAGAGCCAGAATCTACGAGAACGATCTCGTAATCCGAATACTCCTGCTCTTTGATCCTCTGTAATAGATTGCCGAGATGTTTCTCTTCGTTATACGTTCGGATAACGATGCTTGTCTCCGGCTTACCGCCGGACATAATGCTTCATGAGAGGATCGTCTTTCATAAAGCGCCTGACTCGCTCGATGTCCGGGGGAGTATCGACGGCATAGGTCTCGAAATCTTCCGGGACCATCTTCACACGATGTCCGTACTCTAGTACACGGTTCATATCGATGGACTCGATCTCCTCAATAACGCCCGGCTGCATGTCCGAGAGCTCAGCCAGGAAATCACGGTTATAGGGGATAATGCACACTTGCTTGTACCGCGGGATATCGCCGCCTTTCCATTTCTTCTTCGACGGTATCGGTTCGCGCGAGAAATAGAGCGCGTAATTATTCTTATCGACAACTACTTTGGGGCAGTTGACGTCCTCATGCTCCTCGTCGCTGCGGATCGGGGCCATGAGATTGATGACCTTGATCTCTGGGTTTTCTAGCATGGGAGCAACGGCCATATCGATCATTTCAGGTACGACCATAGGCTCATCGCCTTGGACGAGTACGACGATGTCCACTTTCTTGCCAATACGCCGTTCTATCTCGGTCGTCGCGTCGGCGATAGCGTCGCCGCAGCCGCGATAGGACTCCTTCTGGTCCGGAATCCATTTCGCGCCGATCGAATCCGCGAAACCCTCAAGCTCCTTCCCGGATACCGCCAGATAGACTTCGTCGAGTACGGGGCTCATCTTCGTGCGGTGATACACATGCCCGAGCATGGGCATGCCATGGATATCCTGCAGGTGCTTGCCGGGGAAGCGCGTCGAACCCATGCGCGCGGGAATAATCGCTATAACATGCGGCTTTTTCTTGTTCATGATTTTGGGATTATATGATATAACCGGCCGATTTTCAACGAAGTTACTGCATCTCCACTCTTGTGCTAGACTTCGATTACAGTAATGAGCCTACGCAAAAAGATATACGCGGTATTTCCACTGGCGCGGAAAGTTACTGCGCTTCGCAATCACGCGTGGTACCACCTCGCCGGCCGTAAGCCGTGGGCTCGCGGCTATTTCGAGCACAAATGGGCCACTATCGGGCGTGCCATTCGGAATGAAGCGCTGCTTGACTTATTCCGGCAGAAGGGTCGTCTGCCAGCCGGATTCGGAAGAGGCATCGACGACCGGGCGATCGAATATCCGTGGCTGCTCTCTCGTCTGCCCATTGGCCCCTCGCGCCTCTTGGATGCCGGTTCAGTGCTTAACTTCGAGACAATTCTCGATCATCCGAAGTTGGCTGATAAGCAGATAACCATCGCGAATCTCAACCCGGAGCCCAACTGCTTTTGGAGGCGCGGCGTCTCATATGTGTTTGAAGACATCAGACAACTGCCTTTCAAGTCCGATATGTTCGATATGGTGACCTGCATCTCCACGCTCGAGCATATCGGAATGGATAATACGGAGAAATATACTGCGGATTCCCGATACAAAGAAAACCGGCCGGACGATTACCTGCGCGCGCTCGAAGAATTGCGCCGCATACTGGTCCCGGGCGGAACGTTGTATCTCTCCGTTCCGTTCGGCGAGCGCAAGCACTTCGGCTTCCTCCAGCAATTCGACTCCTCGATGCTCCGCGCCATGGTCGCTCTCTTTAGCGAAAGCGAGAGCGTTTTTTACCATTGCGCCGAAGACGGTTGGCAGATAAGCACCGAGGAAGAAGGCGCTTCTGCAACGTTCACGCCCCCAGAACACGCTCGAAAAGACACATCACTACCTGCGGGCGCCGGCGCGCTCGCCTGCCTGAAACTGATCAAATGAGACCAATTACGCTGGCGGCTTACGCCGCCCGCGTACTACGGTCTCATAGGGTATAGAAAAGCTACGAGAGCACTGCGTGGATCGCTTCGCGGTGCGCGGAAATCCAGGCGTACATGTTCCGCCATCCGTCGGCAATGTTTGTGCGCGGCTCCCAACCGAGCTCGTTCTTCAGCCTGCGAACATCGGCGACAAAAATCGGCTGATCGCCGGCCCGCTCTTCCGCCCGGCGCGGATTGATTTGTTTTCCCATCTCCCCTTCTAGGTGAGCCAAAAGCTCAATGAGCGAGATCGTATTCTTCGGCCCCCCGCCGACGTTGTAGGCCTGGCCGCTAACCTTATGTATTTTTCTGATGGCAAGGTCATAGAGACGTATGAGATCCTCGACAGATAGAATATCCCGCACCTGCTTGCCGGAGCCGTAGAGCGTTATGGGTTTATCGAGGAGCACGGCTATCGTGAACCATGCGACCCAGCCCTGATCCTCTACGCCGAACTGATGCGGCCCGTAGATGCACGACTGGCGGAAGACGACGGTCCGTAGCCCATAGATACGGCTGTAGTCGATGACATACTGGTCCGCAGCTCCTTTGGAACAGCCGTACGGGGAATGGAAATCGAGCTGCTCATGCTCCGGAACGCCATAGGTCGCGTGCCGCTTTGATACGAACAGGTGGCGCGTTTTCGCATCTTTAACGGGTAAATGCGGCAATGACCCGTAGACTTTATTCGTCGATGAATAGAGAAGAATGGGTTTTTTCTTCGAGAGGCGAATGGCTTCGAGTACGTTAAAAGTGCCGATCATATTCGTCTCGAAATCGACGCGCGGATCGGCGATCGAAGTAGTAACCGCCACTTGCGCGGCCAGATGGATGACGACGTCCGCCCGCGCCGCCTCCCGATCGAGAGCCTTCAGGTCCTTAACGACGTCTCCGCGCACAACTCTCAGCGCCCCTGGCGCGCCCCTCACTTCCTTCTTCAGCAATTTGACATTCGTTTCCGTACCCTTACGGGAGAAATTATCGAAGATAGTGACATTGGCACCCTTCTTGAGGAAATAGTGGGAGGCATTGACACCAATAAAACCTGCTCCGCCAGTTATAAGGATAGTCTTCCGCGTCGTAGTCATGCCGTGGGGACAAACCCAGTATATACTGTATGAGCTGAAGATGAAAATAGCGGTCAATCTTTTCTTAGCATCGCCCAAAAGCATTACCGGCGCTTTTGTGTATATCGAGGATATTTTACCGGCGCTCTTCAAAGCTGACACGCGCCACACGTATTATCTTTTGGGGCATGCGGAGACCATCGAGTATTTCAGGTCGAAATATCGCCACTTCCCTAACGTCAAATATCGCGTGTGCGATATCCGGCGCGATATCTTAGTTAATCCGGCAAGAGCTCTGCTGAAACTCGTTGCCAAGCTCAAGAAGAACAACGAGCTCCGCGAACGAATCGTCGCTACAGAAGTCCAAACATTCTTCGACAAGAAGGATATTGACGTGTACTTCTCGCCTTCGTCGGTCATATACCCTCGCGGCCTGCACGGCGCTCGGAACATCACGACGATCCTCGACCTTCAGCCCGAGTACTTTCCTGAGAATTTCCCCCAGAGCTACCTCGCGATGCGGAGGCGCGACGCAACCTACGCTGCCCAGCACTCAGAACGCCTGATCGCCATATCTGAATACACTAAAAAAACGCTTGAAGAAAAATACGGTACTGATCCTGGGAAAATGCGGGTTATTTATTTTGCCCCGCATGAGATCGAACACACCCAGGTTGATACTGCGCTTCCGGAAGATTTTATTTTCTACCCGGCAGCGCTGTGGCCGCACAAGAACCACCGTGTCCTGATCAAAGCCATGAGCCTGCTTAAAGGCCGCTTTCCTTCGCTGCACGCCGTATGCGCGGGCGTCGTTAAACGGAAGGAACTGAAAACAGAACTTGAAGCCCTCGCGGAAGCAGAAGGCCTTGCTGGTCAAGTAGTATTCCCGGGCTATATGTCCGGTGGCAATTTACGCCAAATCTACGCGAAAGCCAGGGCGCTCGTATTCCCCTCCGCCTTCGAGGGGTTCGGCATCCCGCTAGTGGAGGCAATGCATTTCGGCTTGCCGATCGTGGCGGCGGATAATTCGAGCATAACGGAAGTGGTGGGCGACGCGGGAATATTGGTGCAGACCGGCGATGAACATGCGCTTGCTAAGGCGATAGAGAAAGTCTTGACCGATACGGACTTGCGGAATGAGCTTATCCGGAAAGGCCGCGAGCGCGCCAAGCTCTTCTCCTGGGATAAAACGGCCCTGGAGACGCTCGCGGTCTTCAGAGACGCGATATCCGGGCACATTCGTTGAGCCGTAATCCTTCCTCTCCGTCTCTCCCGCACCTATCCCCATTTATTCACGGTCGTACACAAATAGCGTCAATCAGAATGCGGCAGGTTGAAATGCTCACGGAGATGGCGGTCATTTTCTATTTCCTGAACAACCATATACAAAACCGCGGAGCCGATTTTTAGCTCTGCCTTAAGGAGCGCGAGTACCTCTTCGCAATCATACGGATACACCCACACGCTGTCCTGCAATCTTTTAAAGCCGAAAGATTCCATGAATCTCCGCAGCCGATCGCGAACCCTTCTCCTCTTTTCGGAAATATCGAACACGATGACGCGCCAGTTCTGATCCCATTTCCTTTTTCTTTCCGGACTCATGAACTCTTGCAATCCCTTGCTGAAAAGGAGCATTTTCCCCTCCTTAGTCGTACGCGCGTACCACTTCCCGTCCTCCTGTACGAACTTAACCAATCCGGCTTCTTTTAGCCTCCCGAGCGCGCGCTTGTTTTGATACTTAAATCTTGCATTATTTATCCCTGATATCCGCTTCAGCAATTGAAACGGGTCGGGTATACGCCCTCCGATGAGAATGAGACCTGCTCCCAAACAGGCCAGGAGCAATGCAGTTCGTAATTGCCGTTTCCGCCGCCTCACGCGTACTTTCCCCTCAACCGTGTTCATATGTACATGATGACATCAGTATATCTCTACCCAGTCGCTATCCCCATTTGTTTACGGTCGTACAAAATAGCGTCGTATACCTAGCGGCACACATAAGCGACACCCCGAACGATGAGTTTTACGCTGCGGTATGGAGTTTTATACGCTGCGGTATGCGGCGAGATAGCGCGCAATATATGTATCGAAATTGAAATCTTTCAAGACTCTCTCCCGACCGGCGCGGCCTATGGCGGCTGCTTTTTCCGGATCTTGCAAAAGAGCGAGAGTCTTATCGGCTATTTCCCGCGATTGAAACGGATTGACGACGTAGCCTGTCTCCCCGTCGACGACGAGCTCTGGCGCCCCGCCGAATTTCGTAGCAATGAGCGGTTTGCCTGCAGCGGACGCTTCAAGCGCCGAACGCGGGAAGGCGTCGAAGTAGGGAGAAGGAACCCATACAATGTCGCTCGCACAGTAGGCAACAATCTTTTCTTCGCCCGAAAGCCAGCCGGTAAAGACCACATCCAGCCGAGGATTACTATCCCTATTTTTAGACGACCGTTCAAAAATGGGGATGTCTCTCTTTATCGCTTCGGCGTTTTCATCTTTCCCCATTACCACCAGAACGGCATGGGGCATTCGCTCAGCCACGAGGCGCATAGCTTTGACGGCCTCTCGCCTCGCGCCGAGCCGGCCGCCGAAGAGGACAACCTTCTTCCCTATAAGCCCACGGTGGCTCTTGAACGCGGTTACCGCCTCGGCGCTTGCCTGCCAAGCGGCGGCGTCAATACCGGTATGTATTGCCGCAACCGAGCGAATTCCGTTCTTCTCGAGCACTTCTTTGAGCGCCTCGCTTACCGCGAACCGGGCATCGGCATAGTTCAAGTATCTTCGTATCAGAAAATTGCGCAAGGGATTGTAGCGCTTTCCCGCTTGCCGCAGGTTATCGCGCCACGAAAGGCGCGGATCGAGTTTTTGGAAATACTTATCAGTCGCCAGTTTGCCGTAACTTACCGCCATCGCATCGCGCGCAGTCCAGACGACCCTCTTCGCATAACGCTTCGCGATTTTGAGGCAATGATATGAAAGATAACAATGAATGTTGTTGGCATGCACGACGTCCGGTTGTATCTTTTTCAATATGAATTCCACCTGCCGGATGACAGACGGATTGTAAAGAGACACCCAAGGGCGCCAG
This sequence comes from Candidatus Kaiserbacteria bacterium, assembly GCA_016182485.1. Lineage (GTDB taxonomy): Bacteria > Patescibacteriota > Minisyncoccia > Phycocordibacterales > Phycocordibacteraceae > C7867-001. The sequence continues at coordinate 88,336 of JACPGH010000007.1, forward strand.
CGCTCGTGATAATCGCTAGCTATCTTGAAAACTGTGAGGCCTTGACAATACGACTCTCCTGCTTCGCTCTCTTTCCTACAGGCGGTAATTACAAAAACCTCGTGACCGGCTTTCTGCATTCCGACAGCGAGCTCGTAGGCAGAAATCCCTGCTCCTCCGAAACTTTGCGGAGGAAAATCGTCCTGCAAAAAGAGAATCTTCATTTTGGGATTTATCGTTCGATCTTATAGAAAACAAAAGATTCATTTTCTTCGACAACAACTGCGTGCTTGCCAGCCTTCCGTATCAGATTCGTTACAGTAGCAGCGTTACTCCTTCCTAACACCGCATATTGGGTGCCGTTCTTAATCAATGATATGAGCTCTTTCTCATTCGCAGGGTAGTTCCTGTCCCCCCACGAGGAAAGATGCGGGAGAAGATATACTGGCAGACTATTAAAATTGTATGCGTTATTATGCGCGTAAAACACCATGTCGGTATGCTCATCAATAAGAACTGAATCTTGCGGGGAAATTTCGCGTTGCGCTAGAAAAACCAGAGCCGCGTCGTCCCTTCGCGCGTTGTATCGAGAGACAGAGGTAAATGTCGAATAGGGGTACGGAACTAATTCGCTGCCGACGAATAATACAATACACCCTAGGAGCGCGCCGATTGCTTTTTTCTCAATTCTCTTATGCTGTACGGAGAGAGATAATATCGTTAGAACGGTCATAGTAAAGGCAAGTATCCCGAAACGGCTGTATATGAGCAGGATCGGGGACAATGACGAAACAAGCCAAATCAAGACATAAAACGCAATTGGGGTGAGCGAAACGGCTGCGAACGCTATGCTGCACTCGTACGGTTGAACCACTGCCTTAACGCGTTGATACACGCGTAGCATTAGGAATGCGAGCACTGCCCCAATAGCCGCTAGTACAGACAGAAAAATAGGGTGCTGAAGCGCTCTAGTCGCCAACGGCGGCAGAATTATCGGATACCCGACCCAGAAGACGTACGTAAAAACTATTGCCGCCCATGCTAGCCAATTAAGAAAAAGTAGTTTGCTGACGCGGTGGTTTTGTCTTTCGAAGCGTTCTCGAATGAATACATATGCTATTGCCGCGGCAGAAAAAATGAGGGCTTCTTCTCTCACAAAAAGAAGCAGGTTGAGAAAAAACAGGTTCTCGGCTAGACCGCGCCGACAGATAATCGAAAGGGTGAACAATATCGAAAAAGAGGAAAGGAGTACCCAAGGGGAGAGGTTCCCTGCCATGGTAATGACACTGCTGGGATATATCGCGCTGGCTATCACACCCGCAAGCAATAAAAAGGCGGAAGCGCTGCGCGGCTTCCACGCGATAACAGCTATATAAATCAGCGGTAAAAAATATAATACGGTCCACACGAGAAATAGAAAGAATACCGACGGAACCGCGCTATACAGCAACGCATTGAAAAGTTTTACCGGTTCAAAATGAATCCAATGATAAAGCCCTTCCCCGCCATCAATTCCCTGCATGAAAAACATGTTATTGCCGGTTATGTCGGCAGCGAGGTGCTTCTGCAGGTTTGGATTGAATGCTTTTACAGCGAAGGGCAAATAATAGGTCCCCTCAAAACTAAGCGCTCTGTACTTAATATTAGCCAGCGCGGAAGAGACCAGCACCAGGGCGCAAAACAATAATATGGAAAGCAGCGGCACGGTATGGATTCGAAAGAATGCGGAGATATGCATGAAAATTTCAAAATATATACTTAGCCAGCTTTAGAATGCCCTGATCCCAGGGCACTCGATGCGAAACACCGCTCGCACGAAACTCCGATCGATGTTCTAGAAACCATTCATAGTTACGAATAAGAGCTTGTTTATTTGAGTAACGAGGGTGCCAATCAAGCTTCTGTTCCGCCTTTTCTATCGAAACGAAACTGTCTTTGGAGGCGGTCTCATATACCCATTTATACAGCGGCGAGAGATGTAGAAATTCCAATATACGCAGCGCCAAAATGATCGGCGCCGCTGGTAATCCGATTATGCGTTTATGGAAACCGGCTTTATCAAGCACCGCCTGATAATCTTCTTTCATAGTCGTAAATTCTTTAGCGCCGACGTTGAACGTGTCGTTTACTAGCTCTTTTGGCTTCGTTGCGGTCAGATAAATTGCGTCGCACAGATCCTCGACATCGAGGAGCTGATATCGATTAAGGCCATTCCCTATCATCGGGAAATTCTTTCCGTCAGCCGCCCAATCATAGAAGAGCGCGAATACGCCAAGGCGCTCAGGGCCTACAAATGATTTGGGGCGGAGAATCGGCACTATGACGCCCTTGGCACGATATTCCTGGCACAATCGTTCTGCTTTAATTTTCGCCTTGCCGTATTCACCCACGCCGTCGAGCGCATCATTTTCGAAAAGCGGGTGGTGGTCAGGAATTCCATAGACCGCAGTCGATGAGATTTGTATCACGCGCGAAATTCCGTTTTGAAACGCAGCTTCAAGCACGTTCCTGGTGCCATAAACATCGGTCGAATGAATATCCTCCGCGTTGTAGAGAGGCAGTGCCGCCGCGGCATGGATTACAACATCGCACTCGCGCATGGTCAATTTCAATTTTTCGAAGTCTCGGATGTCGCCAGTAATGGCTGTCATCCGGCTTTTTTCCGGATACTCGAACTGAACTAGGTCATACGAAACGACTTTGTGTCCGCGCGCGAGCAAATGGCGCACCATATTAATGCCCAGAAACCCGGCTCCGCCGGTTATAAAAAATGTATGCGCCGCTTCAGGCATAAAGCAGAATGACGCCGAGAACGATCAGCGAGAGACCGCTTGCCTGCAGATACGACAAAGATTCGCCGAAGATAAATGCCGATGCTGTAGTGATAATAAGTAATCCGCCGATAATCATCGTTGGATATGCGAGCGAAAGCGGCAGGCGCGTGAGCGCATATGAATAAAAAACGACATTAAGCGCAAAAAGTATGATGCCGCCGACCAGATAAGGATTCGTTAATACGCGCGGCATGGTCGCGAATGAAAGACCTTCAGTTAATACAGGCGAGCCCGCCTTCAGAGACACATTTGCAGCCGCGTTGAGAATTAAAGCTAAACCGAGCGCAAGCCAATTCATCATACGAATAATGATACGATATTTTCTAGAATATACGAAAGGCGTACGCTGAGCTTCTCCGATTTTGAACGCTTTGGGCGGACGTGCAGAAAGGGTGCCTCTAGCATATACGCGAACAAACCGTCCGTAACAAGTTTGTCGCCAATGACAAGAAATGGCGGCGGGGCTGTTAAACCGCGCGCCGCACGTTTGAATGGCTTCCCCGCCGGTACCCCGGCGGGGACAATGCCCACCTTAAGCTCGTGAGCCAATCGCGCTACTCGCGCGACATCATTACCATTGCTCGCCAAATAAATTGCATTTTCCTGCCGAAGCTTGGCGACTGCCTCCCGAACCGCACCGCTTATTTCACTTGCACCATCCGGAAGGATGGTGCCGTCAACATCTAATAGCACGGTGCGTCCACGGATCTCTGCGACGCTCTCTTCAAACGGACGAAGCGATTTCTGCCTCATGTCACTTGACCATTAACACGATTGTGAGGACGATAATTCCCCATAAAACAATTGCTGCTTGAAGCTGGCGATCTTCGTAGATATGATCTGACGGTCCGTCATTTACTCCGGTATCAGTATCGACTATCGCTTGGTATCGCATAAGACCGAAAAAGACTGGGGGCACCGTAAGCGCCATAAGAGAGCCGAATGGGGAACTAAAGCTATATAGCGTGTACAGAGCGAGAGTAACTATAAGTGTCTCGGAGCGGGCATGGTCGAGAAAGGCGGCCGTATATCCTGTCAGTGATATGCGCGTAGCAGTATCCTTGAGCTTGAACTCAGTATCTCGTTTCGTGAACCCCAGATACGTCGCCAGGAAGAAGAGCGTAAGCAAAAGCCACATAGAGGCCGGTACGCTAATCGCCGCCGCCCCAACCAAAACGCGCATGACGAAACTAACGCCTATGAGCATCACGTCGAGAATAGGGACGCACTTGCCGCCATATGAATACCAGATGTTTACGACGACAAAGCCGAGTGCCGCGAACAGTGTAAGCGAATTCAGCAAAGAGGCGAGGAAGAAACCGAGTGCAATAAAGGTAAGCGCCGCTCCGATGGCCCACTTAACAGGAAATTGACCGGAAGCTATTGCTCGCGCGCGTTTCGCCGGATGGCGGCCATCCTCCGTCTTATCGCAAATATCGTTTATTAGATAAATTCCGGAAGCAAGAAGACAAAGTAGTATGAAAGCGAGAATGGATCGTTCGACTGCATACACGTCAAAAAATGCCGTGGCAAATACGAGAGGGGCGAAAACAACGACGTTCTTAAGCCATTGACGCGGCCTAATGCTAGTTAATAAGACGAAGAACGAGTTTTTCATTGCGTAAACCGATATATGACGAGGTCGCCAAAGACGGCACTTTCCTTGAGGAACGGGTACTTCGAGAGCTGCCAACTCGGATCGGCTTTCTTGTCCCAGACGACGTAGCTAACCTCGTACCTGGTCATCATATTCTCGAGCCATTTCGGGGTCGGCATTGCGAGTTTCTTTTCGTAGAGCGCAAGTATCTCTTCAATAGTTTCGTCAGGGATCGCTTCGTAAGAGCCCAAAAATTCCCGGTAGTAGATGCCGTATATGTTGGAGGAAATATACTCCCGCTCCGCGGAAAATACGTCCCGGGCCTCTTTTTTCGTAATTCCACGCAGGCGGTAAAAAGTGAAGAGGGAGTCCAGGAGGCGTTCGCGGGTCGCCGAGAGCGACGCGTAGCCCGCCCTATGATAGAAGAGGTTCAGGGGAGTATAGATCGCCACAACATATGATATCGGATCGTTTGACAGGACCACTTCTTCCTTCGCGGCGTTTTGGTTCAGCCAGTGCATGACCGGCGCATACCTTTGCCGCGCGAGAGCGGCCGCCAGCCCGTCGTCCTTATCGTACAGATAGGAGGAGACCTGAGTGAATGCGCCGACAAAGACAGCCGCGGCCAAAATAAGTCCGAGGAGCGCATTTTTGAATATTTCCGCCCGCCAGCGGTTGAGCAGGTACACGCATGTGAGCAAAAGAAATATGAGTGCGATCGGCTTGTGGAAATACCAGTGATAGTGGCCGGCCTGCATGACCTTGCCCGTTAATAGCTGCTGGTTCAAGGTGAGAATAGGCGCAAGCAAAAGAGCCAGCCCAAATAGGTACCTCTCCCTGTCCTGCCGCGGAAACCAGGCAACAAAAGCGATGAGAGCCGCAAGAGAAACGAGGCCGATGAAAATCGGCTCGCGGCTCATAACTATGCCGAAGCGCATGCCGACTTCAGCGTAAGTCGGATACTGCATGGCGCGGAAAAGATTGACGCCGTACGGGATGACGAAAAAGAGCGCGCCCGCGAATACGCCGCCGACGCGCAGCGCTTCCCGCCATCGTCTCAAAACAAGGAGGGACAATACCAATATTCCGCCGAAGGCGTAGAGATAAGTCCATGAATAAAAATAATTATAGAAATTCGCCGCGAGCAGCACGGCGCTCAGCAAGCCGTAGAGCCAATGCCGCCGCGTATAAAACAGCCAAAACAGCGCGAGAAAGCCGAAGAAAGGGATGTAGATCATCGCGTCGTTCACCGGCCGCGCGAGTCCTAAGAAACTGCCCGGCTGCAGCCCGTGCAGGAGACGCAGCAGGCCGGAAAGGTTCGTGATGCGATCCACGAGCAGGACCGCAGCCGTACTCGCGAGCGCGGCGAGCTTGTCCCTCGAAACAAGGTAAACGAATCCGTAGAGGGCGAGGACAGTGATGAACGGCAGAACAAATCGCGAAAAAAGGATCGTATCATTGATGCCGAGCGAGAAGGGCTTTCCCATGTACGCGACAGTCATGGATCCGAGCGGCTGGAAAAGATACGGGTCGCTTTTGCCGTCCTTGAAGTAAATACTGCCTAGCGTGGGGTGGCCATCCATTACCTCGCGTACTCGCGGCGACCACGGCGAGTCGGGCAAGAGCTCTATCCCCTCATAGCCTCCCGATTCGTGCGCGAGGCGGAAATGGATCTGCGGAGCGGCGATGCTGATCGAGACGAAGAGACCGAGGAGCAGCGCTCCCCAATGCTTCGCTATCAGCTGCTTAAGGCGCGTAATATTCATTTTTCGCCGACGATTATGGTCCAGGGAAACGGGCTGCGGACCGCCTTTATCCCAAAGTAGCGGCGTGCGAGAGCGACAATGCCGCGCCTCGACCAGTGCTGGATATGTTCGCGATCGTTCCCGAAATGCGAGAGATTCTTCCCGCGCAGGAAATTGGCCAGTCTAAAAAAGGGTTCATGCGGCACGGTAATAATACAATACCTCTTCGAGACCCGGTGCAATTCTGAGAGTGCCTTCTCCGGATGCTCAAGATGTTCCAAAACTTCGGAACATATGACAAGATCGAACGATTTGTCCGCATAAGGAAGCTCATATACGCTCCCTTTTTTTGGGAAAAGGCGGGGATGCAGCTTTCGCCCAAGTGCGAGAGCCTGCTCTGATATATCGACTCCCTCCAGCGTCCGCCCTATTCCCTCTCTGCGCAATTTCTCCAAAGTGAATCCTTCGCCGCAGCCGGCGTCCAGAATGCGCTCCGGATCGAGTTTCTTAGCCTCCACCGCGAGCATGGCGAGAAAGCGGTGATTGAGAATCTTCTGTAAGGGATTCTTCGCCGAATGTTTGCGGAAGTTGTCGGTGGTCATGTCCTTATGCCCGCTCTACTTCTTCCCGAATCGTATACAAAGTTCTGCCTGAGCGCTGGCGTATGAGAAGTTCTCCTAAAAAGCCGGAGGAGAATAGCTGGATACCTATCACAACGAGGAGTACGCCGAGCATGAAGAGTGGCCTATTTCCTATCGCTGCCCTCTCAAAAAGCTTAATATACGCGAGATACGCAAGTACTGCCACGCCGGCCAGCGACAATACCGAGCCGATGATCCCGAAGAAATGCATGGGACGGTCTGTGAACCGCCGAACGAGGAGGAGCGTTATGAAATCGAAGAACGATTTAGAAAATCGGCGCAGATTCCCGAACTTAGAAACGCCGAATTTCCGTTCCCGGTGATTCACTATCATTTCCGATATCCGGAATCCCAGGGCGGCGGCGATTGCCGGAATATAGCGATGCATGTCGCCATACAGATCGAGCGCTTTGGCGACCTCTTTGCGATAGAGCTTGAAGCCGCAGTTCATGTCATGCACTGCCGTGCCCGTGAAGAAACGGGTAAAGCCGTTCGCAAGTTTCGATACGATGCGCTTGGCCGCACTATCATGCCGATGCTTCTTCCAGCCGCATACTAGATCGGAACCCTCGCGCCGCATATGTTCGAGGAAGAGCGGTATCTCCTTCGGGTCGTCCTGCAGATCGCCGTCCAACGTGAAAATGAAATCGCCCCGGGCGGCTTTTAATCCGGCTTGCAGGGCCTGCGATTTGCCAAAGTTGCGCGAGAACTCGATAACGCGCACGGGACTTACGTTCCGTAACGCGGCAGCCGTGCCGTCCGTCGAGCCATCGTCAATAAAAATAATCTCGAACGGAATTCCGGTCCCTCGCAGAATAGGCAGTAATTCGGCGTGCAGCCTAGCCACGCTTTCTTCCTCGTTATATACAGGCACGACGACGGAAATCATGCCGCTCATTTATACCATAGAAATCCAATCCTGGAAATATTCAGTTCACTTTCAGCCTACAACCCCCAAGAGATCCATAGCCACGTATCGAATGATGAAATTCAGGACGACCACGAAAATGCTCGAGAATACGGTTGGCCAATGCATGATGTCAATAAACAGCCAGAGAAGAATGACGTTGAGAAGCGAGACGACGATACCGATCCAGGTATAGTGGAAAAATTTCTTGTCCCAGAAAAGGCGCCTGAGATAATTTTGCTTCTTCGGCGATTCCTCCATAGTTAGAACAATATCATGAATGCGAACGGCACGAGCTAGCCGCTGATTTTCCATTAGCGCGATTTCAATGCATAGGCCTGCACGTAGCTTTGTACCACCGCGCTCCAGTCATGGGCTTTTGCCCATCGCACCCCGCTTTCGGCCATGCGTTCTGCAAGACCGGTTTCTTTCATAATTTTTAGGATAGCTTCCGCCACCGCGTGCGGATCATTCTGCGGTACTAACAATCCTGTTTCTCCGTTTATAATGGCGTCTTCCGCGCCGGAATCTAGGCTTCCTATGACTGGCAAGCCGCATGCGCCCGCCTCAAGATATACCAGTCCGAACCCTTCGAAATCGGAGTCCAGCGTGAGCGAAGGCAGCATAAAGAGTTTCGCTTTTCTGTATAGCTTGACTAGTTCCTCATGAGATAAATTCTCCTGGAATATTACGTCTTCTCGCACGCCGAGCCGCGCCGCCTGTTGTTCCAGTGCTGCGAAATAGGCGGCATTGCCCCGATTCCCGACTATGTAGTAACGCAGTGACTTCAGCTCCGCGCGGGCTTTCGCAAAGGCGGCGAGCGAGACATCGTATCCCTTCGCGGGATTCAGGGCGCCGACGGTGACTATGCTGTCTTCCCGGCCTCCGAGTGAAAGCGCCGGATCGTGAAATTTTTCGAAATTAATCCCGTTATTGATGACGTGAAGGTTCGCGAGGCCGAGTGCGAACAGGCGCCGGCGGGTGTACTCGCTCACGCAGATTACTTTTTCTGCCTGTTCGAACGACTTCTTATGAAGGTATCGTTTCGCCCGCGAGAAAGTAAACGGGAGTACTGCCCACGTGCCATGGGCGGTAATAAAGTATCTCTTGCCCGTGAACAGGGACAGCCATTGGGCAATGCACGAGTACGGCTCGATGAGCGCGTGAATGACATCGCAGTTCTTGGCGTACGGTCGCAGTTTCCACGCATACCAAAATGCCAGGAAATAGGTTCTGTACGTGAGCGGATGCGGCAAGACTCCGCGGATGAAGACGGTCTCTGCCCCATGACGCCCCAGAGCGCCGATAAGATCGGCGGAGTATCGGCCCCATCCGTTCTTTACATCAAGATCGGCCGTTAAGACGAATATTTTCATGATTCTCTGTTGCGAATGAATGCCAGTATACGCTCCGCGCGGCGCGGCCAGCTGAACTGCTCGACCGCTTCTCGCGCCGCATTCACGCGCGCTTGCGAATCCGGACCGGTTACTGCGCGTATTATTCCTTCTGCGAGCGCCTGCGGATCAGCGGGTGGCACGAGCACGGCAGTCTCTTCGGAGAGCACGTCGCGGAACGACGGCAGGTCGCTCGCTACGATCGGCCGGCGCGCCGCCATATATTCGAACAGCTTCATGGGCGAAGTATAGTGGCGTGCCGTGTCCGACGCCGGATCGCCGGTAAGGATGAGTGCGTCCGCTGCAGCAAGCCACACCGGAATTTCTTCATATTGTCGCAGGCCGACATATCTCTGATTGCTGCCGGAATCCGAAGAACTTATGGATCCGACAAAAACGATTTCATACTCATCCGGGAGGAATTGCCCCGCCTCGCGCAAATACCGAAGTCCCTTCCAAGGGAGATCGGAGCCTACATAGAGCGCCAGCTTCTTGTCTTGCGGCAAACCGAGTCGTGTCCGCGCTTCTCTCTTATTCATCGCAGTCCCGAACTGTCCAAGATCCACGCCGTCGGGCGCGACAAGTACGGATTGCGGCGATAAGGAATATTTCCGTATCAGATCGTCTCTATAATATTTGGTCACGACCACGATGCCTCGAGCGCGGCGAACAGCGCGCGCTTCTGATCGCTCCCTACGCGCCTTGATGTGGTTTTCCCACACAAATCCGGCACGGCTTACCAGCGGCAAAAGCCATCCCAACTCTCCTCGTACATATAAAACTGAATCCCGTTCGACATAACGCTTGAGGTGCCAAGCTAACGAAAGAGTGAAAGCAAGCGTCTGAAGCGCGAAAGCGCGGGAATAACCCCTCCAAAAAAATTCGAGCGTTGGCAGGTACGTAATCTGGAATATCGGTTTGACAGAATAATATGCGTATGGATCCGCGGGGCTCGTGCCCGGCCGTTTCGGCACGATGAGCTCGACATCGGCCCCTGCCTGGACGAGCGCTTCACACGTCTTCATCACTTGAAGCCCGTGCGCTCTATGAGTCGGGATCCGCGCATTTACCGCATAGCGTATCTTCATATCTTCTCTGCTATTAGGGCGAGCTTCATCCCCGGGAGCACGCTCGCAAGATACCGTTTCCATACCGAGCTTTGCGGCGCGCGTTCGAAGAGATCCCGCCCGCTCGCCTCAGCTTGTTGATCTCGAGAAGTGCCTTCCTTCTTGAGACAGGAGGCCATCCACCGGAGAGGCTGCGTAATAATGAACGGCACACTGCGCTCCTCTGCTATTACGCGGAACCCTGCTCCGTTAAGCAAACTTCGCAGCGTACGAGGCGAGAAGGCATACAAGTGATTCGGAACATCCAAAACACTTCTCATGAGCTTGCGGGAAACTTTAGCATCTACGCTCTGCACATTCGGCACTTCGATGAGCAGACGACCTCCTTTTTTCAATACGCGATTAACTTCTGCTAGAGCCGCTTTCGGATCCGGCACGTGTTCGAGCACGTGATACATAACGACATACGCAAAGGTGCCGGTCTCGAATTTCGCCCGCTCGAGCGTTCCCTGAATCATCGCGAGGCCGTAATTCCGGCGCGCCTGTTCCGCGGCGCGCTTGGATAGCTCGACCCCGCGCACCGCATAACCCGCCTCGCGCAATAGCGCGAGAAAATCTCCCGATGCGGCTCCGATCTCAAGCAGCTCTCCCTGCGGCACGAGGTACTGCTTCACGAGCCTGAAACGGTACGAGAAGGCCCCCTTATTTTTACGGCCGGCGTAGTTTTCCGGATAATACTCTTCGCTGTAGTGGCGTTCCTGATCCTTCGGCCATGAGCGCCGGGGAAGCCACCCTAAACCGCATGTTCGGCATCGGAGATACCCGACGGCGATCGGCCGGTACTCCGCGCTCCCGCAGTTGTAGCAACGTTCGAAGTTCATGAGAGAAGGGTATCGACGAGAGCCGCCAGGTCTTCTGCGTAGCGACGAGAAGAATATCGCTCTCGGACGGTGCGCGCGCCGTGAGCGGCAAGACGCTTTCTGAGATGGCCGTCATCCCAGAGCCGCCGCATCGCTTCGGCGAGCTTTTCGGAGTCTTTCGCCGGCACAGAGACATAATCCTCGGGAGATAAGTATTCGGCAAGCCACGAGCGGTGAGTGGCGATAACCGGGCGCCCTGCCGCGAGAGATTCGAGTACGACTGTTTGACCGCTGCAGTCCGTTCCAAAGATAGAATCGTCGGGAAGCGATGCCACGACCACGACACGAGCTTCCCGGTACATATCACTGAGCGAACCGAGCGGCACGTCATAAAGTACTTTCACGTTCTCCGGAATACGCGCGCTCCCTGGAATGTTCTTCTTCGAGGCAATGATGACTGTTGGCAGACCGGCGCGTTCCGCAGCGAGAAGCAACGTGGGGTAGTCGCGACCGGAATCCTTTCCTATGCTCAGAACAACCGCGCCTTCGTTTGCGGAGACCTTGCTCCAATAGGCAGAATCTACGCCGAACCGTATCTCATGTAGGCAGTTTCCCCGTATACCGAACCGGATAAGGTCATGCCGCTGCTGCTGCGATAAGCATACGATAGCTGCACACCGCTTCAAGCAGAAACGGAGGATCCGCCGGCGCACCGGATGCTTCGCATGCCTCCTAATTAGCGTCGACGTATTGATGGCTACAAGTATCCAGCGCGGGCGCCTCCCCCGAAACCGCCCGAGGAGGGACACGACGCATCCTACCAGCAATCCATCGGAAGCGATGACAGCATCGTAGCGTAGAAGCCGGGGAAGGAGCGTGAGATGGACAAGCGAGGGCGGAATGATCGCATGTAGGAATTTCGGGGGAGCCGTTTCCACGGAGTGCGTGCTCACGGTATCAACCGCGAAATCTGCACGTTCGGCGAAAAAATTAGCTCCTCGTAGGATAGAATCGGGCAGTTCGCCGCGTTCTACCGCTCCCGCCATTTCCGTCCGATCAGCCCCGATAAAGAAGAAAGCGATGTGCCGCATAATTATGCTTTCAACGCACTGAGCATCTTCCCGGCAAGAATCTTCGGGGTGTACTCTCGAAGAAAAAGTGCGTGCGCATTCTCGGCCACGCGCGAGAGATCGGCCGGGCGGTCGCGCAATTCGACTATTTTTGCGGCGAGCGCGCGGTAGTCGCCGGGAGGCACGGTAAAGCAAGTTTCGTTATCTTGCAGGATTTCCAGCACTCCCCGGTTAGCGGCGGTCAGGTACGGCAATTTCATGCTCATGCTCTCGAAGGCCTTGTGCGGGATAGTGGTTTCTAAGCGCGGATGAGCGGCGAGCTGTCCGAGAGAAAGATGGCACTCGAGCATTTTGCGTCGCAGGTCCTCGATCGGGAGCCGCTCAGTTATGAGTTCGAGGTTCTTCAGTGCGAGCTCTCGTATGAGCTTCTCAATTTCCGGCAATAGGAGGCCTCGTCCCAAGATGCGGATTAAAATACCCGCCGACTCTAATTCTTTGGCCGCGCGTACGGCGATATCCGCGCCGGCCTCGGGCAGGAACATGCCGCGGAAGACGACTGAGAACTGGTTTAACTTCGGCACGGAGGCATCGTAGAAAAATTCGCGGTCATCCGTACCCACATAATCCATGGAGAGCTTGCGTCGATTTACTTTGTAGAGCCTGCGGACCTTTTCTTTTTGAGCGGTGGTTTCGACGAACGAGCGAGCCGCCGCATGAAATGCGAGGAGATCGAGCAGGAAATACCATGCCGAGGCGAATGAAAATTTTCTGCCCGCGAGGCGCGACAATATCATTCCGTCAAAAAAGGTGCAGAGCGCGTTATAAAAAACTGGCTTGCGGGTCAAGAGCTTCATGAACGGGACGAGAATGCCTCCGACATATCCCACCATGACGGCATCGCAGTCGCGCCCGCTCGCGCGGAACAGCCGCGCGATATTCAGATACTTGCGCCATCCCGGCGTATTGTCCGCGATCTCCACGATCTCCGCACCGTTCTCCCGCAGGCCCCGGAGGGTGATCTGATCACGGGGATTCTTCAGATTGAAATTTACGTAACAAATTCTCATTCGAGTCTCCTAAAACAGCGTGTAAATAAAAGGCGCGAGCGGGGACGAAGCCGAGACCGCCATAACCGCGCCAAGCAGCGCGAGCACAATGATGACGGGCGCCAGCCACCATTTTTTTCTATGCAAGAGGAATTCTCCTATTTCTTTCGCGGCTTGCAGCATCAGAATTTTTTGGAATACGAGTTTTCCCGGCTCTCTTCGGAAACGGGGAGCCAATAGCTCGGCCGGTTTTTAGCGATTTGCCGATCAAGCGGGTCCTTGCCGAAGAGACGGAATAAGAGACCCATGGGCAGTATCACAATAGCATACACGGCGAGAAGCAGGAACCGGAAAACGAACCAGCCGAGGACGAGAGCGATGAGCATCCAGGCCTTATAGAGGGTGGGCACCCGCGAGAACCACCGCGGGATATGGAGTTCCGCCAAGTCGAGCTTGAGGTCGTTAATCAGGAGCATATTTCAATTCGGCATCCCGCAGATGCGCTGTGATAGTGTCCGCCGCGACAGCGTGTCCGAGCGCGGACCAGTGGCCGTCGTGCTCGAATGCGAAATACGGGAACGGAAGGGCATGTGCATCGCGATATGACTTGAATGCAGGCGTCAGGTCAACATACGAGATGCCGGCCTCTCCCGCCATACGAGCCAGACGCTTCTGCGGATATTCCGGGTCATACTCCTCCGGAAGCGGCGCATTGTACAGCTTCTCGAGGGAAGCTCGAGGATCTGCCTCGAAAACGACCGGGTCTGGGATGGCAACGAGAACGAAGCGCCCGCCATCCCGCTCGACTGCGTCCTTCAGTCTTTCGATAAGGTACTCCGTGGCCTCCCAAGCCCCGAGAAACGGCTGGTCTTTCGGAGGAGCGAACAGGCGGGCGATATACGCGTCCATACTTTCCACAGATTGCGTGGAAGGGGCGGAATTTTCTGGCGGCTCGGCCAGCCGCCACATTCCTGAGAACCTCTGCTTTTCAAACCAGAGAAAGCGATAGAGCGCGAAGTGTCTCTTCAAGAAAAGCACTATCGCGTTTCGGCTCATGTCTTTGGATGAAGCCGGAATAGCCGCCCACGAGCCGTCATCCCGCTTCTCGAGAAACGGGCGGCTCGACGCGTCGCCGTAGAGAGACTCGACCGCGCGCAAATTGTTGCGCATGTCATTGCCGGTATAAAAACCGAGAATTACGATGTCGGGTTTGAACGGACGCACCCGCTCCTCGTAGGTTAACAGCGCCTGATACGTGCCGAAGCCCGAAACGCCGAAATTGAGCACCTCTACCTTCGGGCCGAGCTGCGTTTCCATCCTGCGTGTCACGACTTCCTCGTTGCCAACCTGTGCCCCCTCGATGAAGGAATCCCCGAGAAAGGCGATCCGGGTCACTCCGAGATTTTTTTCAAAACTGCGGTCTCGATCCCGCATGCCGAATTCATTAAAGCGCACGCCCCGGATCTTGTAATCGATGCCGAGATTGTCTCCGGTAAAGCTAGAGAGGTGCCAGGTGCCGACGACCGGATCATAGATGTAGAAAAACGAGCTAGTCCACGGGCCCGGCACTAGGCGCAAGACGAGTTCGGCTCCCCCGACGGAAATGACTAGGAGCAAGCCGGCGAGGATTCCCCAGAGCAGCCACTGCGGGAGGCGTTTCGGGTCAGTCGAGTTCATATTCATTCTTCCAGTCACCCGCGGCGGCCATTTTCGGTTGGTCAGTCTTGCACAGCAAAAAGTTCTCTAGCACGAGATAATCCATATCGGTTCGCATAAAACAACGATAGGCGTCCTCTGGAGATTCCACAATGGGCTCGCCGCGCACATTGAACGACGTGTTGACTAGGACCGGCGTACCCGAGAGCCGATAGAACTCGCTTAGTATGGCGTAGAAATCGGGACTGCGCTCGCGCGTCACTGTCTGTACCCGCGCAGAACCGTCAACATGAGTAACGGCCGGGATCGTGCTCTTCGGCACGTGGAGCCACTCAATTCCCCATTGGTTTTCTTTCTTCTCTACAGGCAGGCGCCGTTTCTCGCTCACTTGGGCAGTCATCAACATGTACGGACTTTCCGTTTCCAGATCGAACCATGCGCGCGCTTCCTCGGTAAGCACGCTCGGAGCGAACGGCCTGAATGATTCGCGGAATTTTATCTTGAGATTAAGAAGGGATTGCATTTTGGTATTCCTCGGATCCGCGAGAATGCTTCGCGCGCCGAGCGCGCGGGGCCCGAATTCCATCCGGCCGGCAAAATGTCCGACAACGTTGCCATCCGCGAGCAGGCGAGCCGCCTCCCCTGCTATTTCCGTTTTGTGGAATTCGCGATACGGGATGTGCCGCTCGTTCAGCCAATTCCGTATCTCTTCCGTCGAATAAGAAGGCCCGAGCAGCGACCCTCGCATGGAATCGGAGGCGGCCGCGGCGCGAGGCATGTCGGCATACCGGTGCCACGCGACAAGCGCCGCGCCCAAGGCCCCGCCGGCATCTCCGGCCGCCGGCTGGACCCAGACGTTCCTGAACTCGCCTGATTCGAGTATCTTGCCGTTCGCAACGCAATTGAGCGCGACGCCGCCGGCGAGACACAGATCGTCCGCGCCGGTAACGCGCTTGGTTTCCCGCGCCAACTTGAGCATGATTTCCTCTGTCACGTACTGAAGCGAGGCCGCAATATCCATGTGAATCTGCTTGAGAGCGCTTTCTTTGCGGCGCACGGGGCAGCCGAAAAGCTGTGCGAATTTTCGGTTCACCATACGCAGGCCGCCGGCAAAATCAAAATAGTCCATCGCCAATCTAAATGAACCATCGGCCTTAACGTCAATAAGATGTCGGTAAATTAGATCAACGTATTTCGGCTCTCCGTACGGAGCAAGCCCCATGACTTTATACTCGCCGGAATTTACTTTGAAGCCGAGATAATACGTAAAAGCGGAATAGAAAAGTCCGAGCGAGTGGGGGAAATTGATTTCCTTGAGAGTTTGGATTGAGTTCCCCTCCCCGAGCGAGATGGACGTGGTGGTCCATTCGCCGACCCCGTCTACCGTGAGAATGCCCGCCCGCTCGAAGGGCGACGGGAAAAATGCCGAGGCGGCGTGGGATTCGTGGTGGCCGGCATAAAGGATTTTCCCCTTGAAGGCCGGCAGGGCGCGCTTGACGTCCCTTTCGAACCACAGCCTGCTTTTAAGCCATATCGGCATAGCCAAGAGAAAGGAGGGCAGGCTTTTGGGCGCAGTCGCAATGACCGTCTCCAGGATCCGCTCGAATTTTAAGAACGGCTTGTCGTAAAAAATTAGGATATCCAGGTCCCGCTCCCCGATCCCGGCCTCCTTGAGCACATATGCGATGGCATGCGCCGGGAAGCGCGCGTCATGTTTTTTTCGGGTAAAGCGTTCCTCCTGCGCCGCGGCGATGATGTTCCCATCGGAAATAAGCGCGGCGGCCGAGTCGTGATAGAAGCAGGAGAGGCCCAATATATTCATGATTCGCTAAATCTTACCGCAATATCTCTGCTATCGCGCCCGCCAGTTTTCGTAAACTGTGCTTTCGTACTACGTACTCCCTGAGCGCTCCCCCGAGTGAGGCTTTCTCCGCTGGCGGCAAGGAAAGAAATTCTTTAAGCCGCGCGCTTATCTCCTCGCCTTTCGCCCCCAGAACGCACCGCGAGTCTATCTCCCCGAGGAGCGCTTCGTTCGCCGCTAGGACGGGCGTCTCGCAGGCCATGGCCTCGAAAATAGTTTTATCCATACTGCCGGCAGAGGTTAGGTTCACATATAGGAAATGCTCTCGATACAGCGCGCGCGCTTCTTCCTGCGTTACCGGACCCAAGAATCGGACCTTGCTCTCCAGCCCATAGGCTGATACACACATTCGGACTCTTTTTTCGTAATCGGCATCGAGCGGTAAAACGGGGCCTGCCACCGTCGCGGAGAATTCCACGCCCTGCTCCTGCAACGCATGCAGGGCTTCGATAAACTCCTCCACTTTTTTGACGGGAGCGATTCTGCCAAGAAAAAGTATCGAATTTGGCTCCGCGGGAAAGCTCGCGTCCGGCTTGAAGAAATCCGTATCGATGCCGACCGGCATTCGACGCGCTTTCCGGAACCGCGCGGTAAAGGATTGCGGCGAAGTGTAGAAAATCTTATGGGCGAGCAGGACGGCCAGGCGGGTGCCGATGTCGCCTTTGGCATGATTGCGCCATAGAAAAACTTTCTTGCCCCAAAGCCGCCAGAGCAGGCCGCCGAGCAGCACGTATTCCTGGTTCATATGCACGAATACGCAGTCATATCCGTGCCGCATCTTCCATACGATTCCTAGAAACCGCGCCGTATACCGGAGTTTCCGTGCGAGGCTAGTATGATATATCGTACCAGTCCGTTTCCCGAGCGAATGGACACGCACGTTCCCGGGCAGCGCATGCCCGCCCTCCGTAAGGCAGATTACCTCGATACGTTCGAGGCGCCTGCTGAATTCTGCGAGCCAGCGAACGAAAAAGCCCAGTACGGGGTCTTCGGCGTCGACTGCCTGCGTGACGATAAGCAACCGGGCCATATGGGTCTTAGAGCGTGCCGTAAACTCCTTCGAGCAAATCGAGATCCTTCCCGCTCGCTTTGAGAAGAACCCGATTCTTCTCCTCAAACGCGGAGAGCGCGGCAATGCCGGCTGAATCGCCTACGCGCTCCTCATACAGGCGGCGGAGCGCGGCAAAATCCTTGATAAAGCAATGTCCGCCGGCGCCGCGGCCAGTTTTGTGCACGGGCTTCGCGTACCGACTGGCGATAAACGGATCTTTAGAAAGGGCCGCCTCGATCGGAGCCCAATTGACGCCGAACTTTTGCGCGAGATCATACATAAGATTGAAGAATACGACCTCGACATAGCCGCTTCCGTTATGCGCATATTTTATAAGCTCCGCCTCAGTACTCGTACAAGTGAGCGAGAAAGGCGCTGGTGGCAGAATTGCGTGAAGGCGTGTCGCTGCCTCCTCGTGCGCGGCGTCACGAACGGCAGCGCCGAGAATGTTCGAGAACGGATGCGCCGCGTCGTAGGCGGCGGTGGCTTCGGAGAGAAATTCGGGTGCATAGAATAGGACTCTATCGGGATACTGCGATTGGAATAATGCAGTGGTCCCGGGCAAAACTGTCGATTTAATTATTGCAACCTTCCCCGTTCCAACAAGTCCGACGGAATCGCGCACGATCGAGCCGTCGAAGCCATCGGGAGTGGTCGGGGTAGGCACCGCGATGAATACGATATCGCACGCGGCTATCGCATCCTTATTGGCAATGTACGGCGCCTCAAGCGCATAGCGCACCACCGCATAGCCTCGCCTCTCAAAATCATCGGCGTAATTCTTGCCGATCCAGCCCTGTCCGATGAAGCCGACAGTCGGTCCCGGTTTTGCGATCATAGGCATGACTGTATCATGCGGCAGTTGCGCGAAGGTCGTCCACGATTCGCGACGGGATATCTCCTTGAGCTGAAAGATGCGCGCGCGCCTCGGCTTCGGCATGCAGGATAAGCTCTTGCCGAAAGGCCGTGTCCTCGATAAGCCCGACAATGCCGAGCGAAAGCGCCGTAGGATCCGCGACCGGGACGGCGAGCACGTCCTCGTATCCCTTGAATACTTCCCCTACGATGCCGACATCGGTAGTGATGATTGGAATTTTAGCGAGCGCGGCCTCGACGAGCGTGCGTCCGTAGCCTTCATACGCGCTCGCTTGGATAAACGCCTGGGCATTTCCCATGAGCGCGCGGGCATCCGGCCGCTCGCCGAGGAAAAGGACGTGTTTCCCGAGCCCGAGCTTCCGTGTCATCCGCTCGAGCCGGCCGCGCTCGCTGCCGTTCCCCACAATGCACAGTCCCGCCATCGGATAATGCGCGATGACTAGCGCGAGAGCGGCAAGGATGTCCTCGAGGCGTTTCTCAGGCTCCAGCCGGCCCACGGCAATAAGCGCGAACGTAAACGGACGCACCGGCAAGCGCGCCGGCGCTGGAACCTCTCCGTCTACGGCTATCGGGATGACTGCCGGTTCCGGGATGCGGGTCCCGTAGCGTGCGAGAAGCGAGCCTTTAATTCGCTCCGACACGACTCGGATGCCATGCGCGCGCGGCAGAACCCGGTCGGCGAGCCGCCGACGGTATCGATTAAGGAACGGCATGTGGACTTTTGGCGAACGCCAATTGCCGCTCATAAGGAACCACGGCGAGAGGAAATCGGTATGCACCTGTATATGCAATTTCGCGTTCGTTCCGTATGTTGCGCGTAGAGCCGCAAGCCCGTGTTCGAATGGGTCCTGGGCGGATACCACATCGACATTATGCTCAAGAATGAGGCGGCGCGCGCGGCGCGCGAGAGCTCCTACACGCAGCAGTTTCGCGGCACGCACTGGATATAGAAACAGATTCCCGTCGCGCCCTTCCTTCGCATCAAGAGGAGCTGGCGATACGATATGCAGCTCTTCCATGAGCGCCGCATATTGCCGCATCCGCGCGCGCGTGCTGCTTCCTGTGCGGAAGAGCGTCGGGTCATTCGACATGAAGAGGACTTTCATACGGAACTCAGCAAGGCCGCCGTCTCCGCGAGCATCGCGTCTTCTGAGAAACGCTTGCCGGATTCTTCCGCTCCGGATGCCAAACGCGCGGCGGTTTCTTCATTGAAGCATACGCGCATGAGGGCGGCCGCGAGCTCGCTCACGTTCCCATGCGGGATGAGAAGTCCGTTCTCGCCGTCCGTTATGAGCTCGGTATTGCCGCCGACACGCGTCGCGATGATCGGCAATCCGAGCGTGAGAGCTTCGATAAGCGCATGGGAAAGGCCTTCATATGATGAATTGAGCACAAAGGCGTTCGCGGCCGCCATGGTCGCCGCAGTGTCAGAATGCGAAAGTTCCCCGGTAAAAACAAAATCGTTCTGAAGCAGACCTTCCGCAAGCTTCTCAAGCTTCGCTCGTTCGGGCCCGTCGCCGACAACGGCGAGCGAGACTGTCTTCCCTTTTTGCCGCAGATTCCGCACCGCCTCGATGAGGCCTTCAACATGCTTCCACGGGACGAGCCGTCCGGCTGTTACGACAAGAGGACGAGGCAAGCGAGCTACGGATTCCGGTACGGCGCCGCCCGCCTCGATCTTCACGGCATTGTGTATGACATGGACCTTCCCTTCCGGAATGCCCCACGCCGTGACTATGCCTTTCAGATAAAGGCTCGGTACGATTATTTTCGCGGCAGAACGCGCGACTAGCGCTTCCGTATGCTGGAGATGGCGGACAAAAAACGATCGTTGCGGCGTCCGGACGAATTCGTCAAGCGATTGCTCGACTCCGAATCGCTGGCGTCCCTGCTCCCAGGCATAATCGCCGACGATCTTCACCGCGAATGGCTTGCGGGCCTTCTGGGCGGCTTTCATGGCAGGCAGTCCTACGGAAACGGGATCGAGCGCGAGAATGACGGAAGCATTTTTGGCCTCTCGGCGCACGCGCCGATAATACGCCCAGTGCCGCACTAGCTTCGGAAGAGGACGGACGTCACTGAACTTCACCAGAACCACATCGATCCCGCTGGCCGGCAGATTATCGTGGAGAAGCTTGGCGTAGGTGGCCGGCCCGCCGATCTCTGGAGGATAGAGCGGCGTGGCGATGACAACTTTCATGCGGGACTCTCTCCCGCTCGCTTTCCTAAAAACCGAGCTCATCCTCAGAGAGACGTTCGCCCACTCGTACTTTTCTTTCACGAGCTTTTTCGCGTTCGCGACGGTCTTTTCCGCCTGCTCGCGCTGCGCGAGAATTTCCTGCACTGCGGCTGCGATCTGTCTCGGCGAATCTTTGTCGACGGCCCAGCCGGTCGGCGGAATTCCCAAGTTCCGCTTTGCGTCGAACAAGAAATCCGAGAGACCTCCTTCTTGCGTCGCGATGACCGGCAATCCGGCCGCCATGGCCTCAATGAAGGAATTCCCCATCCCTTCCGAACGCGACGGCCGGATGAAGATATCCGAGGCGCGCAGATATGCCGGCAAGCTGGCGTGCTCTACGAACCCCAGAAAATGCACGCGCTGTTCCACCCCCATTTTGCGCGCCAGCGTTGCGAGCTTCGCTTGGAGGGGCCCGACGCCGAGCACGGCGAAATGCACGTACTGCGGCAAGTGCGGCAACGCGCGGATCACGTCGTCAACGGCGTTCTTTCGAACCAACCGGGATGTTGTGATGAGAAACACGTCAGTGGTTTTCTTACCGAGCCGCTCGCGCGCTTCTTGCAATTCACCGTCAGAATAGGCCTTGGAGAACAGTTCCGTATCGACCGCGTTCGGTACGATTTCAAGAGCGCTCCTGAACCCTAAGCGCCGCGCTCGCTTCCCCAGATACGTGCTTATGGCCGTTACGAAAGTCGCACGGGAGAGCGCAAGGCGCCAAGAAAGATCGACCATGCCGGCCCATTTCCATCTCAAATATTTTTCTGAATCCCCTTCCTGCAGAGTAAGAACGATCGGTACTTTCGGATGCAAAAAGAAGTTCGCGATATACGCGGCGCCGCTTCCATACGTAGCCATCATGCACCAAAAAAAATCAAAGGGTCGTGCGCGATGGAACGAGACGGCGCGCAGCGCTCCGCCCCACGGCAGCCAGAGTTTATCCAGGAGAGGAATGCCAATGCCTATCCGATAGACGCTCACTGCGCCGATTTGCTCTACTTTCGGCAGGGCGGGAGAAAATTGCGCCGTGATGAGCGTCCACTCGTATTCATCCGAGAGCCGATCCGTTATTTCTTTTATGGCCACTTCCGCGCCTCCCACGTACGGATAATAGGCGGTCGAGAAGATGAGCGCTCGTCTCTTGGTCATTACAGGAATATGAAAGCCCCGCCCGCAAGCGCCACGACGCCGAGGAAACCCAGGAACCAGGGCGAGCGCAGGAATGAAGGGATCATCGCGACGTCTGCTTTAAGCACGGGGGCCGGGGCGTATGCCGCCCCCGCGGTCCCGACGGCATACGTCGGGACCGCGGGGGCTACTGCTTGGTCATGTACCTCGCTAGTTACGCTCGTAATCGGCTCGACCGCTTGTACAGATTCATAACCCGAGCTAGAGGCGGTAAGTTGCATTGCCGGAGCGGGTGCAACGGCCGCGCCGGGCGCAGTACCGGGCCAGCGCTCCGCGATCGCCCCGTCGGGATAGAGAAGCATGACGCTCGACACTGCGACTAGGTGCGTTACGGCGGAGGGGAAAAGAATGCTCGCGCGAGGCAGGATGACGGTCCCGTTAGGCAGGCGAAATGCATTGAGGTCCGCACGCAATTGCCAGCCGGAAAGGTCGAGGCGCTCGCTCGAGTCATTCGCTACCATAATGCCTTCTGAGGTCGCGGCTACGATCCGCGCGGCGGCGGGTTTCACTACCACCGCGAGCTCATCGCGAGCCTTCGCGAGCCCGTCGACCGCCTCCGCTACGACAAGATAAGTACCGGCATAGCGATACGTCTTTTCGACTTCCCTTCCGACTGCCGCCGAGCCGTCGCCGAAGCTCCAAGTTATCTGCGCCGCGTAATCCGCAACGCCATTCTTGGTTGCCGCCCGCGCAGAAAGAAAAAGCGGCGCGCCCATCGTGGCTTCCCGAGCCCCGCTGATTTTCACTGTCAGTGCAGCCGGCGGCTCATATGCCGCCTCGCTCGCCGCTCCCGAAGCCGCCTCGCTCGGCGTTGACGAGGCCGCGTCCTGAGACACACTTGCCGACGCCACCGTAATGAAGGGCGCGATCTCGGCATAAGTACTCGGGCCTATTCCGCTCACGTTCTGAATATCCTCCGTGCGCGCGAAAGGGCCGTGCGCCGCTCGATACTCCACGATCCGCGCGGCATAGGCGGGCCCGATCCCCGGAAGCGTATCGAGAAGCGCCGCATCCGCCGTATTTATATTTATAAAATCCGATGCGAGCGCAAACAGAGGAAAGAAGATGGGCAAGAAAAATACGGCGATGCGGGATATGCTCATGCGTCCCCTTTTAATATCTTGCGCAGTTTCTCTTCTGAGATCTCGAACGGCTTCTTTTCTGCCTGCGAAGGCTCTGGAGAAGGTTTCTGCTGACTTTCTGTTTTCGGTTTTTCTAATACAGTGGCGAGCGTACTCTTGAGCGACTCATCCCGCTGTCCTTGTTTCTTTTCTTTTTCGGCGGCGGCGCCCGCCGCTATGGTGCGCAGGATAGCTTTGAGATCGCCCGCAGTTTTACTTCCGGAAGAGGGTGGTGCCACAGCAGGAGTTATTTTGTTCACCTGGTGTGGCATAGCCCGCTCGCGCGGAGGATACGGCCGCTGGCTCGGAAGCGCCGGTCCCACAGAAGGCCGGGCGGCGGGACCTCCCGAGCGTAGCGGCATCCGCGGCGGAAGCGAGGAAGCGGCTCGCTGGGCGGCATCGCGGGCGGCCGCTCCAGCTGCCAGTTCGTCTAGGATAGCTTGCTCCACTTGCGCGCGGGGCGCGGTAAACTGCGAGCGCGAAGAATCTATAACCTTTTCTCGGTACGATACTGCGGGCGCCTCGATAGGAGGAATCGTGACGGCGGAAAACGGCTGGGAGCCGACGCCGTCGATCATAAGCGAAAGGTAGACCTGCCGGCGGTCTAGGCTCACAATATCTTCTTTTGTGAACTTCGGCATGAAAATAGTTTCGAGTACCTCGGCATCGAACGGCCCGACCCGGAAGGAGATGGTAGTCCCGACGTTGCCGAACACGGCATCCCGCACTTCTTCTTCCATTTGCTCGATGTATTGGTGTGTAATGATAAGGTTCAGTTTATACTTGCGCGATTCCGACAGAATCTCTGCGAACGTCTTGTTCGCGAAATTTTGGAATTCGTCCACATAAAAGTAGAAATGCGGCAGCTTCGCTAGTTCCGGCGCCGGAACGTTCGCGCGGCTCATTGCAGCCAGGAAAATGCGTGTGGTGAGCATTGAGCCCAGGAGGTTCATATTCGTTTCACCGAGGAGCCCTTTGGAGAGATTGATGAGCAGGATCTTCCGCTCGTCCATCATGGTACGGATATCGAAGGAGGAAACTGGTTGGCCGATGATGTTCCGGATGAGAGGGTTGCCGGTGAATTGGCCGACCTTGTTCTGTATGGCCGGCGTGGCTTCCTGCGTGTAGCGGTCGGTATACGTGGCGAATTCGCTTGTCCAGAAGTCTTTGACTACCGGGTCTTTTATGTTCTCCACGACTTTCTTGCGGTATTCATTATCGGTGTACATTCGATTCGCGCCTAAGAGCGTCGCGCCCGGATACTCGAGCAGCGCGAGCAGCGTGTTGGTGAGGATGTATTCCATGCGCGCGCTCCAGGCGTCCTCCCATATTTTCTTAAAGGTCGCCATGAGGCCACTGACGACGAGATGGCGCCGGTCATAACCGACATCTTCCATCACGTTGAACGCGATGGGGTGCTCCATGTCGAACGGCGCGAAATAGACGACGTCTTTGACCCGATCCTCCGGGACATAGTCCAGAAGCCGCTCCACGGTGCCGCCGTGCGGATCAATGAAGGCGAGCCCCTCGCCGTTGCGGATATCCTGGATCGCCATGTTCTCGAGCAGGGTCGACTTCCCCATCCCGGTCTTGCCGATGACGTACATGTGGCGATCGCGGTCCTTGGCTTTTATGCCGAACGGGGTGTGCTTCCCCCGGGAATCGGTCGCCGCGAAATAGGTAACGCGTTCCGGATTTTCCATGCTCTCATTATACCCGCACTCCGGCCGCCTTTCGAGCCTGGTTCCTAATGGAGAATTAATCCCGCGGTAACCGGCCTATGCTCGCCGATGGGGGAAATGGGGTATCTTGTACCAATAGCATCGATATAATTAAATAATAAGGTAATACTTATGACATTTTCACCTGAATCAGCTCCGAACGAAAACGCGGGGAAAGGAGGCGTTCTCAACAAATTAACGGCCCAAGGTATTTTGGAAGCCATTGAAAAAGGAGAGGCAGTTGAAGTTAAGGTCAGGAGGAGTTCAGGGGAAATAGAAGGGGGGTGGCAAGTAATAGGGATTGAAGGCGGGAACGTCGTTGTTGCCAAGAAAGATAAAGGGGTAGGAAAAACAAAATATATACCGATTGAAAGCTTGAGGGAGGCGAATAAAGAAACTTGAAAAGTGGAATACTATATACCGGCGTTGAAACGCTTTAGGAGACATTTGGCGGGCGATCGGAGGATTCCTGCTTCTTGCGCACGTCGTGCGCGCGCAGGGCGACGCCTATCGAGGCGACTGCAGCTCCCAGGATGACCGCCCCGAGAGAACGTATCGAGGACGGCAGGCCGGAATAAGGAATTAAAATAGTCAAGAGTCCGAGAAGAATGAGCGTGCTCGCGCGGGACATGGTGACAGTATACAGGCGCTAGGCGCTAGGCGCTAGGCGCTAGCAAAGAGCCTAAAGCCTAATTCCTAGACACTGGACTCACGATGACGACAAACTCGCCGCGGAGGCGGTCGGGGTGCGCGGCTAAATGCGCGAGGAGCTCGGCCGGAGTGCCGGAGACGATTTCTTCGTGGATCTTGGTGAGTTCCCGCGCGAGCGTAATGTGCAAAGCCTGGCTTTGCACAAGCTCTCGTAGCAACTTTTCAATGCGGTGCGGCGATTCATAGAGCACGACAGGCAGTTTACTAACGGCGATTTCTTTAAGCGCGGTCTGGCGGCCTTTTTTATGAGGCAGAAAGCCAATAAAGGTAAAGGCGGCCGAGTCGATGCCTGCAATAGAGAGCGCCGCCGTGAGCGCGGAGGGCCCCGGTATCGCTTCTATCTTCGCGCTGCAAGTCCCGAGTTCTATCGAGGGACGAATTAGAGATACGAGCCGCGAACCGGGATCGGAGATGCCCGGCGTGCCCGCGTCGCTCACATACGCGACGTGCTCGCCTATCTCGAGCCGGGCGATTATCTCACCGGCTTTCTTCGCTTCCGTCGCCGCGTCGAGCCGCTGTAATGATTTCTTTATTTCATACCGAGCCAGCAATTTCGCCGTAACGCGAGTATCTTCCGCGTAGATCACGTCGCACTCCTTGAGCGTCCGGAGCGCGCGCAGGGTGATGTCCTCAAGGTTCCCTATCGGCGTCGCAACGATCGACAACTTGCCCCGCATTCCACCACCGAAGTGTTTGTCTGTCATCTAGCCACTGTTACGCACATTGACGCATAGCGCAAGTCTGCGATACAGTCGGAACGGAATCTAACTGTCCTTTCTGAAAGGAGCTACGGATGTATGAATTGACCGCCACGGTCGGCGAAGCGAAGTTCACCCTGTGGGCCTTTGGCCCCCACGAAACGCAGGTGCCGGGTCTCCCGAGCTGGGGACTCGATGCCCTGCTGGGACGCGGCGGCAAGACGCTCGATCCCAAACTGCGGAAAAGACTCGAAGCGCGACTGGATGGCATTCTACGGGATCTGCATGTCCGCCATGCGTACGCGCCGAACGTGAATCCGCCCGGCACGCGCATCATCCCGAAGAGCGGCCTTAATTACCAGCTCACCCTGAGCAGAAAAACCTCCATCCACTGGAACTATTTCCAGGCGGATGGCGTGTTCATCGAGCCAGGGGACGCGTTTCTCATCTGCCCTGCCGGTTGTCCGATACTCATTGGGGCCGGCGGCGCACGAGCGGCTTGCGTGCATGGATGTAGGGCGAATATGGCGCGACCCGGCTGGAAAGACGGCGCGGATGGCGAACACGAGAGCATTTTGTTCGCGCTCGTCGAAGCCTTCGGAAAGTGGAATGTGCCGCCCGACGCGATGGCTGCTCGAACTGTGCTGCATATCCCAACCGATCAGTTCGGACACGAGTTGGATCATCCTGATGCCGCATACCGAGAGGCGAATTACAAGCTGTTCGCCTATCTCGCGAAGTGGCCGGGAAGCGCGGAGGTCCGCGAGAACACGTTGTTCCTCAACCTGGGAGAGCTGCTTCTCGCGCAGGCGCGCCAAGCCGGCGTCGCCGAGGTCTCGGTGACCGACTCGCTCTCTGAATATCCGGATCTGGTGCACACGCGGAAAGCTGATCCGCAGATGCGAAACCTCGTCATCATCCGGCGCGATCTCTAAGTCTGTACCCGGCCGTCCCGCCTGTTCTTCGGAACAGGACGGGACGGCCGTTCCCTTTTTCAATTCGAACAGCTAGACTTATCGCATTCATGCGGAAGGCGCACTTCATCGGCATCGCGGGCAAGGGCATGAGCGCGACCGCGCTCCTGCTCCGAGAAGCCGGGTGGCAGATCAGCGGTTCAGATGAAGGATTTTACCCGCCAGTGAGCGACTATCTGCGCGCGGCAAATATCTCTTTCGCCACGCCCTACCGCAAAGAAAATATCCCTGCCGATGCCGACCTTATCGTCATCAGCAAGAACGCAAAACTCGTGCCCGAAAGCAATGAGGAAGTCGCCGCCGCCTTTACAAGCGGGAAACAGGTGCGCTCCTTTCCCGATATCCTGTCCGACCTTACCGAAGAGGCCGAAACCATAGTCGTAGCCGGCAGTTACGGCAAATCCACCATAACGGCGCTTCTTGCATGGTGCTTGAAGCAGGCGGGCAAGGACCCGAGTTATTTCATAGGCGAAGTGACGAAGGGCTTCAACGCCCATGCGCATGCGGGCAAGGGAGATGTTTTTATTCTGGAAGGCGACGAGTATCCCTCGGCGAATTGGGATCCCACTTCCAAATTTCTCCATTACCACGCCAAAAACGTTTTGCTCACTTCTGCGACTCACGACCACGTGAACGTTTTCCCCACCCATGCGGAGTATCTGACACCGTTCCGCGCACTCATCGCTTCCCTCCCCGCGGACGGTCTCTTGGTCGCAAACGCGTGCGAGCCGCAAGCGCGTGCGCTTGCGGCCGCGTCCCCAGCTCGAACAGTCTTCTACAGCGACCCGGCGCAGTGGCACGCGCGCGATATTCGCTACGGCTTGCGCACCGCATTCATGCTCATGCGGGGCGGGGATCAGATAGTGGGATTAACTACTACGCTCCTCGGCGCGCATAACGTCGAGAACATCGTCGGGGCGAGCGCCATGCTCCTTGAAAAGGATCTGCTTACGGCAGAGGAGCTCGCGGCAGGTATTGCCTCGTTTGAGGGGGTCAAACGGCGGATGGAAAATCTCTCGCCCGATTCCCGAGTCCCGGTGTATGAAGGGTTCGGCTCTTCGTACGAAAAAGCGCTGGCGGCCATCCAAGCTACCAAACTTCATTTCCCCGACAAACCGCTGGTCATAGTGTTCGAACCGCATACGTTCAGCTGGCGCAACCGGGCATATTTGCATTTGTATGACACCATATTCGCCGAGGCCGGGAAAGTGTTCGTACTTCCGCCGGAGACGCAGGGCGCGGCTACCCATGTGCAGGTCACGCAGGCGGAAATTCTCACGCGCATCGGCGCGCGCTCCGAACCGTACCCCGGTCCCGATGGCGTAGCACGCGCCCTTTCCGGAAACGAGGTGGTCCTCATCCAGACCTCAGGAAGTCTGCGTGACACGCTTTCTCAGTTAGTAGATGCCGTCACGAGAGCTTTTCCCGCATGAAAATCTCCCGCAATGAATTCGGCCACGAATACGGGCAAGGGGTATATCGTTTCGGATACTGCGAGTATGCCTACCTGGAGAGAGGGGATTCTCCGGCTGACATCTACGCGCAGGGATTCCTGCCGCACACCGCTGACCCGGCGGTCCGAAACCGTTTTTATATGGCCCGGAGCGCGCGGATCCTTTTGGAAGATTTTGCATACACGAGCGAGAACCGGCGCATCGCCAAACGGTTCGAGGACACATTCGTCGTAGATCGCCTAGAGCCGCGAGCAGCGGACGAAGAGGTTCGAACCTTATTTCTCGATTATTTTGCCAAGCGGCACGGACCTCGCGTTATGCCGCCAGAGCGCCTAGAGGCTATCCTTGCCATGCCTCTCCCTCTGCATATTCTGACGTACCGGGTGAACGGCGAATTGATCGCTGCGGTGCTAGAGATCGCCGAAAGCTCGTTCGGCCACTTTTACTACTCGGCCTACGACCTCTCGCTAGTCCAGCAGTCGCTCGGCATGTGGCTCATGCTCGACGCCACTCGCCGCGCAAAGGAAGACGGTCGGACGCATTACTATCTCGGCACGGTATACGGCGAGAAGGCTTTGTATAAGGCGAACCTCTCGCCGCTCGAGTTCTGGGACGGCGCGCGTTGGAATGACGACATCGCGCGCCTCAAGGCGCTTGCTCGCGCCGAATCTAAATAGCGGTCATTCGCACCTCGCGATTACGTCCACGTCTTTGTGCGTGAGCGACAGCGAAGTCTTCGGCACTTCGACGAGCTGATACGGCGCCGTTATCACCTGGCCGGTCACGCAACCCGGGCCGGGCTTGATAAGAGAGATCGTGACCTCGCGCACCTGCGTATCCACGACGCTCTGAACTATGATATCGTACCCGGCAGTCTGCTTCTCTCCGGCGAAAACGGCAATGACCGATTTCGATGCGAAATCCACCTCCGGTACTTTCTTGTCTGTATTGAGGAGCTTCCATAAATCGCCGAGCTCTTTCTCGGATTGGATCAGGTAATTGACGCGATTTTTCACCTGTGACTGCGACCCGTGGGCAATATAGTTGGGAATGACCCAGCCAAGAGGCACGGTCGTAGAGGCGACAGGCTCGTTCGGTATAACGGCCTGCAGGGGCGCAAGCTGTTTCAGCACGTCCGATTGGAAAAAATAAATCCCGCCCAAAATAACTACTGCCCCGATAACGCTCGCTATGGCTCTATCTCGTTGCATATCAATAAAGTATACCTGAACCAAATAAGCCAACCGAGTGAGGCGTGGATATAAAAGTTAACGGCCCGGCCTCGCCAAAGGCGGGCCGGGCCGACCAGCCGGAAGGCTGGTATTTCTGCCTCGCCCATGCGAGGACTTGAAGAACTACTCGGGAAGGGGCCGGAGCTCCGCTGGAACATGGCCCTCGAGCAGAGCCCTCTCCCAGCCGTCGTAACAGGATCGAAGCACTTTCATCTGCTGAGCGAATGGCAGGATTCCCTCGCTCACCCAGGGCACGAAGATGTCCTTCTTCTCCACGAGAATCGCGCCTCGCTCGGCAAGCTCGTGAAGCTCAGAGAGCATGCCGGACATGTAGTAACGATGTAGGTCGTCAAGTCCCAGTGCCGCTTCCGCGGCATCGAGCGTTGCGAGACCGCGCTTCGTCACGAACACCTTCGTCTCTGGGGACGGTAAGAGTACGCTCCCGTGCTCCCAGAACTCATCGGTTCTGCGTTGCTCCGTCGCCTTCTGGACGGAGCGGTACATTGCGGCGTTCAGGACAGCTACCACTCCGCCCATGGTGTTGTAGTAGAGCACTGGCGGATTATTCTGCAGCCAGTCTCTGCGCCTCGCATACCGCTCGGCGTTCTGTTCACGCATCTTCTGCCGCTCTTCCTGCCGCTCTTCCTCCGCCCGCCGGTCGCACTCCGCTAGGCGCCTCTCCTCCCTCGCAAGGAGGATGCGGTCGACGACCAAGAGAAACGGGAAGAAGACCAAGACAAGGACAAAAGTAGAGGATATTATCATCAACCCGAGGCACAGCGCGAGTATGCCTGTCGCCCTGTGCAGGATAGATGTGCTCGAATATCCCCGCCTCACCAACAAGTCGACACTCAACACGAGGCGCTTGAGCGGTTTGCAGCGAGGTGCGACCTTCTTCAACATCAGTGCCGCAGGAAGAGAGAAGAAAGCAACGTAGATCACGCCAAACAGCAGAACCATCCAGTGCTTCATCACGAAGTCAAAGAACATGTCGCACCTCCCGTAGGATTTTCGCCTCAGTCCGATAGCGCTTTGATCCGGTGCCGTAGCCCGCGATCAGGCGCTAAGGTAGAAAGCGTTCAACCATGAATGGCTGATAATATTAAGTATACTTATCTATTGCTACAAGTCAAGTGCGTGTGCCAGGGATCGAACCGAACCTGGGACCTGCCGGGAGAAGCTAAAGTGGGGAGCGTTGTTGGGAACCCGCTTTTTCAATTAACCGCTCCGATGTTAACTCCTGTTCGATAAAGGCATCAATACGGCCAAAATCTGACATGAGAAATTTCTTTGGTGCGCTCGATTCCACTGGAAATGGTATTTCGATACGCGTAGCGGCCTGTTCTTCCTGCGGTACGACAAAGTTGCCCGGCTCAGTATCCATTTCCTTCGTCTCCTCGTTTTTCCTTGCATCATAGGTCTCGAGGCGGTCTCGCGGGACACGAATAACAACAATCCGGCCGCCCGGATGGCGCATCTTAATGTAAGTTCGCAGATCATTGAGATTATCGGTGAACCATCCGCATATCAGTGCCTGCTTGGAGATGATACCCTCCCTGCCTTCATCATATGAAACAGAAGGATTCTCGTAGCGATAAAGTGTTACGAAATTAGGATCTTGATACATTCCCGCAAGAGATTCTTCGGATTTTTCCGGCCTTTGTCTCGGCAGATTCTCAGGCTAGACATATGCAGTGCGTGTGCCAGGGATCGAACCTGGGACCTTTCGTGTATCAGACGAGTGCTCTACCAGCTGAGCTACACACGCAAGTGTGCTTTATATGTATCAAAAAAAGCCCGAATAGACAACTGTATCTCGCTTTTTTTGGGAACATTTCCGATGTATAATTTACACGTTCCATGCCGGGAAGTGTCTCGATACGAAAAGCTCTTTGGGCGAAGCTTGCGAACCTGGCTTTTCCAAAGCTGCTTCTTCGATATTTCGAGTTTGCGTATCCAGAAAAGTTCCTCAGCCCCCACCTTCATATTTTCATACAGATGAAGCTGAATGCGTAACTTATTTTTTGGTAGATCGAGAAACCGCACGATCCAACGTGAAAAAAACAGGACGAGATCCGGGTCAGTATTCGTGAACGCAATATCAGCTTTACTCTTTTTGTCTCCCTCTGCTGCGTAGAGCATCAGTCCTGCGATAAACATGGACTGTTCAGAAATTCTCGACAACTTCTTTTTCTGTCGGAGATACGTCTGAAAATCACGTTTGTCTCGTTTTGCTCGCATGGTTTGTCGAAATCGCTCGCGTTTCGCTTCACCTATGCTCCATGCTGCCCGCCGCAGCTCAAGTATTCGTTCCTCAGAAAGAGGGAGGTCTTCTAACCACCGGGATAAAGTTCCCTTCGATACTTTGACCTGTTCAGCAATTGCTTTATATCCCAATTTATAGATACGGCGCAACTCGATCGCCTTGTCCCGTTCGGCGGATTTCATTAGAGTAATGATACCAGACCGTAAGATTGCACATATACAATACATAGGTTCTATTGTGGATAACTCATATGAGAAATCCACATCTTCTTCCAACAAACTTCATGATTCCCTTTTATACTGAAAGCACTGATGTTCTATCGGCATTCAAGAATGCGGGAACCGAAGCGGCTTGTAATGAGCCACGTTTCGACGCCTGAAGATAAAATGCGCCGCCATAGGAATAAGGAACGAATTTGGCGGCGAGCAGTTGCGCGGCTTGAGATCCTCTCAGAAAACAAGCTCCCGGCCTAACGGCCTGGAGCTTGTTTTGCTTGTCCTTCGCAGCCTTAGCGAAGGAGATGTGTGTTCTTTTGTTCCGCCTATTCTGCTCCCGCTTAAAGGCTCACGTGTGGCCTTTAAGCGACCATCGGGTTACGTTATCCGACTTCCGAGTACCGTTTGGAGACGAGTACTATCTCTCAATCTAGAGACTGGTTCCTAGTAACTAGTTAACTAGCGACTAGGGTCCAGCCTCCAGATCATCGACATGATGCGCCTTTCGGGCGGCATCGGTTCCAATTAGGATATGTTCCACGAACAGCTTCCGCTACCCGTGCCTTGTTCATGTTCTCTCATACTTTCGTATGAGCATGGACTATATCTTCACCCGACACGCTTGAAGTGTGTCGGGGCCAACGTTTTATAGTAGTGCCCATTCAGCTTAAGCTGACGCTTCTGCTATCTTCATCCGTTACGCGACGCAACGGAATCCAGTCTCTACGGGGCTAAGGAGGATCACTTATTCAACCAAGTTTGTACGCTAGTTCAGGAATAATATATGGCTCAACAATATTCCGAAACCTCTTAGCATATTTCTTGAGGATATATAACCGTGTGTATCCGTTATTTTTCTGCAGCGTACATTCGATATTCCAGATATTTGGCGGAATAAGTGATCCTCCCAGCTTCCCTCGGTATTACCATCGTGCCTTCAATTTTAACATTGAAGAGGAAGGCTTCACCGATTTCAGTTGGATTTTACTGTCCGATTACTCTTGACAGGTCGCAGAAATCATTACATGATTCACGACTTAGTCCTTGTCACTGAATTTGCCGTAGTCCCGCGCGAGGCGGACCTTCGGGCACCCCCAGCTCCCTTGACTTGACGGGCGGAGGCAATAGGCCGAGATGCCTTTGCGTTCCCACGCAGCATACGATTTTCTCGTACTGCGCGAGTCCAAAACTGTGAAGACTAGAGGATGGGGGCGTCATAGCTGACGCCCAGCGGCCACTTGCCGCAGCTCCTCGATCGACATCGAGGTCCACCCAGCTCGGATAGCGAGCGACTGGCGCTCCAGGTCGGTTGCAGAGCGCTCGTCTGGCGTCATGTCCGGCTCGAACGGATAGATCTTGTCAAGCATCCCGACGATGAGCTCGACCCTTTCCCTTTCGTGACCTTGCATCGCTTCCTCCCTTGCTGGATAGTTGATGAGCACGATTGCCCATCCTCTAGTCTTCACATATTTCGGTTTAGTCCTTCAGTTTGATTTCTCAAACCTACTACGACACTGCTGACTTCTCACAAACTGTACATCTCGATAGTCCATGAGATCTCCTTGGGTCATTTGTCATTCACTTCCCGGCATCCGCTTGTTGGATTCTTACTACGCTTCCCCATGACTCACCAGAATGGGTCGCGCACTCCTCCGAATTTCTCCGGAAGGGCTGCCATTTGCTACTAGAGCTCTCTGCCTGCGGCCTCGCGGCACACCGACTGCTCTTTTGCTACGCACGCCTTTCGGCGCGGGCCTGATTTGAACAGACTTGACTTGACAAACTACCAAGCACATTGGTTGATGAGTACAAGACTCGAGAACGTATTCACGGCGGTTTGGCTGACCCGCCATTACTAGCAATTCCGGCTTCATGAGGTCGGTTGCAGACCTCAATCCGTACTGAGGCCGGTTTTATAAGGATTGGCTCCGCCTTGCGGCATTGCAGCCCGTTGTACCGGCCATTGTATTATGTGTGCAGCCCAAGGTATCAGAGGGACATGCTGATCTGGCGTCATCCTCACCTTCCTCCCCCGTGAGGGGGCAGTCTCGCCTGGCCATATAGGCAACAGACAACGAGGGTTGCGTTCGTTACCCCACTGAAGGGAACAGTTCAAACCACGAACTGACGACGACCATGCATCACCTGCCCAACACCCTCGAAGGCTCTCTTCCTTTCGGATGAGATGCAGTTGGGTTTCTAACCTTGGTAAGGTTCTTCGTTTGTCTACGAATTGAGCCACATAATCCACTGCTTGTGCGAGTCCCCGTCTATTCCT
>JACPGH010000001.1:0-28163 GCA_016182485.1 Candidatus Kaiserbacteria bacterium
GAAGAAGTCTTAAGCAGAGCGCGCGGATTCAAGAGGGTGCCAGTGCTCAATGAGTGGATTCTCTGTATCTGCAAAACACGAAAGGCTGTGCGCTGCCGCCCGCATGCATCAACCAAATAATTCAGTCATAACCCCTATAGGTCAAAAATTGTGACATGAGAAAAAAGTGACATGAAAAGGAGTCCATTTCCATTTTGGGCCTGTAAACGTTAGGATAAGCCGATATGGCAGAAGTCTTTGAAAAATCAGATACGGCGAAGCGCCCCGCTTCTAGAGAGAAATCCGCTGCGGCGGTCAATGAAGAGAAAATCCTAGAGTTTTGGGAGCGCGAGAAGATATTCGAGAAGTCGCTCAAGAAGAAGTCCCCGAAGGGCGAGTATGTGTTCTATGACGGCCCGCCGTTTGCCAACGGCCTGCCGCATTACGGCCATATTGTCGGGAATATTCTTAAAGACGCGGTGCCGCGTTTCTGGACAATGCGCGGATATCGTGTGCCGCGCGTGTGGGGCTGGGACTGCCATGGATTGCCTGTCGAGAACGAAGTAGAAAAGCAGCTCGGCTTCAAGCATAAGAAGGACATCAAGGAATACGGCATAGCCAAATTCAACGAAAAGTGCCGAGAAAGCGTGCTTGTCTATGCGGAGGAGTGGAAGAAAATTATTCCGCGCATCGGCCGCTGGGCGGATATGGAACATGCTTATCGCACGATGGACAAGTCTTTCATGGAGAGCGTGTGGTGGGTGTTCAAACAACTCTACGACAAAGGCTTGGTCTACGAAGATTACCGCTCGATGCACATCTGCCCGCGCTGCGAGACGACGCTGTCTCAGCAGGAAGTCGCAGAAGGCTACAAGGACGTGAAAGATATCGCGGTAACGGTCGCGTTTCTTAAGAGGGACAATCCGAATACGGCCTTTCTCGCCTGGACGACAACCCCTTGGACTCTCTCTGGCAATGTCGCGCTTGCTGTCGGCGCGGACATAGATTATGTAACGGTCGAGCTCATAGGCGGTACGAATAAGAATCCGCGCTTCATTGTGGCCAAAGAGCGGGCGAAAGATTTTTTTGGCGAAGAGGGCTACACGATCGTGAAGGAACAAAAGGGGAGCGAGCTCGTTGGCACCGAGTACCTGCCGCCGTTCGATTACTACGTAAACGATCCCACTCTCAAGAATCGGGAGAAAGGCTGGAGAGTGTACGCAGCGGATTTCGTCACGACCGATACGGGCACCGGCATCGCGCACGAAGCGCCGGCTTTCGGCGCCGACGACTGGGAATTGCTGAAAAAAGAGAACTTGCCGTTCGTACAGCACGTGAACATGGACGGCACGATGAAGAGCGAAGTACGCGACTTCGCCGGGATGGAAGTGAAGCCGCGTTCCGAGGATGATTCGGTGCGGCTTTCGACCGATATCGCAGTATTAAAATATTTGCAGGAACACGGTCTGCTTTTTTCCAAAGAAAACATCACGCACGCGTATCCGCATTGCTGGCGCTGTGAGACGCCGCTCTTGAATTACGCTACCTCCTCTTGGTTCGTGGCAGTCACGCAGATCAAGGAGAACCTTCTCAAGAATGCCAAAAATATCACTTGGTCGCCGGCGCATATTAAGGAAGGCCGCTTCGGCAATTGGCTAGCAGGCGCGCGCGATTGGTCCATTTCCCGCCAGCGGTTCTGGGCGAGCGTCATTCCGATCTGGCGCTGTGACGCCTGCAAGAAGACCCGCGTGTTCGGCAGCATCGCGGAACTCGAGGCAGCTAGCGGGCAAAAGGTGACTGACCTGCACAAGCACATTGTGGATGAGATTTCAGTGCGCTGTGAAAAATGCTCTGGCATGATGCGCCGCATTCCGGACGTGCTCGATACTTGGTTCGATTCCGGCTCGATGCCCTATGGCCAAGTGCATTATCCGTTCGAAAATAAAGAAAAATTCGAGGCGACATTCCCCGCGCAGTTCATCGCCGAGGGGCTCGACCAGACGCGCGCCTGGTTCTATTACCTGCACGTGCTCGGGGGCGCGCTTTTCGGAAAGAACGCATTCCAGAATGTGATAGTGAACGGCATTGTGCTCGCCGAAGATGGCAAGAAGATGTCGAAACGCCTGCAGAATTATCCCGACCCCATGGCGATCGTGGAGAAGTACGGCGCCGACGCGCTCCGCTTCTATCTGCTCTCCTCGCCGGTCGTGGCTGCAGAGAACCTCAATTTCTCAGAGAGCGGCGTGGACGAGGTGGCGAAGAAGAATATCGGCCGCCTGAAGAACACGCTCGCGTTCTACGAGCTGTACAAGAATGGGACCAGTTCCTCGGACGCGAGTTCCCATCCGCTCGACCGGTGGATCCTCTCGCGTCTCGAACAATTGATCCGCGAAACAACTGAAGGGTACGAACGCTATGAGCTCGACCGGGCGACCCGGCCGCTCTCTCTCTTCATCGACGATCTCTCGACTTGGTATCTGCGCCGCTCGCGAGACCGCTTCAAGCATGCCGATTCTAAAGACGCCGCGCTCGAGACTCTACGGCATGTTCTGCGCACGCTCGCTATACTTTCAGCTCCCGCTACGCCATTTATCGCAGAGGAGCTATTTCAGAGCATTCGGGGAGAGAAGGACCCCGAGAGCGTGCATTTAGCCGACTGGCCGCCTGTCCGAGAGTCAATTTGGAACCGAATATTCCGGCGAAGGCGGAGAGTGGACGAGCTGCTTGGACACATGGCGAAAGTACGTTCGCGCGCCTCGGAAGTGCTCATGCTCCGGCAAAAAGCGGGGATTAAGGTGCGTCAGCCGCTCGCGACGCTCGCGATTCCCGATGAGCTTCCGGAAGCGCTGGCCGATATCCTTGCAGACGAAGTGAACGTAAAGCGGGTCGTCATGGGGGCGCAGGCACTCAAGCTTGATACCGAGCTCACGCGAGAGCTGATTAAGGAGGGAGACGAACGGGAGCTTGCGCGCGCAGTAGCCGAGGCGCGCAAGGCCGAGGGCTACAGCCAGAATGATGCGGTTGAGGTGGTGCGAGGCGAGGGCCCGCACAAAGTCGAACTCTCCGCCGGCACTGTGCTGTTCAAACTCGTTAGGCGTTAGGCGCTAGGCTCTTGCGCTTGAAAAAGCTGTTTAAGTCAGACTTAAACACCTAATGCCTATGAGATTTAAATACGAAACGCGCGGCATCGTGCTCTCGCGGGCGCCAGCGGGAGAGGCGAACGCGCTCATTGCGCTCGTTACTCCCGAATTAGGCCTCGTGCGCACGCGCGCGCAGGGCGTGCGAACGTCCGGCGCGAAATTGGCCGCCGCGCTCGCGACCTTCGCGGAGAGCGATTGCGTTCTCGTGCGCGGCAGGGACACCTGGCGGATAGCCGGAGCGGTTCTTAAAGAATCATGGGCAAAACGCCTGTCCCGCGCGGCCCGCGTGCGGGCCGCGCGGGTGGTTGGGCTCATCATCCGGCTGGTCGCCGGCGAGGCGCACGATACCGAGCTTTTTGCGATTACGCAGGAGTTCTTTGAGGCGTTGAGCGAGCTGCCTGAAGCCGAGCATGAGGCCATCGAAATTTTGGCTGCCCTGCGTCTCTTGCGGGCGCTCGGCTTGGATGCCGGCGGTATTCCCGGCGAAAATTTCTCCCCGGAAGCGCTCGCCGCCATTCGCGCCGAGCGCAAGCATTACGTCTCCCGCATCAACCGCGGCCTCGAGGCTTCGGGCCTATGACTCGGATACTCTGGCTCCCTAACGGCCGCTCAGCACTTTGCAAGGTCCCGCTCAGGCGCTCTTTTTAAGAAGAGCGGAAGCTTGATACTGACGGTTGTCCCTCGATTAAGAGCACTTTCGAATTCGATCGCTCCGCCGTGTTGTTCCACAGTACTCTTGGCGTAAAACAGCGCCAAGCCTGAACCGTCGGTATGCATTTTTAGAGCTCGGGGAGAGCGATAGAACTTCTGGAATAGTTTCCCCAGATCATTTTCGTCCATGCCTATACCCGTGTCCTTTACGGTTATTAATGCGCTCTCTCCTTGCCGCGCAACGGCGATGCTTACCTTTCCTTGGGGCTCGGTATAGCGTATGCCGTTTTCGATCACGCCGCTCAACGCTTCCTTCAGGAGGAAGCGATCTCCCTCTATGCTGAATTCCTCTGACGGCTTGAATTCCAGCGTTATGGATTTATTATCCGCCAGCGCCCTGATTTCTTGAATAATTTCTGAAATCAGTTTGGGCAGAAAAATTTCCTCCCGATTAAAATATATTTTTTTGCTGTCCGCCGACGCAACGGAGAGGAACATATCCACCAGCCGCACCAATCGTTCTATTGCCCGATGTCCGTTACTCGCTAAAACGCGGGATGGCGTATCCAGGGCAGCCCGGGTTTCCAGTTCATGGAGAGCCCAGCGCGCTTCGGAAAGCGGAGTGCGCATTTGATGGGAGGCGACAGCTAGGAATTGCGATTTTATGACTTCAAGTTCTCGATACCGTTCAAGTTCCGCCTCGAGAGCGGTCCGCCTTTTTTCTTCAGAAAGGGCCAGCGCCGTAAGTATGCGCATATCAATGGTGAGGAGCGTAAGCACTAATATCTGAATAACGCTCAATCCCGCTGCCTCGTACAAGCTGAAATCGACTGCGTGGAACATGTTGTAAAAAGTAACCGCCCCCGACGCGCCGATGAGAATTATGATGGCGTCCCTCCAGCCGTAGGCCACCGAATCGATAACAACGAATATGACCATGTAGAAAAAGAGGATTGGAACACCTATCTGCGGATCCGCGAACAAGAAGAGTATGGTAATAATGGAAAGGAAAAAATAATCCATGAAAAGGTAAAGTGCCGGCGGTATTTTTTTGGATGGCAAGAGGAAATAGTAGACACTCCCGACCAGGAAAAGTACCCCGAGAACCGTAAGCATCGGCAGCAAGTCGGTAAACCTGTTCAGCACGAAAAGAAGGATCGGGGTGGCTACTAAGAGCGAGGTAAGCAGAATTATGCTCGCGAAATGATGCGCATGGCGGGTTATTTTTGAACCAGTCTGGAGCACGCTTTTTTGGCTGGCGCCGGACTTTTCTTGTGAATGGTAAGACATGATCGGCAATTCTTTAAGCGACGGCTATCCGTTCGAATATTATCCTCGTGCTTTTGCGTATAAAATGCGAAACACTGTACGTAGTATACTAAATAGGCAATGATCCATCCCGAAGATGATCTCAGTACGCTCGAAGAGGCGCGAGCGCGCCTCTATAAGCCGGGCGCCGCCGTCCCGGACCCGCGCGAGCCTTTGGCCGGGCGCGGAGAACGGTCTCTCCGGCATGAGTGGGAAGAGCCGGCAGATCTCGCGCAATATTCCCAAAAAGGCGAGCGGCATGTCCGGCTGGCGGGTATGTTCTTCGTCGGCGCCTTCGTTTTTTTTCTCATAGCGCTCTCAGGCGCGGGCTACCTCTTCTACTTCGAGGGCAATTCCGTCTCGGTCGACAAGATCGCGGTCAGCATCCAGGGTCCGACGACGATAGCGGGCGGCGACACAGTCCCGCTGTCGCTCACTATAACGAATCAGAACCCGGTCGCAATTGAGAATGCGAAACTCGAAGTCGATTTCCCCGAAGGGTCGAGGAACCCCTCTAACGTACTTTCGCCGTATCCCCGCTATACCGAAGATCTCGGGACACTCCCTGCCGGAGCAACCATCACCCGTTCGGTGAAAGCGGTCGTTTTCGGCGAAGCGGGGCAGACGGCTCTCTTGCCGGTCTCTATCTCGTACAACACGAGCGGCTCGAACGCCGTTTTCGAGAAGAAGACCTCGTATGTGCTAGCCATTTCCTCCACGCCGCTCTCGATATCCGTCGATACCCTTTCCGAGACGGTCGCCGGCCAGCCGCTAACTCTGAACCTAACTGTGCGCTCCAATGCGAGCGTGCCGCTCGCAAATGTCATACTCACCGGTACCTTCCCATTCGGCTTCTCCGTAACTGCTTCCTCGCTGCCGAGCACCAACGGAAGTTTCTCCCTTGGCACGTTGGCTCCCGGCGCAACGAAAACCGTCCGGCTGACCGGCACCCTCTCGGGGCAGCAGAATGACGAGAAGATCTTTCGCTTCACGGTTGGAACGGCGGTATCGGAGAGAGACCCGACGCTCTCCGTGAAGTACATGACGCAAGACGCGGCAGTGAAGCTGTCGGCTCCCTTCATCGCTACGTCCGTCTCGGTGAACGGAGATACTTCTCCGACGCCGATCATAACGCCGAAGGAGTTCCAGAGCGTCACGGTGTCGTATGCTAATACGCTAGCGACGAGTATTACGGACGCCGTCATCGCGGTCACGATCACCGGAGGAGCGGTAGATTACGGAAGCATACGGACCACGAACGGCTTCTATCGGTCTGGAGATCATACGATAGTCTTTAGTAAGGATACCGATCCGGCGCTGGTGTCGCTCGCGCCCGGCGCTGCTGGTATCGGCACGTTCACCTTCACGACTTTGCCTCCTGGCGCTCTGCCGCCCGCGCCCACGATAACTTTCGCAATTTCGGTGTCAGGAACCCGCGTGGGGCAGACCAACGTACCGGAAGCGGTGAGCTCCCTCGTCACGAAATCCGTGAAGGTGGCTACCGTAGTGGCGCTTTCTTCCTCCTCGCGGCATTCCTCAGGCCCCTTTGAGACGAGCGGCCCTATCCCTCCGCGCGCAGATCAGGCGACGACCTACAGCATCATCTGGGATATCGCGAACTATGGGAACGCGGTCGCGGGCGGGAAGGTCTCCGCTGTTCTCCCGGGATATGTTTCGTATGTCGGCAAGACAGCGGGCAATGGCTCGTTCGCCTATAACGAAAGCTCGCGAACAGTCACTTGGAGCACAGGAGACTTGGCGCAGGGCGGCCGCGCGCAGGGGGCGTTCCTAGTTTCCCTTGTCCCCTCGAGTTCGCAGAGGGGAAGCGCACCGCAGCTTACCGGAGCCCCTTCTTTCTCCGGCTACGACCGATTCGCCGGCACGCAAGTGTCCGCGAACGCAGCGCCGGTGACTACCGAAACGGTCGCCGATCCGGGGTATACGAGCGACAACGCGGTCGTGCAATAATGCAGTACCTATGGCCGAATCGAATCTGATGGAAAAAATCGTCGCGCTCTGCAAACGCCGCGGGTTCGTCTTTCCGGGCTCGGAAATTTACGGCGGCCTCGCAGGCACCTATGACTATGGGCCGCTTGGCGCCGAACTCAATAACAACATCAAGCAGTATTGGTGGAAGACGTTCGTATATAAGCGCCGCGACGTATATGGCTTGAACGCGTCCATCCTCATGCAGGCGCGCGTGTGGGAAGCATCGGGACACACCGAAGGATTCACCGACCCGCTGGTCGAAGACAAAGTGACGCACAAGCGCTATCGCGCGGATCACTTGCTTGAAGAGGCCGGTGTCGACGTTCATGACCTATCTGTCGGGCAGATGGGTGAGAAAATGCGGGAATTGAAATTGAAAAGTCCGGACGGCAATGCATTGACCGAGCCCAAGATTTTCAACCTGCTCGTCGAAGCAAGTCTCGGCGCGGTCGAGGGAGAAAAGGAGAAAGTATATCTGCGCGGCGAGATCACGCAGGGTGTGCACGTGAATTTTAAGAATATCCTCGATTCTATGCATCCGAAACTGCCGTTCGGCATCGCGCAGATCGGCAAAGCATTTCGCAACGAGATCGTGCCGGGCAACTTCCTCTACCGCGTCCGCGAATTCGAGCAGATGGAATTGCAATATTATGTGAAGCCCGATGCCGAAGAAGGGAAGCGGCAGTATGAATACTGGAAGCGGTTCAGTATGGACTGGTACCAGGGGCTCGGTATTCGCAAAGAAAATTTGCGTTTCCGTCAGCACGAAGAGCATGAGAAGGCGCATTATGCGCAGGAGGCATGGGATATCGAATATAACTCCCCAATGGGCTGGAAGGAGGCCTGGGGTATTCATCACCGCGGCGACTGGGATCTGCGGCGGCACGAGGAATTTTCCGGTGTGTCACTCGAGTATCTTGACCCAGATACAAACGAACGCGTTACGCCATGGATCATCGAAACCTCGGGCGGCGTCGGCCGGGCACTTCTCTTCACCTTGCTCGATGCCTATCGCGAAGACGAATTGGGCGGTGAGAAACGCGTTTACCTCGCGCTGTCGCCCAAAATCGCGCCGGTAAAAGCCGCGATCTTTCCGCTGCTGAAAAATAAGCCCGAACTTGTGGCGAAAGCGAATGAAGTCTTTGCGAGCCTCCAGTCTCAAGTCCCCAGCATCCAGTTCGACGACAACGGCAACATCGGCAAGCGCTACCGCCGTCAGGATGAGATAGGTACGCCGTTTTGCATTACGATAGATTTCGACACGTTGGGAGAAAAACCTGAGCTGAAGGATACTGTCACGCTCCGTCATCGCGACTCGGGCGAACAAGAGCGTCTAACGGTTCTCGAAGCGGCGCAGCGCATACAATCCGCTCTTTCGTAATGAGGAAGGTTTAACCTTCCTTAACCTCCTCTGTGCGTGGTATTGTAAATATCGGACGGTTCTTATGCAGTGAACGGTCGGCCGCCAAAGGAGGACGGCATGGAAGCAGTAGCCAGAGCGGAAGCGGTCGCGGCGCTAGAGCAGGTCAGTCAATTCCTCGGTCTCATCGCAGCCAGGCTGCGGGAGACCGGGCTGTCTCCCGTCCAGCTTCGACGGGCGCTCGAAGTCCACGGCGAATTTCTGTCCGTGAATTGCGCAGCGCATATCCGCCTGTGCGGTTTGCACTACGCGGCACATGACGAGTCGTCAGACACCGGCGCCTGACTACTCGAAGCCCCGTGCCGCGCTTCGCGCGGCACGGGGTCGGTCTTTTTGCATCTACGTGTGCTAGGATGCAACTATGAATAGAGAGATCCGGATGGCGGTCGCGCCCGGGACGCTCGTGACGGCGCTAGTCATTATCGCGGGCGCGTACATATTCTGGCTCCTGCGCGATCTTTTCTTACTCGTTCTCGCAGCGATCGTCATCGCTTCAGCCATAGAACCCGGAGTGGCGTTCTTCGTTCGCCGGCGCTTGCCGCGCTTCGCCGCTGCGCTCCTCGTTTACGTGCTCGTCTTCGGTTCGGTCTTCTCCATCCTCTATTTCTTCTTTCCGCCTATTATCGCCGATGCCGCCAGCTTCTTCTCCGCAATGCCGCGGTATCTCGAAACGATTAACGCGCCCGAATCCTTGGACATAACGGCCCGCGGCAATGAGATCCAATCGTTCCTGCAAACCCTCCTCTCGTTCCGTACGGTTTTCAGTGAAACCTCCGGAGGTGTCCTGCAGCTTCTCGTCACCTTTTTCGGCGGTATGTTTTCGCTCGCGCTCGTGATCGTGCTCTCCTTCTACTTCGCCCTCCAGGACACGGGCGTGGACGATTTCTTGCGTCTCGTCATGCCGGTCAAGTATGAGGAATACTCCATCGACTTGTGGAAGCGCGCGCAGAAGAAGATCGGCCGCTGGATGCAGGGGCAGATACTGCTTTCCGTCATCGTAGCCATTCTTATCTATCTGGGACTGCTTATCATAGGCGTTCCCTTCGCTCTCTTGCTCGCGGTCTTCTCCGCTCTGGCGGCGATCATTCCGGTTTTCGGTTCTATCATTGCTGGGACGGTAGCGGCAATTGTCGCGTACTCGGAAGGCGGCATCCCGCTCGGGTTTCTTGTGGCGGGTCTCTATGTAGTGGTGAACCAGTTCGAGTCGAATCTCATCTATCCGCTCATCGTGAAGAAGATTGTAGGCATTCCACCGATACTCGTCATAGTCGCGCTTATCGCGGGGTATACGCTCGCAGGTTTCCTGGGCGTTCTATTATCAGTGCCTCTCTCGGCGGTGCTTCTCGAGTTCATCAACGACTTCGATAAGCGCAAGCGCCGCGAGCATGCGCACAAGAGCACGTAATGTGAAAAATACTTTTTATCTCACCACGCCGATTTTTTACCCGAATGCG
Organism: Candidatus Kaiserbacteria bacterium; assembly: GCA_016182485.1. Taxonomy (GTDB): domain Bacteria; phylum Patescibacteriota; class Minisyncoccia; order Phycocordibacterales; family Phycocordibacteraceae; genus C7867-001. Next base: position 9,942 of record JACPGH010000001.1, read on the forward strand.
AAGCTCCATCTCGGGCACGCGTATACTATGACGCTTGCAGACGCGCTCGCACGGTATCATCGCCGCAACGACGAGAAGGTTCATTTTCTTGCTGGTTCGGATGAGAATACCCAAAAGATGGTGGATGCGGCGGCGAAGGCTGGCGCGGAACCGATTGCATTTCTTGACGGCATCGTGCAGAATTTTATGAAATTGTACGCGTCTCTCGATATTTCATACGACCAGTTCATCCGAACTACCGATACGAATGTCCATTGGCCCGGTGCGCAAGCGTTATGGGAGCTGCTTCTAGCCGCCGGCGATCTCTATAAGAAGGAATATGAAGGACTCTATTGCGTCGGCCATGAAGCATTCATTACCGATAAGGATCTGGTGGATGGAAAATGCCCTGATCACGGGACGGAGCCGGAGCAATTGCGCGAAGAGAATTATTTTTTCCGTCTTTCGAAGTATGCGGATGCGCTGCGGGAAAAGATAGCAAGCGATGAATTGCGCATTGTGCCGCAATCGCGAAAGAAGGAGATCCTCTCGTTCATCTCGGGCGGGCTTGAGGATGTGAGCTTCTCGCGGCCGCGACGTTCGAGTTGGCCGCGCGGGCTCGGCATACCGGTGCCGGGAGATGACTCGCAAGTTATGTATGTGTGGTGTGACGCCCTCGCTAATTACATCTCTGCGCTCGGGTTTGGCCGCGATGATGCGCTCTATCAAGAATTTTGGCCAGCCGACGTGCATATTATCGGCAAAGATATTCTGCGGTTCCACGCAGCGATATGGCCTGCCATGCTTCTTTCCGCGGGTTTGCCGCTTCCGAAAACGCTCTTTGTGCATGGCTTCATCACATCGGGCGGGAAGAAGATGAGCAAAACACTCGGGAACGTCATTGACCCCGAAGATCTTATAGACACCTACGGCCCTGACGCTGTTCGTTACTTTCTGCTTCGGCACATATCGCCGTTTGAAGACGGGGACATCACGCGGGAGGGATTTAAAGAGGCATATACCGCCAACCTCACCAATGGCCTCGGCAATCTCGTCGCACGGGTGATGAAACTCGCCGAAGAGCATCTGTCTGGCCCGGTCAAACTCGCGGGAGAAGATACAATTGTGAGCGGAGAATTTGCAGAAAAAGTCGAAACATTCCGCTTCAACGAGGCGATGGATGTAGTTTTTGAAAAGATCGCAGTGGCGGACGTGTTCATGACCGAGCGCGAGCCATATAAAAAGATAAAAAGCGCCGACGCGAGCGAAAAAGAAGTGGCACGGCGCGATATTGAGTCGCTAGTGCGGCAGCTCGCGAGCATTGCAGCGCATCTCGCCCCAGCCATGCCCGCTACCTCTAAAGCGATTTTGGCTGCCATTCGCGAAAATAGGAAGCCGGAAAACCTGTTCCCGCGATTATAGATGCAGGTATGATATATCATACCTGCATCTGATGTTTTCGATATGGAAATAAGATATATCGATGCGCACTGCCACCTGCAGTTTGACGAATATTCGGAGGACAGAGAAACAGTGATAAAGCAGATGCGCGAAGAGGGTGTTGCAGGGATCGTCGTCGGCACTGATCTCGGGTCGTCCCGCGTAGCCGTCGCGCTCGCAGAAAAGAATGAACACTTGTTCGCCTCCGTCGGCATCCATCCTCACCACGCATCAGATGATGGACTTACGATGTCCATCATTCACGAATTGGCTCAAGAGCCGAAATGCGTTGCGATAGGGGAGTGCGGATTGGATTATTTCCGCGATACGAGCCGTAAAAATGAGCAAGCGGCCCTCTTTCGAAAGCATATCGAGCTGGCTACCGAGCATAACAAGCCGCTCATAATCCATTGCCGTCCCAGCAAGGGATCGCAAGATGCATATCAAGATCTGATTGCGATATTGAAGGAAGCCAAGGAGAAGTTCCCGGGCTTGCGCGGCGATGTGCATTTTTTTGTCGGCGGCATTGAAGAAGCTCACGCGCTCATCGCCCTCGATTTCTCGCTCTCATTTACTGCTGTCATTACCTTCACGCACGATTATGACGAGGTGATACGATCTGTTCCGCTCTCAAGCATCCTCTCTGAAACGGATGCGCCCTATGTCTCGCCCGCCGCGCGGCGCGGCAAGCGGAACGATCCGCTCGCTGTCCGTGATGTAGTCGCTCGAATCGCCGAAATCCGCGGGGAGGATGCCGAAAAAGTCAGGAACTCCCTGGTTTCCAATGCCGCCCGGGTCTTCGGCCTCTAGGATTGCATCCTCTCCCTCACAATGCTAGGATTGCGGCATCATGGCGAAAGAGAAAGATAGCGCATTGCGCGCGGAGGAGGCGTTTGACGGCGAGCCTCGCGTCTACGAGCTCGGCTTTCATCTCGATCCCGAGCTTCCTGCCGAGGAGGCTAAGAAGGCGTACCAGGCTATCCGCTCCCAAATCTCCGAGGGCGGCACTATCATCGCCGAAGGGGAACCGGAAAAGGTCTCTCTTGCGTATACTATCTCGAGGCAGGAAACGTCCGGCCGTCGCGACTTCGATTCCGCGTATTTTTGCTGGATCGCCTACGAGACCAATACCGAGCGCCATGGTGAAATCGTTGCGGCCGCCGGCGCGAACAAACGCATCATCCGCTTTATAGACATTGCGACCACTAAGGAAGCAGCCCGCCACGCCCTCGAGGCTCTCGAGCTCGCCGCGAAGACGGAGAAGGAGAAACGTGCGCCCGAGGCCGCTTTAGATGCAGAACTAGATGCGGCCCTTGAAAGTGCGGTAGCATAGAAGCATGTACCTGAACAAAATATTTCTGTACGGGAATCTGACCCGCGATCCGGAGCTGAAGGCACTTCCGTCCGGGAGCTCGGTCGTTAACTTCGGCCTCGCGACCAACCGCACCTATAAGGACAAGAACGGGCAGAAGCAGGAGGCGACCGAATTCCACAACATCGTCGCGTTCGGCCGCACCGCAGAAGTTATCGCGCAGTATGTGAAAAAGGGCCGGCCGCTGTTCGTCGAGGGGCGCATTACCACACGCTCTTGGGACGATAAGGAGAGCGGGAAGAAGAATTACCGTACCGAAGTCGTAATCGAGAACTTCCAGTTCGGCCCTTCGACAGGCTCAGGGCAAGCGCCGAGCGACAGTCGAGCGGCGACGCGGGGCGAGGAACCGCAAACCGCCCCGGCCGACTCGGATGAGATCAAGTATCCCGACGAGGAATTCAATCCGGAAGAAATTCCATTCTAGTGTTGAAAAATTGAAAATTGTAAAATTGAAAATTATTTACAACCATGGCCTATCAAGCATTACGGCAGGAAATAGAGCTCAAAAAATTCGTTGACTACAAAGATGTCGCGTACCTGCGGCAGTTCACCAATCCGCATGCCAAGATGCTCTCGAAGAAGCGCACCGGAATTCCCGCGAACAAGCAGCGCGATGTCGCGCAGGCCATCAAGCGCGCCCGCTACATGGCGCTTCTCCCGTATATCGCTCCGTAGGGCTCGATTGAATGACTCGCTATTTCATAACGTTCCCAACGGGTACTTCAGACATAGTACAGAAAGTTCTTACCGAGAATCACATTGCTGTTGAAGAAATTTCAGATGGCATAGCGGTTATCGCTACAGATAAAAAACCGCGAGATATCGAAGAATTCGGTTTCATTACTCACGTCTATTTACTGATAGCGCAGACCATTTTCAACGATTCTATAGAGAAGACAGTGGACTCGCTAAAGACTGAGAGTTTCAGGATACCGGCCTCCTTCTTTAGAGGCAGAAATTTCAAAGTCCGGGTGTCCTACAAAGGACAAACGGTGAGTTTTGACAAGGAAGCTCTTGATGGATTGGAAAAACGCATCGCACACAATTACAAGCTACGACTCGACCCAGAAGGGAAGTGCAATGAATTCTGGTTTTATATACGAGAAAATAAGAACACCTATTTCGGATTAAAGTTGACCGATACGAAGGCCAGGGATATTGCCAGGAAGAAGGGGCAATTACAGTCGGGCATCGGAGCAGTCATGGTCAGTATGGCAAAGATACAGCCGTCGGCAGTCGTCATGGACCCTTTTTGCGGAAGCGGTGGTATATCCGATGAGATTATCAGAGTACCGTTCAAACAACTTATCATCAGCGACATCAATGATGGCGCTGTACGACTTTTGAAGAAGAAATACAGCAGCAACGCAAAGGTGAAGATTCGCCATGGCGATTACAGGTCGTTATCGATACCAAGAGATTCCGTCGACTGCATCATAACTGATCCACCATGGGGAGAGTTTGGGAAAGGTATTGATCTGCAGGAAATGACGCATTCGTTTCGTATGTGGTTGAAGCCGAACGGAAAGCTAATCATTCTCATTTCGATCAATCTCCATGAAGAGCTGGTTCGCACGTTGAAACTTTCGGGATTTAAGGTGCTCAATGCATACGGTACACTGGTTGGCGGCAATAAAGCAAAAATAATTGAAGCGAGAAAGTGCCCACACGAACTGTTGACTCCCTAGATCTCTTCCGCTATTGTATTAAAACAAATGGCTTCGGCCCGGCCCCCGTAAGGGGGAGAACAGAAAAGCCGTCAAAGCATGTCTTTGACGGCTTTTCGCATACATGTAAACGTCTCTTTATTCACCACACCTATATGCTGATCGAGTCGGCGGGTATCTATCAAGCGCAGTTGCGAGATAATCGCCGACGCATCCGCGTCGCCGATTTTACCTAATGCGAAGTGGTATTTGTTTTTCTTCATCGAAGTTGTAAGCGGTAGTACGAGACCTTTGAGTATGACAACTGGTCTCGAATATCCACCGCCACTGCCGTCCTGCTCGAATCCGATAATTACGCCAAGCCGACACCAGCGTACTTCGCGTACGTAGTAGAGAGGTAGGTACTTCTCATTCGCATCCGTCTTCTTCTTTTGTTCGTTCCAACCATCAAAATCTTTCTGCATTCTCTCAGTATAGCGCGAGTGATTTAGGCTTTTTCTACACGATCGGTATACTCGCCCGTGTCGGTATTGATGCGGACGACGTCGCCGGGGTTGATGAACATCGGCGCGTTTACCGTGGCGCCGGTCGAGAGCGTAATTATTTTTGTGCCCCCTTGCGCAGTATTGCCTTTGACTGCCGGCGGCGCTTCCTTTACGGCCAAATCCACTTTCACCGGTATTTTGACCGACAGTGGCCTCTCTTCATAGACGAGTACGTCGACGGGTGCGTTCGGCGCGAGCCATTGCGCCTTGTCTGCGACCGCGTCGGCAGGAAAGGCGAAGCGGTTCTTCGGATTGTCTGCTTCGTCGAACCAGCTCTCTCCTCGGTTGGTATACAGAAAACGGCCTTTCATCGTCTCGACGTCCGCCTCTTCGGCCGTATCGCTCTGGTGGAACGTGGCGTCGATGACTTTGCCTGACACGAGATGGCGGAGCTTTGTCTTATTCTGCGGCGGATTCGCCTGCATGCGGAAGACGTGGGACGAGAGCACCTCGTACGGCTCGCCGTTATATTTGATAACGGTTTTCCCGACTATTTCGTTGTAGGACAAAACAGACATACTAGTTTTGTCCTTCTCCCAGCGCTCGCTCGAACAAGCGACCGCAGACGACCACTTGTTTCTCGCTCGCTTGGTAGTAACTTAGGATAGCCATAGGAGGTTATAAAAATTAGCCCCGAGGGGCAATTGCTGTATGCTAGCAGACACGATGAGTTTTTCAAACCATAGCGAGGATCTCGGCGCTCTGTCTGACGCGGAGCTCCTGGCTCGGGCCCGTAAGGAACCGGAGCTTTTCGCGCTATTGGTACGGCGCTATGAGGCGCCTCTACTGCGGCGGGCCAAAGCCATCCTTCGCTCTCCCGAAGAAGCCGAGGAGGCAGTGCAAGACGCCTTCGTCAAAATGTACCTCTATGCCGACCGGTATCGCCCGCAAGAAGGGGCCTCGTTCTCTTCGTGGGCATATACGGTCTTGAATCGCGTAGCGTATACGAGGTATAGGGCGGCGAAGGATGAATGGGGGAAGCGCGCCGAACTGGAGCCGGAACATTACGAATCTCTGCCGGATGCCCGCGCAGAATTCCTCGAAGATCTGTCCATTCGCAACGAGGTGCTCGCGGCGCTCTCGAAGCTCCCTGCAACCGCCGCGAGAATTCTCCGGTTACAATTCATCGAGGGGAAGAACCAGGAAGAGATCGCGCAGTCCGAGGGACTCTCAGTGCCGGCCGTCAAAACTCGGGTGCATCGCGCCAAAAAACTTTTCAAAAAAGCTTATGACAAACAACACTATGATTGAAAATCCTTCGCCGATCGAACGCGTCGTGATGCGCCGCATTCATATAATTCGTGTGGTACGGCCGCTCGTTTCAAGCGGCGCGCTTTCCGCGCTCGTGCTCGCGGCGGCGCTCTGGGGCCTCGGGAGGGAAGTATGGGTCGCGAAAGTATTCGCGAATGGCCCGGAAGACTTTTTTGGGCGGACGCAGTACATCGCGTACGCGCTTAATCACACTCGTCTAGTCGTCCAATCGCTTACGCTGCTCACGTTCGCCTCGCTCATCTATCTCGCGCGCGAAGTTGCTCGATTCGTTTCAAAAAGGCTCCCGCTCGTATATGCCTAGTCAGTCATGTGCGGGATCGTAGGATACACGGGCAGTAAGAATGCGGTACCGATTCTTATTTCCGGGCTCAAGGCGCTTGAATATCGAGGGTATGATTCTGCAGGCATACATATTGTCAATGTAGGAACGATCAAACGGACCGGAAAAGTAGCCGAACTGGAGAAGTCGCTTCCGGCAGCCATTGATGGAACGACGGGCGTGGGACACACGCGATGGGCGACGCATGGGCCGCCAACCGAAGCCAATGCGCATCCTCACGCCGATTCTGCGCGCATCATCGCATTGGTCCATAACGGCATAATTGAGAATTACGCAGAACTCAAAGCGGCGCTTGTTCAGGAGGGAATCGTGTTTGCTTCAGAAACGGATACTGAAGTGCTCGCGCAGCTTATAGGAAAAGAGTTTTCCATAAAAAAGGATCTTGAGTCCGCGGTGCGGGCCGCTCTCTCAAAGGTGCGCGGCACCTACGGAATTCTGGTCGCTGCCGAAAGGGAGCCGGGGAAACTGGTTGCCGCCAAGCTCGGCAGTCCGCTCATGCTCGGCATAGCGGAGGATGGGTATCATGTGGCCTCGGATGCGTCCGCCATATTGCCTTATACGCGCACGGTCATATATCTCGAAGACGGGGAGATGGCCACGGTTACTAAAGAAGGATATCGAATAGAAGCTGACGCCGGTCCAGTGCAAAAGAAGATAGAAGAACTCGAATGGGGGGTTGAGGAGATACAGAAAATGGGCTACGAGCATTTTATGCTTAAAGAGATCCTCGAAATCCCGGAAGTTATAACGAATACGTTGCGAGGCCGACTGCTTAGCGACTCTGCAATTTTAGGCGGCTTGCGGGATGTGCTGCCGCGAATTCTGAAGGCAAAGAGGATCATCATTACGGGCTGCGGCAGCGCCTATTATTCGGGATTGATCGGCGAAATGCTCATTGAGGAATTCGCCGGAATACCGGCAGAAGTGGAGCTCGCGTCGGAACTGCGGTACCGCCGCTTTACAATGAATCCGAAAGAGGCGGTGCTGATCGCTGTTTCGCAGTCGGGAGAAACCCTCGACACTCTGGAGGCGGTAAAAGAGGCGAAAAAGCACGGGATGCTAACGCTTGGTATCGTGAATGTTGTCGGCTCCTCGATCGCGCGGGCGACAGATGCGGGCGTTTACAATCACGCGGGGCCGGAGATAGGCGTAGCTTCGACCAAGGCGTTTATCTCGCAACTGGCCGTATTTGTACTCATTGCTCTTCTCCTCGGGCGGAACCGCGAGTTGTCTAAAATAGAGGGAGAGCGGCTAGTCACGGAGCTGCGGCAACTTCCTGAATTGGCGCGCTCCGCCCTTTCCCTGCGTCCTCAGATCGAGAGTATCGCGGCGACGTTTCGGAGCACGAGGGACGCCTATTTTCTCGGACGCAAATGGCACTGTCCGATCGCGTATGAAGGCGCGCTCAAGCTGAAAGAAATTTCCTATGTGCATGCAGAGGGGTACGGAGCGGGCGAAATGAAGCATGGGCCAATAGCGCTTATCGACCCGGATTTCCTCTCGGTCATTCTCGCGCCGAGGGATTCGGTATACGAAAAGACGAAATCTAACATGCAAGAGATCCGGGCACGCGGCGGCCGCCTCCTTGCCCTTACCACGCAAGGGAACGAATCCGATCTGTTCTCTCTCGCCGACGCCGTGCTCTCGGTGCCGCTAACGCACGAAGCGCTTCAGCCGCTCCTTACCGCCATCCCGCTCCAGCTCTTCGCGTACGAGATGGCGCGCCTGCGCGCCTTGCCGATCGACCAGCCGCGCAATCTCGCTAAATCTGTGACGGTTGAATAGATGGCGGTGGTATCATGTGATGAATGTCGGAGAAGTTCTCTGTTTTTTCTTGGAATACGCAGGGAGCGAGCCAGATCGAAAAGAATTTCAACCGCATAGCGCCCATCATAGATCGGGAATCGGGGGATATATTTTGCTTACAGGAGTGCAAAGCCGCCCGAGGTAAAATTACGCAGCTCAGAAATTGCAAGGACTACGAGCGCATAATCTCTTCGAATCCTCGCAATCACAACATTATCTTGAGCCGGCTTCCTGTCCTGCATCACGAGGAACTGCCGTTTCCAAAATCAGGCGGCGAAGCTCTAGAGCCGGTGCTGTATGCGGACATCGGAGTCCGCACGGGCATCGTGCGTATCTATAATTGCCATTTTGGCATTACGGGGATAGGAATACGCGGGAGGTTGGCGCAGCTGCGGCACGTCGCTCATCATGCCGAAAATTTTCCCGGCCCGGTAATTATTTGCGGCGACATGAATACGACGGTCCCGGCTGCTGGATGGAAGAGGAGACTGGTGGAATGGTTCCATGAAGAACCCGATGAGGAAATGCATGTGGGTGGAAGATATATCGATTCGGATGAACGGTACATCTTTGCGGAGGAAGCGAATCGCCTAGGATTCACGGAAGCATTTCCTTTGTTGAAGGCCACATGGTCCGTATTTTATACCTCTTGGCAGTTTCTGCATTTAAAACTGGACTGGTTTCTTACAAAAAATTTGCACGTCATTAATGCGCGGTTCGGGAATTATTTAACAGATCACCGTCCTATGACGGCGAGGTGCCAGCCGATTCGTGCATCCACCCGGAAGTCTCACGCTCTTGAAACACCCGAGAATCTTCAATTTCAACACTTGACGTATAGTCCATAACGTGCTATCTTTATCTTAGAAAGAGAGGTGTGCGATGGGAGGAACTTCGGAGGACGGATGGGAATACCGTTCTATCGTTTTCGGCCTGTCGCCGATCGGGCTTGCAGCCATCGGCGCGTTCATCTTCTGCATCGGGTCCTGGTACCTCCTCATCAAGCTTTCCGTGCGCCTCGCGCATTCGTTTCTATAGCCCGCCGCCTCGGCGAGAAGAAGGCCGCCCTTCGTCTCGGCAAGGGCGGCTTTCTTTTGAGATTAAACCGCAGACAACTTCTCGCGGATTTGTTTTAGGAGTTCTTTGGATATGTCTTTGTTCTCGCGCAGGAAGGTGCGCGTCGCGTCGTACCCGACGCCCAGCTTTTGCTCGTCGATTTTGTAGGTGGCGCCGGATTTCGTCACCAGGCCGTATTTCTCGCCGAGCGCGATAAGCTCGCCCTCGCGGCTGATGCCTTCGTTGTAGAGGAGGTCGAACTCGGTCGTTTTGAAGGGAGCAGCCACCTTGTTCTTTACTACCTTCACGCGATGCCGGCCCCCGACCACCTCTTCGCCCTTCTTGATCGAGGCGATGCGGCGGATATCGAGTCGCACCGAGGTGTAGAACTTAAGCGCCTTGCCGCCCGGCGTCGTCTCGGGGTTGCCGAACATGACGCCTATCTGCATGCGTATCTGGTTGATGAAAATCACGATTGTTTTCGAGCGCGCGACGATGGCCGTGAGCTTGCGCAGCGCCTGGCTCATGAGGCGCGCCTGCTTACCCACATGCTGCTGGCCCATCTCGCCCTCGATCTCGTCCTTGGGCGTCAGTGCGGCGACCGAGTCCACGACTATGACGTCCACATTGCCGCTCCTCACGAGCGACTCCACGATGTCAAGCGCTTGTTCGCCCGTGTCAGGTTGGGAAATAAGAAGCTCCGGCAATTTCACGCCGATGCGCCGCGCGTATTCGGGGTCGAGCGCGTGCTCGGCGTCAACGAAGGCGGCGATGCCGCCCTCCTTCTGCGCTTCTGCGATGACATGCAGAGAAAGGGTGGTCTTGCCGCTCGACTCGGGACCAAAAACTTCAATTATCCGTCCGCGCGGCAGGCCACCGATACCGAGCGCCGCGTCGAGTCCGATCGAACCGGTCGGGATGCAGGGGATCTTCTCTATTCGACCGGTGCCGAAAGTCGTGATCGCTTCATCGCCGAATTTCGTGCGTATCTCTTTAAGCGCCTGTTCTATCGAGCGCTGCCGGTCGCTTTTATCCGCGCCGGCGGCGGCGACCGTTTTCGACACTTTTTCTTTCGCGGGCTTCTTGAATGCCATAAGGTTAAGGGTTAGTAGAACTGGAGGCCGGCACATATACCGTCCGAGTATCGGATACCGACCGGCCAAAGCGATCGGTAGCTACGAAGGTAAGTATAGAACTTCCGCGGGGAAAGGTAAGCGTCGTGCTGAAGGCGCCACTGGCTTCATGCAAGACTGGCTGGCGGTTCACCGTTACGGAGGCGGCGCGGGCGGCGACTCCAGCCACGAGTACGATACCGTCATCGAACGCGGCATTATCGACAGGAGATTCGATCGAGAGAGAGGGGCCCGCGAGGAGCGGCCAAGCTTCGATGAGCCCGTAGAGCGCTCCTACGATCAGGATCGCGCCAATCAGATATTTAATCATGCTCAAAAGAGCTCCTCGTTATTCTCACTCGTGTCATCAAGTGGCGCGCCGCGGCCATCACCAAGATTTTGGTGCTGGCCGCGCGTAAGAACCTCGCGAGGTTTCGATCCGTCGGCCGGTCCGATAACGCCGTGTTCTTCGAGTACGTCCATGAGCCGCGCGGCGCGGGAGTAGCCGATCTTAAGCTTCCGCTGCAGATAAGAAGTCGAGGCGCGGCCGGCTTCTTCCACGGCGCGCTTGGCGTCTTCGTAAAGGTCGTCGTCAATATCGTCATCGAAACCGCCATTTACGAGGCCTATCACGTCGTTCGGTTCGCTTGCGCCTCCTCCGGATCCCAAGTCTATATTCGTCAGGTCCCCGGCGTTATGCGACTTGATGTAATTGACGACCTTCTTCACTTCGCCTTCGCTTATGAATGCGGTCTGCAGACGGACCGGTTTAGGCATGTCGCTCGAGAGGTAGAGCATGTCCCCGGAACCAAGCAGGGTCTCTGCGCCGGCCCCGTCGAGGATAGTGCGCGAATCGATCTGCGAGGCGACCTGGAGTGCCATGCGCGTCGGCACGTTGGCCTTGATGAGCCCGGTAATTACGTTCACCGACGGCCGCTGCGTGGAGAGGAGAAGATGGATGCCGACGGCGCGCGACATCTGCGCCAGCCGCACGATCGAGGCCTCGAGTTCGCGCGGGAATGTGTGCATGATGTCTGCGAGCTCGTCGATGACGATGATGATGTACGGCAGCGCTTCGGCTAAATCGCTCTGCTTCGCAGAGCGATCGCCCGACGCGCCGCTTCGCGGCGCGTCTAAGGCCTGTTTTCTGGATGGCTCATACACGCTTGCGTGGTAGGAGCCAATGTCGCGAACATGCTCAGCTTCAAGTATGTTGTAGCGGCGCTCCATCTCTTTGGCCGCCCATTTAAGCGACATGATAGTTTTTTTCGGATCGGTGATGACGGGGGTCAGAAGATGCGGGATGCCGTTATAGGCGGTAAGCTCGACTCGTTTCGGGTCTATCAAAATGAAGCGCATTTGGTTGGGCCCGTTGCGATAGAGCAGAGAGGTAATGATGGAATGTATCGCTACGGACTTGCCCGAGCCGGTCGCGCCGGCGACCAGCCCGTGCGGCATTCTCGAGATGTTGACGTAATGCGGCGTGCCGGTGATGTCACGGCCGAGCGCGGCAAGCAAGGGCTTCGTACTCTCTGACCATTGCGGCGCGGCGAGAAGGCCGCCGAGACCCACCATTGCCTTAGTCGAATTCGGCACTTCGATGCCGACGAGCGACTTGCCGGGGATTGGCGCTTCAATGCGGACAGGATGCGCGGCGAGCGCGAGCTCAAGATTTCCGGCGAGCGAAACGATCTTCGAGAGCCGCACGCCCTCCGCGGGCTTCACTGCATAGCGGGTGACGGTGGGCCCGACCGATACCTCGTCCATCTCGATATGAATACCGAAATTTTGAAATGTTCGTTTTATGATGTTCGCGTTCGCCTTGATATCTCCGACCCCGGGCTTCCCCCGGTCCGCGCCGAGGATCGAAAGCGGAGGAGGATCGTATTCGGCGTCGTAATTGGCGATTCCTTTCGCGGCTTTCGCGGGCGCCTGGTTGTTGAACATATTTACGATCGGCTCTTGTTCTCCCGCTGACTCGCTCTCCTCCGGTTCCGCGTATTCTTCCTCTTGAGGCACCCCTACGACATCATCGAACTCTTCTTCCTCCATCATTTCCGTTTCGAGCCGACGCCTGCGGGAGCGGTCCCAAAGCGAAACGACATTCTCTCCAAGCAGGGCGCCGAGCGCCTCGAGATCTATCAGAACGGCGAGCCCGATAGAGATCGTGGCGATAAGGAGGACGAATGCTCCCCAAAAGCCGAAGAAGGCGGCGAGCATGCCGCCGAACCAGCTGCCTACTTCTCCGCCGAGTCCCGTGCCTGGAAAGACGCCGGCGAAGGCGAGGATCGAAGCCGAGATAAGCAGAAGACCGCCGGCGGTGAGCGGGTCCAGGAACGAACGTCGGAAGCCGGCGTGGAGTCCGAGGAGCACCAAGGCGACAGGCAGAAGAAATGTTCCGATGCCGACGACGGCGTATAAAAATGAATAGAGCGTCCCGCCTACCGGCCCGGCGGCGCCGAAGAAGGCCAGCCCGAGCAACACCCCGGCGGCCACGAGAACGATCGCCGTCGCGTATCGAAGCAGGGAATTGTATTCGCGCACTTCCTCGCCGCGTCCCCGACGGCCATTTCCATTCCTCCCATTTCCTCTGCTCATAATATGTATATTGTATCACCGCTAACAGGCCCAATCTTAAATAGAGGAATCTGGCTTGAAGTTGCAGAGGAATGAACGCGGCGTATACTTGTCTTATATACATATGGGACAAGATAAGGCTGATAAAGGACAGGGCATGGAAATCCGGAAAGTCTCTGATGGGGGGAAATATGCCAATAACGGGGATTTTGTCTTAGAAAAGACAATATTCAATAACATTTTCGAAAAGGACATTCGCAGAGTTTTCATATATAAAAAAGCCGAACGGATAGCTAAAGCGATACATCTCATACTCCCCGCATTTGTCGAATCAGTGTCCTTGAAAAATCGGATCGATGCCGTTGCGATGGGTCTCGTGGACGCCGCGCTCGCACCGCCCGCTTCTGCGCGCGTCGCCCTTTCTCGCGAACTCCTAGCTCTTTCGAGCGTGCTCTCTGTCGCCCACGGCTGCGGCATACTCTCTTCGATGAATACCGAACTTATCTCGAGAGAAGCTAGGTTATTGCTGCAGGAAGTAGCCGGGTACGAGGAACCTCGGCTTCTGCTTGAAGAGGCGCCGACCTTGGCCGACATCGCCAAGCAAGCGAATAAGAAAGAGGCCGCCCTGCCGGCAGTCGTTGCAAGTAGCGCGAAACGTCCGGTGCGCGCTCCGGGCGTAAAGGACACCGATAGGACAAACGGTCCTATAAAGGACAGGCGTGACGCTATCCTGTCCGTTATAAAAAATAAGACGACCGCCAGTATAAAAGACATCTCGACGCTTGTGCGCGGCGTCTCTGAGAAGACTATCCAGCGAGAACTAGCCGCCCTTGTCAGTCTCGGCGTGCTTAGGAAACAGGGGGAGCGCCGCTGGAGCACTTATTCGCTTGCTTAAGGCGGCTCGCCTTCGCCGCCCTTTAATTAACCGAAATTTTTTGACGGCACATTACGTATCTGTTAGTATGGTGAATGTGGTAACCACCGGGCAGCATAGGGCAAAAAAGGGCCGTACTCCGGCCTCTTTTTCGTCCTTTGCGCCGGCGGTTATCCACACACCAATTCGGAAAGAATTCTCTCCGCTATATACTGTTTAACAGTCCTTGCGGGTGAAAATTCCGAAAGGGCGTCCTTTGATAACTGAATAGTTCCGTTAAAAGCGGAACATCAACCTTGCCAACTAACCCATGGCGCGCTGGTCGATACCGTGCGCTGTGGGATAGTGTGAAATGAAAGTGCGCGTGCAGCAGCGTGCTTAAAACTTGATTATTACGTGCGCCTAAAATCCATTAACAATTGTTATGAAAACGGTAACTACAAAAGCGATCGCGAAGGTCGCGGCGGTAGCGACCGGACTTGCGATGGCGACCTCAATGCTCACGCTCGCGCCTACGGCGTACGCGGCGACATTGACGGAAGCACAGATCCAGTCCATCCTCTCGCTCCTCACTTCGTTCGGCGCCAACAGCGCGACGATCGCGAATGTCCAGTCGGCTCTCACAGGCCAGCCTTCGACAGGCGGTACTGGCGGCAGCACTGGCGGCTCGGGTTCGGCAGCTTGCACCTTCACGCGCAGTCTCACGATCGGCGCGACGGGTGCGGACGTCACCTGCCTGCAGAACGCTCTCATCGCTGGCGGCTACAGCATTCCGGCGGGTGCGACCGGCTACTTCGGTAGCCAGACGCGCTCGGCGGTAAGCGCTTGGCAGGCAGCAAAGGGCATTTCGCCTACAGCCGGCTACTTCGGTCCTCTGTCGCGCGCGGCCTTCAATCTCGGAGGCGGCTCGACGGGCGGCACGGGCGGTTCGACGGGCGGCGGTACGACTCCGGTGACCGGCAACGGTCTCAAGGTCTCGCTCGCCTCGGATTCTCCGAATGGCGTTGCGCTCGTGCAAGGCCAGGCGGCGGCAGAACTCGGGAAATTCACCTTTGCGAACCCGACCGGTTCGGAGATCAAGGTGACGAACCTGTCGTTCAACCGCATCGGCGTGTCGAACGACTCGACAATGACGAACGTGTACCTGTATAACGGCGCGGTCCGCATCACGGACTCTGCCGGTATCAGCAACACGGCGTTCAACTTCAACGACTCGACGGGCGTCTTCGCAGTTCCGGCCGGCGGCGCCTACACGGTGTCAGTGCGCTCGGATCTCGCGGATTCGACCTCGGGTCAGCAGCTCGGCGTGAAGCTAACTGCAGTAACGTCCTCGGGCACGCTTGACTCTTCGGTCAGCTTCCCGATCACGGGCGGACTCCAGACGGTTTCTGCCGCGACGCTTGCGACTGTGCAGTTCAACACCACGACCCTCCCGTCCGCCTCTACGGTAGACCCGCAGGCGGATTACACGGTCTGGCAGAACACTGTTACGGTCGGCACGCGCGCCGTGCAAATGAAGTCCTTCCAGCTTAAGAACATCGGCTCTATACAGAGCGGCGATGTCATCAACTTCCGCCTCTACGTAGACGGAGTGCAGGCTGGACAGACGATCGCCAAGCTCGACGCGAACAATGTCGTAACTTGGGATCTCTCGGCAGCGCCTGTCCGTCTAGAAACGGGCGGCCGCGTGGTCAAGGTAGTGGCAGACGTCGTGGGCGGCGCTTCGCGCACGTTCCAGATGTCGCTCCGCCAGGCCGCTGACGCGATCTTCTACGACACCGACCTTAATCAGCCGGTACTCGTAACGGGCAACTCGACGAGCGCGACGGCTACCTTCGCGGCCCATTCGGCCACGTCGGCGACCATCAACTCGGTCAGCACCTCGGCTCCCTCGGTAACCCGCTCGACGGATTCTCCGACGGCGGCGGTGGCGAACGGGTCTAGCAACGTAAAGTGGGCGACCTTCAAGATCATCGCCAATGGCGAAGATGTGAAAGTCGACAACTTGAACGTATCGGCGGACACGTCGTCCTCGGGCTCGGGTCTCGATAACGGCAAAGTATTCTTGAACGGCGTCCAAGTGGGCTCCACCAAGGATATCGCCGAATTCGGCGGCACGACGACCAACTACACCTTCGGCTCCTCCTTCATCGTGAAGGTCGGGACGACGGCGGTGGTGGACATCTATGCTGACGCGAAGAAGTCCGACGCAACGAACTTGACTGCAAGCGAGACGGTACAGATCTACCTTGCGACCGGCTCTAGCAACGGGCAGGGCCAGGTATCGCTCTCGAGCATCAATGTCCCGACTGCGAACGTAACGGGCAACTCAATCACGGTATCCGCGAGCTCGCTTTCGGCCTCCAAGGCTTCCTACTACGGAAACCAGACGGTCATCGCGGGCGCGCAGAACATCAAGCTCGGCGCGTTCACGCTCTCGGCAGGCTCGACGGAAGGCGTCAACGTCAATACCATTGAGATTGAATTCGCTTCCGCGGTTACGTCAACCTTGAGCGACCTCGTCATCAAGGATCACGACACGGGCGCACAGTTCGGCACCTCGAAGTCGACAATAGGCACGGACAATTCGTTCTCGGGGAGTGTGAACATTCCTGCCTCTGGAACGAAGACGTTCGATGTCTACGCTAACGTGAAGAGCGGCGCGAACGCGGGTGCAATCCCGGCGACTACGGTTGCGGGCGGTACCAACAACGAGACCAGCGGTACTGGTCTGGTGACGGGTTCGTCAGTACAGGTTGCAACAGACGCGACTCTGCAGACTATGACGGTCGGCAGCGCGAACCTTACGGTTACGCAAAATGTTGGCGGCACGCCTACTGACACGAATATAGTGGCGGGCAGCTCGATGGTGAAAGTCGGTTCATTCCGCTTCACCACGCAGTACTCGCCCTACACGGTGGACAAAGTAGCAGTGAAAGTCGCTGCGAACTCGGCAACTTCTATTGCGTCCATCATCCTTGAGTACAAGGATGTCAACGGTGCAACGCAGACCGCGTCACGAGGGTTTGATTCTCTCTCGACCGGAGCACAGACGCATGCGACGGCGAGCTTCACCGGTCTGTCGTTCTACATTCCGGCAGACACCAACCGAGACCTCACGGTCTACGTCAGCGTTCCGACGGTAGCGTCGGGCGCGACTTCCGGCCGTTCGATCGCAGTCATACTTGACGCCGCAGAAGGCTTCAACGCTACGAACTCGTCCGGCTCGGCAGATATAACGCTCGGCGACAACGATGTCGCTTCGAGCGATGCGTCCGGAAGAGGAACGATGTATGTGCGCAAGTCCATCCCGACGCTTACAGCCGGCACTGCTCCGAATGCCGCTCTCACCGCAGGCGCCAACGAAGTTGTTGGTCGCTTCAACGTGACCGCGGACGCGGCAGGCGATATCGACTGGGGCCAAGTAGCCTTCACGGTTTCGAAGACCGCGGCGGTTACCTTCGGCGCCACGACGACTGTCGCTCTCTGGGATGTTACGAGCGGCTCTACGCAAGTCTCTGGTACCTTCGGAACCACGACCACGGCGTATCCGAACGGCGATGCATTCGAAATCACGACCTCGGGCATCCTGCACTTCCAGGCGTCAACCATGCAGACTGTTGCCGCAGGCGAGACTCGCAAGTATGAGCTTCGCGGTACGGTGGCAGACACTGCCACGGCCGGCACGAGCCACTTGAGCGTATCGATCGCAAATCCGCAGACAAGCGCCTCCTCAACCATGGCGGCGACCTTCCATGCGGCAGCGGGTAGGACAGGCGAAGGAGCGGGCGGCTTCGCGGCCTCCACAGCGGCTTCGTTCGTCTGGTCTGATTGGTCCGATGCGACCGATCACGCGACCGACGCGACGCAGGCGGCGACGACCGACTGGACAGGCGACTACCTCGTAAAGAACCTGCCTCTCGCGATCGGTTCCCGTTCGGCATCTCACTAATCGGGTTTAATCGCGGATTCACCGCGTAGACCTCCAGTCGGGAATTGGCCCGGCAATAGAAAAAGCCCCCTCGGGGGCTTTTTCTATTGCCGAGGCTCGCCATAAGGCGGCCCGACAGCAAGTCGAGGCTCGCCATAAGGCGGCCCGACAGCAAGTCGAGGCTCGCCATAAGGCGGCCCGACAGCAAGTCGAGGCTCGCCATAAGGCGGCCCGACAGCAAGTCGAGGCTC
>JACPGH010000001.1:28277-61884 GCA_016182485.1 Candidatus Kaiserbacteria bacterium
CCATAAGGCGGCCCGACAGCAAGTCGAGGCTCGCCATAAGGCGGCCCGACAAGCAAAAGCCCCTCGCGAGAGGGGCTTTTTGCTTTCTATATGGCAATTCGCTATTATTTCCGTATGAAAAAAAGCACCCTCGCAGGAATCGTCGGAGCCGTGCTGGTTATCGCCGGTCTCCTTGTTTGGCAGTTCACTCGCCTGGATTCTGAGCCTACCCCTCAAGTGAAAATCGAAGAAAAAGCCCAGGACCAGCCTTTCTCGGCAACCAGCTCAGTTCCGAAGATCGATACCGCTACGAAGCCATTTACCATCCCGATAGCGGCCGGAGAACAGATATCGGATTGGAGCATCAGAGGCGTGGCACCCACCCCGGCATCTATGGCTAAAGCGCAGGAAAATATCGCTAAGTCTCTCGGCCTCCTCGGGAGCGGGAAATATCCGGACTACGTCCTCTATGTGGATATCGCCAATCAGTACAATTCTATCGGCGACGGCAAGAACGAGCTTATTTTCTTGGAAAAAGCGCTTGCTTTGGATTCCGCCCAGACCGGGCTTGCCTGGCATAACGCGGGCCAGCTTTTCAGACGGCTCGGCGCATTCAGGACGGCTCGCTATGCTTTCGAACAGGCAGCTGCCGCACAGCCTATCGGTCAGTATCTGAGCGTCCTGGACGACTTCTTGGCGGAGCATCCTGAAATCGGGCCAGGGCAATAATGAAATCACTGGGAAAAATATACGCTTGGGTGCTCCTCGCGCCGGCGTTTTTGCCGCTCCTGTTCGTCGAGGGGATGATGTATCCCCTGATGGCTCCGAAAACGTTCGCTCTGAGGGCGCTCGGCCTTGTTGCTCTCGCGCTCTTTTCCTACCTAGCGCTTAACGGGCACGCTTTCTACTATGAACGCCTGCGTAATCGGCTGGCCTGGCTGCCGGGCGCGTTCCTCGCAGTCGCCTACGTCGCGTCTCTCTTCGGCGCCGACTTCTACCGCAGTTTTTGGTCAACCTTCGAACGGGGGGACGGGCTCCTCACGCTCTCTGTCTGCGTGGGATATTTTTACCTGCTCGTGCTCTCTTTCGACCGCGCCTTGCTGGATAAGCTAATTAAAGTGGCGGCCTGGGTAGGATCGCTGGCCGCGCTCTATCTGATTCTGCAGTGGCTGGAAACGCTCGGCAGTCTCGATTTGCCGCTTATCGTGCGGCCCAATGGGCGCGTAGGGGGGACGATGGGGAACGCCGCCTTCGCGGCTTCCTACCTCGGTATGGCTTTTTTCGTGACGCTCGCCGCTGCGCGCGAGTATGCGGGAGGCGCCCGGCGCCTGCTCTACGCAGGCGCCGGCCTCGAGCTCATCGCGATACTCCTTACGGCTACGCGCGGGACGATGGTCGCGCTCTTTGTCATCGGAGTCGCGATGCTTTTAGTCATTGCCCTGAGCCCTTCCGAAGCCGCCAGGCGTACAAACGATAGTAAGACTCGGCCTAGCGGCCCGGAGCGCGATCGTTTGGGCGCTTGGCGGCGCAGACTTTGGGCTCAGGGCGGCCTCGCCATCCTTGTCATAGTTGCCGGCCTCTTCTTCGTATTCCGCGGGCAGCTCGCGAACGTCCCGTTCGAGCCGGTTCGTCGGCTCGCGTCCATTTCCCTCACCGATGGCACAGTCGCGAGCCGCTTATTCTTGTGGCAAACGCTCTCTAGAGAAGCGCTCGGCCAGCCATTACTCGGCTACGGCGCGGAACATATAAGCATTCCCTTTGACCGCATATACGATCCAACCGCCATTCAGGAGGAATGGTTCGATCGTTCCCATAACGCCTACCTGGACCGCTTTCTTGAGTTCGGCATAGGCGGCGGCCTTCTTTATATCGGCCTCGTACTGACTTTCTTATACCTAGCCTGGCGGCGCCATAAAGCAGGCGAGCGGCTCGGTTTTTGGCTCTTTTTACTGGCTGGGACTTATGCCTTACAAAATATCTTCGTCTTCGATACCGGGGTGACATTCTGGCTGTTCCTGGCCCTCTTCGCGGGCCTGTTTGTACAGCCAGAAGCCCGAGCGTCAGTACTGGCGCGAAGGCCGGCTGCCGGCTTTGTAGTTCCGGCCGTTCTGCTGCTCCTTATCGTTCCCGTCGCAATTCAGCCGCTTCGGGCCAATTTGCTCGCTTTCGAGTCCTATCTTTACCAAATAGCAGATGTCCCCCGTGCAAATGCGGCGGCGCAAAGAGCGCTCGCGCTCCATACCTATGCCGATCTCGAGCTCGGCTACAACGCCTACTTCATGTACACAGAGGAGCAAATCAGGCGGCTTTCGGGGCAAGAACTGCTGAAAGCCTATGAGAACGCGACCAGCATTTTGACCCGGAATTTCGCCAGCTTTCCCTATGACGCGCGCACGGCAGTATACCTGGCACAAGTCTTAGCCTCGGCTCCGGAAGGGGCGTCTCTTGATCGGCGATTCTTGTCTGACGTCATAGCTCGCTCCTTAGAACAGTCGCCAAAGCGGGCGCAGTCCTGGTATTTATTGGCCAACCTATCCATAGAAAGCGCGAATCAGCACCCGGTCGGCGCCAAAGAGAGGCAGGCCGGCTACGAGGCAGCTAAAGATATCCTGAAGCAATATGTAGAGCTCGTGCCTGGCTCAGCGGAGCCGTATTTCGTACTGGCCCAACTAGAGTATGCTTCCGGGAACAAGTCGGCCGCTGCTGAGAGAGCCAGTCGGGGCAAGGAACTATATATTGGCGGACTCGGCGCTGCCCGGCGTGCCGCTCAGTATTATGAGACCGTGCTCGATCTGGAGAATGCCGCCTTCTTTTTAAGAGAGATTTTGCGGCACGTGCCAGATGAGAATGCGGCAGCTGACTTAGCCCAGATAGAATCGTATCTGGGCATCGGCACAGGCGAAACGCCGCAATAAGCGGAGGTTATACACAGGCTCAGAGCGGCCGCTCCTTAGAAAATACTATACTCATGCTAACGGCGACGCTCGCCGCTTTATCACCATTATTCCTGTTATAAACTATGAATCGGATGCAAAAGTTACTTGTGGGCGGGGTCGGCAGGACGATAGCTCTCTCGACCGCCGCGCTTTTCCTTGCCGCTGGCTTCGCACAGGCCGCGACGACGATCAGTACTTCCATAACTACCGGCAGCACGCTGTCGGTGACCGGGCTCTCGAGCCTCTTGGGCGGCGCGACGACCACTCAGATTACCCTGCTTTCGGGGGATACTATAAAAAACACTACGGCTAGTACCACGAATATCTCCGGCACGCTCACGCCACAGCTCTTGACCGTGACTGGAGCGACGACGCTTTCTTCGACGCTCTCTGTGACCGGGCTCGCGACGCTCTTGGGCGGCGCGACGACCACGCAGATCACGCTTCTCTCTGGAGACACTATTAAGAACGCTGCGGCAAGTACGACGGTCATGTCTGGAGTTGTCCAGGCGACCGGAGGCGTCCTCGCGCAGGCTTCATCAACCGTGGACGGCAACTTCACCGCGACCGGCAATGCCGCAGTGACTGGAACGCTCGGCGTGACCGGAGACGCGACGCTCGCTTCCACGACCGCGACCGGGTTTAAGGTTGGGCAGACGGGCACGCGGCTAACTCGCGCAACTGCGGGATATTGCGCTACGGCCGCATCGGCAATTACGGCCTCCACGACCACGATGCTTACCTGCACGCCGTCCGGAGGCACTGGGATCCTTACGGCCAGCGATCGCGTCTTCGTAATGGCGACCAGTTCGCTCCCCGGAAGAGTCTATCTGTCCTCGGCTTCATCTACCGCAGACGGCACGATCCAAGTGAATGCCTTCAACACCGGCATTGACGCAGGGGATGTGAGTTCCGCCATCTACGCATTCAACTTCTGGGCCTTCCAGTAAGCGCATAGCGAGTCTTATTAATCCTAAATAAACTCACTATGCCACGAATGCTTAGAAGCGCAGGAAGGATAGGCGCTGCGGCAGTAGTCACAGCCGCACTCGTCGCTCCCAGTCTCGCGTTCGCGGCGTATGACGACGTGTCGCTCACGACTGACGTTGTTCTCTCGGTTAACGGCATTACTCTCAATGTCAGCGGGTCGACCGCTGCGGTGGAATCCATAACCGTGAATGCGTCGGATTTCAGCGTCACGCTTCCGCCGAGCTCGACCTTCGAGGTAACGGCTCCCAACCTCAATCAAATTCAGACCGACGCCACTACTGGGCGCGCCACTAGTATCTGTAACACGAGCGAATCGAAACTCGGTTTTGCGCCGACGGTGTCTACCATAACTGTCACCATTACCCCGATTTCGACGCTCTGTTCAGGAGGAGGTAGCGGAGGCAGCGCTCCCTCGTCCAGTTCTTCGTCATCGAGTGCGTCAAGCCCAGGCACGTCTTCAACCATAACGGCGGCGGCCATCATAGCTGCTACGCCGACGGTAACGACCACCCCGGCTGCGACTCCGGCCTCCGGCCTCTCGGTCTCTCAGATCCAAGCCATCTTGGATGTGCTCGCGTCGTTCCAAGTTGACGCCGCTACAATGGCGAGCGTGAAGGCGGCGCTTGAAGGAACGACAACCGGTTCAGTTACAAGCGCTGCAGTGCGTGTGTTCAAGTCGAACCTCACTATGGGTTCGCTCGGCAGTGAAGTGAAAGCGCTTCAAGAGTATCTCAACTCCCACGGGTACCAGATTGCGGCGAGCGGCCCTGGTTCTTCGGGAAATGAGACAACCAAGTTCGGCGCCTTAACGAAAGCCGCGCTCATCAAGTATCAGAAAGCAAACGGCATCACACCGGCAGTAGGATATTTCGGTCCTATTACCCGCGCGGCGATGAACGCTGAATAAAGAAAGCTCGAGTGGCAAAAAGCCGTCCGCTTAACAGCGGGCGGTTTTTGCGTACATGTTATACTGAGGTCAAATCCATGGGACCGAGACGTAAAGAAAGTTTGCGCGAAAAGGAACGTCGCATGCTGCCGTTCTTCGTGGAATTCCTGAAGTTCATAAGCGTCTTCGCCATCATTATTACGACCTCGCTTCTCGTTCTCCGGTTCGCCATCGCCGGGATGCAATAATCCGGAGTAATGCAATAGGAAGCACGGGCAAAGCATGGCCGTAAAGCTACCGAAATCAATCTATCAAGGAAATGCCATTAAATTAGCACCCAAATTGCTTGGGAAATATTTGGTGCACAGGACAAAGGAAGGAATTATATCGGGCATGATTACTGATGTTGAGGCATACCCAGCATTTGCCGATGAGGTATCCCACGGAAACCGGAAAACAAAAAGAACAGAAGTTATGTATTGGAGCGGCGGGTACGGCTATGTGTACAAGATTTATGGGATTCACTGCCAATTCGCTGTGGTTGTAAATCGAGAAAATGTCCCGGAAGTAGTTTTTATAAGGGCAGTTGAATCAAAAGAGGGCATCGAACTGATGAGGAAGAATTTCGGCAGAAAGGTCGAGGCGAGAGTTCTTGCAAGATCTCCGGGGAATTTATGCAAATCATTCGGAATTTCTGAAGAGTTATACGGGGTAGACTTAACAGGAAACACGCTATATCTGGAAGATAGAGGAGCGCGAGTAGGTAAGCGGGATATACAAACCAGTTTCAGGGTCGGGATAAATAATAGACTCCAAGGCAGCGAAAGGAAACTTAGGTACTTCCTGCGTAGGGGAGCCGTTTAAGTCAGACTTAAACAGAACCAAGACTGACCATTGCGTTTGGGGGCTGTTTTGGTAGAGTAGCTTTGTACGAACCGAAGACCGTAGGCTGCAAGTTCCGAGCGTAAGCGAGGAAAGGCAATAAGTCCTGCGCAGGGACCCGCCACACTTCAAGTGTGTCGGGGAACCTCTCCTTCGTTTGTACGTAATCATTATAAGAATGGCAATATCCAGAGAAAAAAAGCGTGCGATAGTCGCGAAGCTTTCTGACGCTCTCAAGGAAGCGTCGTCGGTAGCGTTCGTCGGCTTCACGAAGTTTACGGTGGCGGATGCTTCAAGACTTCGCAAAGAACTCTCTGCAAAGGGAGTACGGTATCTCGTCGCCAAGAAAACGCTCCTTCGGCTAGCGCTCAAAGAGCGTTCGTATGAGGGGCAGGTCCCCGACTTGCCGGGAGAGGTTGCGATCGCCTGGGCATCCGAAGACGTTACGGCGCCGGCGCGCGGCGTACACGAATTCGGCAAGAAGCTAAAAGGCGCAGCCCTGGCGCTCCTGGGAGGCGTGTTCGAAGGCGGCTTTATCGATGCGGCCAAGATAACGGCTATCGCCGCTATCCCGTCCGTACCAGTACTTCGCGGCATGTTCGTCAACGTGATAAATAGTCCCATTCAGGGACTTGTAGTGGCGCTCGATAAGATCAGGGAGCAGAAGGCAGCATAATTACTAATTTCCAATTTACAATTTTCAATTTCCAAATAATTTTCAATGCATTAATTTTCAAATTGATACATTGGAACATTTGACATTGATTGAAAATTGCAAAATTGAGAATTGAGAATTGAAAATTAATTGATGATCATGGCAGAAGAAACAACTGTAACAACGTCCGAGACCGCAGAGGTGCTTGCACCGAGCGAAGTCGAGGTGCCAAGCAAGTTCAAAAAGCTGGTTGAAGAGATCGAGGGCATGACCGTACTCGAGCTCTCCGAGCTCGTAAAGGTCCTCGAAAAGAAGTTCGGCGTTTCCGCGGCCCCGACGCTTGCAGTCGGGGCTCCGACCCCAGGGGGCGTCGGAGCTGCCGAGGAGGGCAAGTCTACCTCGGACGTCGAGTTAACTGATGCAGGCGCATCGAAGATCGCCGTTATTAAGGTGGTCAAGGAAGCGCTCGCTCTCGGCCTTAAAGAAGCTAAAGATCTCGTCGACGGAGTCCCTTCGATGCTCAAGCAGGGCATGAAGAAGGAAGAAGCGGCGGAGCTCAAGAAGAAGCTTGAAGAGGCCGGAGCAAAAGTTACTCTGAAGTAACTTTTGCGAAGGTCCTGAACGAAGTGAAGGGCAGGAGCGACGGCTCTGAAAAACGCAAAATCCCGCCTCCAGGCGGGATTTTGCGTTTTTCCGTCCGAACCTCTACACTGGCGGCACATGAAGCCGCTCGCGAAAGTCTTGGGTTCAGCCGCTCGCTTAAAGACGCTTCGCCTCTTCATCTTTAATCAGACCAGATCCTTCGCTCCGGCCGAAATAGCGCTCCGCCTGAAACTCTCGCGAGGAGTGGTGCATCAAGAACTCTCCGAACTCTCGGAAGGCAGATTCCTGAAAAAGAAGGGTGCTGGCGCTTCGGCACGCTACCAGGTCAATCCGCGCTACGAGCATCTGCCCGCTTTTGACACGTTCATCCGGGACACTACGAGCGTCCGGCCGCAGCATATCGTGAAAGCGTTGAAGCATGCCGGCACAGTACGCCTCATCGCTCTGTCCGGTCTCTTCACGAGCGTCCTCGAGGCCCAGATAGATCTTCTAGTCGTAGGCGATCACCTCGAAGAGAGGACCATCGCCAGCGCCGTACGGTCTCTAGAGGCGGAATTGGGCCGCGAGATACGCTACGCCTCCTTCGCCACGGCGGATTTTCGCTATCGCCTTGGCGCGTACGACCGCCTCCTGCGGGATGTCTTCGACTATCCACACCGCCTCCTAATCGATAAAATAGGCCTTTAAAAGTTGCTACACTTTTACCAGGCCTTCGGTGCCTATTTAGCCGCATTAAGCTTTAGCCATAGTCCTTATGTTATTCACCACTTGGGCGGATGTACTCTCCGCGTCATTCCAGAATATGTTCTTCGGGCTGGCGCTGTTCCTCCCGAATCTGGTCGTCGCGGTCGTTATCTTTATCATCGGCTGGCTCATCGGCGCCGGCCTCGGCCGCGTCGTAGCGCAGATAGTCGATGCGCTGCGCGTTGACCAGGCTCTCAAACCTACCGGCATAGAGCGCGTACTCTCGCGCGCCGGCTTCCAGCTCTCGACGGGCCGGTTCCTCGGTTTCCTCGTGAAGTGGCTCTTCATCATCGTCTTCTTGGTGGCCGCGCTGGATGTTCTGCGGCTTACGACGGTAAACTTGTTTATCAGCGATGTCGTCCTCGGCTACCTCCCACAGGTGATCGTGGCCGTGCTTATCCTGCTCGTCGGGACGGTGCTCGGTGAGGCCGCGGAGCGCGTTGTTTCGGGTTCGGCCCGCGCGGCGGACGTGAGAAATGCCGGATTCATCGGCAAGGTCGCTCGCTACGCGATCTAGATCTTCGCAGTGCTCGCGGCGCTCCAGCAGCTCAATGTGGCCCCGGGACTCATCCAAGCTCTGGTACAGGGCATCATCATAGCCGTATCGCTTGCAGTCGGTCTCGCTTTCGGGCTTGGCGGCCAGGCAACCGCGGCTCGCTACCTCGAACGGTTTCAGTCGGACATAAAGGACTAGTTTATGGATGAGACAACGCCGTAGCTAAAGAATAAGCAAGCGCCCCGGCCGAAAGGCCGGGGCGCTTGCGCTTTCCAGGACGCTCCTCTATACTCTCTCTACGTGTCTACGAAGCGAAAGAACTCATTATTCTTAGAAGCGGATAGGCCGTAACTGGCCGGCGTGCAAACGCAAAAGAACCGCTTCAAGGCGGTTCTTTTGTTTCAAGAGACGCGCGAACGTTGACATACGAATATGCAAACCCCGTATGAAATTCATTTCATACGGGACAAAAGGTAAGGCTCTGGAGGCTGGACTCTGGTTGCTAGTTGCTGGTTGAATCAGAAACTAGTCACTAGGAACCAGTCTCCAGGGTCAAGTGTAAATTAATGATTGTGGTATATAGGTCTCCGCACGAGAGACATAAGAGTACACGGTGGATGCCTTGGCCTAGGACGGCGAAGAAGGACGCGACTAACCTGCGAAAAGCTTCGGGGAGGCGGTTTGTAGCCTATGATCCGGAGATGTCCGAATGGGGAAACCCGCCAGTTAAACTGGTATCCGCAGGGTCACGCCTGCGCGAAGCGAACCCGGGGAAGTGAAACATCTCAGTACCCGGAGGAAAAGAGAACAAAATTAGTTGCTGGACTCTAGTTGCTGGCTTCTGGTTTAACCAGGAACTAGTCGCTAGGGACTAGCAACTATTTTGATACCCCTAGTAGCGGCGAGCGAAAAGGGAATAGCCCAAACCCCGACGGTTACCGTCGGGGGGTTGTAAGATGTGAACATCGTACTTGTACGGACAGAGTCACCAATCGTCTGCATAGCAGAAGCTGTTGGGAAGCAGCGCCCCAGAGGGTAATGGCCCCGTACGCGAAATGCATGACGACTCTGGTTCATATTCTTGAGTAACTCGAGACACGAATAGCTCGAGCGAATCTGCCGGAACTAACCGGTAAGGCTAAATACGTCCTATGACCGATAGCGAACTAGTACCGTGAGGGAAAGGTGAAAAGCACCCCGAGAGGGGAGTGAAATAGAACTGAAACCGTGTACTTACAAGGGGTCGGAGCTGGTTGCTGGACTCTGGTTGCTAGTTTTCTGGTTTAACCAGTAACTAGTTACTAGGAACCAGCAACTGGTGACGGCATGCCTATTGAAGAATGAGCCGGCGAGTGTAGGTATCTTGCGCAGCTAAGCCCTTCCGGGGCGGAGCTTAAGGGAAACCGAGCGTGAATAGCGCACATGTAGGATACCTACGACCCGAAACCAGATGAGCTTGCCATGAGCAGGGTGCAGTTTGCCGAAAGGCAGATGAAGGCCCGAACCCGTACGCTGTACAACACGTTGGGATGACTTGTGGTAAGGAGTGAAAAGCTAATCGAATCTGGAAATAGCTGGTTCTCTCCGAAACAGCTTTTGGGCTGGCGTTGCCAATTGTGTGCCTGGGGGTAGAGCACTAGCAGGGACCAACAGGGAGAAATCTCGTGGTTCCTATTAACCTCCGAATACCAGGCACTCGGGCAGCAGTTAGAAGGTGGGGGCGAAGCTCCATCGATCGAGAGGGGAAGAGCCCGGACCGCCAATTAAGGCCCCAAAATCGACATTCAGTACATCCACAAGGAAGTGAGGACTCACAGACAGTGAGGATGTTGGCTTAGAAGCAGCCACCATTTAAAGAAAGCGTAACAGCTCACTCATCGAGAGTCCTTGCGCCAAAGATGATCGGGGTTAAATGTCGTGCCGAAATTGCGGACTCTGGGGGCTGGACTCTGGTAACTAGTTAACTAGTTTCTAGAAACCAGCCTCTAGAGTGGTAGGAGAGTGTTCCGTTCGCGCTGAAGCGTAAGGGGTAACCCGTCGTGGAGCGTACGGAAGTAAGAATGCCGGTACAAGTAACCACAATGCGGGTGAGAACCCCGCACGTCGAAAGACCAAGGTTTCCTCAGCTATGGTGATCAACTGAGGGTTAGTCGGGCCTAAGGGGATGGCGAGAGCCGCACCCGATGGACACACGGTCAATATTCCGTGACCGTTTTGAGGGGCGAAGGAGTGACGAACTGCTGTATCTGCCGCCGGTTATTGGATTCCGGTTGGCGGTATGAGGGCGCGCGCTAGGCAAATCCGGCGCGCACTGTTAAATCAGTTGCCCGAGTACCGGCGCAATTTCCTCCTACGGGGGGAGAGAGGGCAGAGAGCGCGGTTCCGAGAAAAACTTCTACGCATTAACTCTCAAGACGACCGTACCGCACACCGACACAGGTGGTCAGGTCGAGAAGACCAAGACGAACGAGTAAGATGTCCTCAAGGAACTCGGCAAAAAAGCGGCCGTAAGTTAGCGATAAGGCCTGCCTCCGCACCACTTTGTCCTCAAACCACAAAGACAGGGGGTGCGACGATGAAAGTTCAGGAAGGTGTAAATGAGCGACGGATGACTAACGCTGAAGCGGGTGAAGCCATAAAGGCTTTCCTCGAGAAGCTGGGGGTCAATCTGGAGTACGTGCGTTTGTGCGAAGACGGAGACGTCCAGCTCAAAACGCACAGAGGGTTCAAGGTCGTGATCCGCAATCGCAAGAGGGGCGGACGCGTCATCTTCTGTTAACGTTTCATCGCAGTTCTTTAGCCCCGACGTTTGAGGGCTAAAGTGGTGCGGAGGCCGCAGTTAAAGTTTTCCTGGCAACTGTTTACCAAAAACACAGCTCCCTGCAAACTCGTAAGAGGAAGTATAGGGGGTGACACCTGACCAATGCCGGAAGGTCAACCATGGTGGGTGTGCGCATCACACTGCGTGTGATGCGAGATTTAAATGTTTAAATATTTAAATTTCGCATCGCGCTTGGCGCGATGCGCATGCTGGACTATGTAAGCCCCGGTGAATGTCGGCGATAACTATAATCGTCCTAAGGTTCGCGGCGCGACTTCGGTCGCGCCGCGAAGGACTGGGACGATTGTAGGGTAAACAACACACGCTGCCTTGCCGCGCAGTAATGCGCGGATTAGTCCATATGGCTATATGCTGGGAAGCGCGAATGCGTAATCAGCAGGGAAGACTCGTGAACTTCAATGTGCGAATTAAGGGAAAGGAGTGATAGATGAACGAAACGATCCGCGCAGTCAAAGACGTGAAGAATGCTCTGTCACGAATGAGGCGCAGGCGTGGCGAGAGTATCGCCTCGTTCGCGGAACGCCTCTACGATAGACAGATGGAAATCTATTCCGCGAATGCCGGTCGAGATCTGAAGACGCGAACCTTCGGGGAGCTGTATCCTGGCAATCGCCGGAGCTGGCTCATCGAAGCGAAGACACGGAGTCGCAAGGCCCCTACCGGGCGAAAGTGACTCCGATGCAGTTCACACCCTTTGGGCCAACCGCGAATATGGTTGGCCCCACATTGAAGTTCATGAGTTCCCTCAGAGACTAAACGCCATACTCCGAGAATTCGGAGCAAGATAGAGTCCTTCGCCTAAAAGGAGCGAAAAGCGTAATTCCTTGTCGGGTAAGTTCCGACGTGCACGAATGGTGTAATGACTGGGAAACTGTCTCGAGGACTCGCTCGGTGAAAATGCACTTCCGGTGAAGATGCCGGATACCTGTAGTTAGACGAAAAGACCCCAGGAGCTTTACTACAGCTTCGTATTGGCCCTGCGGAATTCATGCGTAGCATAGTGGTGAGAGGTTGAAGCATGGCTTTCGGGCTGTGTGGACTCGTCAGTGAAATAGCCATCTTGAATTTTGCAGTGTCTAACCCCGGCGGGATCCGCCGGGGGACCGTGCGTGGCGGGTAGTTTTAGTGGGGCGCTATCCTTCGGCCAATGAATGCAGATTCGTTGGTCGAAGCCATGGCGCCTCATGAGACCTCATAAAGTCTCGAAACAAACAAATGAGGGGGTCCCGACTTGGCAACAGGTCGTGGAGGCAGTCGGCAATATGCTGGAACATCCGAGTATCTCCGAGTACCGGTCCGCTATACGCGGATGGTAAAAATCTTGGGGTGCGGACAATCAGCAGGGACCTCGTGAGAGAGCCCTCAGAGACTACAACCGACCATCCGAAAGGATGATTGTATAGTCCGATCTTCGTGGCGACACGAAGGTGTACAAGTATAAGTACACATCCATGAACACGAAAGAAATTCGTGAAAAGAAAAAAGATCTGGTGTTATCCAAACGACAACGGGAGCTCATCGTAGGACTTCTATTGGGCGACGGGCATCTTGAAACACAAAACGGCGGGCGCACGTATCGATTGAAGGTCGAACACTGCGTCGCTCAGCGCGAGTATCTCGAATGGCTCGCGAAAGAGTTTCAAGAATGGACCATTTCTGGCCGGTATGAAAAGCGCAAGGGAATGAAGACGGTGTATGGATTTACTACGGTAAGCCATGCGGCATTCCGATTCTATGGCGCGCAATTCTATCAGAATGGAAAGAAACGCATCCCGCCTCTCGTTAAGAAATTGATGAGTCCGCTTTCACTGGCGGTATGGTTCCTTGACGATGGTTCTTCAAAATCATCTAGGCACCGCTCGCTCGTGATTCATTCGCTCGGGTATATCCGCAAGGATCTTGAATTAATGCAGGATGCGCTCCGGCACTTTGGTGTCGAAAGTGCACTGCATAAGCAGCGCAATGATTCATTTCGATTGTATCTGCCGCACGCAAGTTCACTCATTGTCGAACGATTTGTCCGGCCGATTCTAAACGAAGTGCCAGTGCTTGCTTACAAAATGGAGAACATAATGCCTAAAAAGTAACGGAGGAGTCTATTAAGGTTGGCTAGCCGCGAATGGAAACCGTGGCGATAGTGTAAGAGCACAAGCCAGCTTAACTGCGAGACATACTTGTCGAGCAGATGCGAAAGCAGAGTCTAGTGAACCGATGGTACGCCTTAGATGCGGCCAGAGATTAACGGATATAAGTTACCCTGGGGATAACAGGCTAGTTCCGCCCAAGCGTCCATAGCGACGGCGGAGTTCGGCACCTCGATGTCGGCTCACCTTAGCGCGGGGCTGGAGAAAACATACCTTCTCTCCCTATCGGAAACGGTAGGGTAACAAACAAGTTCAAAACGGCGAAGGCTGACTTATGCAGTAGAGGCCTCAGTTTCGGAGGTCCCAAGTGATAGACTTGGTGCATGAGAGCTAACACCGTGGGAAAGAGGTGCTCTGAAGTTGAACGAGCATATATTGCCGGATTCATGGATGCTGATGGCGCCATTATGGCGTGCATTGAAAGACATCCATTGAAGCGGTATGGGTTTCGCGTTCGTGTTGTCGTTAAAATAACGCAACACGATCGTGAAGTTCTGGATTGGATGCGGCGAAAGCTTGCAGTTGGCGCGGTACGCGCAAATCGTCCGGGCACTATTGCCCAGACATTCGATTTGCTTATACGCGATCAACAGCACGCACGAGCCGTGTTGCATATAACTATGCCATTTCTGCGCGCGAAGCGCAGGCAGGCAAAGATCGCAATGTTGATTCTTGATCAAAAGATAGAATCAAGCAAAAATCTAATCCAAATTGCACGTCTAGCAGATACTTTATCGAAATTCAACGTTCGGTCTAAAAACCGGCGTAAGAATTTTACGGCAAAGATCCAAGAGCACATCTCCCCTAACGACTGATTGCAATTCCTGGAGAATTGCATGAGATATGCACCTTTACGGTGGTATCACACGGCTTGCATCTAAAGTTGTAATGGTGACATTACGACCATGATGATGGAATAGTCTGATACTCGCGGGAACGCGAGATAACAAAGAAATGAGGTCCCAAGCGTTTGGCTGTTCGCCAATTAAAAAGGTACGCGAGCTGGGTTCAGACCGTTCAGGAGAGCAGGCACTAGCCATTAGGCGCTAGGCGCTAGCATGAATTGCTAGAGCCTAAAGCCTAGTGCCTAACTGCCTAGTCTCTTGGACCGTCTGAACCCGCTTCGAGAGGTTATGTGAATCTAAGTGAAGTTTTTTCGTCTAATGAGAATAAGATAGAGCCCCGCCGTCGCATAAAGCTATGGCGGGCGAGGCAACCATGACACGGCGGTCATATGCAGGAATGCATATGTATCAAACTGACTGATATCGGAAAAATCCCACGCGGATAATTCCGAGGGAAGGGTAGTATGATATATCATACTGGCTCACCCGTAGAGACTGAATGTTGAATATCCAGAACGGATAAAGTTACAGTCCGATCCCGCCAGTAATGGCGGCGTAGCTAGAGCCTAGCGCCTAAAGCCTAGTGCCTAGTGCCTAGTTGCAACAATTGCGTGAGACAGGTTGGTCTCCTATCTACTACAGGCGTTGATTCTTGAGGAGGG
Source organism: Candidatus Kaiserbacteria bacterium (assembly GCA_016182485.1). Classification (GTDB taxonomy): domain Bacteria; phylum Patescibacteriota; class Minisyncoccia; order Phycocordibacterales; family Phycocordibacteraceae; genus C7867-001. Next base: position 42,942 of record JACPGH010000001.1, read on the forward strand.
TCGTCCCTAGTAAAGAATTGCTACTTCAGAGAGAGATCTCTGATGACAATGCGGCTTATAACGGTGAAGTCTACGGCTCACCTGGTCTTAGAGTTCGATATCCGACGGTCCAGTGGATATCTAACTCGCTTGAGGACCAGACTGACGCTATGATAATACCGTGGGAAGTCGATCAAGTATTACCAATGCGGATCTCGCGTATATCGCGGGCTTCTTGGACGGAGACGGAAGTCTCATGCTCCAACTAAAGAAGCGCAGTGATTCTACGCGCGGCGCGCGCTTCATGGCAACGATTTGTCTTTACCAAGACAGTCGCCATGAAGCGCCGCTCACATGGATTCGAGAACGAATTCAATGCGGCTACGTTTCAAGGCGAAACGATGGCATGACAGAATTGCGGATCAATGGTTTTTCGCAGGTGCGAAGAACCTTGGAAGCGCTTCTGATGCATGTCCGTTTCAAAAAGAAACAGGCGTTACTGCTTATCCGGGCATGCAAAATGCTGGAGAAGCAAACGCTCCGCACGTTGAATTCGAGAGATATGCGAAAAATCGTTGATTTGCTCCTGCTCATTCAGAACGAAAACTATGTGAGCAAACGCAGAAAAACGAGAGAAGAACTGCATAATATACTTGGTTTGACCCCGTAACGACTTGCGCTGAAATATGCGCGGACTCATAGGTTGAGGAATCGTTCATTTAGAGAACGACAGCTCCTATGGGTAAGATGCCGCCGTCCTAACCCTTACTACTGGGAAGGATGAAGATATAGTCTGAGCTCCTGGAAACAGGGGAAGTATCGACGAGAGGACCGGGATGAACTGACCTCTGGTCTGCCAGCTGTCCTGCCAAGGGCACCGCTGGGTAGCTATGTCGGGTCGTGATAACCGCTGAAAGCATATAAGCGGGAAGCATGCTCCAAGATTAGGAATCGTTATGAGGCTCCTAGGAGATGACTAGGTTGATAGGCTCTAGGTGGAAGCGCCGTAAGGCGCGCAGCCAAGGAGTACTAATATGCCCAGTCTCTCGTGCGGAACTCTGTGTAGCACAATCATTACAGCTTGCCCTCTGCAAAGTCGAAGGGCACAATTTACCTTTGCTCGCCTGCGAAAGCAGGACGAGTCCTGAGCCGAAACGGCGAAGGGCATATTCGAATGTCGCCAAGCACTTGAGTGCTTGGTGTTGGTGCCTTGTCGGAGGGGTGAGGCGCGAGCGAGCGCAGCGCCGGAAGGCCGGAGCGCGACGGCGCGAGGCGGGGCCGCGCACATCCCGAGCACGGGATGATGCGTGGCATACCCGTTCTCATTCTGATATCATTAGCATCGAATCCCTTGTTCTGGTGGTTTAGCGGGAGGGTCACACCCGTTCTCATTCCGAACACGGCAGTTAAGCCTCCTTGCGGCGATGATACTCATCGTTACAGATGGGGAGAGTAGCTAGCCGCCAGAACAAGGGGTTCGATTCATTTTAGTGCTTAGGACACGGCAGTCAGTCACGCATAAATCTCTGCTGAGATTTTGCGCGACCCCGCCTCGGCTCGTCAGCCTGCGGCCCTGAAGGCTGCGCATACTCGCCTTCAGCCCTCTTGAGCCGATGATACTCATCGTTACAGATGGGGAGAGTAGGCAGGCGCCAACACCAAGCACTGAAGGGCCACTCACGGATAATTTTCTGCTGAAAATTTCCGCGAGCCCGAAGCGGCGGTTTGCTTTTGTAACAATATATTGTTAGGTTATTTTCGGACGTTGTAGCAAATTTCACCGAAAGGATGGATCTTTATGACGCAGGATGAGATGTTCGAAGTGAAGGTCGCGGATCTGTGGGCTCTGCGGCAAGCGGCCGAGAGGGCGACGCAGAACATCGAGGACCTGGAGGGCCGCCTTCGCGCGGAACACGAGGCGCGAGGAGAAGCGGTGAAGCGGTACGGGGCGAGGCGCGTCGAGCTGGTCGAGCAGGAGATGCGAAAGCGCGGCCTGACCTACTGTACGCGCTGCTTCTGCATGATCTATTCAGCCGAGGCAGACTTCGTGCTGACCGAAGGCCGTGAGACGTACGACGGCGCGTATCACACATACGGTTTCCGGAACTTCTTCCGTTTTTATCGCGTGTGTCCCGCATGCCGAGAGAAGCTGCTCGATGCGCATGGCCGTCGCGGAGGGTACGACACGTTTGCGAAGGACCAAGCGTACTTCCATGCATTCCACGTCGAGAAGCGCCTGGACGGCTTCTGGGTGCGCAAGTTCGGTGCGTGGGGGCATCTCGGTTGGCACGACGACAAGTGCGTTCTCGCTGAACTTCCGGGGAAACTCGTCGAGCAGCTTGCTGCGGAATGGGGCCTGCCGCCGAGGATCTCCTTCGAATCGGAGTACTTCGGCGGCCCCATGAATAAGCTCGTCATCCACGAGCATTCCGCGGCCGCGGCCCACTGATCGCTCTTGGGGAGGGTGCCTGCGCAATATGGCACCCTCCCACCCTGACCTCGGTCCGGGTTTTTTGATGACTATAGTCTCCCTCGGCGGACCAGTGCTATGCTTTATTCATGAACTACTCCAGAGGCTTCATAGCGCCCGTTGTCCTCATTATTCTCGCCGTTCTTCTCCTCGGCGGCGGGGCATACGTTTGGACCAGTCAAAATGCGAGCCCGCAATTGGATGCGATTAAGAATTTCTTCGCAAACGAACAGGCGACCTCTCAAATAGCAGATTGGCAGACTTATCGAAATGAGCAGTATGGGTTCGAATTCAAATATCCTCCCACCGTTGCCTACAGTGGAGAAAGTTATCTTATGGAAATAGTCAGAGACAACCCGGACGATTTAGAAGGAGGATTACTTAGTAATTGTTTGTTCGGCGGTCTTATTTCGGCGAGAATCCAGGGAACATACTCAAACAAGCTCGGCTACCGAGGGATTTCGTTGTGTATTTCGCAGGCAATTTTTGAGGAAACATCAGGCACTGTATATCGCTACGGTGGAATGAGAGAGGGCGAATATGCTTGGTTTCCCATAGGTCAAAATAGTCTACGGATCAATAATCAGGAGCAATTGCTTACCGAAACCGATTTTCGTTTGCTCGTTGCAAGCGTAAAAATAATGTATCCCCCAACAGCAGGCTGGAAAGCGTATCGGAATGAGGAATATGGCTTCTCATTTACCGTCCCTGACGGCTACTCCATTAACGCCTCTTCTTCTATAACGAGCCGTAGAGGATTAGCATTTGTTCAGAACCACGCGGCAACTGAAGATCGGGGAGAGTTCACTGTTAAAGTCGATACCAAACCGATCATTAAGTATATTTTTGATGGCATCTACTATCTCTGTACTTTCGACAAGAGAGAGACCTTTACATGTCATAATAAAGCATCAACAACAACAGATGAGATTAGCTCGTTGCCCGATTATGCTTTCCCAACGTATCTTATGCAGATAGCCGATGCTGGAAGCGGTGTTGATTACTACCTGATTCCGGATTATAGAAGGGACGAATGGATAATTTTTTCTTTCGGGAAAGACGTTTGGGGCGATGCCAAAAAGCAACAAGAATTTGAAGAGGATTTTAAAGCTGCCCTTCGCTCATTTAAATTCGTCCAGCGTAGTAACTGATATACTATCCGCATGTCCTGGGCGGCACGGAGGCGATTCATTATTCTGCTGATCGTCGGATCGGTGGCGGGCGCGTTTCTTTTCACGCTCTCGTTCGCGATTTTTTACGAAACTCCCACCTGCACGGACGGCAAGGCGAATCAGGGAGAAGCGGGCGTCGACTGCGGCGGGCCGTGTCAATATCTCTGCCAATCGCAAGTCCAGCCGCCAACGGTTCTATATACCAAAGCGATCCAGAACTTCGGAGGCCGCACCGACGTCATTGCCTCGGTCGCCAATAAAAATACGGTCGCGGCCGCGCTCGGCGTACCGTATACGGTCACGCTTTACGGACGCGGACTTACGCTCATACAACGGGTAACCGGCTCATTGGACCTGCCTCCCGGAGCGACCGTGCCGGTCTACGTGCTCGGTATCGAGTCGGGGAAGCAGACGGTAGAGAAAGCGTTCCTCGAGATAGATCCTTCGGTGCCGCAGTGGTTCCCGCTCGCGAAGGATCCGCGCATTATCCCGCGAATCTCGAACATTTCGCTCGGCGGAACTGAAGAAGCCCCGCGCGTGCAGGCGCTCCTGGCCAATCCGAGCGCGCGCGCCTTGCGGGATGTCGAGGTCATAGCCATTGTGCACAACGCGACCGGCGCAGTTATAGCCGCTTCGAAGACTGTAATCACGAACATCCCTCCGCAGGGCGAAGCGAGCGCCATATTTACCTGGAATGCCAAGTTCCAGAGCCCGCCTACTTCGATAGAGGTCGTGCCCGTCATTTCTCTCCCGTAAATATGTCAGCGTACGTCCGCTCGAGAATTTATTTCGACTGGACGCTTTTTCTGCCCGCGCTCTCGCTCTCGCTTCTCGGGATCCTGACCATGAGCACCTTCGGCCAAGGCGCTTCGCTCGCCCCGCGTCAACTTCTTTGGCTTACTATCGCTTCCGCCGTCTACCTGGCGTGCTCGGCGCTTAATATGCAATTTATCCGCCGCACGCCGGTCGTCTTGGCCCTTTACGCGGCGGCCTTCGTCCTCCTCGGGCTTCTGCTCCTCGTGGCGGATCCGGTGCTCGGCGCCCGGGCGTGGTTCTCGCTCGGTCCGGTCTCATTCCAGCCGGCGGATCTGGCGAAACTCGCCCTTATCGTCCTTCTCGCGAAGTATCTTTCCCGGCGCCATGTCGAGATCGGCGATTACCGTCATATTCTCATCTCGGGGGCCTATGCGCTGGCACTCCTGGTCCTTATCCTCGTCGAGCCGGATATGGGCAATGCCATCATTTTCGGCACGGTATGGCTCGGTATGATGCTCGTTTCCGGCATTTCGAAGAAACACCTACTCGTCTTGGGGCTCGTTGGGCTTGTGTTCGCCTCGGCGCTCTGGACCTTGGGACTGAAGCCCTATCAACGGACGCGCATAATTTCCTTCGTGAATCCGGCGGCCGACATCCGCGGAGCCGGCTACAACGCGTACCAAGCCAAGATAGCTGTCGGCTCCGGGGAACTCTTCGGCAAGGGGGTCGGCTACGGCACTCAATCGAAATTGAGGTTCCTGCCCGAGTACCAGACCGATTTCATCTTCGCCGCCTTCGCCGAAGAATGGGGCTTTGTCGGGGTCATGCTCTTGCTCTCGATGTACGGGCTTCTTCTCGCGCGGTTGGTACAGATCGCGCGAGCCGCGGCGACTAATTTTGATTCGTTCTTCACGCTCGGGGTCTGCATCCTTTTCGCTACTCATATCGGCATGCATGTCGGCATCAGCCTCGGCTTGCTGCCCGTGACTGGTACGACCATCCCATTCATGAGTTCGGGCGGCTCGCATCTAGTGCTAGAATTCGCGGCGCTCGGCATTATCACATCTCTGGCTCGCGGCGGCCGAGCGGCCTCCCGGGACATAACTGCCAACGAGTATCTGGGCGGCTAAGCGGCCTGTTTGCCGGCAGGCAGGTACGCAGTGGCCGTTTCAGCGAGCATGCGTTCGATAGAGAAGTTCTTGGCGACGCGCGCGCTGAGATTCGCGCCAAGCTCCTGCCTACGTCTAGAGTCCGTGAGCAGCGTCTCGAGTGCGCTGGCTATCGCTTCAGAATCTTTGGGCGCCACAAGAAAACCAGCTGTGTTGTCGACAATATCCATAATGCCGGAAATTCGGCTTGCCACTATCGCACAGCGGGCGCGAGCGGCTTCGAGAAGTACATAGGGATGGCCTTCTTTTACCGAGGTAAGCGTAAATATGTCGAAGGCGGAAAGGTAGCGTGCGGCATCGGCGATGAATCCGAGAAGGCGGACTTTCTTTTGAAGTCCATATTTCTCGATTTGTCTTGTCAGGGGTCCGTACTCTTCGCCAGTACCGATGACTCCCAGTTCAAAAGCGCATCCTCGCTCGTCAAGAAGCTTCGCGGCGTCTATCAAATATCCAAGCCCTTTGTTCCTGGTCAGCTCTGAGATCGTCCCGATCCACGGAACGCTCATGTCCGCTTCCGGCATGAGCGCGGCGCGCGCCATTTCTCTCGGCGCGAGAGGTTCTTCCGCAACGCCGTTGTATACAAGCCGCGGCTTGCGCGCGCAAAAAGGGAAGCGGCGCGCGCGGCGATAATTAGCTTGCGAAATGACTATAACTCGATGCGCGAGGAGGAATGTCGCCCACGTGCTTAGCCAGCGGAAAATGCGACTCGCGAGATTCACGTCTTCGTCAAAGGGGAGTCCGTGCGCAGTGAAAACGATCCGGGATACCCCGGCGAGCCGAGCCGCGAGCGCGCCAATGCCGCCAGCTTTCGAACTATTGAGATGGACGACGTCCGGTCGCTCGCGCTTGAAAATCCTGGTCAGCTCTCCCAGCGCTTTCCATTCTTGTATATAGGAGATGTCGCGCATGAAATTGCGTACAAAAATGGTGCGGATACCCGCTTCCGCGAGTTTCTGAACGAGCAAACCGGAATCAGCGCCGGCCTCACCGGTGCCTCCGGAGGCGACTGCCACGTCCGCCCCGGCTTGGGCGAAGCGCGTAGCGAGCGTGTGGACATATGCCTGAGCGCCGCCCCAGTTGGATTTGGTTATGACGAACAGCACCCGCCGCCCTTGCAAATCGTCCATGGCGTAACTGTACAATATTTTTTTCCGTTATAATATCCGACTATGCCCCGTATGATTACTCTTACCAATCGCGCATTTCCAGTGAGCTGTTGCCACGCGCTGTACGGGGTACTTTTATCAACCATGCGTTATCGCGTTAAGTAATCATACGGGGTATGGCCTTCGACCGCCGCGAGACGGCGATTCTTCTTATAGGCGATTTTATCATCCTGGTAGCGTCTCTGTGGGTCGCGCTCTTTCTCCGTAACCTCGCGTTCCCCTCCTTGAGTTACTTTGAGACGAATATCATACCGTTTCTGCCGATGTTCGTCCTCTCGCTTGTCGTATTTTATATCGCCGGTCTGTACGAGAAGCAGACACGGCCGATCCGGAGCGTCATGGGCATACGCATCCTCGGCGCGCAGGCCGCGACTGTAGCGATCACAGCCATCCTGTTCTTCGTACTGCCTCTTTCGATCGAACCGAAAACGATCCTCGTCTTGTATCTCGTCGTGTCGGTCGTTGCCGAAAGCGCCTGGCGTTTCTACCAAATGAAACGGGAATTAGGGAAGGAGAAGCGTGAATCCGCGCTCTTGATCGGCAGCGGCGCGGCCATATCCGAGCTCTATGAAGAGGTGCGCGAGAACCCCCGGTATCTGATCAATTTCGTGCGGCACCTCGAAACGGCCGGCCTCGGCCGCGGAGACATCGCGGCCGCGATTTCCTCGGCCCTTGGGCACGGCACCCGCGTCATCGTCGTGGATCTCTCGGACCCTATCGTGGCCCGGGATCTTTCCCAACTTTACAATCTTGCTGCCGAAGGAGCAGTGTTCCTGGAATTCGCGGCGCTCTATGAAGAGATATTCGATCGCGTGCCGCTCGAGCACTTCAATGCCGGAGAATTGCTCGAATCCCTGCCGCGTCGTCGGGCCGTCTATGACGTGCTGAAGCGCTTGTTCGACATTGTGCTCGCGCTCGTCCTCTCGCTCATTGCGCTTCCGTTCATCGGGCTCGCCGCGCTCTTGCTCTCCGTGAACGGCGGCCAGCCTTTTATTCGCAATGAGCGCATCGGGAGTGGAGGGCGAATCTTTCATCTCATAAAATTGCGGTCGATGCTCTTCTACGACCATGGTGATCCGGAGCTGCATAAGAAGAATCGCGTTACGGCGCTGGGGCGCCTACTGCGTAAGACTCGGGTCGATGAGTTGCCGCAGCTTTGGAACGTGCTCGCGGGGGATATTTCTTTTATCGGCCCGCGTCCGGAGATACCGAAGCTCGCCGAAGTGTACGAACGGGAGATCCCGCTCTACCGTATGCGTCATCTCATCTCGCCGGGGCTCTCGGGATGGGCGCAGATCCATGACTATGACGCGCCTCATGGGCCTGCCGATATTCCGCGCACGCGGCGCAAGCTCCCGTTCGACCTCTATTATCTGAAACACCGTTCCTTTGGGCTCGATCTTGCTATCGCGGCGAAAACCATTCGTACGCTTCTAACTCTTTCAGGCGCATGATTCCCGTTAGAGATTACAAAAGTTTCTACGTCTATGTGTTGCGAAGTTATAAGGACAATCGATGGTACACTGGTTTTACGCATGATTTACGGAAGCGCTTCAAGCAGCATCAGGATGGTCTCACAAGATCGACAAAGGGACGCGGACCATTCGAGCTGATATATTATGAAATGTCTCAACACGAAAATGATGCACGAGCGAGAGAACTTTTCCTTAAATCTGGTATGGGTAAGCGCTATCTTAGGAACCGTTTGAAGCGCTTCCTATCTCTAACGGGATGATCGTGGACGGACGCGCATTGGCCAAAGCAATTCTCGCGAGAACGAAAACGAGAGCAGAAAAGTTGCCGCGTCCGCCGCGCGTGCTGGCGCTCGTGGCGGATGAAACTCCCGCGACGAAGTCATACCTCGCGATTAAGGCAAAACGCGCGGCGGACGCGGGCTGCGAACTGAAAATTCGGCATATCAAAGAAAGTGTACGACCGTCCGATATCGTTGATATGTCCCGAGAGGCGGATGCCGTCATTCTCCAGCTTCCATTGTCGGCGGAGATGGATGCGAAAGCTCTCTGCGATGTCATCCCGATTGGAAAAGACGCCGACGTTCTCTCCTCCTCTGCCCGCGCCGCATTCGAAATGATGGACTTACGAAGTCCATCATTATTGCCGCCGGTGGTTGGCGCGGTGCGCGCGATTTTCTTGAAGCACGGCATCGAGCCGAAAGGGAGGAAAGTGGTTGTCATCGGCAGGGGCTTTTTAGTCGGCGCGCCGGTCGCAATATGGTTCAGGCAGCAGGGCGCAGAAGTGGCAGTTATAACCCGCGAGGCCGGCAATTTTCCGGAGATACTCAAAGAGGCCGACATCATCGTTTCGGGCGCCGGCGCGCCGCATCTCATCAAACCGGAAATGCTGAAAATCGGCGTCGTCTTGATCGACGCAGGCACCTCTGAATCCGGAGGCGCCATAGTCGGGGATGCCGACCCCGCATGTGCGGCGAAGTGCGCCCTCTTCACTCCCGTCCCGGGCGGCGTCGGCCCCATCGCCGTCGCCTGCCTCTTTGAAAATGTTACTGCTCTCACTGAGCGCCAAGTCCGCACGGCCCTTGACGAATTGGCATAGTATGTAGTATCATACACTTGGCTAATAACGGCGGGATTGCCCGTCTAGGTCATTCCGATTTGAAGGAGGTTCCAATGACTGAGTCTAATCCGCAGACAATCAACGACTCAATCGTCACCCGCGTGAAGGTGGACCACAGTCGGTCGTCGCAGGAGGCTCTCGCCGCAACCGGCCGTGAGCAGTACGTCGACGACGTCGTGGTCACCGAGATGCCCCGCGGCGGTGGCCGCGAGGTCGAGGTCTGCTTCTTCGAGCTCGATCACTGGGTCAATGACATCGAGCTCGAGAAGGAGTACGTGCGGCGCGGTCTCGCGCCCGTCGACCCGTTCTCGCTCGCGGCGGTGAACGAGGCCTACCCGCTTTTCGCGGACGGGCACCCGAACGCCACACACTGGCAGGACGCCAACGGCCGTTGGTGCTACGCCAAGTTCGGTCGCCCGCTCAGTGGCGCGCGGCATGTGCTGGTCTACCTCCAGCGCGAGGGCTGCGTGTACAGCTCCGGCTGGTTCGCCGGTCGCCGCAAGTAGCTTCCGAGGTTCGTCTCTGGGCGCTTGTTCCGACAGGAACCAGCGCCCTTTCGCTTTAAAGCGATTTCTTTTATACTCTCCTCATGACGCGGTATCGGGTGCTGGCGGCTACGGCCCTCGTAATCGGGGGCCTGCTTGCGTATTTTGTCTGGTCGACGCAGGCGAATCCCGAGAGCCGTTATCGCTTCAAGCTCGGCCTCGACCTCGCTGGCGGCACCGAGCTCGTCTACAAAGCCGACATGTCGGAGACACCCGCTTCGGAACGCAGTGGCGCGCTCGAAGCGCTCCAGGGCGTTATTGAGAGGCGTGTCAATCTTTTCGGCGTGGCCGAACCGCTCGTGCAGACTGAAGAGGCAAGCTCGCTATCCGGCATTTCCGAAGACCGGCTTATCGTAGATTTGCCGGGAGTTACCGATATTAATGCCGCCATCGCGGCTCTCGGCGAGACGCCGACTCTGGACTTTCGCCTAGTCGCCACTTCGACAGGCTCAGGGCAGGCTACCACGTCTCCGAACTATGTTTCGACCGGATTGACCGGGCGGTATCTTTCGAACGCATCCCTCCAATTCGGTTCGGGCGCGACGGCGGGTCTCGCGACTCCGCAAGTACTTCTGAATTTTAATAGCGAGGGCGCCAAGCTATTTGAAAAAATCACGAGCGAAAATATCGGACAACAGCTCGCCATCTTTCTTGATGGACAGCCGATCTCCGCTCCGGTGATCCAAGAAGCCATTCCCGGCGGGCAGGCAACCATCACCGGCCGCTTCACCGCTTCGGAAGCGCGCGAACTCGTCCGCAATTTAAATTTCGGCGCGCTGCCGGTACCGATCACGCTCGAGAGCAGTTCCGCCGTCGGCCCGACCTTGGGCGCGGCCGCTATCAACGCAGGCGTTGTCGCGGGAATCATAGGCTTCATAGTTGTCGCGCTCTTTATGCTCGCATGGTACCGGCTCCCGGGTGTCGTGGCGGCGCTCGCGCTCGCTGAATATCTTATTTTCATGCTTGCCGTTATCAAAATCATCCCCGTCACGCTTACCGCCTCGGGCATTGCCGGACTTATCATATCGCTAGGCATGGCGGTCGACGCGAACGTGCTCATCTTCGAGCGCACGAAAGAAGAGCTGCGTGAAGGCAAAAGCCCGCGCGAAGCCGTTCATATCGGCTTCGCGCGGGCTTGGACCGCGATACGGGACGGGCACCTCACAATGATCATCTCGGGCGCGATCCTCTTCTGGCTCGGAACCTCCATCGTGCAGGGATTCGCGCTCGTTTTCGTGCTGGGCGTCCTCGCTTCCTTTATTTCTGCCGTATCCCTTTCGCGTCTCTTCCTGCTCGCCCTCGTGCCAGAACTAGAGACTGGTTCATGGAAATTCCTACTGGGTTCTGGTTTCAGTTCCAGCAACCAGCCTCGAGTCTCTAGCCGTCCAGCATTATGAATATCGCCACGCACCGCACGATCTATTTCTGGCTTACCGGCCTTATCCTCGCGGTTGCGGTAGCTGCGATCCTTTTCTTCGGTCTGCCGCGCGCGATCGATTTTACCGGCGGCTCGCTCATGCAAATACGGTATTCGGAAGGACGGCCGCCCCTGGCTACTATTATCGAACAAGTCTCTTCCGCTTCGATCGGAGGCGCGTCCGTCCGGGAAGTAGGTGCCGACACTGTCTCGATACGGTCTCGTACGCTGACCCCTGCCGAGCACGATGCCGTCCTCACTGCACTTTCCGGAAGTCAGACTTCCGCAGGGAAGTCTGACTTCCAAGAACTCTCGTACACATCGGTCGGTCCGGCGCTCGGCACCCAATTCGCGAATAAGGCGCTCTGGGCGCTATTAGCAGTCGTGCTCGCGACGACTCTCTACATTGCCTTCGCATTCAGGAAGGTCTCGCGGCCGGTGCCTTCTTGGTGCTATGGCCTCACGGTTGTCGCTATCTTAGTCCACGATTTAATTATCCCCGCCGGATTCTTTGCCGTGCTCGCGTACTTTACAGGCGCCGAAGTAGACGCGCTCTTCGTCACCGCGCTTCTCGCGCTGCTCGGCTATTCGGTAAATGACACCATAGTCATCTTCGACCGGGTCCGCGAACATCTCGCGCGTAACGAGCGTGTCGGAAGCAAGGAGGCATTTGCGGAAACGGTGGGGAAGTCGATAAGCGAGACGATGACCCGCTCTATCAATACCTCGCTTACGACCGCCCTCGCCCTTCTCGCGCTCGTTATATTCGGCGCGGCCGCCACGCGCAATTTCGCGCTGGTGATGCTCGTCGGCGTTATTGCCGGCACCTATTCCTCCATCCTGCTAGCCGCCCCGCTCCTCATCCCGCTCTCCCGCTGGTTTGCCCGGTAGGAAATACATTTCCTACCGGCTTCGTCAGGAAATAACCGTACCGATGAAAGGCTTGCCGGCGAGATAATTGGCGAACTCGCCGAGTTTCATGCCGTTGATAATGGCGACCTCAAGGCCGAGGGTCTCGGCTTCTTTCGCGGCTATTGGATCAAAAGGCGATGAGAGGCCGGGATCCCATTCTTCCGGGATTATTTTTCGGAATTCCGCCCAGGTGATTTTCTCTATCTTTTTGGCGTTCGGGTTCTTTTTTGGGTCGGAATCGTACACGTAATCGATATTCGAGAGATTAACGAGATGCATTGCCCCAAGGTTCTTGGCCATGAGCACTGCGTCGTAATCAGTTGAACAACCTGGCTGCCAACCGGCGGCGATGATTATCGGCTTATCCGTTTCAATGTCTGCCGTAGGGTTTTTTATGACGTGCGGATAGGCTTCTTCTACGAATATTGCACGCAGGAGATGCGCATTTAAACGGGTGACATGAATGCCAAGCCAATCGAGATCCTGACGGGAGAGAGGAGTGACTTTGTCCGCTGCTTCTTGATATCTCCGGCAGACTTTCCCACCGCCGGCGATGATAGAAAATGAATATCCCTCCTGTACTTTATCTAAAACTAGCGCCTTGAAGTTGGAGAGGAATTCGGTATCGATCGCATCGGGCACGATGAGTGAGCCTCCGACGGATACAATCACGCGTTTCCCGGCCTGCGCAGGCAGGCGCGCGTCAGAATTCATATCCAGCAAGGCATGACGGCTTCATGTATCATACTGTCCCCCTAGTCTTGCGCAACTTGCGCTTGTGAATTACCGTGTCCGATTTCTTGACGCGGTTCGTGAGCCAGGAAGAAGACTGCACTTTTCCGCCGGCACCTATGTTATATAGCATTCGGATGCCGAGCTCTTCGCATACGGCAACTTCCGGCACCGGGTCCCCGTCAGGCTTGCGGTCGCCGCCGTTGGCGAAGACGTGCGGCTTAAGTTCCCGGAGCATGCGGCATACGCTCCGATCGCAGTCTCCCGGCGTATGATCGGAGAGCACTACCTGATCCACACAATGGATCGCTTCCAGTATCTCCCGCCGTTCCGCCTCTGGCATAAATACGAACCCCTTTTTATCTCTGAGCCAATGATCGTTGTTCAAAACAACTAATAGCTTATCGCCCAGCTTCTTCGCTTCTTGAAACATCCGGATATGCCCGATATGTACCGGATCGAACCCGCCCGATACCGCAACGACGGTCGGCTTTTTCATTGATGGACAGTATACCAACCCGGAAGTAGTATTCGACTAGATGCAGAGAAAGGAGAGGCCATGGCTTGGTACCAGCTCACACTCAAGAACGAGTTCGATCGCGAAGAGGTCATCCCAATCGAGAAGGATGATGACGACATGGCTTACGCGAGAGCGAAGCAGATCGTCTACGAACGTAACGCGGGTTCGGTGCGTCTGAAGTCCGCAATGCTCTTTCGGCTCGAGCATATCTGGACGGCCACATTCAAGACCGACCCGGACTTCTGATTCAAGGCATCCGGCGCGCCGTTCTGCGGCGCGCCGGCACTCGTTACAGTAATATCAGAAGTCACAAAATCCGGCCATATCACTTTGAGCCTATAGGACAATTTTGATATGTACTAATGTGGATTTCTTTACCGTTTCTCCATTTCCCGATACACAATTGAGCGATGCAGGATAGCGAGTATCAGTACTTTCGACCCGGCAATGCGGAAAACGACTCGATAGTCCCCAACGCGAAGTTTGCGGTATCCCTTTAGGGAGCGGCGAAGCGGCTTGCCATACACATCTGGATATTCAAAAAGCTTCTCTTCGATTGCAGCTTGTATCTTCGCTCTCCAGAGCGGCGCGAGGCGCGGCAGATCTTCTTCGATAACCGCCGCGCTATAGATTATCTCGAATTTCAGCGCCATGCGGCCGCGTGAGAGACGAATCGGGCTCTGCTCGTGTCGCGCTTTGCGGCAATAGCATCCAGTACCTCATCCTCCTCGATCTCGAGGGCAATGCGGAGCAGGTGCTCCGCCTTTGTCGCCTGGGGAACCTGGTCGCGCTTCGCGAGCTTTCCAAGGGCGTGGTCGAGCTCTCTGGAGACGCTGATATTGATCCGTTTTTTGCTGGTGGCCATATAAATTGAAGTGTATCAGAAGTGTATCACGTCCGTCAAGTCCGGGACGGACGTGAAAAAACGAACCAAAGTCGTAAATTCTCGGTTTGTCGGTTGACTTCCTTTTAGGCCTCCTATAGTATGTCTTTACTGCCTATCGGACATACATGAAGGCAGGGGAGAGCTTAAGACAAATGAGCTCGAGAGAGCTCATGATGGTCTTACGCTTGTTATTTGACATCACCAATAGTGCTTGCCCTGCGTAGCTCACAAGAGCGAAGCAGGGCGTAAGATGTGAATTCTTTTGTTCCGCCTATTCTTAATGAGAGTTTGATCCTAGCTCAGGGTGAATGCTGGCGGCGTGGATAAGTCATGCAAGTCGAACGCTGGAGGCTGGACACTGGAGACTAGTAACTGGTTATACAATGCAGATATGGCAAGCTTTCGCGAACTAGAGGTTTACCAACGAGCTCAAGAGCTATTTCCTAAAGTATATGCTCTTGTGCGGAATTGGAATCAGCTAGATCAACGCGAATTAGGAAGTCAGATGATTCGTGCGGCAAATTCCATTCATGCGAATATCGCAGAAGGACATGCTAAATCGACTCTAGACTTCAAACGCTATATCTCAATTTCTCTTGGCTCATGTGATGAAATCTGTGGTCATCTTAAAGATGCTGCGAATATTGGTCTCGTGAGCTTAGAAAGAAGCAGGGAATTGGCAAATGAGTATGAAATAGTTGGTAAACAACTTACTCGACTCAAACAATCCCTGCCTTTAACCAGGAACTAGCATCTAGCGTCCAGCCTCTAGAGTGGCAAACGAGGTAGTAACACGTAGGTACGTCCCCCGAAGTCGGGCATAGCCAGCCGAAAGGTTGGGTAATTCCCGATAGCACTGGTTTCTGGACTCTGGTTGCTAGTTGCTGGTTTAAACCAGCAGCTAGTCACTAGAAGCCAGCAACCAGTTAAAGTTTTTCGCTTCGGGAGCGGCCTGCGTAGTATCAGCTAGTTGGTAGGGTAACGGCCTACCAAGGCTACGACGCTTAGGGGAGCTGAGAGGCTGACCCCCACCGATGGAACTGCGACACGGTCCATACTCCTACGGGAGGCTGCAGACGAGAATATTCCGCAATGGGCGAAAGCCTGACGGAGCGACGCCGCGTGATGGATGAAGTGCCTTGGTACGTAAACATCTTTTATCGGGGACGAAATAATTGACGGTACCCGATGAATAAGGGGCTCCTAACTCTGTAAACGATAATGTTAGGAGTAACTTCTGTTAGAAACCGCAGTGCAGCAATCTCGAGTAATCGAGATTGCAAACTTGGCTATATGCTGGAACTCTCTTGCGGGCTGCGTCCTGAACGCTTTGCGTGAAGGATCCCAAGAGACAATCAGCAGGGAAGTCGAGTATACTAGAGCAAGTGATTGGAACTCTCTCAAAACAACAAACGGATGTGCTCATTGGCCTTATGCTTGGAGATGGACATCTCGAGCATGATGGATACCGAGGAACACGCCTCCAAGTGAAGCAATCGGAGGAGAAAAAGGAATATGTTTTTTGGCTCTACAGCCAATTTGCGCATATGACGAAAACTCCTCCGCAGCAGCGAAAAGATACGGGACAGTGGTATTTCGGCACGCGATTTTTCGAGATTCTGGAGAACATCAGAAAAATGTTCTACGTGGATCGAAAGAAAGTTCTTCCGAGTAATATTGCTGACATATTCGATTCGCCGTTGACGCTCGCGGTGTGGTTTATGGATGATGGACGGCTCGATTATCGAGCCAAGTCGCATTACGCCTACCACATCAGCACCGATTCCTTTACGGAGTCGGAAGTGCGGCGACTGCAAGCATTGTTGTTAGAGAGATTCGGCATAGTGGCAAAAACCTATTTGTCACTCTGCCGCGGGAAACGGTATCCGAAACTATACATCGGAAAAGAAGGACGCGACCTGTTTACCAAGACAGTTGCTCCCTATATGCTTCCGTGTTTCGAATATAAAGTTCCGCCAATTCATAGAGTATACTTT
Organism: Candidatus Kaiserbacteria bacterium; assembly: GCA_016182485.1. Lineage (GTDB taxonomy): Bacteria > Patescibacteriota > Minisyncoccia > Phycocordibacterales > Phycocordibacteraceae > C7867-001. Next base: position 59,255 of record JACPGH010000001.1, read on the forward strand.
GACCCCTCAGAGACTACACGCCGAGCTCCCTCCGCGCATATGCGCGTCGGGATGATGATATAGTCCGATCCTTATAGCGATATGAGGGCATGCCCGAAATGGCATGCCAAAACAAAATGGCCAGCAGGAGCGGTAATACAGAGGCCCCAAGCATTACCCGGAATCACTGGGCGTAAAGGGTGTCTAGGCGGCCCTGTTAGTCGTTCGTTAAATCCCCGGGCTTAACCTGGGAATCGCGAGCGAAACGGCAGGGCTCGAGGGCGCGAGAGGTGCACGGAACTCATGGTGGAGGGGTGAAATCCGTTGATATCATGGGGAACACCAAAGGCGAAGGCAGTGCACTGGCGCGTTCCTGACGCTCAAACACGAAAGCCAGGGTAGCGAACGGGATTAGATACCCCGGTAGTCCTGGCCCTCAACGTTGCTCGCTCGTTTTACGGAGTATCGACCCTCTGTGAGACTAAGCTAACGCGGTAAGCGAGCCGCCTGGGTAGTACGATCGCAAGATTAAAACTCAAAGGAATAGACGGGGACTCGCACAAGCGGTGGATTATGCGGCTCAATTCGTCGATAAACGAAGAACCTTACCAAGGTTAGAAATGCTACTGCATTCCCGGTGAAAACCGGGAAGCCTTCGAGGGTGTAGCACAGGTGATGCATGGTCGTCGTCAGTTCGTGGTTTGAACATTCGGACCCTCGCCGAGTAATCGGCATGTAAAATCTAGCTCATAACGGTGGAATCCATGTCCAATGTATAATTGATGCATGGGCAATACCGTGGGAAGTTTGGAAGTGCCAATTGTACTTCGCGCGCGGAAGCGACTCCTTCTTGAATTAACTGAAAGACAAAAAGAAATTCTTATCGGATGCATTCTCGGTGATGCGTATATCTCTCCACTCGGGAAGATACGCATCGAACATTCAGTAAAACAGCGAGACTATATTGAATGGAAATATCGAGAATTATCCTCGCTTTGCTATGGAGCAAAACCGAGAGAAATAGTGCATGTGCTTCGCATGGGAAAACAGTATCAATCAATATTCTTTCTCTTGCGGCAATACTTCAGACCGTGGCACACGTTATTTTACGACGGGAAAAAGATTTTTCCTCGCGATTTACACGTTACGCCACTGTCGCTTGCAGTATGGTACATGGACGATGGTTGTTGGACAGGGAAGAAGGCGGTCATTTCCGCAGAAAGTTTTGGAGGAATATATCGGGAGCATATGCAAGAAGCGCTTGCTCGCCAGTACGGTATCGAAACCGTGGTGGGCAAGAACGGAAAACTGGTCATTAGAAAGAAATCTCATGACATGTTTTTCTCGCTTATTGCGCCTCATATTATTCCATTCATGAAGTACAAGCTTCCATAACCCCGTAACGACTTGTCTGCTTATCAGACAGAGTTATCGCGGACAGAAACGCGGTAGCTAACACGCTAGCCCCTCGCTCATCCAAATGGGCAGGGTGAAGGTATAGTCTGATCCCTATAGTAATGTAGGAAAAATATGGAACTGTTCCCTTCAGTGGGGTAACGAACGCAACCCCCGTTGTCTGTTGCCTATATGGCCAGGCGAGACTGCTCCCTCACGGGAGAGGAAGGTGGGGATGACGCCAGATCAGCATGTCCCTCTGATACCTTGGGCTGCACGCATAATACAATGGGCGGTACAACGGGTCGCAATGCCGTAAGGCGGAGCCAATCCTTATAAAACCGCCCCCAGTACGGATTGAGGTCTGCAATCGACCTCATGAAGCCGGAATCGCTAGTAATGGCGGGTCAGCCAAACCGCCGTGAATACGTTCTCGAGTCTTGTACTCACAAATAAATGCGCCCGGCAGCGCATAGTTCTAAGTGGTTCAAGTCCACTCCTCCTCATTCGTCATGAGGAGTGTAGCTGAAAGATAGGTCCAACGCCGTAAGGCATGAACTGAAGGATCTGAAAGCAAAACATAGCCTATACACAAAAGCCGTATCAACCCATGAGTGGGCGGTGAGGATGGGGAAGATGCCAAGAAAAGGCCGTATAGGATGTGTGGAATAGAAGTATGCGTGACCCGCGGGAGATCTCATGTGCTAATGGCAATTCGTGCGCATGAGAAGTCAGCTGCGTCATAGTAAGTTTGATGAAAATCGAACCGAAGGACAAAACCGTTCGTGAACTTCAATCAGGGATGTTCTTTAGAATTTCGTGGAAGTAGCTCAGAAATTAGAGTAGCGAGGCTTGTTCCGTAACTGGCTGGCGCGCAAATCTAATTGACAGACCTTCTGGTCTGCGAAAGAGCGATGCCCTACGGGCAGAAGTCGTTGGTTCAAGTCCAACTTTCCACTTCAATTCGGGCAAGGATACTTCGTACCCTTGCCCCCTGATTGAAGTTCACGAATGGATTCGCGTAGTGCGGGAAATCCGCATGCTACGTGGAAACGTGAAATATGCCAATTATCACATTCGCCCGTCAAGTCAAGGGAGCTGGGGGTGCCCGAAGGTCTGCCTCGCGCAGGACTACGGCAAATTCAGTGACAAGGACTAAGTCGTTGGTGCATTCTGCACCTGTTGCGACGCTTGGGAGTAATCCCTCGAAAAATAACATTGGCTATATGCTGGGAAATCCGAGTATCTGACACTAC
>JACPGH010000002.1 GCA_016182485.1 Candidatus Kaiserbacteria bacterium
CTGCCCTGCAGCAGGGCGATTTCTCGCGTATTTTGTTCATACACGAGAAATTGTGGCCCAATTAGACAAAAGGCGGCCGAACTATGCGCCGCTTTCCGAAGCTCATCAACCGAATTTTTCAGTCAAAGTCCCTATAGGATGAAATTGACTACACGTTTTCGCCAGTTGGATTTACATGGCATAATTGGGCCAATGCGCATCAGCTTCGTCATCCCGGCGTACAACGAGGAGAAAAATCTGCCGAAATGCTTGGACTCTGTCGCGCGCGAGCTCGCCCGGACGCACTGCGACGCGGAGGTCATCGTCGTGAACAACGCGAGTACCGATCGCACGGGCGAGCTCGCGCGCGGCTATTCGTGGGTGCGCGTCGTGGATGAATCGCGCAAGGGTCTGACGCGCGCGCGGCAAGCCGGCTTCGCCGCTTCGAGCGGCGACATCATCGCTAATATCGACTCCGACACCGTCGTACCCGAAGGCTGGTTGGCGAAAGTGTTGCGCGAATTCGAGCGCGACGAGCGGCTCATCGCGCTCTCCGGTCCCTATATTTATTACGACTTACCGGCATACCACCGGGCGCTCGTGCGGCTCTTTTATATAGGCGGCTATCTTTCGCATATCTTCAATCACCACCTGCTCAAGGGCGGCGCGATGCTCCAGGGAGGGAATTTCATATTGCGCAGAGAGCCTCTTGAAAAGATCGGCGGCTTCGACACCTCGATAGAGTTCTACGGCGAGGATACGGATATCGCGAAGCGTATGAGCAAGGTTGGGAAGGTGAAATGGACGTTCGCCCTGCCGATGTACACCTCCGGCCGCCGCCTGGCTAACGAGGGCGTCTTTAGGACTGGCATGCGTTACGCCGCCAATTATTTTTACACGCTATTCTTCGGCAAGCCTCTCACCAAGACGTACTCAGATATTCGTAGTTAAGAAAATCTTCTAGCGCTTCTTGATCCAAAGATAGATGTCTTCGAGCGCCTTTACGCCGTCGCCGGCGGCAATGTTGTTCTGGTGATAGAGCTCGTCCGTCGCATCACCGGCGGCCCAGACACCCTCCAGATTCGTGCGCTGATTACGCGGCTCTACCTTGATGCGCCGTAGCTCGTCGAGCTCGATTACATTTTTAGCGAAATTCGTATTCGGCATCACGCCAATCTCGACGAAGACGCCGGAAACGGGAAGTTCGCGTATCTCACCGGACTCCTTGTCCTTGTATTTCAATCCGGACACGAATTGTTCCCCGATTACTTCTGTTGGTTCTGCATTCCTGATAGCGCGCATGTTCGGATGCGCGAGCGCCTTCTCGATCGTTACGGGATCGGCCTTGAACTCGCGGTTGCGATGAATGAGAGTTACGGATTTAGCGTAGGCCAGGAGCTGGAGCGCCGTCTCGAAGCCCGCATTGCCGCCCCCAACGACCGCGACATCCATGCCGGCGAAGAGCGGCCCGTCGCAGGAGGCGCAGTAGGTGACGCCCTTGTTCTCGAATTTCGCCGCGCCCGGCACCTCGAGCCTCTTGCGGCTCGCGCCGGAAGCGATTAGGACGGCCTTGGCAGGGAATTCGCCCGCTTTCGTTTTCACGATGAAACTCTCCGAGCTCCTTTCAAGCGAGGCGACAGTTTCGCCGAGAGCGAGGGTCAAGGTAGAATTCCTTCCGCCGGAAGCTGGTCCGCCTCCGGCGGAGACGGCTACTAGGTGCGCATGAAGCAATTTAGCCAGGTCGGTGCCGCTTACTTTCGGCGTGCCGATCCAGTTCTCAATGCCCTCGGAAACGGAAGACTGCCCGCCGATCTCTGGAGTAATGAGAACGGTCTTAAGCTGTTTGCGGGCGGCATAGATAGCCGCCGCCACACCTGCCGGCCCGCCGCCGATAATGACGAGATCGTTCATAAAAGTATTATGCGGTAGGCAGTAGGCAGTAGGCAAGTGGAATGGGTAGGTGGAATGGGTAGGAAGTAAGCTGTGAAGGTCTGACCTTCACAGCTTAACGTCGGGATGCTACAGCTTGTGAAGGTCAGACCTTCACAAGGTTCACAGGAATGGAAACAGGGATGGAAATACAGAGGCGGCGGGAGTACCCGCCGCCTCGTTCTGCCGGCCAACGTTGACCGAGCTCTGCCGATCAGCGTTGACCGACGAGTCCTTGAGCAGTCTTGCCGGCCGGCTGAGCCTCCTGGAGGACATGGCCTTGCACCCGGATCTCATAGCCCGCACATCCTGCACTCGCGAGAGCGAATGCGGCGAGCGCTGCTGCCTGAAGCGCCAAGAATCTCCGCATCGGTCGCCTCCCAGCGAGAGGTTAACTTCCGCCTCTCAGTATACCTAAATTAATTCTATTTTTTATGCCTGCGCAGGAAAGCGGGAATAGCGCCCCAGGCCTCGTCGTCTTCGTGAATGACCGATGGGATAGGTTCGCGTTTGTGCGGCAGCGCGGTGACTATCGGCTCCTCTTTCTCCTCCTTGACTTCTCTCGGTTCGGGCTTCGCGTCGATCTTCTCTTCGCGCTTCAGGATCTCATGATAGATACGCCCGTGCTCTTCCTCCCTCTTTTCCGTCGGCATGGAGAAGAGAGAGCGCTCCGGGCCGGCGTGAGCGGCGTGCGAGGCTCCTTCGGGGAAACCGGTCGCGATAACGATTATGCGGATCTGGCCCTTCTTCAGCGACTCGTCTTTCATGATACCGAAGATGATCTTCGCGTTCTTGTCCACTGACTCGCTGATGACCTTCGCGGCATCCTGCACCTCCATAATGCCCAGGTCGTCGGAGCCGGCGACGACGAAGAGGATGCCCTTCGCGCCGGAAATGGAGATATCAAGGAGCGGGGAATTGACGGCGCGCTGGGCTGCGTCCTTCGCCCGGTCGTCGCCTTCCGCGACGCCGATGCCCATCAGGGTCGGGCCGGCGCCCTCCATTATCGCCTTGATATCATTGAAGTCCGTATTGATGTCGCCCGGCGTCGTGATGATGTCGGAAACTCCCTCGACTGCCTGCCGCAGTATCTCGTCGCAGAGCGCGAACGCGTTTTTCGCCGACGTGTTCTTCTCGACGATGGAGAGCAGCTTGTCGTTCGGTATCACGATGAACGCATCCACTTCTTTCTTCAGTTCCGAGAGGCCTCGTTCGGCGATCTCTTTGCGTTGCGCGCCTTCGAACGAGAACGGCTTGGTGACCACGGCGATTACGAGCGCGCCGACTTCCTTCGCGATCTTAGCCACGATCGGAGCGCCGCCCGTGCCCGTGCCGCCGCCGAGCCCGCAAGTGATGAAGACCATATCGCTTCCCGAGAGCGCTTCCTGGATTTCCTGTCTCGTTTCTTCCGCAGCGCGCTTGCCGAGTTCCGGATTCATGCCCGTGCCGAGGCCGCGCGTCAGATTCTTGCCGATGTGGATCTTGCGCTTCGCCGCGGAGCGGTGGAGATCCTGCGCGTCCGAGTTGACGGTGACGAACTCGACATTACGCACCTTCGAGCTGATCATGTGATTGACCGCATTGCCTCCCGAACCGCCCACGCCCACCACCCTAATGCGTGCGAACGTCTCGATCTCCGGTTCTATGCGTTTAGACATATAAATTATGTTCTCGTGAACCATCATAGCAGAACGCGGGCATCTGCAAATATTGACAAACTAGCTAACTAGGCTCTAGGCATTAGGCCCTAGCCGGAAAGATGCCTGCTAATGCCTAGCGCCTAGCGCCTGTCCGAGGGCCTAGGGAAGAAATTGGCGCAGGAATTTCCCGAACGCCAGCGAGAAATGCTTCTTGGGAGAACTGGTATCTCCGGTAAGGCCCCAGAAAGCGAGCCCGTATGCGACGGCCCAGGTGGCGTCGCGGATCTTGGTATCGGTGGCGATTCGAAACTCGGCGAGCCGCGCAGGAAGCTTGAGCGAGGAACGGGCGATATCGCTTATCGTGCCAATACCGGCGCCCCCGCCGGAAATAATGATGCCCGCAGGCAGCGGCCCGCGGCGGCCAAGCGACTTCAGGTGCTTGTCCATGAGCGCGAACATCGTCGCGAGCCGGCCTGAAATTAGATCGTCCACTTTCTTGCGCGGATACATCTGGCCTGAGAGCCGCCCTATCTTGACACGCTCCGCTTCTTCGAGAGAGATGCGCAATCCGAGCGCGATGTCGTCAGTGATATGGCTCGAGCCGGTAGGGAATACTTTTACCGAGACGGGAATCCCTTCGTCGTACACGACGATCGAGACTGTTTCCGCGCCGATATTGGCCAGCACGCAGCCTTTCATCTTCTGATCTCCTTCGAGCAGGACATAAGAGCCCGCGAGCGGGGAGGCCATCTGGTCAATGATCTCAATATCCGCTGCCTCGACTGCTTGAACGAGGCTCTCCTCATGCTGCGCAAGGCAGGTGACGAACAGGTAATCCACCTCGAGCCGCACCCCTTTCATGCCGACCGGATTCCCAAAGACCTTGGCTCCGTCGACGCGGTACTCGAGAGGAATGCTGTGCAGGACGTTGCGATTCAGGAATCCCGGAGCAGCGGCCTCATGGGCCGACTGAGCCGCTTTTTCAAGGTCGAGCGCCGTGATTTCCTGGTCCGCTCTCGAGATGATCGCGAACCCAGTCGCACGCGCCTCGTCAAGCGAGATGCCGCCAATGGCCAGGAAGCAGCTCTTTATCGGAACTCTCGCAGTCGCCTCTGCCTGCGCCCGGGCCTTGCGGATGCTCTCCGTAACTTCTTCCTTATCTACTATGTAACCGCGACGCATTCCCTTAGACTCGGCGAGCCCGGTGCCGAGGATCCGCAGCTGACGCGCGCGAGTGCGCGGATCAACGAGTTCTTCAACGACGACCAGTTTTACCTGGTAGGTCCCTATGTCGATTCCGGTGGCGATGCGCCGCTTCATGAGAAATATCTATGCGCGAATCGCTGCTCGCACCCCGCACCAGCAGGTAGCGCGCGAGCAGCGCTTGTTCACGTCTCTCCATCGTACCGCCATGAGCCCATCCCTTCAAATGCAGTAACCCGTGGATAAATAGCAGAAGCTGGAAGTTGGCAGTCGAAAGCTTAAAGTCGGGAGCCTGCTTGGCGGCTTCGGAAGGGCAGATTATTATCTCACCAGATTTCTTGCCGACCACATATGAAAGTACGTTTGGCACGTATGCTTTCCGCCGCAATTTCTTGTTCAACATGCGCGCTCGCTCGGGCCCGACGAAGGCTAAGGAGATTTCCCAGCCGGGCAGAGTCTCGGCAGCGATTGTTGACAAGGGCCAGCCCGTCCAAACTTTCTGATTTGGGCGGGCGAGGCTGCGTATCGAAACCGCCATTACTATTTGCGCGCGCCTTTGCGTGCGTTCTTGCGCGCTTCGGGGTCTATCTTGCCCAGCTTCACGAGCTCGATGTACTGCGCTCGGCGCTTCTGAAAAATGAGTGCCCGCTTATGTCCGACATTCTTCGAGCGGGACCGCTCGTGATACCTGCGGCCCCGCACCTCGCGCACGATGCCGAGCCCCTGCGCTTTGCGGGTAAAGCGACGGATGAGGGCCATCGAGCTCTCATTCTTGCCGCGCCGTACTTCTATCCTAGTTCCTGACATTATGAACGACTGTAGCACAGAAGCCCGCACGCTGTCCATCACCGACTCTTCATGGCCTCCCCGGTACCGTTTCTCTATTATTCGTAAGGCGTTTTGTATGAAAATAGCCACTTGCCCTGAATGCGGATTCGTCGAGAACGGCTCATCCGATAAGGACGTGATGAGCAAGATGGAAAGTCATATTAGCAACGAACACCCGGAGGGTGACGCGAAAAAGATGATGAAATCCGCAGAGAGGTCGTTAGCGGACGAGTGATTTAAGCAATAGCCTTTAGGCGTTCCGTGAGGCCCGCGAGCGGTAGGCTTATTTCTTCCTGCGTGTGACGGTTGCGTAAGATTACCGAACTCTCGAGCGCTTCTTTGCGCCCCATGATCAGCAGATATGGCGAGCCCTGTCTCTCGGCCAAATTCAGCTGGTCAATGAGAGATTCAACCCCGATATGCTGCGAGAGCGAGACGCGCGCTCTATGGAAATCTTCGGCCAGGCGGATAGAGAGCCGCTTCGCCTCATCGCCGATGTGGACGAAGGAAAATCGCACGCGCGAATGCCTGCTTTTGGCTGCGACGGTGCCGCTCGCCGACAATTGCAGTATCGCGGCTGTGGCGCTCTGCGGACCGCCGGGAAAGAAATGATGCAGGAACTCTCCGTATCGAGAGCCCCAGGCGATCCGTCGCCCTCCGGTGAGGATCTCGAAGCACAGATCATTCCATGCTCCGCCGCGGGAGAAGAGCGTGCGCGCGAGCTCATAGGGCGTGTCCGTCATCTCGAGGTATTCGAGAAGGTCCTCGAACCGTTTGCGGCTCGAATCAGAAAGATGCTCGGTGGGAGCCGGCAGCTCATCGGCATAGTCGCGCCCGACGGAGGCGGTTCCGCCGGCGGGCGCGATGAGAAGGCCGGCCGCCTCGAGCGTATCGCGCTTCGCGCAGGAAAGGCAGTCTTCGGGAAGATTGCACGCGCGCTTTTTGAAAAAGTTCGAAAGTTCTCGCGCGTACCGCGCGCGTGTTTCCTTATCGCCCATGGAATTGACCCGGAGCACCGGCTCTTCATGGAAGAGGTCGCGCACTAGAGTCATGAGAGCGCGTATGACGACGGCATCGGTGAGCGCCCGATCCGCCCCGAACGCATGGAACTGCACCGTGACTTTCTTCTGCACGGGCCGGCTCGCCTCGCTGGAGCTCCGGCGAAGCGGGCCGGGGGCAATATTGGTGTGCCAGATAAAGAGGGGCTGCCGATTCGGCAGGGCGAGCCCTCCCTCGCGGCACTGCCGCAGAAAACTGGCAACCGTCTCGGCAACGGGATCGAGACTTACGCTGTCGAGCGTTGCGGGATTCGCGGAGGCTTCTTTCTTATGTAGGCCGCGGGTTTTCTCGGTCAATTCCGAGAGCGGAGTGAATCCGTAATACTGGCTGACCGCGCGCGCTTTATTCCAAAGTTCCTCAGCCGGTACGGTATCGCGGATCATGGTTCGACAGTACTCACCATGACCCTGAATGTAATTGAACAGGTCATAATGCCAGGGCGGTAGTAGTGCCAGTATCGAAGTAATTTACAGCGCCAGGAAAGAAGCCGAAACGCGTGATGGGCAGGAGGCGCAGGTCCACCCGGCCGATGATGTCTTTCCTCGGCAGAGGTCCCCATGCGCGAGAATCGGAACTATTAGGGCGGTTGTCGCCGAGCACATAGTACTCGCCGGCGGCCAGCGTGACCTTGTTGGTATAAGTGGCGTCTTCGGCCACGACGTATGGCTCTGTAAGGAGGAGGCGCGTGTTGTCTGGCTTGGTTATTGTGATGGTACCGCGATCTATCGAGATAGTCTCGCCCGGCAAACCCACGATACGCTTTATGTAGAAGATGGATGGATTAGCGGGGTAGCGGAAGACGACCACTTCCCCCCGTGCCGGCGCCTTGAAGCGGTAGAGGAACTCGTCCACTACAAGATAATCGAGGTTCTCGAACGTCGGATGCATGGATTCGCCGTCCACGACGAACGGCGAGATGACGAACAGGCGGATCGGGATAACTACAACTATGATGAGGAGCGCCAGCGTGAAAAGATCTTTCAACAGACCTTTCCAGGAGTCAGACATGCGTGCATTGTACAAGCACCGGCGGTACGCGCAAGGTTCGTGCTAGGATTCTGGCATGTCAATTGTGATTCTTGGACTGGGAAATCCGGGGAAGGAATACGAGAAGACGCGGCACAATGCGGGACGAAGCGCGGCGGAACTCTTCGCCAGGCAGGAAAAATTTGGCGACTTCGTTTTCAATAAAAAAGCAAATGCGCTAGTCTCCGCCCGCACCGTTGGAAGTGCGAAGTTGGAAGTTGTGTTACCGGAGACGATGATGAATGCTTCCGGCAAAGCCGTCAGCGCATTTATTAAAACGCCAAAGGCCGCAAAGAACCTGCTCGTCATCCACGACGACCTAGATCTGCCGCTCGGTACACTTAAGATGGTGTTTGCGCGCGGCTCGGGCGGACATAAGGGCGTCGAGAGCATCATGCGCGCTATTAAAACGCAAAACTTCGCGCGCCTGCGCATCGGCATCTCAGCCGCCGGCAGAAGGAATCAAGCTAGAAAAGTCTCGGGGGAGGAGAAAGTCCTCAAGCATGTGATCGGCAAGTGGAAGCCGGGAGAAGAGGCGGCGTTAAAAAAAGTCCTGAAAAAAGCCGCTGAGGCTGCCGTGCTCTTCGCGCGCGAAGGTTTTGAAGCCGCAACTCAATTCGCGAACACGCGATAAGAATAAAAAACGAAGAGGGGACCCGAAGGTCCCCTCGTGACGAACGTGTTGCTACCTCGCGGGCGCCGCGGCGACGTGGCCGTCGGCGGCTGGCGCGGGCTGGTCCTGCCTGACCGCGCTCACGACGGCCGACGAGATCAGGAGATCCCGCCCCGTCGGCGTCCCGCTGATGCGGACGGTCAGCACGACGGGAACGGGAACGTCCCCGATCACCTGCCCCACGGGAGCAGGCGCCGGAACCGTCTCGGCGCGAGCCGGAGCTGCGGGTGCGGCGGCCGGCTGCGCACCGTGCTCGTGCACCACCCTGACGGTGCCGTCGTGGTGATGCGCGATGCCGTGGTGCGGCATCGGCATCGGCTCGTCGTCCGGACGGCGCCGCCCTAGGAACGCGAGCAACAGGGCGCCGAGAACGGCGAGCAAGATCGCGATCAGCAGCAGGTTCGTCGGATCCGACCAGTTCATGTTCGTTCTCCCATTCTGAGGATTCGGGTTGGGGGTTGTCGGCTGCGCCGGTGCTGGCGGAGGCGCCGTGACCACGGCCGCGACGGGTTTGGGCGCCGTCTTGCGGGTCACCCCGCAGACGAACTCGCCTGGATAGATCCGAACGATCGTGAGGTCCGCAGTCTTGCGGATTACGCGACCCTCCGTTTCCATCCACGGGTTGTCCTTCAGGACGCCCGGCCACGCCTTGCCGGCGAAGGTCCAGAGCGTGTCGCCGCGGACGATCACCTCACCGCCCTTGGCACACCTCTCGGTGTGCAGCTTGGGCGCGGCGAGGGTGACCGTGGCGAGCACGGCACCGGCCATGATGCAGAGGATGGTAATGATGATGGCGATACGCCTCATGTGTGGCCCTCCTTGGGGCTCCAGCTGTGCACAGCAGTAGCGTGTCAATTTGCTTGGTCCGCTGTTACTTATACACCTTACTGTCAATTTTGTCAAGTGCCGCTGTACTAAACTGGCGAAAAACAGGCGCGCGGCGAAAGGTGTGAAGTTCTGACCTTCACACCGATTCCAGTCCGTAATGTATGAACAGTTGACCTGTGAAGGTCTGACCTTCACAGGTCAACTATGGACTTACGGTGTCCGTAATTTATTTATTCTTTCCGGCGTAGGTGAGCGTCATGCGCTGGTCCTTCGGCTCGAACAGGCTGATGACAAACGGATACGTCTTGCCAAGCTCGAGGGTCGCGCGCAGTTCGGCTGGCGTCTCGAATTCGGAGACGTGCACGAGGCCGGCCACGCCTTCCTCGATCGAGGCGAGCGCGCCGTGCTTGTTGTATTTGATGACTACGCCAGGCACTTCCATGCCTTTCTTGAAGCGGTCGGCGGCAGTGTGCCAAGGATTCTCTTTGAGCGCTTTCACCGAGAGCGATACCTTGCCATCCTTTATCTCGATCACCTTGACGCGCACTTTGTCGCCCACGGCAAAGAGGGCGCGCGGATCTTCGACGAGCCCCCAGTCGAGCTCGCTGATGTGCGCCAAGCCTTCAAGTCCCGGCTCGAGCTTCACGAATATGCCGAAGTCAACTACGCCTGTTACCGCGCCTTCGACGGCATCTCCGACTTGATATTTGTCGATAAGCGAGGCCTTCTCGCCGACTTCATCCTCGGTGCGTTCCGAGAAGATGAGCTTGCCCTCCTTTGCATCGGCGGTGATGATGCGGACCGAGAGCGGATGCCCGACGAGCTTTTGGAGCTCGCCGAGGATCTTGTCCTTGTCGCCCTCCGGCACGCGCGGATAGTGCTCTTTCGAAAGCTGAGAAGCGGGCAGAAATCCTTGAATGCCCTGCCAGGACAGGATGAGGCCGCCCTTGTTCGCCTCCTCGACTACGAGAGAGTACGGAGTCTGCGCGACGATGGCCTGCTCTGCCTCGCCCCAGATGGCCGCCTGGCGCGCTTCCTTGAGCGAGAGCTCGATGTATCCCTCGCGGCCGGCCGCGTCGACGACGCGCGCGCTGATGAGGTCGCCCGGATTCGCCTTACGCAGAACGTCGGCGGCATTTAAATATTCGCGGCCGTAGATGAGGCCGGTGCCGAAGGGCGGCAGATCGATGTATACGCGCCCGCGCGAGAGCGCAATTATCGTACCTTCAACAAGGTCGCCCGCGGCCGGTGGAGTCGGGATAGCGCCAATGAAGCCAGCCATCGGATGGGTTTCGGGGATGTTGATACTTACCGGAGCGGGCTTTTTCTCCTTGTCCTCCGTAGCTTCAGCGAAGGAGGATTGAACTTCAGTCATTACAATTAAGCGGTGCGGATTCGGAGCCGGTATAACAAGGTCGAACCTTGTCAGGGTTAGTCGGTTCCTAATGCCGCATCGAACGCAAGCACTCTACCATATCTATATAAAATACGAAACCCCGTCGTGTGACGGGGCGGGACCAGGGGCCGGCCGAGAAGCGGCCGGCCCGTGCGAGGGACATCACGCGCGCCAGGGCTGCGACTTCACGACACGCGCGCCTGCCTGGCATTCAGGCCGCGCGACGCCGGAGGTTCAGGCCGAGGCCTGCCCAGGAAAGAGCTTTCTGCCTCATCCCCGAAAGGCAGGCGATAAACATCTCTTAACACATAATTAATTTAAACGCAAGACTCCTGTGGATAAAAGCCAATTTAGGACATCCGATGTCCTAATTTATTTTGGGTGGAAAAAAGGCCGAAAATCTGATACAATATTATTAATGGTCATCACCCACCACGGCGGGCAGTGTTTCAAGGTGACGTTCGGCGATCTGACCCTCGCCTTCGATCCCATAGCGAAAGGCGCCTCTCTTCCGGCTGTCCGTTTCGGGGCCGATATCGCGCTCGTCTCGCGCAATCACCCGGATATGAATGGGGTCGAGGAAGTCGCGTATGGCGATAAGAAGCCCTTCGCCATAACCGGCCCGGGCGAGTACGAGCGGCAGGGGGTTACTATCCAAGGTTTCCTCTCCGCGAGCAAATATCCTGCTTCGCCAAAGAATCCGCAGGACAATTCTTTCATCAATACGATCTACTCGGTCGAGCTCGAGGATATGACGCTTGTACATCTCGGAGCGCTTTCCAGTACGGAATTGTCAAAAGAAGCGCGCGAAGGGCTAGGCGAAATAGATGTTCTGTTCGTGCCGGTCGGGGGTAACGGAGTCCTTTCGAGCGAAGAGGCGCACAAGCTCGTCGTGGCGCTCGAGCCGCGCGTCATAATTCCGATGCATTGGAGCCTGCCTGCCGGCAGGCAGGCGGCTGGCGAACAGACGCTTGCCGATTTTATAAAAAAATCAGGGAACGGAAGCGAGAAGGTCGACAAGCTGACGCTTAAGAAGCGGGATGTCAGTTCGCGTGAGGGGAGTATAATCGTAGTTACGCCATGAAAAACCTTCGGCATCATATCGAAGAGGTGAGGAGCAAGCCTCACCATGTACGCAAGCAGGTCACCCTCGCGGCTGCCGGCGCGGGTACCGGACTCATAGCGCTCGTATGGTTCGCAGGGAGTGTCGCGACGGGTTCCTTCGCGATAGAACCGTCCTCCTTTGCGGACGCGGGAAAGCTTCCCGTCATAGAGAGAGGAGAACGTGGGAATGAGGGGATCGCCGGCGCCGCCGCGGCGCTCCCGTCGGGAGACATTCCGGCACATATCGAGATCGTGGACGCCGCTTCCTCGACCGTGAGGACTCCGTCAGCCGGACCGACGACGATCCCGTTCTAGTTTTCGTACCAGCATGGCTCGCGGGAAAGAAGACAAGGGTAAAGGAAATGCGGCTCCAGTCGCTGCCAACGTCATTGACCAGCCGATCGTAGCGGAGATGCGCACTTCGTATCTCGACTATGCGATGTCGGTCATCACGATGCGCGCCTTGCCGGACGTGCGCGACGGACTGAAGCCCGTACATCGTCGCGTTCTCTATGCGATGCGGGAGATGGGACTCGGCCCGGCGGCTAAATTCAGAAAGAGCGCGGCGGTGGTCGGCGACGTGCTCGGCAAATATCATCCGCACGGCGATGTCGCCGTCTATGACACGATGGCGAAGATGGCGCAGGACTTCACGTATCGCTATCCGCTAGTTCTCGGGCAAGGGAACTTCGGCTCCATAGACGGCGACGCGCCGGCGGCGATGCGCTACACCGAGGCGAAGATGTCGCGCATCGGCGACGCGCTCCTCGCCGATCTCGAGAAAGACACGGTCGCATGGAATCCAAATTATGATGCGACGCGCGAGGAGCCGAAGGTGCTGCCGGCCGCTCTGCCCAATTTGCTCTTGAACGGCACGCTCGGCATCGCCGTCGGCATGGCTACCAACATCCCTCCTCACAACCTGCGTGAGGTCGTGAACGCCGTCATGCACCTCATCGACAATCCGGATGCCACGACCAGCGACCTTCTCCAGTTCGTGAAGGGCCCCGATTTCCCGTTGGGCGGTATTGCCTTCAATCAGGCCGACATCGTTCATGCATACGGAAGCGGCAAGGGCCCGGTCGTTGTCCGCGGGGAGGCGGAAATCATCGACGACGGGAAGAAGGACATGCAGATCGTCATCACCTCGCTCCCGTTCCGCGTGAACAAGAGCGAGCTTATCGAGCGCATTGCGGCATTGGTGCAGGAGAAGAAGCTAGAGGGAATCCGCGACCTGCGCGACGAATCCACCTCCGATATTCGCGTCGTCGTCGAGCTCAAGGGCTCGGCGCATCCGCAAGCGGTCCTGAACGCGCTCTACAAGCACACCGAACTCGAATCCACTTTCCACTACAACATGCTTGCCTTGGTCGACGGCGTGCCGGAGATGCTCTCGCTCTCGGGGATGCTCTCTCGCTTCGTCGGGCACCGGCAAGAGGTAGTGAAGCGTCGCACCGAATTCGACCTGCGCAAAGCGGAGGAACGCGAGCACATATTACTCGGCCTCGCGAAAGCGCTTGATCACATCGACGAGGTCATCGCGCTTATTAAGAAGTCAGCCGACGTGCCCGCCGCGAGCGAAGCGCTCCAGAAGAAGTTCGGCTTCACCCAGATCCAGGCGGCAGCCATCCTCGAGATGCGGCTCTCGAAGCTCGCCGGCCTCGAGCGCAAGAAGATAGAGGATGAATTGACGGAAGTGCAGGCGCTCATCAAAACGCTGAAAGACATTCTCTCTTCGCCAAAGAAGATTTTGGCGGTGGTAAAGAAAGAGCTGGTCGAGCTAGCGGAGAAGTACGGCGACGACCGCCGCACCAAGATCGTGCGGGGCGGCGTGCAGAACATTTCCGTCGAGGACCTCGTGCCGGATGAAGAGTCCATGCTAGTTGTCACTGCCGGCGGCTATGTGAAGCGGACGAATCCCAGCGAATATAAAGTGCAAAAGCGTGGCGGCGTCGGCGTCGTAGACATTGCGACGAAAGAAGAGGATATCGTCACGCATTTTCTCGTTGCCTCCGCCCACAGCGACCTTCTCTTTTTCACTGACTATGGCAAGGTCTATCAGCTCAAGATGTACGACATCCCGGAGGGCCGGCGCGCGACGAAGGGCAAAAGCATCATGAATTTCCTCTCGCTTGCGGGAGAAGAGAAAGTTACCTCGATCCTCGCTGTACCGAAGGGCGCGGCGCTCGACGCTTCTTCCGTAGTGCTCGTAACCGAGGCGGGAGTGACTAAGCGCGTGGCGGCGAAAAGCTTCGCTGACGTGCGGCGCTCGGGCATCATCGCCATCAACCTCAAGCAGGGCGACCGGCTCATTTCCGCTAATCTCGCGGGCGAGGGCGATACCGTTTCTCTCGTCACCGCGAAAGGCCAGTCGATACGATTTGAAGTAGAAGAAGTGCGGGAGATGGGGCGTACGGCTGGCGGGGTTAGGGGCATGAGCGTTAAAAAAGGCGACCGCGTAGTGTCGGCAGAAGTTATTTCGGCCGGAGCCAAGGAGGCTTCTCTGCTTGTCGTTATGAATAAGGGCTACGGTAAGCGCACCAAACTTTCAGAATACAAGGTCCAGGGCCGGGGCGGCTCCGGCGTGAAGACGGCGGCCGTGACACCTAAGACCGGCGAAGTCATAGGCGCGAAGGTCGTTGTCGGAGATTTGAAAGAAGAAGAACTTGTCGTCGTTTCCAAAAAAGGGCAGGTGATCCGCACCTCGGTCGCCGGAATCCCCTCGCTCTCCCGCGCGACCCAGGGCGTCCGCGTCATGCGCCTCTACCCGGGCGACTCGATTGCGAGCATGGTGGCTTTGTGATAGAGTTCGAATGGTTACGTACCAGGGGTGGAGCTGGCCGACCCATTCCCTTACCGGGTGAAATCCTAGGTTAAGTAACCCGGTTGACACGGTAGGCTGCCGTGAGATCGGCGGGGGCGCATTCTCCTCCTGCGAGAGGAGCTGCCTTCCTCGCCCATCACGGCGGGCCGTCCCTTCTGGGCGGCCCTTTTTCGTGTATGCTTCATTTTTCTCACATATCACTTTTAGCCTATAGGACAGATTTGATATACAGATTAGATTACGAGACAAGACCGAAGTGCTCGCGGAATGCGCGGTCCGACTCGAGAGCGTCGACGACCACTGAACGCAATTCGCCAACTCCGCTAGAAAGATGCGCCCGAATAAGCGCCACGAATTCGTCGCAGGGATACGGATATATCCATACGCTATCTTGGAGCCGTACGAAACCCGCGCCTCGAAGCAAGCAGCGAAGTTGTTGCCGTACGCGTCGGCGTTTTTCTCTGATATCGAAAATTAACATCCGCCACTTTCCATCCCATCGCACTTGCTCCGGCACTCGATATTCGCGGGCCAAGATTTTCTCAATGGCCAGCTCGCCCTTCTCAGTTAAATAAGAACGCGTGCCATCTGGAATCTCCCTATCGCACAGCAAACCCCGCTGTTTAAGAACAGAGCGAGCCCGATGTATGCGAGCGTAGAGCTCCTTCCGTCGTTTCTGGCTTCGGTCATAGGGGCCAATAAGGCTCAAAAGTTTTGGCGCCACAAGAGCGGTAGTGAGAACGCCGCCTGCATATAAGAACCTAAGAACTGCGGTCTGAATAGCCATTTTCGTATGATTCTGTTGCGGAAATTTCATATATCAACTTTAGCCTATAGGACAAAAGTGATGTGGGAACGTATGGGGATAGTGTGCTGCCGATAATCGGCGCGTGGTGCTATTTTTATTGCATGTCCGACAGAACGATTTGGCCATGAGCGTGCATTTCAGCGTTCCGCATGAGAACGTGCTACAACTCGGCCTGCGGGAAGGAATGAAGGTCGGCGATTTCGGCGCCGGCACTGGTCACTATGCGCGCGCCGCCGCCGCCATCGTGGGCGGGAGCGGCAGGGTATATGCCATCGATATTCAAGAAGATGTACTCAAACACCTGAAGCTGAACACACATGACCATCACCACCGCACTATCGAGACGGTATGGGGCGACATCGAGAAGGCCGGCGGCACGCATTTAAAAAACGAGTCGCTCGACGCCGCCATAATCGCCAACGTCTTTTTCCAGGTCGAGAATCGATTCGGGTTCCTCGCCGAACTGAAACGTGTTTTAAAGCCGGCCGGCAAACTTTTGGTTATCGATTGGGCGGGAAGCTACGGCGGCCTGGGTCCTGCGCCCGAGAAGGTCGTTTCCGAGCACGAGGCAGAGGATTTCTTCATCGGCGGCGGGTTCCATAAGGCCAAGGCATTCCGCGCGGGGGCCCATCATTATGGCATTCTATTCACCGCGCCATGATCCGTTTAACTTTATTCGAGATATGAATCCCGTTAGAAATTTCGGCTATACTAGTCATATACGCTCGCGAACGATAGCCGTCATGAGCGTTAATTTCTAACGGGATGAAAATCTCCCCCTTCCAGGTCATTGTTATTGCAGTCTTCGGCCTTTCTGCCCTGGTCGGCATTTTTGTCTTTTCAACCTACTCTAGCCAGCGTGGGCAGGACGGCGTGGGGACCGTAGTTATCTGGGGGACTCTGCCTAAGAGAGATATCAGCGACGCGCTCTCTGTGGCGGCGAAAGCGGAGAATGCCCTCAAGGAAGTCTCATACGTCGAGAAGGAGGCTGCGACATTGCCGATAGAGCTCGCGACTGCCATCGCGACCGGAGGCGCGCCTGATCTAATCCTCGCCTCGCAGGAGGACCTGCGCGCGATCGCCCGGTTCATTACGCCGATCCCGCTCTCGACGCTGCCGGCGCGTACGTTCGACGAGACCTTTGCCGCGGGCAGCAGGCTCTTCGCCGCGCCGGGCGGGGCGGGCTATTTCGGCATTCCGCTACTTGTCGACCCGCTCGCGCTCTTCGTCAATCGCCCGATACTCTCGTCGAACGGCATTCCACTGCCGCCGTCAACCTGGGAAGGGCTTACCGGACTCGTTCCGCACGTTGCGAATCTCACTGCCGGCCGGCGGATAACCCGGGGACTCATTGCGCTAGGCACCTATGATAATGTCCGCAACGCGCGCGGGATCCTGTCGACGCTTTTTTTCCAGGCAGGAGTGCCGGTCGTTACATACTCTGACGCCGGGCCTGCCGCGGATCTCGGTCAGAAATCTTCGCAGAACGCTCCGGGGAAGGCGGTGCTAGGCTTCTATGCGCAGTTTGCCGATCCCTCGAAGGTGTCCTATACGTGGAATGCGTCCATGCCGGACTCCCGGCAGACTTTCCTTGTCGGAGATCTCGGACTCTATCTCGGATATATATCGGAGGCCAGATACTTGCGCGCTGCGAATCCCAATCTGGATTTCATTGCGGTAGCCGTGCCCCAGCCGGCGACCGCCCGCGAGAAGAGTGTCTACGGACTCATGTATGCGCTCATGATCCCGAACGGAGCGAGGAATCCCGCCGGCGCGTATCAGGCCGCCGCCCTTATATCGAATAACGGCGGACAGGTATTCGCCGCCGCGACCGGACTCGCGCCCGCCACGCTCCAAGCGCTCGCGGTCCCTCCCGACGATCCGACACTCTCGCTCGCTTACGCGGAGGCCTTGTATACCAAAGGCTGGCTGTCCCCAGCGCGTGAGAGAACGGACGCCATCTTCTCGGGTATGATTAATGCCGTGACGAGCGGCCGCGCCACTCCCGATGCTGCGCTATCTACCGCTGAGATGGCGCTCGGTGCTCTATTACAGCAATGAAGATAAAAAATTTCTCGGCATTTTGCTTCGGGTGTCTGGTACTTGTTGCAGCTACCCTCGTCGCGCGCGCATCGGCTCAGGCGGCCACGCCACCTGTCGTGACTACTCCAAGACCGCCGGGAGCAACGCCTCCTGAAGTCACAAAAAGCACTACGCTCGTAAACCCGCTAGGCACGACGGATCTCCAAGGCTTCATACTGAGGATCCTGGACTTCGTCATCTATCTCGGTTCTTTGGTTATAATCTTCATGCTCGTTTACATCGGCTTCCTCTTCGTGAAAGCCCGTGGCGTGCCGGCAGAAATTTCGAAAGCGCGGCAAGCACTCCTCTGGACCGTGGTCGGGGCGCTCATTCTGCTCGGTTCGAAGGCCATCGCGCTCGGCATTCAGGCTACCGTACAAGCTATCTCTACAGGGAACTGACATGTCCTACCGGGTATGACCTTCGCGCAATTTATATACGGCATAGTCGGCGTCATAAATACGGTCGTCATTCCGATAATTTTCGCGCTTACCTTCCTTGTATTTGTGTGGGGGATTTTCAGATATTACTTCTTGAAAAGCGCCGATGAGAAAGAACGTACGAACGCCCGAGCCTTCGTGCTCTGGGGCCTTGTCGGCATGATTCTTATCCTCTCGATATGGGGGCTCGTGAATGTCGCGTTATCCACGCTCGGCATCGGTTAGCTTCGCCGGCGTGTCATACTTATCGATATGAGAATAAAATCTTTAGCCTGCGCCGCGCTCTCGGTATTCTTGCTCGCTGCGCCGACTCTCGTTTCAGCGGCCGTTTCGGTTAGCGGAGGCGTCTCGGGAGACGGTTATTCCGTAGCCGGAGGCGTCTCGAACCGGGGAGGTTTCTTCGGGATCTCGTGGGGCGGCGGAGGCGGCGGATTCGGTATCGGCGCCTGCTCGAATACGATTTGCGGCGTGGGGGCCCTCATCCTTTTCATCATCAACCAAGTGCTCGTGCCGGTTCTCTTCGCGCTCGCCTTCATCATGTTTCTCTACGGGGTCGCGAAGGCCTACATATTCTCTCATGGCGAGGCGAAGGCGGTTGGGGAGGGGCATAAGCTCGTGCTCTGGGGCGTAGTCGCGTTCGCCGTTATGCTTTCGCTCTGGGGACTGGTAAATGTGGTAGCGAGCACTTTCGGCCTGGCCGGTTTCAGCGCCCCTCCCACCCCGACTTCTTACTAGCGCCTAAAGCCTAGCGCCTAACTCCCGACTCCATGATCAACACGACATATATCGACTACTATAAAAATTTCTTCGTCGGGACCATCAACTCGGTTCTGGTTCCCGTTTTGATAGCCCTCGCCTTTATAGTCTTTCTCTACGGCGCCTATAAATATTTCATTTACGGCGCGGCGGTCGAAACGGAACGCAAGACCGGGAGGACCGTCATGCTTTATGGAGTTATAGGTTTTGTCCTGATTTTCTCGCTCTGGGGGCTCGTTAATATGCTCATGAGCACCCTCAATCTTGGCGGCCAGAATGCACCGCCTCCGCCTACCGTCGGGGGAGGAAGGGCAGCTCCAACAGGAGGCACCGCATTCCCTTCTTATGACAGCGGCTGGGCCGACGATGGCGGCTGGGGTAGTGCCGCGCCCGCCGGTAATTCTGATTACCAAAACTGTCTCGCCGACGGTCTCAGTCCGGCGGTGTGCTCCGCAGCGACTTCCGCCGGAACGGGAACCGGCAACATATGTATGAATTCGTCCGCGACTAATCAGGGCGATCCCTTGCCGTGTGTCTATGGTGCCCCTTCTACTTACACTACGAATTCCGTAGAACAAGGCGGCGCATGCACAACAAATTATCAGTGTAAGAGCGGATTATATTGCACTAATGGTACCTGCGAGGTTCAAGCGCCCTAGGATTATCCCCAATTTGCTTTCAGAACGGTAATGCGGGACGTTATAATGACCTTGTTATCCATTCATCCATAGTATGAAAAAAGCATTTATCCTCAGCGCCCTCGCGTTCGCCCTGCCGCTCGTCTCGTCGGCCGCGATCAGTAATATCTCGGACGTCGGTTCGTTCATAATCAATGTCATCAACAACATCATAGTCCCGGTGCTGTTCGCAGTGGCGTTCCTCGTGTTCCTCTGGGGCGCCTTCCAAGTCTTCATTCTCGGCGCGCAGTCTGACGATACGAAGGAAAAAGGAAAGCTTAAAATGCTTTGGGGCTTGATCGGCTTCTTCGTGATGGTCTCGGTCTGGGGACTCGTCAACATCCTCACCGGCTCGGTTTCCTTCGGCAACAACGCAGGACCCGCGGGCGGCACTCCTCGGGCAGGCTTCCAGGTGGGGCAGTAACCGTAAATGAGCGTTCTCTACCAATTCGTCGGGAAGCTGACGGAGCAGATAGTAAATCCCATCCTCCTGCTTCTCACGGCGGTCGCGTTCGTCATCTTTCTCTGGGGCGCGTATGAATTCGTCGCGAATGCGGGGGATGGGAAAAAACGCGAGGAAGGCCGGCAAGCGATCTTCTGGGGCATCATCGGCCTCGTAATAATCTTCGGCGCGTACGGCATTCTGAATGTCGCACTACGCACATTTAATATCCAGGAGGTAGTCGCGCCAAGGTAAGGAAACGTGAGACAAAAGGAAAGGGCCGCCTCGCCACACTTGTAAGTGTGGCTGGCGGCCCTTCTCTCACTGCACGAAAGATCAGATCGGCGGGCAGGTCTTGCCGTCCGGCAGCCGCCGAAGTACGTACTTCATGACGACTTCTCCCTGCTTTGCCTTGAAGCGCAAGAAGGAGGTGCCGTCCTTGATGTCGTACTCGAAGATAATAAGCTCAGGCGGGTCGTAGCAGACCTGCATGCCGTCTACCGCTGTCCCTTCGGCCGGCTTGATCCAGTTGGACCATACCTCGCGGACGAGACATCCGCGCGTTTCCCTCGAGCTGACATCCGGACAGGCGGATACCCCCGCCGGTGTCCTCGAAACCTTCTCTTCCTTGCTCCCGATCCCGAGCCATAGGGCGATTGGCAGGAGAACGAAGAGGCCGACCGCCGCACCGATTCCGATCCGGCGCAGGAACCAAGTAACCTGCGCCTGGCGGTACGTCGCTGCGAACACGTCGACGAGCACGTAGGCGACTATGAGCCAGAACCAGCGGTCCCACGCCCATGCTCCGAGCGCGGCAGGCGTCGGCGCCTCCCACGTCGCCGTGAAGACGCCAAAGTAGAGTATGAGCAGGGCGGCGAGAGCGAGCACCGTCCTTAGGGTGTAGAGGACAGTGGTGGGTATACTCTGCTGCGCCCTAGGTTCTTCAGGTCGAGGAGTTCGCACGGCCTGCGGGACTCCTCCAGGTTGGGGAGTTTGCACGGTTGGTGCGGCCACCGCGCTGCGTCGGTTGATCTGCGTTTGCGTCTGCATCATCTGTCGAGAGCGGCGGCCGCCGAAACGTAAGGAGGCTAGAACGGTCCCGATGAGAGCGAAGACGATAACGATCACGCCTACTAGCCCCCAGCTCATTTCTTCTCACTCCCTTCCGTCCGCTCCGCCTTCTGCAGGAATTGCTCGATGGAGGCGATGAGCGGATTGTTTGCCCAGATTATCGTGTTGCCTGCCTTGCTGGAAGCGTCGCGCATGGCGTCGAGTTGAGCAAGCAGGGCACCAGCCGGGCCGTACTCGCGAATTGCTTCGAGCCGTACGCGAAGCGCTTCAGCTTCGGCTGCGCTGGTTACTCGCGTAACATGCGCTTTTGCTTCACCGGCCGTCTTCGTCGCGATTGCTTCTTGCTCGGCAACGTACTGTGCCGTAGCTGCTTCCTCGCTCCTGCGCTTTGTGTCCCCAGTCAATGCGACGGTCTGCAGGTCGGCCGTTCGGATTTCGATACCGTAGCGACCCTGCAGCCCGTGCGGATCTTTCAGCGACCCGTCTGGGTTCTTGTCGTCTGGCAGTTCGAGGGAAAGCCTGATGATCGGAGCGGAATAAGAAGTGTCATCATCCGTTCCGCTTGCCCTCAGAAGATCCTCGTACTTCTGGTTCGCTACATACAGCCGCGCATATCGATTTATCGCCGATGTGATGCGCTCCATCCAGTCTTCGCCGCTGAAGAGTGCTCGGTATGGGTTGCGTATTGCGACGGTGGCGAGTGTGAGCAGATCAACCGGCAGGCGGTCTTTGGTCTCCGCCGCTTCAGTCACGATGGCGTAGGTGAAGTCGGCTACAAAGATGAAGTCCGTTGCTTCGGAGCGCGCGAAGACCTCCTTTTTCCCTTGCGGGTTGGTTCGCGTCTCGTTCCACTCGAAGCCGTAGACGTATACGCTGTTCGCCCACGGCCACCCGATCCAGAAAAGGCCGAGGTGCTTGAACAGCGGGTTCCTATCGTCGAACTCCGCATCGCGATGCTGGCCGTGATCCAGCACTTGCCAGGAAGGTTCAGCCCGAACGTACCACCTCTTTGAGGGATCATTGAGACGGTACCCTTTGAAGGACATGATGAACCGATCGAACGAGTTGCCTCGCATGATGGCCTTTGCCGTCCCTTCCCTCACGGTGGTGAAGAGGATATCTTCCTCCGCCAACCACTTCAGGAAGAAGCTGAGAAGAGGGTAGGCGAGACCGAGAAGCACAAGAACTGCCAGTAACAGCACGTTGTCGAACGTTTCCATCTGACTTTCCCTCTTGGCGCGTTAGCGCCGTGTATTGTGAACCGAAATGATCAGGTTCCTGCCAATTAGATTACGCAAAAATCAATAAAAGTCAAGGTGCTGGGGAGAGGACTCGAACCTCCAATGGATTACTCCTCGTGGTCCTAAGCCACGCGCGTCTACCAATTTCGCCACCCCAGCAGAGTCGAAGAAACTATACACGAAGATATACCGTGGATGACTGGCAAGTGCGACTCCTATACAGGATATAATCTATGGATGAGATTGACCAGACTCAGATATCAGGCAGTTCGATTGCGAAGAAAAGGATTGAGTTACGGTGAGATCAGGAAAAAACTTCATATACCAAAGAGCACATTAAGCGCATGGCTGCGCTACATACCATTGTCAGAGGAAGACAAATCGCGTTTGTACAATGCGAGGATTCGCGCCATGGTTTCAGGCCCAAACTGCAATCGCGCTCGGCGCCTGCTCGAAATAGACTCCATTGTCCAAGGTGCCGGAAAAGAGATATCACATCCGATCTCTCGCGATGCGCATTTATTACTTGGAGCAGCTCTCTATTGGGCCGAAGGCTCGAAAAGCGGCGCCATTTCCATTACGAACTCGGATCCAGTGCTGATCGCGTTTATGGT
This sequence comes from Candidatus Kaiserbacteria bacterium, assembly GCA_016182485.1. Lineage (GTDB taxonomy): Bacteria > Patescibacteriota > Minisyncoccia > Phycocordibacterales > Phycocordibacteraceae > C7867-001. The sequence continues at coordinate 22,621 of JACPGH010000002.1, forward strand.
GCGCTGGTTCTCGGACATATTTTTGGTTTCCCCGAAGGGTTTTAAGGCATGGTTGAATATCTATTCCCAGCAGAACGACGCTCACCTAAAGCGTTTCTGGTCATCAATCACGGGTATTCCAGTCTCCCGGTTTGGGAAGAGCTTCATAAAGCCGCGCTCGAAAGGAATAAAGAAGAATAATTTATACTATGGTACGATCAAAATCCGGATACCTAAAAGTACTGATAACAAACATAGAATATTTGGCTGGCTCCAGGGAGCACTGCGTGAGTATCATAGCGAGTACGTGGTTGCACAGAGGAAATGGATTCAGTTGCGCACAGTTGAAAGACCGGCAAATCTCGACTACAGTTAAAGTACCGCCCGTAGCTCAGTTGGTTAGAGCAATCGCCTCTTAAGCGGAAGGTCCCTGGTTCGAATCCAGGCGGGCGGACTTGTGAAGCGCATTCAGTCGTTATGACTGTGAGTTAATTAATAATAACTTCCGTTCTCCCCAGTGCGGCGTTGATTCGGGAGGGCAGTAGTCCATACTTAGCCTAGTACCTCTCTATATAATGTATAAATCATAATGTATAAATCTATATTCGCGCGAGCGGCGGTCGTGGTGCTTGTTGCTTTCTTTTTCCATACGCAGGCTCTGGCACAAGCTCCCGGCTTGGTCGGGAGCTGGAAATTCGAGGAGGGGTCGGGTACAGCGATTTCGGATTCGGCGGGGAACGGAATAAACGGGACTTTGCTGAACGGCCTTGCGTGGGGAGAGGGAAAGAACGGCAAAGGGCTGAATTTTGATGGAAATAACGATGCGCTACGACTCGGCTCTCCGGCCAGCCTGGACAACCTGCCGGGATTGACTGTAATGGTCTGGATCAATCCGCGCTCGCACGGCCCGAACGGCTTCGGGGTTATAGCGACAAAAGCCGAAGACGTTACGCCGGTCGCGAACGGCTGGCTTTTCGGTTTTGCCGGATATGGCGACCTTAGACTTCGATTTACGAGCGATTACACCGGCAATGACCTGTTGGTGGAATCGAATCCCGTTGTCACCGGCAACGAATGGCAGCATATCGCCGTAACGTGGGAGGGGACGGCGGACGCGGGCAATGTTCGCATCTATAGGAACGGGGTTGACATAACCGGGGCGAGACAAAACGCGACCGGTTCCCGAGAATCGGACGCCGAGCGTGATTTATACGTTGGGAACTTTACTGGCTACGCGGCGTTCAGCGAGGGATTTGACGGAGCGATGGACGAAGTGAGGATATTTAATCGCGCGTTGAGCGCGGCAGAGATCCAGTCCGAAATGAATTCTTCGTCTTCAGTTTCGCCAGCCCCGGAACCCGCGCCCGCGCCCGCTCCCGCGCCCGCTACAGAACCTGCACCGATCCTGGCTCCGACTCCGGATCCGGAGCCCGCGCCGGCACCTGAACCGGCTCTTTCTCCCGTCCCAGCTCCGGCTCCTGAACCAGTTCCTACTCCCACTCCCGTACCGGCACCGACCCCGGTTGCCTCCGCGGTTTTCTCAAAAGAGGATTTCAATTCAGCTGCTTTAGGAGCCGGATGGACGTTTATCAACTCCGCAGGAAACGCCACCTACTCTCTCTCAACCAGCCCGGGCCATCTGACTCTCAAAGTGCCGGCGGGCTCCGAACATGACTGCTGGAACACCACCGGAAGTTGCGCCCGCATGATCAAGCCGTTCACGAATGAGGATGCGGTTTTCGAGACAAAAATAAACGGCCAGGTCATAGGGACTCGGAATGCCCAGACGTACGGGATCTTCCTCGGCCAGGACGAGCGGACGTACCTTAGGTTCGAGTTATGGTCTGACGGTTCCGGGGCATACGCTCGGGGCTGGAAAATTGCCGGCGGCTCCGGACAGGAGGCTATACGCGGGCCGAAGGTGACTCTCGGGGGTTCGAATTACATCCGGGTCAAAAAGGCCGGTTCTACCTATAGTTTGGAATTCAGCGCGAACGGAACGAATTGGACCGAGGCAGGTTCGATGACTTGGAACGGATTCGTTGCAAATCAAGCGGGAGTCCATGTGATAAATGCCGTATCCAATCCTGAAACGACGGGTAATTTCGATTATTTCAGCATAGCGCCGCTTACGGCGGAGAGGCCGGCGCCAGTTCCTGCCCCTATTCCGGCGCCGACTCCTGTACCTGCTCCGACTCCAGTGCCGACTCAACCGTCTCTTTCCCAAAAATTCTCTGTCGGAGACCAAATTAAAACTACCGACCGGCTCAGCGTAAGGGCTCTGCCTTCTGTCCAAGGCGCTCGTATGGGAATACAGCCTGCGGGTAAGACTGGTTCGGTGGTAGAAGGGCCCGTTTTCGCGAATAACTACTGGTGGTGGAAAATAAACTACTCGACCGGGGCCGACGGCTGGAGCGTGGAAAATTATCTTGTATCAGCACCCGCGCCCGTACCGACCCCTGCACCCGCTCCAATACCTGCGCCTGCTCCTGTTCCGACGCCGGTCCAGACGCCGGTTCCGACCCCGGTACCCGCTCCTGCGCCCGCCCCGCTCTCAACCCGCAGAGTTACGCCTTCGGATAACTGGTGCTCGGCGGTTAACAGTTCCGCCGCGGGGAATGAAATAGTTTTCGCCTCGGGGAATTATCCGGGAACCTGCGCGATAACAGTTTCAGGCACGCAATCCAATCCGATCGTTCTTAAATCCGAATCAGAGGTCAGCAGGGCAACCTTCACCTACTCAGGATCGTCCTCGAATATTCTCGAGGTTTACGGCTCCTATGTAACCGTTCGCGGATTCGGGTTCCGACCGGCGACCGACGCGCCGGACGCGGTGCGGGTAATGGGAGGCACTCGAGGCGTCGTCGTAGAGAACAATTATTTCGACGGGATCGCCAATGTGATGGTCTCCGCGAACAGCGGCAGCACCGACGATCTCGTGATCCGGAACAACACATTCAACGATCTCACCAACTCCGCGCTCTACGTCGGCTGTCATGACGGGAACTGCTCGGCGCGGAACGTCCTAATCGAGAAGAACTTTATCAACGGCGTGCGTCCAACTGACACCATCGGCTACGGGATGCAGGTCAAATTGAATTCGTATGCGACGATACGAGACAACACCGTTCTCGATGCCAAGGGCCCGCCCATCATGGTGTACGGTTCGAATAATGGAGCCCCCGCTTCCATCATAGAGGGGAATTATGTGCGCGGGTCGGTAGATGAGGGCGGCATTGTGATCGGCGGGGGGCCGGCCGTCGTTCGCAACAATGTGCTTATCGGCAACGGATTCGGCGGAATCAGCGTGCAGAATTATGGGAACAGGAACCTGATACAAAATATCCAAATAGTTCACAATACGATCGTCGACAATGGAGACTCGGGAATCAATCTCTCTGGATGGAATGCCGCGAACAATGTCCTCGCTTTCAACGCCATTTCTCCTCGGCCGGGCACAAGCGCTATCAGGCCGACGCCTTCAGCTGGCGTGAATCAGGGCAATATCGTTTGCTCCTCGCCTGCTTCCTGCTTCGTGAACGGAGTGACCGCTCCGTATGACTTTTGGCCGACCGAGGCGAGTGCCTTGCTCGAGGCCGCCACTCCAGGAAATGAAGCCTGGAGACCTGCCAATGATTTTATGGGCGAACTGCGAGGAACCCAGAACGATGTCGGAGCATTCGAAAGGACTTCTTCGACGCAGAATCATCTGTTGGCGGCAGGAGCGGCACGGCCCGTGAGAGTATCAAATCCTAGTCCAACACAGACTCCGGCACCGGCGCCAGCGCCAACCCCGGCTCCCGTGCCCGCCGCGTCCACGAGATTCGCTATCGGAGACAGGGCGCAGACGACTGCGAATCTCAACGTGCGCGCCACCGCCTCAGCGACCGGCACGCTGCTCGGCACTCAGGCTATAAGCGCCCAAGGCACCATCATCGGAGGCCCGACCTTCGCCAATAACTTCTGGTGGTGGAATGTGAACTACGATACCGGCGCGCCAACCCCGGCTCCCGCGCCTACTCCGACTCCGGCACCGACTCCGACGCCTGTTCCTACTCCTACGCCCACTCCGGTTTCTACTGTAAGCATCACTGCCAATACGTGGGTGAAGGTTGCCGCTCCGCAGTACCCGGGGTCTTTCGGTTCGGGATACGGTTCAAAGCATGTTGCATTCGCCTACAATTCCCGGGACGGCAAGATATATATGTGGGGCGGCGATTACTGCACCTCGGAGGACGGCACGTGCAATAGCCGCGAGCAGCTCTGGAGTTACAGTATCGCCACCAATACCTGGGAGAGAGTCCTAGACTACACAACCTCCAAAAAGGCGGGCTATCCGACGGGTCGCTGCATTCCCGGATTCGCCTACGATTCGAAGCGCAATGTCTTCTGGATGACCGCTGGGCAGGAGAGGAATCAAGGCGGATACGCCCCCGGGCTGGTAAGCGGAGGCCTTTGGGCTTTCGATCCAGTTGGGAAAAAGTGGTTCCGAGAAGGACCCGGTCCCGAGACGCAAAGCAGCAGAGTGAATGTCTTTTCCGACGAGCTGTACACCATGGTCTATGACGCCGCTGGAGACAAACTCGTCGCGATCGCCAAGGATGAAAGCGCCGGGAACAGCGCGAAGATAGTGGAGTATTCTCTCGCCGGAGTCACGGTAGGTGACGGTCAGACGAACGACAACTGGAGCTGGGGGCCGGCGTTCGAGTCCGGCTGGTTCGCAACGGCGGGGATCCAAGGCAAGGGCTTCACGCTCGACACGCGCAGAAATCGCGTCATCATCTATGACCCGGGGAATATATACGAAATGACGAAGACCGCGACGTGGAGCTATGACCTGAATACCAAGCAGCTGACAAGAATCAACACTCAGAACCTTCCCGCAAAAAGTCAGTTCGGAATGGAGTACGACTCCGTGAACGACGTAGTCGTCATGTTCGCGGGCGCGGATAACTTCGAGGGTTCGCCGGCGACTCAAATGAATGAACTCTGGGTCTTGGATTTCAGCACGAACCAATGGACCAAGAAGGTTCTCGCTGGAACGCCGCCCTCCGGCAGAAAGGGAGAACAGATGGCCTATGACGCCCGTAGCAACGCCTTCATGATAATGGGAGGCACTGGCGACATGGGAAGCGATGCGGATACCGTTTTCCTCTTCCGTCTCAGTCTCGGCTCAACTCCCACTCCAACAATCACTCCCGCTCCCGCGCCCACTCCAGCACCCGCACCTGCTCCCGCGCCAACTCCGACTCCGTCCACGACGTTCAGCATCGGAGACAGAGTCCGGACCACGGCGAATCTCAACGTGCGCGCCACCGCCTCAGCGACCGGCACGCTGCTCGGCACTCAGGCTATAAGCGCCCAAGGCACCATCATCGGAGGCCCGACCTTCGCCAATAACTTCTGGTGGTGGAATGTGAACTACGATACCGGCTGACGGCTGGAGCGTCGAAGACTACCTAGATAAGGCTCCGGTGCCCGCTCCAACCCCCGCCCCTGTTCCTGCACCGGCTCCGGTGCCAGCACCCGCCCCTAACTCGTCAAATGTTATCGACTCTCTCCAGCCGGGACGGTGGGCAATGATCCCCAATTCCCGAATGGATGCGGTAGATCCTTGCCCCGCCAGGAACTGTTCTTGGTCGGGCACCTTAGGTCTCGAGGGGATTATGGCGGCGTGGAGCGGAGGCATCTTCGACCCGTCGAGGAACCGTCTCGTAATCTGGGGCGGCGGCCACGGAGATTATGCGGGGAATGAAATATACGCGTTCGATGTTAATTCGCTTTCGTGGCAGAGAGTAACCAACCCGAGCACTCCATATCCGTTCGGAAATCCGCCATCCAACCCGGTAAATAGCGACGGGACGCCTGCTTCCCTTCACACTTATGACGGTTTAGCGTATCTGCCCGGTTCCGATTCTCTCTTCGCTGTCGGCGGGAGCAAATGGCCCGGAGGAGAGCCCAGCAATCTCACATGGACCTTCAACTTCGGGACTTCGCGCTGGACTAAGAGAGCGGACGCTCCGTACCCGGGGGTCGACCTAGTGACCGCCTATGATCCTGCGAGCGGGAAAGTGTATGCCGCCGGACCGTTCTCCAATCAACCTCTCATCGAGTACGACCCGGTGAATAACGTCTGGACGGGCAGGGGCGATCCTATCGACTACGGAGGGATGAACGCGGCTTTCGATCCGGTGAGGAAGAAGATGGTTGTCATCGGCCGAGGGAGAGCGTTCGCGTATAACCTGAACGTCGGAGGCTTCTCGGCGAAACAAAGCATATCTCCCGGCGCCTGCGCCGCCGGCGAGGCTCCGGGCATAGCGTATGACTCGACCAGAGACAGGATCGTCGCCTGGAGCGGGGGAACGAAAGTCTGCGTGCTCGACCCGAACTCTAATTCGTGGACCACGATCCAAGCCGAGCCGGGAAATTCCGTAACCCCCACCGCTCCCGTAGAGGCAGGCACCTATGGCCGGTTCCAGTACGTGCCGTCGAAGAACGCCTTCATCCTGGTCAACGGAGTCAACCAGAACGTCTACGCCTACAAGATGCCATAAGAAGAAGAACGCCGCGCGATATGTCGCGCGGCGTTCCCGCTTGAGCTAAATCAGGCTCCCTCTGAAAGGATCCAGTGCAGGAGCGCCATGCGGATGACGAGGCCATTCGCCACCTGACGAAAGTAGGCGGCGCGCGGGTCGGTGTCTACCTCGACGCTGATCTCATGCACTCGCGGAAGCGGATGCATGATGATCATGTCGTCCCGCATCTTGCCCGCGGTATCCGCGTTGATCACATAGCGGTCGGCGATCGCCTCATAGAGCTCCGCACTCATGCGCTCCTTCTGGACGCGGGTCCAGTAGAGGACGTCGCACTCCGATGCGGCAGGGAAGAGGTCCTCTGTTTCTGAGAACCGAACGCCGTGCCGATCGAGATACGCCTTGATGTCGTCGCCGATGCGGCACACCGAGGGCGAGATGAACACCACCGAAACGCCCGTGAATTTCCCGAGCAGGTAGGCGAGGGAGCGCGCCGTGCGCCCGTGCGCGAGATCGCCGCCGATCGCGATCGTGAGGCCGTCCACTTTCCCTTTCTCGCGCTGGATCGTGTAGAGGTCGAGGAGCGCCTGCGTAGGATGCTGTCCGGTACCGTCACCGGCGTTGATAACCGGAACGGAGGAGACCGATATGGCTCGCGCGGCCGCTCCGGTTTCTTTGTGCCGAAGGGCGATGACGTCGGGTCCGAGCGCGCAGAGGACACGGAAGGTGTCCTCCAGCGTTTCTCCCTTGATGGCGGACGAGAACTGCGCCGCGCTCTCGGTCGAGACGATCTTCATCCCGAGGCGTGAACCGGCGGTTTCGAACGAGAGGCGCGTCCTAGTCGAGGGTTCATAGAAGATGGTAAAAAGAACCTCGTTCTCGTGGAGCTTCGTGAGCTCGCGCCTTCCAGACGAGCTTCCGAGCGCTTCGTGCATCCGATCCGCATCTTGGAAGAGCCTCTGGAGAAGCTGCCGCGTGAACTGTTGACTCTCAGTGACGTGTCTCATACGGCCGGTTGCGATTGCGTGTGCGCGGCGAAGCGCGCCATGAGGTCGCGGGTAACGGCGCCGGGTTCCCCCGATCCGATCGTATGCGCCCCGATCGAGACGATAGGCACGATATCTTTGAACGAAGAGGTGATGAACGCTTCATCGGCGGCGAACAATTCTGCGAGCATAACCGGCCGCTCTTCTACCTGATATGCGCCCCGGGCGAGTTCGATGGTTACATTGCGCGTTATCCCTTTCAGCACGCCGGCATCGGGCGTTATCACCGCGCTGTCTTTTACGATAAAAATATTGCTCGTTGCGCATTCGAGCACTCGCTCGCCGCTCGTGTAAAGGATCTCGACCGCGCCGTCGGCCTTGCGTTTATCCTGCAGGGTGACCGCAGTGATGTAGCCGATCGTCTTCGCCTCGGGCATGAAGCGCAAGTGGTCGTGCTGTATCAGGTGCCCGCCGCGTTCATAGAGTACCTCGGGTAATGGCGCGAATTCCTCCGCGGTAATATAGAGCGTCTCGCGCCCCGGCACATGCTCGATGCCGCCCTCGGCCTCGCCGCCTGTCAGTATCATGCGGATGTTCGCGCGCTCGCCCAGCACCAAATTAGATTTGGTGCTGGGCGAGCCGTCAGTATTGCGCTTGATAAGCTCGCGCATCGCTTCGAGAACCTCGCCGCTCGAGTAGGGGAGGGTAAGGCCGAGCGGCTTCGCCGATCGCTCGAATCGTTCCCAGTGCGCGTCGAAATGGAACGGCTCGCCGCGAAAAGCGGTAATGCCTTCATAAATCCCGAATCCGCGCAGCACTCCTAGGTCAAGCACTCCGATTTTCGCCTCTTTGAGCGGCACCACATTCCCGTTCAGCCAGCAGAGTTGTTCTTTCATTCGCGCCAGTATAGCAGTATTTAAGATTGTATTCTCACTTTTGAAAATATCAAAATGGTCCTATAGGACAGAAATGATGAATATACAGCTCTAAAGGTGCTGAGATCTGCTTCGCGGTGCCGAGGGTGGGGGTCGAACCCACATGAAGGTTTTTGGGCCCTCTCAGCGTTTTAAGCGCTGTGCGTCTGCCAATTCCGCCACCTCGGCGAAGTGAGGAAGTAAAAAGATGCTAGCATCTTTTTACTCTCCGAACGAGCCGAAGTATGTACTCATACCTCGGCTTGCCCTTCGTAGCTTTAGCGAAGAAGGACGTACTTTTTATGATACCAGCACTCTGCTATTGTGGAAGAACGGCCCGGTGGCGAAGAAGCAACGCGACGGTCTGCAAAACCGTTATGCGAGGGTGCGAATCCCTCCCGGGCCTCTAGGAATGTTCAGGGTCGAGCAGGAAGTCCACGCGCGGGAGGCGCAAATGCGCCGTGTGATGCTTCAAATGATCCGAGAAGGCCTCGCGCTGCCGCTCGAGAAATGCGAGGGCGGCGCTAGTCTTCTCGATAGGAAAAACGCTCACGAACACGTGCATCCGCTCGCCGTGGGCGACTGACTCCGCGCGGATCACCGTGATGAGGGATTCCGTGCCGGCTTCCTGCGCGATAAAGCGCGCCGCTTCGCGCGCGATAAGCGCGGTAACGCGGCCGGCCTCTCGAGCGCCGTTTTTTGGGCCGTCCGTCATGATGCGGAAATTACGAAAGCAATTAGCGTGTCTCCCGGCGCCGCGCTCTCGCGGCTCTCTATCTCCGCGCCGAAATCGCCTTCGGTTTTAATCTCCTTTACGTCCGCGCGAGCTTGCTGCAAATTCCGAATGCTTCCGCGTCCGATCTCAACGTCGCGGCGGAGGATCTTGATACGGTTGCCGGTTGTGAGAGTCCCGGAGACGTAGCGCGCGCCGAGCACCTGCTTCTTCGCTCCTGAAGAGAAGGTCTTCGCGACCGTGGCGCGGCCGAGTTCCTGTTCGGACTCGACAATCGGAGCGCGCTCGGCAAGCAGTTCCGCTACCTTCTCGGATAGCTTATAAATTATAGAGAAGGTGAATATCCCGATAGTCTCGCGTTCCGCGAGATCGCGCGCGATAGGATCAGTCGAGACATTGAACGCAATGACGGCTCCGCGCGCGGCCTGCGCCAGCCGCACATCATTTTCCGAGACGCTGCCGACGCCGCTTCCGATTATCCGGAGGGCTGTCCGTTCGTGCTTCACCTTGCGCAGTTCGTGGATAATCGCGTCAATCGAGCCCGCTACATCCGCCTTGATCACGAGCGGCAGTTCAGAGAGGCCTTCGCTGTCCGTGGCTTGTTCGCTTGCCGATGCTATCGCATTCGCGTTCTCACTGGCAAGCTTTTCCGCTTCTTTCTTTGTTTTGACTATGCTGAAAAGGGAGCCGGCCGTCGGCAACTTGCTGAATCCCGAGATGCGCACCGGCGCGGAAGGGCCGGCTTCCTCGATGCGTGTACCGCGGAAGTCTTCTATGAAGCGGATGGGCGCGTATGCGTCGCCGGCGACCAGGAATCCGGCGAGCCTTAAGGTGCCGTCTTTCACTATAAGAGTCGCCGAGGCGCCGCGCTTAGGGTCCTGCGTCGATTCGAGCACGAACCCTTCCGCCGAAGCGTCAGGGTCTGCGGAGAGTTCTGCGAGGTCGGCAGTCAGAAGTACGAGACCGAGAAGCTCCGGCACGCCCTCGCCGCTTTTAGAGGAGATAAGGGCGTAGGCGACATCGCCCCCTAGACCCTCAAGGTATATGCCGTTTTCAAGCATGGAGTTTTTCGCGCGTTCTATGTCGGCATTGTTTTTGTCTATTTTTGTTATCGCGACGATATATGGAATGCCAGATTCTTTGATCGCGGCCAGGGCGTCGAGCGTCTGCGGCATAACGCCCTCATCTGCGGCGACTACGAGAATCGCAATGTCCGCCGCCGCCGCGCCGCGCAGGCGCAGAGCCTTAAAGGCCTCATGGCCCGGCGTATCGAGGAAGGTGACGGGGCGGTCGTTATGCAGCGCGACATACGCCGCGACGTGCTGAGTAATCCCGCCCGCCTCGCCAGCCACCACGTTCGTTTTGCGGATGTAGTCGAGAAGCGAGGATTTCCCATGGTCTATGTGGCCCATCACCGCGATGACGGGCGGACGTATCTCCCGCGCCATAGTTTCCTTATTTCATCATAAAAATTGCCTGGCCGCAATCCTTTGGGTAGAATCGAGTTATGCGTTCCCGCCGTAAGAGTCATCAGCGAACATATCTGGATGCCGCCGCGGGGTGGGACGGGCCTTCGCCACGCCGGAGCGGGCTATGGCCTCGCGGAGGCGGGAATCCGTCGTCGCCGCATGCGGAAGGCCGAATGGCCCGAGAGATTCTTGAGGGAGCTCGCACGGTGGTCGCGCGTCTGCTTGAAGTGCAGGCGGACGACGTAATATTCACGAGCGGCGCGACGGAGTCGAACGCGCTCGCGATACTGGGAGTTGTAAGGGCTTGCCGCAATCCCGCGGCTCGCCTGCATGTGCTGTATGCGCCCGGCGCGCATGCATCCATCGTTGAGAACGTGAAGCTGCTTGCGGCGGAAGGGGCCGAGATCGAGCCTCTGCCGATGCGCGATCGCCAGGTGGACTGCGCCGCGCTCGCGAAACTTTTGCGCCCGAGTACAGCACTCGTCACGATGGAGGCCGTCTGCGGCGAGACAGGAGTCATTTGGAATACGCGGGAAGTGGCGAGCGTCATACGCGAGCCATCCCGAGCGCAGCGAGGGATAATGTTGCATGTTGACGCCTCGCAAGCGCCGCTCACCGAGAAGGTAACGCGCGCGCATTTCGGTGCCGATCTTCTGACTCTTGACGGTTCGAAGATCGGGGCGGCGCGCGGGGTCGGCGCGCTCATTGCGCATCGCACTATCCCGCTTGCCCCTCTTTATCTAGGCGGCGGTCAGGAGCGCGGCGTGCGGCCGGGCAGTGAGGCGCCGCATTTGGCAGAAAGCCTCGCCAAGGCTCTAAGTCAGGCCGCGGCCGGCCGCGATGCGTTTCGCATCGCGGCCGAGGCCGCCCGGACGGATCTCATTTCCCGCCTCACGGCTGCGATTCCTGACATATATATAAATGAGGGCCGGCCGGGTCGGCAGGTGCCGCACATCTTGAACGTGTCCTTGCCCGGCCGCGATACGGATTTCCTCGTCGCCCTCCTCGACGAAGCCGGCTTCGCAGTTTCCACAAAGAGCGCCTGCGAGACGGATTCCGAGACTGGTTCTCGACCCGTCCTGGTTCTTTTCGGGGACGAAACCCGCGCTCGTTCGACATTAAGGATTTCCTGGAATCCCGAAGCCGATCTCTCGCGTCTCCGCTCTTTCGCGGACGCGCTTACGCGAGCAGTCGCATTTTCCGCCGGCGGAGTTGACGATAGGGGCAGTGGGTAGCATTATAGATATTGTTATGAATATTGAGGAACTTTCTAAATCTCAGCTCATACTTCTCACTATCCTCGTCAATTTCGTCATGTCGGTCGCGACCGGCATCGTGACCGTATCGCTCCTCGATCACGCTCCCGCGTATGTCACGCAGACGGTCAATCGCGTAGTCGAACGCACTATTGAGACAGTGGCGCAGGCGGCGCCCGCTGCTATCATTCAGGCGCCCGCTCCGTCCAATCAGGATCTCGTCACTGCCGCCATCGGAGCGGGAGCGGCGCGCGCCGTAACCATCTACGCCGCCGAGACGGGCACTTCGACTCCGGCGATAGCGGTGGGCACGTACCTGCCGAAGGCGCGCGCCATCGCCACCGCCTCCCAGGATGCGTTGCCGAAAGAGGTTCTTATCAGGTTCACTGACGGCTCGCATATCGCCGCCTCGCTCGCTCATAAGGGCGACGGGATTTCCATTTACGGCTTCGCCGACAAGGCCGTATTGCCGAAAGCCGCTTCTCCTGCGCTCATCTCGCCAAGCGACTTAAAGCTCGGGCAGACGGTCCTCGCGCTCTCCGCAGACGGTTCGGCCGCGACCGGGATAGTGGCGCGGGTCGATAAGGAAGGTATCCGCACAACGCTCCCGGACATAGGCGCCGGCAGCGCGGCGGTAGATCTTGCCGGCAACCTGGTCGGCATAGGCGCCGGAGAGACGCCCGGGCTCCTCCTAAGCGCGAATACCGTAATGAATCTCCTTACCGCCACGTCTTCTGTCGTAGCTCCAGTCTCGGCTAGATAAGCATTAACAGCGTAACGTTCACCATGCCTCCTCCTTTCACTAATTTCACAACCAAAGCCAAGGAAGCGGTCCGCCGCGCGCATGAGCTCGCTATCGAGCGCGGGCAGAACCATGTCTCGCCGCTCCATCTTCTCGCGGCGCTCGTGCTGCAGGAAGAGTCGCTCGTTTTTTCCATCCTCGACCGGATGGAGATAGACGCGATCATGTTCACCGATGCCGTCCTCGAACAGCTGGAAACGCCCGAGAGCGCGTCAGTCCTCTCGCCCTCCTACCAGATTTATCTCACGCCGGATCTCGCACAGGCGCTCGAGGCGGCCGGGAAGATCGCCGCGCGCTTGAACGATACTTTCGTCGGTACCGAACATCTTTTCTTGGCGATAATCGAGCATCCGGGAGTCGCCGCCGACGTTCTCTCGCGCTTCTCTATCCAGCAAGCGTCCGCGCTCGCGGTACTGAAGGAGCTCAAGACCACTAAGGACGGAAGCTCCGCGGAGCCGAAACGCTTCCGCGCCCTCGCGAAATACGCGCGGAATCTCACCAAGCTCGCCGCCGAGAACAAGCTTGATCCGGTGATCGGCCGCGACGTGGAAATTAACCGGGTCATCCAGATCCTCGCGCGCCGCACGAAGAACAACCCGATACTTATCGGCGAGGCGGGCGTCGGCAAGACGGCGATCGCCGAGGGGCTTGCGGCGCGCATGGCCGTAGGCGACGTCCCGGAGACGCTGAAAGGGAAGGAATTGCTCTCGCTCGATCTCGGGCTTATGATCGCCGGCACGAAATATCGCGGAGAATTCGAAGAGCGCATGAAGAACGTGATGAAAGAAGTCGAGCGGTCGGAAGGCAAGGTCGTCCTCTTCGTGGACGAGTTGCACACGCTCGTGGGCGCGGGCGGAGCCGAAGGCAGCCTCGACGCTTCGAATATGCTGAAGCCCGCGCTCTCCCGCGGCGAGATCCGCGTCATCGGCGCGACCACGCTCAAGGAATATCAAAAATACATCGAGAAAGACGCGGCGCTCACCAGACGGTTTCAATCGGTGTTCGTGCAGGAGCCTTCAGTCGAGGACGGCATCGCGATACTGCGAGGGCTCCGCGATAAATATGAGCTCTATCACGGCGTGCGTATCACCGACGGCGCCATCGTAGCGGCCGTCGAGCTCTCGGCGCGCTACATCAGCGATCGCTTCCTGCCCGATAAGGCGATAGATCTTATCGATGAATCCGCCTCCGGACTGCGTATCGCTCTTGAGAACAAGCCTCCCTTGCTCGAAGAGACCGACCGCAAGATCCGCCGGCTGGAGATAGAGCGCCAGGCGCTCCAGAAAGACGTCGATGGCGAGCATTCTTCCGAGATCAAAGAGCGCATCAAGGATATCGATGTCGAAGTGGCCGATCTTAAAGAGAAGACGGCCGAGCTCGGTCTCAAGTGGAAGAACGAGAAGGAAGTGTTGACCGAGATACGGGCGGCGAAGAACGAGCTCGAGAAGCTCAAGGTGCAGGCGGAGAAGGCCGAGGCCGCCGCCGACCTCGGCACGGTCGCGGAGATCCGCTACGGCCGTATCCCGCATATCCAGCGCGATCTCGAGACCAAGCTCAAGCGGCTCAAAACATTGCAGAAATCTCGGCGCGTACTGAATGAAGAAGTTACCGAACAGGATATCGCTTCTGTGGTCTCCCGCTGGACGGGCATCCCGGTACAGCGAATGCTCGAAGAGGAAGCGGCGAAACTCGCGCGCATGGAGGAAGCGCTTAAAGCAGGCATCATCGGACAAAATCCCGCAGTGCAGAAAGTTACGAACGCAGTGAAGCGCTCGCGGGTGGGAATCAGCGACCCGAATCGCCCTATCGGCTCCTTCCTCTTTCTCGGCCCGACCGGGGTAGGGAAGACGGAGCTCTCGAAGAAGCTCGCGGAATTCATGTTCAACGATGCCGACGCTCTGGTGCGAGTGGATATGAGCGAATTCATGGAGAGGCACTCGGTGGCGAAATTGATCGGCGCGCCGCCGGGCTACGTGGGCTATGAGGAATCAGGCCTGCTCACCGAGCGCATCCGCCATCGTCCCTACGCGGTCGTGCTATTCGACGAAATCGAGAAGGCGCACCCCGAGGTTTTCAATATTCTGCTCCAGGTCCTCGACTCGGGGCACTTGACCGACGGTAAGGGCCGCAAGGTCAATTTCAAGAACACGATCATCGTGCTGACCAGTAACATCGGCGGGGAATTCATCGATAAGTTGGCGCACATCGGCTTCGGGACGGCTGGCGCCACCGACGCGTCGCGTTACGAAGAGACTAAGGAGAAGATAATGAGCGAGCTGCGCGAGCACTTCCGCCCGGAATTCTTGAACCGCCTGGACGACATCATCATCTTCGACGTTCTCTCGAAGGAGGCGCTGGCCGAGATAGTGCACAATCAGGTGGAGGAGGTCGTGAAGCGGCTCGCGCACAAGCGCATCACGCTCGTCATCTCGCCGGAAGTCCGTACGTGGCTCGCCGAGAAAGGATACAATCCCGAATACGGCGCCCGGCCGCTGCGGCGAACTATTCAGGATAAGATACTCACGCCGCTCGCATCGCTCATGGTCTCGCAGGGCGTGCTTGAGGGCGGCACGGTTGCAGTCAGCGTGAGGAACGACGAGCCGAGTTTCGAAGTAAGAAAGAAAGTGCGAGCGGGCCTTAAGAAAGAAGCCGCGGTTGCCTAAGCTACGCCAGCACCGGTGTGAAGGTCTGACCTTCACATCGAAAAAGTCTGATAAAATATACGTATATTGTATGTGAAGGTCTGACCTTCACAGGTACGAGCTGGCGCAATCGCCAGCTTTCGGCGTGTAAAAACAACGCGGCGCGTGGAGGGAACCTCCACACGCCGCTGGGGCGCTCGCCATGCTCACTTCTTCGGGAGCTTGCACTCCGTCTCACCCGACGGGGAGACCGTGCAGGTGACAGGGCCCGAGTTCTTCTGCAAGTAGTACGCGATGATGCCGATCTGCGTCGACGTAGCTTCCTTGCCGGCGCAATCGAGTTTCAGCACCGCGTCGTCTGGAGAACGCGCCTCGGTTGACTTCATGGTACATGGGATGTCTCGCGCAGCCATGCTTGAGTGCCGTGGGACAGCATAGGCCACCGCTTGAATAGCGGCGGCCACAGCGATGAGCAGCGCGATGAGAAGTTGTGCTGGGAACGGTAGAATGAGGCGCTTCATGACCGCACCTCCTGCTCGTGGCGCTCGATCATGATCGAAGGGCAGACCTTCTGCTTCTGTGCGGCGAACCATTCGCCGAGGATTTCGAAGAAGGTCGGCGCTGTCGGGACATGCGCCTCCGCCTTCTCTCGCTCCGCGCGCCAGCGCCGAAGGCGTCGCTGGTACTGCCATTCGTTCACGCGGTTCCCAGCGGCCTTGATGCCCCAGATGAACAGGACGACTCCGACGATGCCGCCCGCGGTGAGCGAATAGGCGGAACCGCCGAAGAGGGTCATTGGCAGGACGGTGAAGACCGCTATCAGGAGGCCGTACAGGATCACGTGAAGCGTGAGAATGAGTGGTGCGTAGACGAGCGTGACCCTCAGGAAGAAGCAGAGATTGGTGTGCTTGATCCATGAGGCAGTGTCTCTGTCCCGGAAGGCATCGTAGATGCCAAGGGACCATAGGAACCATCGAACGTACCATTGCCGGTCGTCGAGAGTCATTAGGTATCCTTTCTCCGCCTCAATGCGGCATTCGACAAGGAACTGCTTGAGCCGCTGCTGGCGAGTCCCAACGACGCGCCAATTCCGGGCCGAAGTATGCTCCACCGGAAGGCTTGTTGTCAAGGTTCGCCAGCGGTCGCTCAGGACATAAGCGAGAGATTGCTTCCTGGGTTCTTGTTTGTTATATTTTTAATATGTCCCAAGACCGAATCATACGGATGCAGTCCTCCGCCTCGAAACACGTATTGATAACCCGCAAGAACAAAAAAGCGGTGCAGCGTAAGATCGAACTTACGAAATACGATCCTGTCGCTCGGAAGCGCGTGGTGTACAAAGAAATCAAGTGGAAGGGTAAGGGAGGATAAATCGAAAGCCCCGCGTCCGCGGGGCTTTCGATTTGGCGGGCTTCGCCTCGCCGAAGGTTCGTTTTTTGCGAACCGAAGGCGGGTCCACGAGGAGTCGGACCTCGGCTATCGCTTTTGGAGAGCGACGTTCTACCGTTAAACTATGGACCCCAACAGCTTTACGATAACAGAGAGTGGGCAGTGGGGAAAGCGGCGTTCGGACTGGATACGGACGGTATCATGTAGACATGCGTTCTCGCACGTTCCTTCTCTTTGTCGCGTTCATGGCCGTTCTGTTCGTTCCTCAGCTCGCAGAAGCCCGCATCCCGTTCTTCGGCCCGATTCTTCCAAGCGAGGCCTTTAACCCCGCATTGTGCCCGACCGGACTCGGCTGGGGAGCGGTCATAGTCGTCATCAACAATGTCATCGAGTTCGCGCTCACGATTATCCTCGTCTTCCTCGCGCCGATCATGATCGCCTACTCCGGATTCCTCTACGTCGTGAATCCCTTCAAGCCAGATGGGTTGGCGAAGGCGAGGTCACTTCTCCTCAGTACTGTCGTCGGCATAGTCGTGGCGCTTGGCGCCTGGATGATCGTGAGCGCGCTCATGGCGGTGCTCTATCATCCGGATCCGAACAAGGGATTTACGGAAAATTGGGCCAGCATCATTAATTCCGGCGGGCAGGGGCTATGCCTTTCGCAACAAGGGGCGGCTCCTTCTTCTGGAGGGGGGTCAGTCACGGTGATAGGAGTCGAGCCGATTACGCAGCCAACGCCCGTTACGCCGCCCACTTCTGGCGGCCCTTCTATGAGTCAGACAGCTATACAAACCGCTGCGAACAAGGCCCAGCCCTATCGGAATCAAGTCTGCGCGGCGGCTTCCGTTAATGGCATTTCTGGCCAATGCAACCAACTGCTCGGTATTCTCGGGGTCGAATCAAATGGAAATCCAAATGCCCGTCCTCCGGGCGGCGGAGAAGGCGAGATAGGTCTCATGCAGCTTAAGCCGAGCACCGCGGCGATGAACGGCGTCGCTGCATGCGTTGGCTCATCGGACCTTTCTCCGTCGGCGGAGTGCGCAGCCAGATTGCAAGACCCAACGGCGAACATTAATGCCGGTGTTCGATATTATGCGGGGCTGTATCGCGAATTCCGCGACTCTAGAAATGCAACAGCCGCATATAACGGCGGGAATGGTCGCGGCAGTAATGCGGACGGCACTCGACAAGCATTTGCGCCAAGCAGGGATTGTATCCCTCCGACATATCCCTCGGGCATGTATGCGTGGGAATGCCCCATTAATCCGGGCGGCTTTGCGGGCACGCAAAGTTACGTCGCCAACGTCGCATCTGTTGCCGCCAGAGTAGCAAATTAGGACATCGGATGTCCTAATTTCCGCAGCCAAGCCTTCTGCCGGCGCGCGTATTGCCAGAGCTTCGCTGAAAGGATAGGGAATAATTTTCTCTCAAGCCGCGCTGCGTCCTCTGTAGCCTTGGCGGAGGAGGAGAGGAACTCGCCGACTATTTTGTATTCAAGCCCGAGTTCGTTCAGGCGCGCATCGCCCGCGGCTTCACGCACGCGCCGCACTTCCTCAATGAGGCCGCGCTCGAAGGCGCGCGCGAGACGGGCGCCGATGCGCGCGCGTAGCTCTTCAGCCGGCGGGTCAATCACGATCCATTCCGGAGCAAATGTTAGGACATCCGATGTCCTAGTTTCAGAATGCATGTCGGGACATCGGATGTCCCTGGCCCGGGGCGGGACGGTGCCGTTGGCAGCGATTATCTCGAGCGCGCGGATGAGCCGGCGGCGGTTCTGCGGATCGAGTTCCGCCGCGCGGCGCGGGTCCTGTTCTCTAATTCGCGCGAATAGTTCTTCAGTCGGGAGTAATTCCAGTTTCTCGCGCAGTTCCGGATTCGCATCGACTCCTGCGGGCAAGCCATGCAGCAAAGCATCAAAATAGAAATGCGTGCCGCCGACAAGAATGGGCAGTTTGCCTCGCGCTACAATTTCGGGGATTAATCTACACGCATCGTTGACGAAATCTCCGGCGGAATACGTTTCGGCCACGTTCCGTATATCGATGAGATGATGCGGCACGCCGCGACGCTCGTCTGCCGGCATTTTCTCCGTGCCGATATCGAGTCCGCGATAGACCTGCCGCGAATCGACCGAGATTATCTCGCCGTCCCGCGCGAGCGCTTCTTCGACCGCTCGGGCGGATTTCCCCGAAGCGGTCGGGCCGGCGATACAAATTATATTGACCGGATTATGCCCGGTAGGACTAAATGGCATTGCAGTACGCTTAATACGCTTTTAATACCACTACAGGCATTAAGTGTATACTGTATAGCAATTATCAATCCGTTCACTTATCAAGTGATGCTATTTAATCCTAACCGGGTATGAATGAAACCAAGAGCAACTATTGTGCGCACTGCGGCGATTTCCACGATCCGGTAAGCGACTACGCCTCGCGGGTTAAAGTGGGCGAGAAAGTACCCGATTTCGAGTTCGAGGCGTACCACGAGGACAAGATGAAAACGATGAGCCTCTCGGGAATTCGCGGGAAAGGAAGATGGACCGTGCTCGTCTTCTACCCGGCAGACTTCTCGTTCGTCTGCCCAACCGAGCTCGAGGAGCTCGCGAAACTTTACCCGAAATTCCAGGAGCTCAATGCCGAAATCGTATCGGTATCCTCAGACAGCGTCTACGTGCACAAGGCTTGGCATGACGCTTCGGAGGGCATCAGGCAGGTCCAGTTTCCGATGGCCGCGGACCCTTCCGGCAAGATCGCGCACGCCTTCGGCGTGCTAATCGAGGGCGGTGAGCCCGAGTTCATGGTGGATGAAGGATTCCCTCTGCGCGGCACGTTCATCATCGATCCTTCCGGCACCTTGCGCGCGATGGAAGTGAACGATAATTCTATCGGACGCAAGGGTACGGAGACGCTGCGCAAGCTACAGGCGGCGCAGTACGTGGAGGCGCACAAAGGGCAGGTTTGTCCGGCCTCGTGGGAGCCGGGCGAAGACACGCTTGAGCCGGGGCTCGGCCTCGTCGGGAAGTTGTAAAAAAGAATTCAGGCGTCCCGCGGGGAGCGGGACGCCTGTTCATCGTCCTCGGCGTCACACCGAATGGTGTTCCGCCTTCCGGGACGGGGGAGGGCGCGAACTGGGCGTCCATGGCGGGCTAGAAGACCGGAGCCGAGACGCCGGGCTCGCGCCATTCGACCCGAGCGTCCCGCACTTCCGCGCCGATGGCCCCGATCTGGGCACGTGCCTCCTTCTGAGCGCCCTGCACCGATGCGCAATCGTTGATCGGGATGACGACTTCTCGGCGAAAGGTCACTTCGCCGATCCGACCTCTCACTACCACAACGAACACCGCGACGCACGCCATTTCAGGTCCCCCTTTCGATCAGCCTGCCGCTACTTTAACACGGATTTAATCTCGCCCGATATATTGCTTCACATCCGCGTCTTAAGCATGTCGCGCTTGATATCGTCGAAGGGGTCGATTGCTTGTCCCGAGCTTTGTCGAGGGACTTTTTTCCCGGGATTGAAAAGGTTAGTCGGATCAAAAATGTGCTTCGTTCGCTCGAAGAGCCGCATCATCTCCTCGCCGAATACGAGCGGGAGGTAGGGCGTGCGGATGATTCCGTCGTTGTGCTCGCCGGTCGTCGTGCCGCCCTCCTTCACCACTAGATCGTAGACGCGCGGCCCGAGCTCGAGGATCACCTGTCGGTTCTCTTCCTTAGAAAGATCCATGAGCGGGATGATATGGAAGTTGCCGTTCCCGACGTGTCCGGCGATCGTGTACACGAAGTGCGAGGCGTATTCCTGTACGAGCGCATCGAGTTTCGGCAGGAAATCCGGATAGCTTGCGGGCGGCACGACGAAGTCGTCGATAAAGGGCGCCGTGTGCAGGTCGTGCACGTTCTTGCGCAGAAGATTGAAGCTCTCGCGCCGCACTATCCAATATTTCTCCGACTCTTTCTCATTCTTT
The DNA here is from genome assembly GCA_016182485.1 of Candidatus Kaiserbacteria bacterium. Lineage (GTDB taxonomy): Bacteria > Patescibacteriota > Minisyncoccia > Phycocordibacterales > Phycocordibacteraceae > C7867-001. The sequence continues at coordinate 43,288 of JACPGH010000002.1, forward strand.
TCTATTTTCGTTTGCAGATGCAGATCCGCCAATGCTGCCTCGGCCGCCGACGCTTTCGCGTCGGCGGCTTCCAGAGTATCTTCGGCAAATTCCGCCATTAGAAGCAGCTTCGGCACGCCGCCGGTCGCGACCAGCGCGGCCTCGGGAATGAATTCGATGCCGAGGCGAGCGGCCTTTACGAAGCCCATCTGGGCGAGCATTTGCGGAATGAATTTCACCGCGAGCTTGAAGGTGTGGTCGTCATAGGACTCGAACGATTCCGGTTCCTCGGCGAGGATGCGTTTAACGATCTCCGGCAGGGGAGCGAGGTCGTGCAGGAAGATTACGAGCATCGCGCGGTGCTCTTTCGGCCTGACGAGCGCGAGTTTCGCCTTCGTCCAGAGCGCGAGCGTGCCCTGGGAGCCGCAGATGAGCTTGGCTAGATTGAACGCGCCGGTTTGCGCGTCGCGAATGCTCCAGAGCGCGTAGCCGGCGGAGTTTTTCGAGACTTTCGGCCGGTGCGCTGCGATCAGCGCCGCATTTTCAGAGAGAAGCGCGTCCATTTCTCGATAAATTTCGCCCTCGAGCGTCTGCAGTTTCTTTTTCTCCTCGACTTCGCCCGGAGTGAGCGATTTAAAAGTGGCTAACGAGCCGTCGGAGAGGACGACGTCGAGCTCTTCGACATATTTCTCTGTTTTGCCGTATTTAAGAGTGCGCTCTCCGCCGGAATTGTTCGCCACGATGCCGCCCATCGCGCACAGCTCGCGGCTCGCGGGATAAGAAGGGAGGAGAAGTCCTTTTTCGAGCGTGGCCTTCTCAAAGTCGCGATAGAGCACGCCTGGTTCGGTGACGGCGAAGCCACCTATACCTCGCTGCGGCTCGGTATCTTCGCTGTGCTCGACCTCTCCGATGTGGTTCAGGTGTTCAAGGGAAACTACGACGCTCCGCGTGAGCGGGCCGCCGGACATGTCAGTGCCGGCGGCCCGTGCTGTGAGCGAAACGTCAGGCCGTTCACCCTGAGCTTGTCGAAGGGCCTTCACGAGCGCGCTCACATCCTCCGCGTCTTTCGGGTACGCGACCAGCTCCGGCCTCCGTTCGAAAAGAGAAGTATCCCGCGAGAATTTCGTGAGCGTCTCCGCATCATCCGCCACTTCTCCCCGAATCGCCGCCCCCAAGATATTTTTTAAATTTGCCATTGTGCACAGTATAACCTTTCCACGCATATGCACACTTCATGAAGTGCTAGCCCCCGCTTAAAACACGGCGGGAAATGGGCCTCCTAAAGCGTCGGGAAAATACCTAAAAAGTCTCTAGAGCAAGCCTCGCGCCGACGACAAACGAAAACTCCTTTTTGGCTTCGGCTTCTTCTTTAAGTTGTGAAAGCAGCGACGAGCGCAGGGGTTCGTTAGTACGAAAACACTTATCTATGGCCTTTTGTATGCGATTTAGCAGCTCCTGTCGGCGCTCTAAAAGTTCGGTCCGATTGAGCTCAATGTCGATAATTGTTAGTTCACCCCTCTCACTACCACCCCTCTGGAAGATATATGCCCCTGAAGCCACTACAGAATCATTCGGATCTTCCGAGTAAGGGTTAATATACGGCATTCTATCCTCGTACTTGGTCCCTTTGGCGTTATTGCATCGCTGGCAGACGAAACCGAGATTATTCCACTCGAACTCGAGTTCAGGATATCTACCCTTAGGCTGGATGTGCTCGACATCGCCAAATGATGTATCTCTGACGTAGGCTTCGCAGTACATACATTTACCACTGGAGGCATCGATTAAAGCCGCCTTGTTATCTGCGTGCTTATAATCGCCAGCCGTAAGTCGGTCAGGTCTTGGACAGGTCGGGCGATGCAGTCTGATCATTGCGCTTTATCTTCAGCCAGACGATAAATCGCTTCCGGCATCAATCTTTCGAGGCCTATCTCTTTCAATTTGTCGCGCATCCGCAGGAGATCTTCTTTGGTAAGGTCCTTCTTCTCAGTATATTCTTTAGTGATTCGTGCCAGATCCTCTTCTGCCCAGATTGGCATCGTAAAGCTGACACCGAGCACTTCATCCAAAACCTCTGTTGCGGTTCTTGGTTTATCAACCAAGTCAAGCACTTCAGAGTAAACTTTTCCCTCCTTATACCTGAGTGCTACCACGGTAGAATCACGCACTGATGTCACAATAAGGGGACTGTGGGTACTTATGACAAATGATGCCTTCGGGAAGGCTTTCAAAAGATCTGAGAGTATCCTCCTCTGCATAGTCGGGTGTAGATGATTTTCCACCTCGTCAATTACGACAACGAAATTATCACGCTTATCGGTTGAGAACATATGTATTTGCCAAGCCAAGTCAATCATCGTGCTGATTCCACCTGATGCCGCATCAAGAAGGAACTCTCCACTGTCGCAGCAAAACACTATTTCTTGATCCCGGATCTCAAGTTTTCTAAAACCAAGACTTTTTGGCAGAACTACCTTAAGTACATTTTCAAAATCACGAAAATGCTGTAATAAATCCTCTCGTCCCGGCATAACTGGGTTCCCATAACCAAAGATATTCCAAGAAACCAGAATCTCTTTCATATGGTAGCTCGATGGAGCACCGCCGCCACCTGAGTAACGATTGCGTACGCTCTCTGATATCCTCAAAAAAGCGTCCTCCTTACTAAAGGTTTGGCGCAGCGGCAGGCTGCCCAGCTGCTGATAATTGAATGTCGACCTGTGCGAGGGGATAAAGAATCCCTCCACATTTTGCTGCCCCCTTATAGTCAGAGTGTATTGTGCTTGCCCAACCAATGGTGCGTGAAGCACAGCTTTTACATCATCGTCATAGATAATTTCGCCAACATCGTCGCTTGATTTATCCAAGAGGCCCGAAAACCATTCGAGTGTGGAAGTAAGCAGATTCTTTCTAGGAACAGCAAGGCTCATAGAAGACCAACCGAAGTGAGAAGCCAAAATGCTCTTGAGAATTGTGGTTTTCCCACTACCGTTGGCACCGGTAATGATAGTCATCCGCCGATGAAAAGGGATTTCAATATTCCCAAACTGTTGCCACCCTGTGATTTTCAGTTTCTTAAACATATGTTCAATCATTGTAACGCTTTTTAAGAATCCAGTACGCCTTATTTTCTATCGGTTGGAGTTTGTTTGTCATACAGATTACGACACCCATTCCTCTCTTATTCTCCAATCAGTCCTTGGAAACATACTGAGATTAGAAGCCACCATTGTGCTACGCGGGTCGTCGAACGAGATCGTGACTGAAAACGATCCGTCAGCGTTACGTTTCGGTCGTGCAGAGGAGGCCTTGCTGTACATTTGATACTTTAATCGTAATTCGACACCATCGTCTTTCTTTTTGAACTTGTTCATTAGAACATCTATCTCATCAAGTGCAGCTCGAATTGTCTCTGGTTTGTTATCACCTAAGTAGTAGGTACCATCATAAAGTGCTGCAGAACCACTTTGATTTTCGATTTTTTCAATCTCCAAGTACTTATTTTTTGACCAAAATGAACGTGAATATTTTTCTCCGTTAAATAGTGGCGTATTACTTTTGATAACAAACTCGATTGCTCTATGGCCAGTTGCGTAGATGTAAAACAGACAGCCCTGAACTTCTTTGTCGAGTGTTGCTTGTTGCGCCTTGTGTTGAAGAGCAGAACTATTTCTCCTGAAGAGTATAGGAAACCAATAACCGATCCGGTTATATCTAGTTCCTCCTTGATCAAACGGTTTTCCATCAACTTTCCATTCGGTAGCAGCTTCATACGCAGCTAAATCACCGACATTCATTACCACGCCTTCTTCCTCCACCATAATATTTAGTCCCATTGTCCCCTCGTATTTCTTTCGCTCGAACATCGCATAATTTCCATTCGGGAAATGCATTTTGAATCCAGTAAGACCCTCATCCGGAGTTGACAGGAACTCAAGGACTTCGAGGTCACGCATTATTCTGTATTTAGAGCCACTAGCTAGTCCCTTTCGTACTTGCTTATAAGTTATGAAGAACGCTGAATAAAAAGCGAAGCACCGAGAAAGCATATCTGACAACTTCTCAAGACTGATTGATCTGGCACCAATATCCGCACCTTCAATGATACGGAACTCTTCATCAGAGATCGTGTAGTCGGAATGATAAAAGGCATTTCTTACTTCATTGTTGAAGAATCCGTCAATGATCTCCCCGATTCGTTCCTCGCCCGACGCAGCCGCCAATTCTTTTATGTAGCTGATCTTTTGTCTTGGATATGGCAAATGTCGTCTTGGGAAAAGGCCTTCGGTTTTCCGTTCGACTGTAACCAAATGATCAAAAGGATACATTTTGTATGGTTGGTCCATACAACATCGCAGTAAGTTTGTTATGACTTCATATGGAGCTGACATTTCGGTTGAATGGCAGTAGAGAAATAGCGCCATTCTTAGCGCCCTCTTCTCTTGTCCTTTTCCCATTTTCCGCATCATTTTGCTGAAGTCCATTGCGGTATCTTCTGCTTCTACGAACGCATCCCAATGTCCGTCGGTGATTCCTTCTACACGAAGGATTGTGTAGAGATACGTAAAGCCATTTGTATCGCCAGCACGACTGAACAAATGATTGAAATATTCGAGATATTCATCTGTATATTTAGAGAGTAGGGTCGTGTCTCGTGCGCGCAACCATTTGCGAATCTTCTTTGTGGGCCAAGTCGCGATGTCTCTCATTTCCATAGCTAAGCCATTATTTTCTGCAAGCACTGAATGTTTTCTCGCATTTCTTGGACTTTCTCCACTATCCGTTTCTGCTCAGCGAGAGGAGGGAGCGGCATCGGAATTGGGTAAACACTTATTCCTGAAATGACCGGTTGCGCGGAGCCTCGATGGGAGGATCTTAGATTTAAATAATTCAGAACGAGCAAAAAGAACTCCTTATCTAAAAAGTTTTCTGGATAACTAACTATAAATGCATTGTCAGTTACCCACGCGTCAGATTCTGTAATATAAGCAGTGCCGCAAAGAGCGCCCACACGCCCTATAACAATCGTTCCCCTTGCTGCGTTAGAGGATGAGTGACGACCTGCTATGCCATTCCCTCCATAGACGAGATATGGTCCTTCAATGGCCTCGCTAACTTTCAGGGAATCGCCTGAGGATATGTTCATAACATCTCCAAGGCGAACCCACCTCCACGAAGCTGGGATATTAAATGGCGTGTCTGATGCACTAACAGGAGGAAGAAGTTTTGTTGTTTTGCGTTTCCGACCGGTGCTTAAGGTCTTTAAGCGCTCTTCTCGAATCTTAAGTAGTAGCTCCTCAGCTGTACCTTCCTTGGCATTTTGCAGGACCAGCTTGCCAGACACAGCAAGTGTGAGAACTGCGTTCTCGAGTTCTTTGATATCCGATGGTGATTTTACCAACTCAAATAGATACTGAAGAGGCAGTTTACTGTTGCCATCCCTGAGATCTCTCATCGCACTTCGTGTAAGACGTGTACGTACTGCGTCTCGTTCTTTCTTTTTCGCCTCTAGCTCGTCAAGGCTGCGCATTACGTCCTTGATCTTATCCACCATTCGATCCTGCTCACCAGAAGGCGGTAGAGGTATCTCAATCAGAGGCAATGTGTCGCCATTAAGCGTACGCCCCTTAATGGCATTCGACGTTCTTCCGGTTAAATCTAGCGCCGGTAATATATGAAATAAATAGTCTCGTAGAGTTTGGTCAGGACTTATGAACGCTGCAATCGCCTCGTTATGACACGCGTCCATCTCTAAAATAGACATCTTACCGATGGTCAGCTTAAAACTAAAAAGCAGGGACCCCAGCGGGGCTTTATAACCACGGAATACTTCCTCCAAAGCAAGTTCGTTAATGGATTCTTTCGTGGAGTGAATTGTGCTGCCATTTATCAAGTCGGAAATGGAAACCCAAGGAGTGTCTGCGGCTGACCAATACTTGGATTCAACGCGCGGCGGTGTTTTCCCCACGCGAAACTCGACGATGTCACCAAGTCGAACCCATTTCCAAGAAACCGGGACCTCAAATGGTACCTCTGTCTGATCGACAGGTAATAAAGATTCTTTTCTGCGTCTTCGACCATTCTCGGCAACACCCCGCTGCAATCGTTCACTCTGAATCTTCGCATAGAGCTCTTCTCCCGTGCCTTCCTTCGGGTCGTGCGGAACTAGCCGTCCAGAGACGGCAAGGGTGAGGACTGCTTTACGAAGACGCTCTATGCCGTCAGGCAACTCTAGAAAGTCATCTAGGTTTGCGACGATTGTACGTACATCATTTAGTTCCATTGTGCGAGAGGGCGCCCTCCAAAAGCGCTCTGATTTTATCCAGTGCTTTCTTGGTTTCCTCCTGCTTGGTGCGATAGGTAGCAAGAAGCTCTTCAGGGGATTCGACCAATTCCTTCGGGGCACGAGGATTTTTAATATCAAGGTTGTAGTTCCTTGCCCGGATCTCGTCGATGGATACTTTCCACGCCTGTCCGTTTTCTTCGCGATTGTTCCACCACACCTTTTCCGGCGCGAACTCATCAACGCTCATAGGATTCGTCATCGAGTAAGCCTTCTGTCCTTTCGGCAGCGGATGCTCGTAGTACCAGATCTCTTTGGTCGGCTCGCCCTTGGTAAAGAAGAGGAGATTCGTGGCTATACTGGTGTAAGGAGCGAAAACGCTCTTGGGTAAGCGTACGATGGTATGCAAATTACACTCCTCGAGGAGCATCTTCTTGAGTGCGGTTTTCATTCCTTCGCCAAAGAGAGTGCCGTCGGGTAGAACAACGCCGCAGCGGCCGTACTTCTTGAGCAATCGTACGATAAGCACGAGAAAGAGATCTGCTGTCTCTCGCGTTTGAAACTCGGTCGGGAAGTTCTTCTCGACGCCCGGCTCCTCTGTGCCGCCGAAGGGAGGATTGGTAACTATGCAGTCGATGCGGTCAGCGTCTGTATAGTCGCGCAGCGGCTTCTCGAGCATATTGCCGCGGCGCATTGTGACTGGCTCCTCAATGCCGTGGAGCATCATATTCGTGATGAGGAGCATATACGGGAGCGGCTTCTTCTCCACGCCGTGAATGCTTTGCTGGATTTTCGCTTCGTCTTTGACGGTCTTTACTTGTTTACGGAGGTGCTCAAGCGAGTTTACGAGGAATCCGCCGGTGCCGGCTGCCGGGTCAAACACCGATTCGCCAACCTTCGGGTCAATCATCTCAACAATGAATTGGGTAACGGCGCGAGGCGTATATAGCTCGCCGTAGTTCTTTGCGCTCTGAAGGCTCTTAAGAAGACGCTCATAGACCTCGTTGAAAGCGTGCCGATCCTTTGAGGTATTGAAGTCGATCTCGTTCACCTTGTTGATGACTTGCTTCAGTAGCGTTCCCTTGCGCATAAAGTTGTTCACGTCTTGGAACGCCATACGCGTAAGCTCTGTACGCTGATTACCATTAGTCGGTAGTGCACGCAGAGCAGGAATTAGGTCTCCGTTTACGAAAGCAACCAACTGCTCACCGGTCAGCCCATCAAGCGGAGCGGCCCACGTGCGCCACTGATACTCTTTCGGCAGTGTTGGTGTATATTTTTCCTTCCGTATCTCCAGAGCCCTATCTTCGTCGTCAAGGATCTTCAAATAGATGAGCCAAACGAGTTGCGAGAGGCGTTGCGCATCTCCGTCTACGCCGATGTCTTGGCGCATTATGTCCTGTATGGCTTTGATGGTAGCGGGGGTGAACATACGTTAGACGATATAGACATTATCGAGGAGTTCATCCAGCATCCGGAGATATTCATCCTTACCGCCAAAAAGAGAGACGAGTTCGTAATCCGTACCGAGAGAACGAATCGGCTCGAGAGTAAGAACACGTACGCTTTCAATATCCTTGAGAGGCTACGTGCATAATGAGGTCGAACAGATCGAACTCACCACCTACTTGTTTCTGGAGCTCCTCAAGGGGGATTCCCGTGGCGTCGAGCTGGTCGATGATAGCTTGCCTGCGTTCGGCGGACTGCCAAGCCGTAAAGAAGCTCTCGAGGGTCGGATAGTGATTGAGAATATTCTTGCGCGTGAAGTCGGTCAGGGATTCGGTTATGAGCTTGCCGTCGGCACCCAAATACTGCACCTGTTCCTTTACGATGGCATAGGGAACGCCGCTTATCGTATATACCGGCGGCCGCCCGATAGGACCTCCTTCTCCGGGACCTGTGATGATCACATCCACGAGCTCGTCTTCCTTTTCTTTTACTTCGATTGGCTCATCTGTCGGATCTAGCTCTTTCAACACACAGTCGATGTCGTCGTTCTCTCCCACTTCAAACACGCGCTCAGGCACTCCGTCGAATCCGGGGTCAGCGAAAAGTTTCGTTACGCCCTGAAAATCCATTACCGTGAACCACATTTTGCCTTTATCCTCGCGCACGCGCGTGCCGCGGCCGATGATCTGCTTGAACTCGGTCATACTCTCAATCGGCTTGTCCAAGACGACGAGCTTGCAGGTTTGTGCATCCACGCCAGTCGAAAGAAGTTGCGAGGTCGTCGCGATTGTCGGGAAGCGCTCTTCCGGGTCAATGAAGCGGTCAAGCTGATTCTTGCCCTCCTCGTCGTCTCCGGTGATGCGCATTACGTAGCGCACGTTCTCCCGAGCGCGGTCGCCGCCCGCGTTCACGAGCGCAGAGCGCATTCGCTCGGCGTGTTCGGTGGTACGACAGAAGACGATAGTCTTTGCGAACGGATCGTCAATCGCGTCCAAGTACTCGATTATCTTCTTGGCTACCAGCTCATCGCGCTGCGGGAAAATGACCGACTTGTTCACATCGCGAAGCTCATAAATGCGGTCTTCTACAGCATTCCCTTTATCATCCAGCGTCCCCGGAGAAGGTCGCCATCCGGTAATGTCGTTATCAAGAAGCACACGGAGCACCTTATAGGGAGCAAGGAATCCATCGTCAATCCCTTGTTTCAATGAGTATGTGTAAATGGAATCTCCGAAATAATGAGTGGTACTGGTGTCAGTCGTCTCTTTCGGGGTCGCGGTCAGACCGAGGTGAGCTGCGCTCGTGAAGTGTTCAAGCACCTCGTGCCACTCACTATCAAGTGAGGCACTGCCGCGATGGCATTCATCTACAATAATGAGGTCGAAGAAGTCGGCGGGAAGTCTCTTATAAAGCTTATCCGGTTCTGTTGGTCCGCTCATAGCCTGATACAGACCGAGGAATATCTGATGCGACATCAGCTTGCCTAGATCGTCGAAGTCGGAGCGAGATATTTTTGTAAGCGCCTCACCGAAATGCTTCAGATCATTTATACGAGCCTGATCAACAAGGATGTTGCGGTCTGCGAGAAAGAGGACGCGCTTTGCGTTTCCAGACTTCCACAAGCGCCACATAATCTGAGCTGCGGTGTAGGTCTTACCCGTGCCCGTGGCCATAACGAGTAGAAGGCGTCTGCCGCCACGCGCGAAAGCTTCAACAGCTCGGTCAACGGCGATGCGCTGGTAGTAGCGAGCAAGTTTTATCCCGTCGCCATAGTATTCAGTCTCGACCGCTGAACGTACGGCCGTATTGTCGCCCTTCCACGCGAGATACCGCGCGTGAAGCTCTGCTGGTGCTGGGAAAGAATCAAGCTCGATCTTCTGTTCTGTCGAGGCAGATTGCCCTGTGCGATCGTGAAAGAGGAACGCTTCGCCGTTCGTTGAAAATACAAAAGGCACCTCAAGTGCCGCAGCATAGCCAAGTGCCTGCTGCATACCCGCGCCGAGCGGTTTGCCGATGTGTTTCGCTTCCACTACGGCGAGAGGCATATTCGGCCGGTGTTCAAGCAGAAAATCGACCTTCTTCCGGTCCCCGCGCTTTACTGTTTTTCCGCTAACGTGAATACGCCCCTCTGTATAGGCGTACTCTTCCCGTATCTGAGTGTCAGCCCATCCCGAACGCACGATCGCCGGCCTAATCAGGCGATTCCGTGTTTCTTCCTCGTTTGCGGGTTCTGTGGGCAAGATAAGGCGTATTTTCCCACATTTTTCGTCTTCATTCAATGCTAATAAAAGCGTACTCCGAAATGTCCTAAGCAGCGATTCTGACATCGCGAATCACGCGGAGCCATTTCGTCTATGCAACGCGTATTTCGAGATCTTTGATATGTCGTGCTTGGTCGTCAAGTTCAGGTCGGACAACCTGGTCTATGCGTTGATGCACTTCATGCACGGCTGTTTCCAACTTATCCATGCGGCCTTCAAGTCTATCAAACCGTTTATCAACCTCGTCGAACCGCTCGTTCATTGCCGAGAATCCGTCCGCTACCATACGCGCAAGGCTATCAATATCATTTTCTTGCTCCTTGGCCATTGCCCATAGCTTACCACGACAACCACGACCACCCTCACCGAAGCGCAGAAAATATACGATACCAATACAGACAACCGCATCGACGTGCTCGACTTCAATGCGCTCATCGTGCATTGGGGCGAGACGGGGGCGAATGCCGTTGCCGACTTCGACAAAAACGGAGTCGTGGACGTGTTCGACTTCAATTCATTAATGGTGCACTGGACCGCGTAACCCCGTTAGAAATATAAGATTACATAAACAACTATGAACACACAACCGAAAAAAATTTCTAACGGGGTGAAAAAGATACTTCTTGCATCCGCATTACTCGCAGCTCTCGTCCCTGTCGCCGCATTCGCTTCATCTATAACGCTTGCACCCGCGTCGGTTGCGACAACTGAAGGCAAGTCCTTTAGCGTCGCGGTCGCCGTAGATCCAGCTTCGGGGAAGGCGTACACGGCGCGCGCGAATCTCTCCTTCGACCCGTCGGCAGTAACTCTCGTCGGCTTTTCCTTCGCGCCGAAATGGATGCAGCTGCCTCAGGAAGGTTATGACCTCGAAGATAATGCCGGAGGCAAGCTCGCGAAGACGGGCGGCTATCCCGGAGGCATTACGACAGCCACAGTCCTTGGCACGGCTACGTTCCGCGCCAAGACCACTGGCGTTACGACCATCTCGGCAACGGGGGATTCGCTCATCCTAGATGCCAGCAATCAAAACGCGGTTTCCGGAGCGCAAGGCTCGGTGCGGGTTTCTATAGCGGCCGTGCCGGTCGCGCCGCAGCCCGCAGCGTCTACAGAAACCGCGCCCATTGTCTCGACTGCCGAAGCGGTGCCCGCCACCACGACGCTCGATCTGGCAGAAGCAGTCACCGAAGCTGGCACCGCAGTAGCGCTCTCGCCGCTCGATTCCTTTCTCACTCTCGGCACGGGCAGCGCCGCAGTCGCCTCGCTCGTAACGCTTATCGTCCTTCTCGTCGTTGGCGCTGGCATCTGGCTCTGGCGCCGCGAACGGGCTCGGTATTAATTTCGACCTCCGTCGCTCTTGTGAAGGTCAGACCTTCACAAGCTGTGAATCTGCAATGTCTTCTGTGAAGGTCAGACCTTCACGACAAGGGGCCGTGTATCTTGACAAGCTTTATTAATTAGTATATATACCAGACCAGAGTGCGATCGTACAACCTCAATGCAAGGAGGCCATCATGCTGCCATGGATCCAGCAGTTGAACGAGCGGATGAAGCAGGTCGACACGAGGCCTCTCCTCGAGCAGCTGGAGCTTGGAGCCAAGCTCCAGCCTCATGAGCACATCGTCGGAAAGCTTTCCGATGAGATGCTCCGGCTCTTCGGCGTCGTCCTCGCGCAGGGGATGGAGATGATTAGCCACATGGGGCGCTGCGCGGATCTGTTCGACCGGCTCCCGGAGATGGAGTCGGAACTCGAGATCGAGGCGAGGATAAGGCCCCTCATGTCGGAGGGCGCGGAGCTCTCCCGACGGCTACAGCTCACCGAGGACCTGTTCTGGGCGTCGATCATATTCGAGTTCCCCGAGGCCGCGAACAGGAATCGCGGGATTCGGGCGGGCGGGCGGGTCGTCGTCTGGGAGACCGAAGCCGACCCGCGGCGGATGCGCCAGCAGATGGCCGCAGGCGAGCTTGCGGCCATCATAAGCAAGCTGGAGCAAATCCACCTCCGCAACTAGGGCTGGCGGGCGCCGAACCCTTCTGGGTCGGCGCCCGGTTTTTCTACCTTCTCTAATTCGAGCGCGGTGCCCGTCCGTAGCTACAAGCGGAGGAGGGAATAGGCGAATAAGTCCGTTGTGAAGGTCTGACCTTCACAAGCTGTGAATCTGCAATGTCTTCTGTGAAGGTCAGACCTTCACAATGCGGTCGTCGCCCAAGTTAGGCATCCGATGTTTATTAAAAGGTAGCGCTCAAGCATGGACATATAACTACAACGGGCCGCTCCTAGACAAGGAGACGGCCCATGTAATTCACCGCAGACCATAGCCAGACTGAAGACATCTTCTCGGCGAACTGCAAAGGATTGAAGACGATGTCTCTGGGGAAGGCTGCGTACGTCACCGCGAGCGACAGAGCAATCAGAGTCACATACGCGGCAAGTATCGCTGACCGACCGCGTCGATTGAGACGGGATATGCGCGCGGGCGTTCTGATCGCGCGCACCACTTTGTATCCGTCGTGTGACCCTACCGGGATGAGGTTAATAAGCGCGCCAAGTGCTTCAAGCGGAGCGCCGAACAGAATCACCTCATCGCCGGTTACGGTTCCCGTGGCGAACAGACCGATCCCGTAAAGAAGTTGGTACGTCGGCCCCGTCAGGCTGATGAAGCTGCCAACCCACCAATTCATTATCCTCGCTCGGTACATACACCAGCCAGCGAACCATGGGAACAAGTAGATGCCGCGCACCGGGACTCCGTGCCATCGTGCCGCATGAGCATGGCCGAGCTCGTGTACCGCCAAACCAATAAAGAGAATGGCGGAAAGCCGGGGACTGAAAATGCTCATGTAAGCAAGTAAGCAGAGCAGGGCGAGGCACGTCTTGCCGAACGGCACTCTATCGGCCAAGTTTGAAAGAGCTGCTTTCAAGTCTGCCCTCCTGGGGCGGCTGATTTACTGTTATCCATCATACATGATATGACGTCACTTGTCAATATCATACGAACCCGCCCTCCGAGCTTCGATCTTGCGGGAGCGATGACGACGGCGAGATTTACCGAGACGAAAAAGAAGGTATTTAGGGACTTACGATGTCCCTAATTCGCTACCTTCTCTAATTCGCGCGGTGCTATATATCATCTCCCCGACCAATCATTTACATCTGATCCGCACAAAGGGATGGGAGAACTGGAATATACGAGCGTCGAACCAGTTACGCCCTGGGCAAGAGAAGAACACGAGTCGGCGCTGGACGCAATGGTACGTCATGGCGTACAGGTCTATTTCGTGGATCCAGAAACGTTCGCACGGATACAAACATCCCCGGATCACGGGTATGACATATTGAAAACACTCGAGTCAGAGAATCAGCGCCGCGGCGTCAATGCTACAGATTTGCCCGGTACGGAGGCTTAATTCTGACTTCTCGGAGTTTTGTTATAACAACCCGGTGTTAAATCCAGATAACGCGATAGAAATACGCGGCTTAAAAAAATCGTTCAAAAAGACAGTCGTTCTGAAGGGGCTCGATCTCGAGGTGAAGCGCGGCACGATGCTCGCCTTGCTCGGACCGAACGGAGCGGGGAAGACGACTACGGTACGGATCTTGAGTACGCTTATCCCGCCCGATGAAGGAGAGGCGCGCGTGCTCGGTTTCGATGTGGTGCGGGAGGCGCGGAGAGTACGGGAGGTCATCGGGCTTACCGGCCAGTATGCCGCTGTGGACGAGTATCTCACCGGCCGAGAAAATCTCGAGATGATGGGCAGACTCTATCATCTCTCTCGCGAGGCGAGCCGGCGGCGCTCTAGCGAGCTGCTCGGCCAGTTCGATCTAGGCGAGGTGGCCGATCGTGCCGCGAAGACGTACTCGGGCGGGCTGCGCCGCCGGCTCGACCTCGCGCTCTCGCTCATGGCCAAGCCGCCAGTTCTCTTCCTCGATGAGCCAACGGCCGGCCTCGATCCGCGCTCTAGGCTCACTATGTGGGAGATCATAGAGAAACTCATGGACGAGGGATCGACGATCCTTCTCACGACCCAGCATCTCGAAGAGGCCGACAAGCTCGCGGACCGAATCGCCGTGCTCGACCGCGGGAAGATCATCGCGGCCGGTACCGCCGACGAGCTCAAGGCGAAGGTCGGCACCGAAAGGATCGAGGTCATAATCGACCGCGGAAGCAATTTCAAGAAGGCCGCCGAGATCATTACCGGAGAAGGGAAGCAGATGGACGAGAAAGAGCGGAGCCTCTCTGTGTCGACGGATGGAAGCGTGCTCGAAATAAAGAAAATCCTAGACGGCATCTACAGCGCGGGAATCGATATCGAAAGCATGTCCGTACACAAACCTACTCTCGACGATGTGTTCATGCGCCTCACTGGCCGCGAAGCCGAGGAAGGCACGGAAACTTAACGTATGGAGAGACGACTCTATTGGATATTATCCGATTTCTTAGTCCTCGTCGGGAGGAGTTTGAAGCATATTTTTAAAAATATGGATCAGCTGCTTTCGCTCACGATCCAGCCGGTCATGTTCATGCTCTTGTTTGGGTACGTATTCGGAGGAGCGATCCAGACTGGCGGCGTGAGTTATATCAATTTCCTCGTGGCCGGCATCCTCGTACAGATGAGCGCTTTCGGCGCGACGACGACCTCGCTCTCTATCGCGACCGACATGCGCCGAGGAATAATCGACCGCCTCAAGACGCTCCCGATCCTGAGTTCCGCCGTCATGGTCGGACATGTAACGGCCGATCTTGTTCGCAATCTCGTTTCTGCGGCGGTGCTTATCGCCGTCGCTTTCCTGATGGGCTTTCGGCCGGTAGCCAGCGTCTCCGATTGGCTCGCAATAGTCGGACTACTCATTATATTCACTCTCGCGATCTCCTGGCTCTTTACGATCGCGGGACTACTGGCGAAAAGCATCGAAGCGGTGCAGTGGATGGGCTTCTTCATCGTATTCCCGCTCACCTTCGCGAGCGCAGCCTTCGTGCCGACGGAAAGCATGCCGAAATATCTCAGGATATTTGCGGAGAACCAGCCGGTCACGCACACCATCGAAGCCATTCGGGCCTACATGCTCGGCCTGCCCGTCGGGAGCCACGCACTAATCGCCACTTTGTGGTGGCTCGCAGTCATAGCCATTACAATCCCTGTCGCCGGGTCTCTGTTTCGGACCCGGATCTTGAGTTAGCCCCGAATAGGCGAACAATGGCCATCTGTGAAGGTCAGACCTTCACAAGCTGAGAATTTTCGGCGCTTTCTGTGAAGGTCAGACCTTCACATCGAACCCGTTCGGTCGGACTTTGCTTTGAGAATCCACTGCGGCGGATAAGATGCGCGGTGATTGGTGATACGATTAGGGGCATATGGCGACGAATGAAAAACCGGGGCGAGGGAGAAAGGGGGTGGTGAAGAATCGTACGCAGGTCTTCAGCGGGCGGAATAAGCGCTGGACGAAGAAGGGAGCCGACGGGAAGTTCATGGATCAGATGACGCACAAGGGCGCGAAGTTCAAGGGCGTGCGTATCAAATAATACTCACGGGAAGTTCATTACTCCTCATGTATAGGCGAGTAATGGCGCGAAAGTACGGCAGAAGGGCGCAAAAGAAAGTCGAACAGACGATGCATGAATACAAGCGCGGCAAGCTAAAGAGCGGCCGTGCGGGTAGGCGCGTGAAGAATCCGAAGCAGGCGATAGCGATCGGGCTCTCGCAGGCGCGGCGGGCGGGCGCGAAGGTGCCGGCCCGGCGCCGCCCGCGCGGGCGGCGCCGGGCCGGATAAAGGGTGGGGAATTCTCCGAATTCCAGAGCCAGGACGGGGTACACTATATCCATTACCAGTTAGACAACCGATATGGATATCGCACTCGTCGCTGCCAAGATATTAGGGACCTATCTTATTGTGAGCGGGCTCTTCCTCATCTTCCGCGGGAAGACGGTTCCGCATTTGCTTAAAGATTTCTTCGACCACCCGGCAGTCATGTATCTCGCCGGCGCCATGCTTATTTTCCTATCTTCGGCCTATCTTTCCCAAAGCAATGTCTGGGACGGGACGTGGCGTACCGTTCTCACGATATTTGCCTGGCTCGTACTCATCAAGGGCGTCGGATATATTCTCATGCCGGACGCATTGCATAAGGCCGTCAGCCGGAAAGTGCTCGAATCCTTGAATCTCTACGGGCTAGTCGCGATGGCGATGGGCCTCGCGCTCTTCTACGTCGGCTAGCAATCCGTAGATATACGTCAGCCGCGCATGAGTGCTCGGTAAGTTATACTGGTTCATATGAACGAATCACCGCCGAATGAGAATGCGGAAGAAAGACGGCTTGTCCAAGCAGGACTCGAGCTGCAGCGGCAGGATAAGGAAGATCCCGAACGCGCGCCCATTGTGCGGATAGCACATAAGGTTGCCATGGAAGTGTACCGTGGGAATGAAGCATTGCTTAGAGACATTGAATCCTTTCGCAGGGATTTTCTGGAACATTTCGGAAAGTCCGAAGGGCAGAAATATAGGCTCTATCACGCACTCTCCGGAAGCACCCCTCTCGGCTCAGCCATTTATTTCGACGCAGAAGGAGAGTGGTCCATAGAGGCGAAAGCGCGCGAACTCGCCGAGCGGTATCACATCGATATAGAATAAGAGCGCATGACCCAAGGCGAGGCGCTCTCGATTCTCAAGACCGGCGCGAACGTATATCTCACCGGCGAGCCGGGAAGCGGCAAAACGCACGCGATAAATGAATTCATCGCGTGGCTGCGTCTTTCAGGGATAGAGCCGGCTATCACGGCCGCGACCGGCATCGCGGCGACGCACGTCGGCGGCATGACACTGCACTCGTGGAGCGGAATCGGCATTGCCGAGTCGCTCTCGCGCGCCGATATAGATCGCATCGCCGGGAAGGAGCATGTCGCCCGCAGGCTCCAAAAAGCCTCAGTGCTTATCATCGAAGAAATCTCCATGCTCTCCGCGGCGACATTCGAGATGGCGGATGCCATTTGCCGCGAAGCGCGCCGTGCCGAGCTCCCATTTGGCGGGCTCACGGTCATCCTCGTCGGAGACTTTTTCCAATTGCCGCCTGTGGCGCGTGTTCAGGCGATGTCCGTGCGCTTCGCTTACGCTTCGCCCGTTTGGGACAAATTAAACCCGATCACCTGTTACCTAACAGACCAATATCGGCAGGATGATGTTGAATTTCTTGGCGTACTCTCGGCGATACGCGCCGGAGAGGTCGAAGAGGCTCATTATGAAGCGCTCATGGCGCGGCATACGGAGCCTGGCACCCCGCCCGCCTGCGCTCCGAAATTATTTTCGCATAATGCCGACGTCGATCGAATAAACGCGCAGGAACTCGCGAAGCTACCGGGCAAAGCGAAGACTTTCCGGATGAACGCGAAAGGGAAGGAGCAATTTGTAGAAGGGCTGAAGCGCGGGTGCCTCTCGCCGGAAATTCTCGAACTGAAGGAGGGCGCGGCGGTCATGTTCACGAAAAACTCTCCCCAAGGGAAGTTCGTCAACGGGACGCTCGGCGTTGTCGCGGGTTGGAGCTTCGATGGCTCGCCGATTGTTGAGATACGCAGCCCCTCGACAAGCTCGGGACATCGGTTCCGCGTAACCGCGGAACCGATGGAATGGCAGCTTGAGGAACAAGGGAAGGTGCGCGCGAGTATCTCGCAATTGCCCCTACGGCTCGCCTATGCGATGACAGTCCACAAGAGCCAAGGAATGAGCATGGATGCGGCGGTCATCGATCTCTCGAAAGCCTTTGAATACGGGCAGGGATATGTGGCGCTCTCGCGGGTGCGGCGATTAAGCGGAGTGCATCTCACCGGCTTAAACGCGCGCGCGCTCGAAGTCCATCCGGAAATTCTTGAAAAAGACAGGGAATTCCGCGCCGCGTCTGACGCGGCGCGGGAAGCATTTGCGGCTCTGCCAAGCGCCGAGCTCGCAGGCATGCAGAAAAAATTCGTCAAAGCCATAGGCGGCGCTTGGCCCAATCCCTCGCAATCGCTCGGGACGGCCCGGCAGCCCGGCTCGGCCGGGCTGCCGGGCCGTCTGGCAGAAACCCTGCAGACCGTGCGGGATGCGAACGATTTAAATGCAGCGGCGAAGGCGCGCGGACTCACCGTTTCCACCATCGTGAAGCATTTGGAAGAACTGGCCGAAATAGGGAAGCTCGCCAGCGCTGATTTCGAGCACCTTATTTCTCAAGGCGAACTGCACGAGATCGCCGAAGCCATAGAAGCTGCCGGCCGCGAGCGCCTCTCGCCCGTTTATCATGCGCTCGGCGGCCGGCACTCATTCGAAACTATCCGGCTTGTCCGCCTTCTCAAGTAAAGAGGTTAAACCTCTTTACTTTCGAGCAATGCTTCGATGAGACGGGCGGTGTCGGAAGGGGAGTTAACGCTTTTGGTCCCGACGTTCGTTTTGAATACAGCTTCATCATTGCCGCCCTCGGTGAGCTGATCGCCGATGTACAGCGCTTCAGATTCGGGAATGTTCAAACGCTCGCACAATTTGCGGATGCCGTAAGCTTTATCAATACCCGACTTTGTCACATCGATCGACGTTGCACCTCCCATTCTCACGGAAAACTGCGGCAGGCGTTCGGCAAGCGCCGCCTGCAGCGCGCGCCGCTTCGACTTATCCGGGTCCCATGCCTGCTTCTCTTTTACCGGCGCTTTCTGGCCGAGCGCCGAGAGCGTAACTTGGCTGCCGCGGTACTCGACGCGCTCGCCCCAGGCGGGAGCCGAAAAATCGATAAGGCCCGTGTGAGTCGCCGCGTCGCGCATCGCCCTTTCAATATGGCTGGCATCCGCCTCGGAGAGGCGTTCTTCGTACACTTTTTTCCAAGCGTCCGCGCTTGTCCCGAGCGATTTATCCTGAGCGGAGTCGATGGAAGTCGAGGGACTATATTCATACAACGTCGCCCCGCTAGTGGGGAGGAGATAGAGGTTCCTTAAATTCGCTTCCGGGGGAAGCCGGTCTACGACCTGTTTCAAAAATTGAGGGAGAGCGCCGCCGGAAATGATCGCGACTTGCGTAGCGGCGAGCAGGCGCGCGAGCAGGCCGGCCATTTCTAGCGAGAGCGGCTGCTTGCTCTCCGCGAGCGTGCCGTCGAGATCGAAAATTATTAGTTTGTGCATACGCATTGCTCACTCGAACATGCGCCTCGAAGGACACGCATAATGCCGCATCATGTTAAGGCGTCAATGATATGCGAGAGCGAAGCCGTCGCGACTCCGAGAACCTTGTCCGCGCCGCCGTAATACATATATACCGTGTCTCCCCGGACAACGGCGCCGCATGAGAATACGACGTTCGCCACGACGCCTTCTTTCTCATATTTCTCAAGAGGTTCGAAGATCGGATCGGCCGTGCGCGCTAGCACAGTAGTGCCGTCTTCGCCGAGAAGCACGGCGCCGAGCCGATAGGTGCCGTGGCGGGAGACGCCGTGATATATCATGAGCCAGCCGCCGGGTATCGGTATGGGCGGGCCAGCAATGCCTACTTTCGCGCTATCCCACATTCCTCGCCGCGGACTGATGATCTCGATGCAGCGGCTCGCACGTTTCCCCGACGCGAGGTCGGGGATAATGTCCGCGCAGATCTGATTATTGATACGGTGATAGAGCAGATATTTGCCGTTAATGCGCTCGGGCAAAAGGGCGAGATCCTTATCGTCAACCCCGTCAGGCGTGAGCAACTGCGGCTGGCTCCAATTCTCGAAGCGGCGTTCGAGAAAATCCTTAACGCTTATCGATGAGACAGCGCCGGATGGGACATGCGTGCCGTCATAGGCGGTGTATGTCATGTGAAGCGTGCCTGCCCCGAGTGGATCCGAGGAGTCGCCAATGCGGACGATACGCGGGTCTTCGCAGCCGGAATTGCCGGTCGCGTTCCCTCGTTTCATCTCGAAGTCGGCTCGCGGTACGTAGACCGGTTGCGACAATCGCTCATCGATGACTGCGCCGTCTTTGGAGACGGCGAGGCCGATAGTCGAAGTATTCGCCGAATCCATTGCTCTATATAGAATATAGACGGCGCCATCGAGCTCTATGGCGGCCGCGTTGAAAACGCCGGCACTTTCGAAGCCCGAGCCCCGAGGCGCAAGGATCGGGTTCCGCGAATCGCGGATGAACGTGCGCGCAGGGCGCTCCGGATCGAGCGCGCGCAGGAGATCGTCGAGAGCGACGCTCGCCTTCGCGCATACGGTATCGGCGCCGCCATACCAGATCTCCACCTGCCTGCCGGCAGGCAGAGGCGCATCATACGTCGTCACACTGGTGGGGAACACAACCTGCGGCACTAGACCGTACTGCTCGTAATATTCCTGTGGGACGAGAAAGGATTCGGTCCGCGAAATGCGCTTCCTGGGATCGTCTCGATCGAGAAGAGCGGCTTCTACCGAGAAGATACGGTTGCGCTCGTCGTAATAATTCTGAATGTAGGAATATACGAGAAGCCACCCTTTGTCCGTGAGCAGAGGAGACGCGCCCACCTCGATATGGTCGGCATCCTCGCGGCGCAGTTCCTCGAGCGCATGTTCCTGGAGCCGCTCGTGCCAACGCTCCCAATACTCGGGTTCGAAGAATTCCTCGATCTGCTTAGCGCGGGCTATAGCGATAGTCGGCCTCGGGTGCTCCGCCGTCCAATCCGTATGCGCGGTGAGGAGCATTACCACGTCTCCGTCTATCCGCTCGGGGAAGAGCGTGGCCGCCTTTGCGTTGAAAGGCGTTATCAAATGCCGTTCGGTGAAAGTATCCGGCTCATCGCCGATAGCCAAAGCCACCTTGATGTTATCGGGGCCGAAAGGGTAGCCCCCGAGCGCGGTATAGAAACAGTACCAACGGCCTTCGAAAAAGACCGCCCGCGGGTCCTCGCAGCCGAACGCATCCCAAGGTTCCTGCGGCGCGAGGACCTGCTGCCTCGAATGAAAATGGATGCCGTCCTCGGAGAAGGCCGTCCCGATGGTCGAAAGCTCGGCCGAGGGAGTCTCTAGCGCGCTCGAGGAGCCGAGCGCGCGGTAATAGATCCGGACGCCCTCGCCGGTCCGAATTGCAGACGGGTTGTATGTCGCGACCGACTCCCACGGCCGCTCGCGCTGGGGCGCCAGTATCGGATTATGCGGCTCTCGGCGAATGACGAACATAGAGTAAAGTATACTACCGTTAATGAGCAAAAAGCTGGATTTCCAGAGACTTAAAACTCGTCCTTCAGAAAAATACCGCCGTTTCAGAAGTGAGACGGTCGAGCGCGCCATCGCGAATGTATCAGCGGCCATAGATGATCCCGTCTTGCGCCGAATGTTCGAACAGTGTTTGCCAAACACGCTCGATACGGCGATATATCATCGGAAAGATGCCAATAGAAATCCGGAGACGTTTATACTCACTGGCGACATCCCTGCAATGTGGCTGCGCGATTCAACTAATCAAGTATGGCCGTACCTGCGGTTCGCCAAAGCAGATGGCGCGTTACGCACTATGCTCGCCGGTCTCGTGCGCAGTCAGACGAAATGCGTTTTACTCGACCCGTATGCCAATGCATTCATTGATACCAAACAAACGCGTAAACATACCAATCCCTGGTGGCCAAAAGGCCCCAAATGGAAAAATGGAATCTGGGAGCGCAAGTATGAACTCGACAGCCTCTGCTCGTTCCTGCGGCTGTCCGCAGGCTATTACGAGGCGACCGGCGACTTTTCGTCTTTTGGGGCGGCATGGACGCGAGCAGTCGGTCTCGCGCTCGATGTTATGGAGAATGAGCAGAAAACGATGCGCAAAGATACACTAAAGTCGCTCTTTCGTTTCGTTGGACCCGACGGCCGGCCGCACCCGGCGATTCGGCTCCAGGGCTACGGATACCCCGGCAAGCATTGCGGATTAGTACGCACCGTCTTTCGCCCCTCCGACGATGAGACTGTCTATCCGTATCTCATTCCAGCCAATGCTATGACCGTTGTAGCTCTGCGGGCAGTCACGGCGCTCCTGCGAGACATCCGGAAGCCAGCACTCGCGTACAGGGCGCAACGGCTCGCAGATGAAATTGACGCGGGTATCAAAAAGTACGGCATTGTAGAGCACCCGGAATTAGGACGAATTTTCGCGTACGAGATAGATGGGGCCGGTTCATACTGCCTCATGGACGATCCTAACGTGCCGAGCTTGCTTTCGCTCCCGTATCTTGGGTACTGTTCGACTAGTGATCCTGTGTATATCGCCACGCGCCAGTTCATTTTAAGCGATTACAATCTTTTCTATGCGAAAGGGAAGGCGGCTGAAGGGCTTACCAGCCCACATTCAGGTACCGTGAATCGTTTTTGGCCGATGGCGACAATAATCCGAGCAATGACCAGCACCGATGCGCAGGAAATCACGGCTTGTCTGCAGACCCTCAAAGAAACCCATGCCGGGACCTATTTTATGCATGAGAGCGTCGATGTTGACGATCCGAAGCGCTTCACGCGGCCGTGGTTCAGTTGGGCGAATTCACTTTTCGGCGAATTAATGCTCAAACTAGCTGATTCACATCCGGAGCTGCTCAATAAGAATTAAAGGTCTGGGCGGCAGTTGTGTCGAGCAAAGGCCGGTTGCCTTCAATGAGCGCGTCCAAGAATTCGGCAAGCGGAGCGGTCGCCACGCAGACTACCTTATCCGCGCCGCCATAGTATATGAACAGCGTGCGGTTTAGGACGACCGCGCCGCAGGCGTACACGATGCCGGGTTTCCCCTCGTTTTCATACCGCGCGTCAGGCGAGAGGATCGGGGTCGCGGCGCGGTAGAGTACTCGCGTGGGATCCTCCAGGTCGAGCAGCATGGCTCCAAGCTTGTAAAGGTGCCGCTCGGTCGCACGCGTTGCGTGATAGAAAAGGAGCCAGCCTTTATCAGTTTTGATCGGAGGAGGACCGGCTCCGCGTATGACGTTATCCCAATTATCCTCGGGCCCCGCCGCGCACTGGCGCGGCCCTTCCCAACTCTTGATGTACGGCTCCGTGGTTCCGATCGCGTCTATCGAGTCCCGATACTCTATCTCGACTTTCGGCACGATACTGTGGAGGATCGCAAATTTGCCGCGGATCTTCTCGGGGAAAATTACCCAATTTTTGTGGATCTGACCCTCCGGAGAGAGCAGGTGCATGGGCCGCCATTTCCAAAACCGTTTCTCGAGCAAGTCCTCCTCGTCGATCGAGACGCAGGCGACGCGAATGAAATTCCACCCGTCGAACGCGTTATATGTCATATAGATCCGCCCTTCGATAGTGACCATGCGCGGGTCCTCGCAGCCTCCCCAGCTGCCGCCCGACGGATACATGACCGGCGAGTAGCGGCGCAGATGAGCCGGAGCGCCTGAAGGTTTTTGGGAAACATAAACCGGGTAGGGCAAGCGCTCGTCGAAGAGGTAGCCGTCCGGGCTCGAGGCGTAGCCGAGCCGCGAAACGCCGTCCGTACCGATCGCTCGATAGATAAGGTGCGTGCGCCCATTGATGACGGCCGCGGCTGGATTGAAAGTCGCCTCCGCTGTCCAGGGACTAGTTCCCGGTCGAAGGATTGGATTCGCCGGATGCCGCTCGAGATGGAGCTTACGGAATATTTTCTGCCGAATTTCCGCGACCTTCTTCCGGACAGTTTCCGAGAAGAGTACGCCGAGCAATACTCCGGCGACGAAGAGAGAGAATAGAAGGGCGAGGATGTTGACGGCGAAAATGAAATCCATAAGGAACTATATAGAGCATAACCCACTTGCGGGCGCCGCCGAGCCGTTTTACACTGCCCTCATGTTGGTAAACGTATGTATCGCGAAGCTCCACCGGGCGACGGTCACGGGCGCGGACCTGAGTTACGTGGGTTCCATTACGATTGACGAAGCTCTTTTGAACGCCGCCGGTCTTGTGCCGGGGCAGATGGTTACCATAAATAATGTGTCGAATGCGGTCTCATGGCGCACTTACATCCTGAAAGGCAAGAAAGGGAAGGGCGAGATAATCCTGAACGGGCCGCCGGCGCGCATATTCCAGCGCGGGGACAAGGTCATCATTCTCGGCGAGGGCTGGGTAGACCCGAAGGAGGCGGCTAAGATGAGCCCGACGGTCGTCTTCATGGACGACAAGAACAAGATCACGGAGGTGAAGAAGGGTTGGCGTCCGGAGTAGTTGGCGGCAGGCGCGGCGAAGTGTATTGTGGAAGGCGGAAGCCCTTTCATAGGAACGAGAGGGCAAAGCCGCTCGAATAGACAAGGAGGTCCAGATGAATGAGCCCGCGCTGCCGCGCATCGTCCCTATCACTCCCAACGCGCTCCCGATCGGCTGGCGCACGTTCTTCGCGAAGCATCGGATCCAGCTGCATGTCCTCGTGCTCTATGAGAACGAGGCGGAGAACGGCAAGTACTGGCCGGCTCGCGAGATCATCGCACGCGGCCTCGCCCGCGGGGACCATCGTGACGCCAACACAGTCATCGATTCGACGTCCGGGAACTTCGGCGTGTCGCTGGCGACGGTCGTTCGGCAGGAGAACGAGCGAGACCCGGGGTTCCCGATAAAGAATGTCGCCTGCGTGGTGCCTATAAGTCTCCCGCAGGGCAAGCGGGATCGGCTGGAGAAGCATGGAGTCCGCCTTATCAACGCCAAGGATTCACTCGATGCCATGCGGGTGGCGAAATGCGAGGCGCAGAAGCGCGGCTGGTGGCTCACGGGCCAATATTGGAACGTCGACAATAGCCGCGGTTACTGGCGGATCGCCGGGCACATCGCGGAGAAGCTGCCGATGCTCGGCATGGCGGCATGGGGCGTCGGGAGCGGCGGAGGCTGTTCCGGTGTCATGCCGGTCCTCGACCGGTCGTTTGCACAGCGGAGCTTCAAGCTCCACCGGGTGGCCGTTGTTCTCGAGGACGGGCACAAGATCGGCGGCGTTCGGGACGAAGCCGCCCTCGAACCAGGCACGCTCAAGTGGCGCGCGCCGAACATCGACGACGTCTGTTTCGTCGAGGCCGATCCTTCCTACAAGTTCAGCGCGGCGCTCTGGCGCGAAGGCATTCCCGTCGGGCCAAGCACCGGATTCGCCTGCGAAGGCGCGTCTCAAGCAGCTCGCAAGCTCGCGATCATGCGGCTGCTCGATACGATTCGCGCGCCTGACGGGTTCGTTCATATCCTCGCCCCGGCGCTCGATAAGAGAGGCCCCTACCGCTCGGAATACGGAGACAGAAAGATCCTTTTTTCGTCTCCTGATGCGTGAGCGGCTTCTCGAGAAGATGGCCCCGGCTCCGACGTTGCGTCGGAGCCGGGGTTCCTGTTTTTCGCGGCAGCGCCAACCAGGTTGGCGCTGCCGCGTGCTATCATTTCCGTAATCCCATGCAAAATTCCGCGCTCTATCTGCGCTCAATAATTTTCGGGATTAATGACAGCCTCGTCTCCACTGTCGGCTTTCTCGCAGGTATCAGCGCCGCCGGAGTGCCTCGAGCGACCATCGCGCTCACCGGCGTCGTCTACACCCTCGTGGAGGCATTTTCAATGGCGACGGGCGATTTCTTATCCGAAGAGTCGGCCGAGGAGTATGTCAGCAAGTCCAAGGTGAACGACCGCCCCTCGGCCATAGCGGCAGGTCTCATGTTCCTCTCCAGCGTGCTTGCAGCCCTCATTCCGCTCGCTCCCTACTTAATATTCCCGGCCGCCGGCACCGCCCTCATCGTATCCATCTGCGCGTCTATCCTCGCGCTGTTTATAGTGGGATTCATAAGCGGAAGGCTCGCAAGACTCTCTGTCTTATCGCGCGGCCTGCGGATGGCTGGGCTGGGCGGAGCCGCCATTCTCATCGGCGTTTCCGTGGGATTATTTTTCCCAGTCGCCTGACATGGCCCTCGACGTACAGTTGTTCTATCTTTTTAATGGCCTCGCCGGCCGGTCGGCTCTGCTTGACCAGATAATCGTCTTTTTCGGGTCGTATCTCCCGTATCTGGTCATCGCAGTATTTTTTATCCAACTGCTGATTTCCGGTTATTCGTACAGGGAGAAATCGCGGATGCTTCTCGTCGCCTTTGCTTCTGCCGCCATCGCGCGTTGGGGGATGGTGGACCTTATCCGCAATTGGTATCACCGGCCGCGGCCGTTCTCGGCGCTGCCTGTGCGCCAATTGCTCGAGAACAGCGAATGGTCTTTCCCGTCCGGACATGCCGCTTTCTTTTTCGCGCTTGCGACGGCCGTGTTCTTCTATGACAGGCGGTGGGGGACCGGGCTTTTTACCGCGGCCATTTTCATTTCTTTCGCCCGAGTCGCCGCCGGCGTCCACTATCCCTCCGATATATTGGGCGGAGCCGTTCTAGGCATCCTCGCCGCCTGGGCGGTACGTTTAATTGCACTAAGGATATTAAGTAAAGAGGTTTAACCTCTTTACTTATCGCGAGGAGCGATTATTCGAACCCATTGACTTTTGCTTGTCAATATGCTAGTATAAAAAAACCTAGATAGCTAGCCGCTATTTTGGTCAATCTAAGCAATGCCAATCGTAGGAGCCCTTATGGGGTTTTTCTTTTTCCCCGCAGTGGCGGTCACTGCGCCGACGCCTACGCTCGTGTCGGCGCCGAAAATAATCCCCGATCTCCCGACATATATTGTGGGGATTACCGGCTATAACGCCGTGCCGGAGCAGACCGACGAGGACCCCTTCACTACGGCCTCTGGCGCCTACTCCAACCCTGAAGTCATCGCGGCCCGGTCCCGGGATTTCGCCGAGGAACTCCCGTTCGGGACCATCATTGAATTCGCCGCTCCTGCGGAGAGACAGCAGAATTGCGGGTACGATGCCGTTTCTCCAGAGATCGGCTACCGGATAATCGCGGACACCATGAATGCGCGCTATACGAATCGAGTCGATATCCTATTTGCCACCTCCTCTGTGTACTCTGTTAGTGGCGGCAAACGCAATGCGAGCGAGCTGCTTGGCAACTGCCGCGGCGTTACTATCCGCGTCGTCGGGCGCCTCGACGGCACCCGCCCGTATAGGTTCCCGAAGACTCAAGCCGCGCTCGCAGCTCTTGTCCGTGGCATCGAGCCGCTCGCGGTCAGGTAGTTAGCAGAGCACAAATAAAATTCGGAGGTCGCGTATCCGAATTTCATTCCTGATTTGCCCTATGCCCTCCGCGCCAGAATGAACGGCGTGAATTCTTCGGACTGGCCGGATGGATTATCGCGGAACAGTTCTTGCGCGAATTTTTCAGTAACTCCGCTGCCCGCGATTCCGAGCGTGAAGGACCCGCGGTAGTTGGCGTCGATGATTACGACGTCATTGCCAAAGCGCTCCTTGATTTCCTTCGCTACCTTCCAAGGCTTGATAGGCGCAAGCTTCGCATAATGCAGATACGGGTGAATTGAGAAGGACATGGGGCAGTCGACCGACTTCGCCTGTTTGCCGACGAGATAATAGAACGCCCCTCGGATGCCGAGCGGCTTGGTTATCGCCGCAACAGCCGCCGCGAAAATGGCTCGCAGATATCCCGCTTCTTCTATGAGAAGTTGCATTCCCATCGCCGTCCCGTGCCCGAAACCTTTGAACTCCTTTGTGTGGAGCTTATTTTCGACTTTGCGAGCGAGCAGGCGGGCGAGCGGGGTCACTTTAATGTTGCGATAGGGAATGATGCGGCCTTGCGTTAGCGCTACGATCTTCTCGCTGATGAATAGGATGTCACCGGGCTCGAGGTGCGGCCGCACGTATTTCTCAAGCGCGGCCATAAGGTCGTCCTTCTCGGTGATAAGGCCGGTCTTGATGGGCAAACGCAAATAAATCCCTCGGCTAGAGTCGATTTCAAGCGTTCTCGAGCCATTGGGTTTGAATATTTTTTCCACCGACTGTGTCGACATGGTTCCAGTGTATCATGACAAAGAACGCGCCCCGCTAAAGCGGGGCGCGTTCTTTCAATCAATCCGACCTAGACCTTGTTCACATTGAGCGCGTTCGGACCCTTAGGGCTAGAACCGATCTCAAAGGAGACCTTATCTCCTTCCTGAAGCTCGTCGAACGAAATGTTCTTGAGCTCGTTGGAATGGAAGAAAAGGTCCTTATCGCCATCACTGGAACCAGTGACTTTGATGAAGCCGAAGCCCTTTTCGTTTTTCCTGACGACTGTGCCGTCTTGCATGTTCCTAGATAATTTATGTGGCTAGTATATCAAGTCAGTCAGCCGAAAGAGAGGCTCGATCCCACTTCTCCGGATCCAGCGCTGGTTGATAAGTGAAAGATAGCACCTTATACAATTTAGTCAACATCCACCGGATGGCGTTCGTGAATGCTACACTGTTAAGAACCATTCTGCCATGCCTCAGAAGCAAACTTTTTCCTATAAAGACCTGTTTTCGCGGCCACACCTGGTCTCTCTCGTAACCGCGCTTATCATGCTTGGCACGGCCTACATTGCCGCTCATTTCGCTTACATTTATGCGGCCGAATACTCGGTGCGTCCGACGACGCGGTACGTGGGGGACCTCTTTCTCGACAACCTGCCGATCGTGGATCTCAATTTTCTTATAATTGAGACGGCCCTCATAGCATTCGTTTCCTCTATCGCATACATGCTCTATCATCCGCGCTCGATCCTCTTTTCGCTCAAGGCGCTCGCGCTCTTTGTCGCGATACGGGCCATATTCATATCGCTCACGCACCTCGGAGTGTATCCGGGGCAGCTCTATCCCGGGGACGGCTTCTTCGATTCCATATACGTATTCCTCAACTTGCAATCCGGTTTCTTTTTCTCCGGCCACACGGGCTTGCCCTTCCTAGCCGCGATGATCTTCTGGGACCACCGGCTCGCCAGGTCCGCGTTCCTTGTCCTCACGGCTGTCTTCGCCGTCTCTATGCTCTTAGTGCGTGCGCATTACTCCATTGACGTTTTCGCCGCGCCGTTCATGGCCTATGGCATATTCGGCTTAACGCGGTATCTATTCCCGCGTGACTACGCGCTCTCCGGCGCCCAATTCGTCGAGCCCTCCGACATACCCAAGCCTGAATAAATAAGAATTGAATCTAGTACCAAATTCGTCCTATAGGACGAATTTGGTACAGATATAAGGATCTATCACTGTCAAGTTATAGAATTCTTCACTCCCGCGTACCCACACTAGGGGCATGTCGCGGCTCCTAACGCACCAATTCAAACAGCTCTATATTAATGAAGCGGATTCGGTCTTCCGCTTCTGCTACTACCGGACGTCCGATCGGGAAGTCGCGCAGGATATAGCGCAGGATACGTTTCTGCGGTTTTGGGGCGCGCTTTCCCGCGGAGGCGGGCGGATACGGAATGAGCGGGCGCTCCTCTTCGCCATCGCGCGCAATAACATAATAGACTGGTACCGCAAGAAGAAGGCTGTGTCGCTCGACGCGCTCATCGAGGAGTCGGGCGCCGAGGGAGAGCTGTTCTCAGATACGTCTCAAAAAGAGAAGATAGAGATGGACTACGAGGCGCGAAGCCTCATCGGAAAGATCCGGGAACTCGATCCGCTCTACCAACGGATCGTCTATTTGCGCTTCGTAGAAGACTTGAGACCGAGAGAGATCGCTACCATATTAGGCCTCTCGGTGAACGTCGTCTCTGTGCGCCTATTCCGTGGCCTCCGGCAGCTGCGCAGATTGGCAGGGTACGAGGAAAATGCACCCGGCCTCTAGAACTGCGTTTAGCCGACGAGCGGCACGAAAGCGAAGCCGGGATGCGTCTCGATTGACAGGCGCTCGCCGGTTTCCTTCGTGACGCTCACGATAGCGTCGCGCACTGGGGCGACCATGCGTCCTCCGATCGTGAGCTGGGCGATGAGGGCGTTCGGGATGTCTGGGGCCGAGGCCGAAACGAGGATACGGTCGAAAGGAGCTTCGCGGGGCAGGCCGATCTTATTAGCCGCTTGCCGTATTTCAGCATGAGGAAAATGGAATGCGCGCAGATTGCGCCGTCCGTATTCGACTAGTTCGTGGACGATCTCGACACCCAATACGCGGCCCCTCGGCCCGACAATGGTCGCGAGGAGCGCCGTAGTGTATCCGGAACCGGAGCCCACATCCAATACCCGGTCGCCTTTATGCGCGTCCAGGAGCTCGAGCATAAAGGCGACGACATAGGGCTGCGATATAGTCTGCCCGGCACCTATGGGAAGCGCCGAGTCGGAATAGGCGAGGTCGCGCAGGTGTTCCGGAATAAAAAGCTTCCTATCCACTTTCTTGAACGCGGAAATGACGGCCGGGGTCTGTAGAACTCCGATGTGGCGCAAATATTCAACGAGAGCTTTATTCGTTTTCATTTCCCGCGGCCGAAGTATTGCTTCAGGAGCGCGACGTGGCCCGCATACGTTTCCGAACAATGGAAGCGCCCGGAATCGTCATGGAAGTAGAAGATGCACGAAGTCTCCTTCGGATTGAGCGCGGCGAGAATGGCGGCCACCGAAGGGCTCGCGATAGGGGTGGGAGGCAAGCCCGGATTTAGATACGTATTGTAGGGGGATTTACGGAATTGATCTCCCGGCGCGACTGCCGGCCACCAGCTCCTCGTCGTTGCCTTGGTCGCCTTCACGTATTGCAGAGTAGCGTCGATCTGGAGATTCATGTTGATGAACAGCCGGTTCCAGATGATGCCCGATATGAGCCGCATGTCGCCATCGCCGCCCGCTTCGCGCTGAATAAGCGAGGCCACGGTGAGCGCCTGCTCGAGCGGCACCATGCTCGCCGTCGTCGTACCATACCGGGAGAGCACTTTCTCCGTAAAGCGGGCGTTGATCAGAGCTTGGGCGGTCGCCGGCGTTGAGTCTACGGGCATGGAGTACGCCCCTGCCGCGAAGGAGCCTTCCGCCAATGGGAGCCCGGCGCCAGGCAGAGCTGTCAGGAATGCCTTCTTCTCTTCGGAATCCCATTTCAGCGCCTTTCCAAACGCGTTCGCCACCTGCTCTTTGCGCATACCGGGCCTAATTAGAACGAGGCGCTCTCCGGTACCCGCGCTGGCGAGCATTTCGTACCACGGCGTCGCCGAGATATAGACAGCGAGCCATGCGAGGGCTGCACTCGCGAAGTCTCCGGCACTCGCGACCGCTGCCGAGAGAGGGGAAGCACTGCTTTCTAGAAATTCGTTCACCTCGGTGTTTTCGACTATCTTCTTCTCCTTCGGATTAACCGTGACGGGGAACTCGTCAAATGGCACAGATGATTTTTGCTCGCTTTCAAGTGTAAACGCGAATAAAGCGGGAATAGAAATGATGACGGCACTTATAAGCACCACGGCTCCTCCCGCGATGAGGAGCTGTTTTATGAATCTGTCGGACATAAAAAATATTGTACATCACGGCTGGGCAAGATAGGTAATGCGCGAGACGACGACGTGCTCGCGTTCGAGCCGGCCGACGACGGAGACGCGGCCGGCGGTCCAGTTCGAAAAATCGTGCGGCGGCAATTCTACGAAGGTCAGCGCTTTCGCATTAAGCCCGCCGCGCGCATCAGTATAGAAGATGTAGGGCACAGGCCCGACGTTGTTCGGATAAAAAACAAGCGTGCCCGTTTCTTCAAATATCGGCAGAACGATTTCCTCCGACTTTTCCTCAGGAAAAGCTAACCGTTCCCGCCGCTCTTCAAAGAATATGAAGAGCGCATACATAACTACGAAAACGATGATAATTCCCCCGATCGCCCGCACCATCGGGAGGAAGATACCTTACGAGATATTAACTTTAGCTGACGAGTTCGGTCATAACGACGAGGCGTTCGTCGTACGTGAACCCTATCGAGTCGTCGCGGATACCTTTGCCTGCGCAGGTGATGAGGGAGATGCGCGGCGCGTCGTCACTCGTCTCTCCGAGGACTGATTGCGGCACCGCCTGATAGGGATACGTTTGCTTGCTGACCACCCGGAACGTCCGCTTCTCGCCGTCTTTGGTCGTTGCGATTACCAAGTCGCCGATCTGGATGTCGCTCAGATGCTTAAAGACTCCAGGCAGGCCGAGCCCGTTGTCGTAGTGGCCGTACATTACCGCCGTGCCCGGCTCTCCCGGCACCGTCCCGTATTTGAACCAGCCGGCGTCCGCGAAGCCCGCCGGAGCCTGCATGCGGTTCCCGGCCACGAGACCCAAGTGCTGGACGGCCGCGTCGATATTCAACGAGGGGATCGCCAGGCGTGCGGGATATTCGCCGGGCAGGGGAGCGGGTATAGAAGAAGGGGTAGTCGTTGGCGGGACTATCACTTCCGCCTCCGGGCTATACGCCACCGTTCTTAAGATGGTTGAAACAAATACGAGCGCTCCAACGAGCATTCCGCCGACTGCCAGCCAAACAGGCGATCTATGTCGCATTATGCCAACCATACACCCACTAGACGGTGGCGGCTATTTGCTTTTGGCGAGGGCGCGGCGCATGTAGACTGCGCTCCCCGCGAAGAGGGCGATAGACCCGGCGAGGAGCAAGAGATTGAGGTCAGCTGCCGCACCGGCTCCCGTAGCAGGAGGCGTCGTTGTCGCCTGCGCATGCGCCAGAGAAGCTCCGTATAGCGCGAGCGGCAGCGACGAAAGTCCGACCGTTCCGATCCGAATAATATTCCTCATGGAAGTTGAATTACTGAATAAAATGCGCATTCAGCGCATGGCCATAATTTCAGAATATCCGTGAAGTCTGAGTGAAAAGAAGCGCCGCGGCCAATGGCCGCGGCGTGAACTCCTGCTCCCTTCTGCGGTCACCACGCGTCCGCGCTGGCGCACGCGTCCGAACAGTAGATCGCTACTTGGGTGGGCGGAATGGGGTTGCCGCACGCCTGTCTCGCGCATTTGCGTCCCTGCGGATGGCCGTGGGGCAGCCACCCCTTGTTGCCACAGGTGACGCATCCCAGGCCGCCGCACTTCCCGCACTGCGCCGCATCAGGCGGGTACATCTTGTCCCTCGGTATGTCCACTCGCGCCTCCTTGGCGATTGTCTAATTCACATTTAACCTATAACGCGCCGAAAGTCAATGTCCTGAATTCATGCCACTATAAAACAAAAAAACCACCTACACAGGGTAAGTGGTTTGCATTCCGCGCGAGGCGGAGAAAGAACGGTTGGGGAGCGGGGCGGCCCGACTAGGCGGGCCGCCCCCGACCTCCGGAGGAAGTTGAGCGCGCTAAGGCGCTTGCCCCGTTGTCATGCGGGGCTTGGGCGGTTACTCTCTCGGCCGTACGGCGGCGATCGTTGATCACCATACGTCGTATCAACGCCGTACGGCAACTGCCTAGCCCGGCGGACTCTCCATGGAGGTTTAATCCTTCACATGCGAGTACGCAAAGTTCGGGTGCGCCCGGCACGCGACATGTCTGGTCGCTTGGCCGCACTCGGGGTGGTTTGCCACCCTTATGATCTGTGGCGATATTATAAGATACCTCTTGGGCTGTCAAGGAAATGTCCACAACCGTCTAGGGTTGGAACAGTTCCTCGGGAAGGAAGCGGACGGACTGGACAGCGGGGAATTGTCTGGCTGTGGCTTCTATCTGGTGCCAAAGGATCGCGACGCGGCAGGAACCGCCGCCGGTTTTGTTTTGCGGATCGTCAAACGTGAGAGTCGCGACGCCGTCGGCTATAGCGGCGCTCTTGAGCGCGACGCCGGCGAGCGGAAACTCGGATGTTATTCCGCGCGCTTTTTCTGCGGGAGAGAGCTCGCCCCGTAGGAGAAGCCGGATTGTGTCCGCTAGCGGCGTCGCTGTCTTCGGCATGACGCGCCCCACGGCAACGAGTCCGTTCTTGGAGCATTGCGCGCCGCCCGGTCCTTGGTCGAGCGCGGGATTGTAATAATAGAGCTTGACGGAGATTCCTTCTGCGCTCGGAACAGGCTCTTCCGGATTTTTCGGCCACAGGAGCCAGCCGAGAAGCACGAGAAGAAGTATTCCCGCGATAACAAGCATCGTTTTTTGCATAGGTGTAGTGTAACTCTCTCTGCATGCGGGGAGTACTATATGAATATGAACAAAGACATAATCGGATACGCTGCGCTCCACGGGGGCGCTGTCGCTTTGTATATTTCGGGCATCGCTTTCTTTATAAACAATGCGGACCGATGGTTTGGAAGGCTGGAGGATACTCCGGCGGCGCCGGTACTCATGCTTACTCTTTTCGTACTTTCTGCCGCCATCACCGGCTCGCTAGTCCTCGGCCGGCCTCTGATCTGGTTCCTAGATGGCAAGAGGAGGGAAGCTGTCGCGCTTTTCATCTCGACGCTCGCCGTTCTGCTTTTATTCGGCGCGGGGCTCGCAGCGCTCGTTCTCAGATGAAATTAAAAGGCCGCCCGAGAGGCCGGGCGGCCTCTCGGGCGGCCTAGTTCAAGGAGGCCATGTACCGCAATCGCTCGGCGGTTGCATCGGCCGCCTTGGAAGCAGCCTCGTCCTTCACGACGATGACCAGCCGGCCGCGCGCTTCCTGGATCTGTTCATAGACCCGGAGCGCGTCCTCGATGACCTCTCCAGCTGGCCGACCCGTGAGTCGGCAGAGCTTCTCGGTCCGGT
Organism: Candidatus Kaiserbacteria bacterium; assembly: GCA_016182485.1. Lineage (GTDB taxonomy): Bacteria > Patescibacteriota > Minisyncoccia > Phycocordibacterales > Phycocordibacteraceae > C7867-001. Next base: position 77,715 of record JACPGH010000002.1, read on the forward strand.
TCTCGATCCGGTTCCGCCGCCGCTTTTCTTCTCGCCGCTGGAGGTGTGCCTCGATCAAAAAAATTGCCCCTGTAGCGGCTGCGATGCAGGCTGTAGACAGGACCCAACTCATGTTGTCTCCTTCCTGGTCGCGATTCGTGCAGTCTATGTTTAAGGTAGCTTCTATACAGAAAGCGGTCAAATCATTACCGGCGACTGGCACATTCACCTTTTTTTAAGGGGAAGGGGAGTACGGTCAGGGCATGTCTATCGTGCAAAGGGGACAGGTACGAGGGCTTATGATAGGGGCGCTCGTCGGCGTCGTACTCGGAGCCGGCGTGCCGCTCCTCTTGAGCCCTATAGCCGCGGCCCAGACTGTCCCCACGGGCGCATTACAGGCGGCTGATGCCGAGTTTGTTTCTATGGTGGAAACTGCCTCGAGCGCGGTGGTGAGTATTACCATCTCGGCACCTTCTGAGCCAAGATCGGCGAATCCTTTCTGTGACGACCCGATCTTTCGGCAGTTTTTCGGCGATGAATGCCTTGCGCCCGGTACCGGTTTCCCTACGGTAGAGACGGTCGGCGCGGGAACCGGATTTTTCGTCTCTTCTGATGGCGTCATCTTAACTAACTATCATTTAGTGAATGTGCCTGGCGCGACATACACGGTGATGCTGAACGATGGCCGGCAATTCACGGCCGAGGTTCTGCGCACTGATCCGGCGCAGGATGTGGCCGTGCTAAATATCGAGGCAAGCGGCGTGCCGTTCCTCGCCCTCGGCGATTCCGATTCGATCCAGATCGGGCAAATGGCCGTCGCGATCGGGAACGCCTTCGGCCAGTTCTCGAATACGGTCTCGCGAGGCATCGTATCCGGCATCGGGCGCTCGGTGGTGGCGAGCGCCCGGGGCGGCGGGGCTGAAGAACTCTCGGAGGTTATCCAAACCGATGCGGCGATCAATCCGGGCAATTCGGGCGGCCCGCTCATCAACAGCGCGGGGCAGGTCATCGGCATCAATACGGCGACGATAATCGGGGCGCAGAGTATCGGCTTCGCTATTCCTATCAACGCCGCGAAGACGGACATCGATCTCTTTTTAGATTGAGCAGAATAGAGTGCGGCCCTCGCAATGTGAAGGGCTCCGCGATTGGTCGCGGAGCCCTGGCCCGTCTCTCGGGCGAACTATCTTCCCGTGCTGTCATACATGCGGATCTTATTTTCCACAGTTTTCCGGCAGAAGCCGGAAATTCTCGCCGCCGCCGCTACGTTCCCGCGGACCCTATCGACGAGCGCCATTATGTACTTCTTTTCCATCTCCTTGAAGGTGGGAAAGGAATTCTCGCTCTCGCCGAAGGCAGTCGTATCGATGCTGCTGTCCCGGCCCGAAAAGCAGATATGCTCGGCGCTGATCTGCTCCTCCTTCCCGGCCATGAACACGGCCCGCGAGACCGTGTTCTTGAGCTCGCGGACGTTGCCCGGCCAGGTGTGGGCGGACAGCAGGGACAAAGCTCCATCCGAAAACCCCTTTGGCGAGGCATTCTCCTGCCAGAGGAAGTGCAATGCCAGAGGGACGGCGTCTGCCTTGCGTTCCCGCAGGGGCGGGAGCGTGAAGGTAACGACGTCCAGCCGATAGTAGAGATCCTCCCGGAACTCGCGCCGGTGCACCAGCGACTCCAGGTCGGCGTTGGTAGCGGCGATGATCCGGGTGTTGACGGGAATCTCCTGCGCACCGCCGACGGAACGGAAGCTCTTTTTGTCGAGCAGTCGAAGGAACTTCGCCTGCATGTGAAGCGACATGTTCGCAATCTCGTTCAGGAAGAGCGTACCTCCCTCGGCTTGCCGGACCAGACCCAGCCTATCCCTAACCGCGCCCGTGAAGGCACCCTTCACGTTACCGAAGAGCTCCGACTCCGCTAGCTCTTCAGGCAGTCCCCCGCAGTCCACTAGTACGAACGGTCGCCGTTCTCCCGAATGGGCGTGAATCAGCTCGGCTAGGTGATCCTTGCCGGTTCCCGTCTCTCCACGGAGGAGGACGGAGTGTCCGGACACGGCGGCCCTTTCTGCGAACTCCCGCATCACAGCCGCCTCTTTGCTGACGCCCACCAGAGCGGCAGCGGGCTGTAAGGTGGCAAACGCCTGCTTCAGCTCGTTTAGGACCAGGCTCATGATCCGCCCCCTTTCGGAATGGTGTCAATGTATAGATCTGTCTCGGCTCAGATTACGTCAAATTATCTTAAAAGCAACCTCCCGCTCGCCTCGACGAGGCACAGAGTAGCCGCTGTGAAGGTCAGACCTTCACAAGCTATGATATCTCAAAGTCATACTGTGAAGGTCAGACCTTCACAGCCCCGGCTTCGTCGTTGTTAACAGTGATTTTTTGCGGGCGGAGCAGGGAGGAGATACCATTACGATAGGTAAATAATCATCACTCATTATGAAAAATAGGCTCTCAGTTCCCGTATTCATCGTCGCTGTGCTATTAGCAAGTGCGGCGCCGGCCTTGGCACAGACGGAAAGTGTCCCTCAGCCGAATACTGTGCGCCCAGCTTCAGACACGCAGAAGGTCCGGGAGCTACGGCAGAACGTAAAGACAGAGGCGCAAACCATCCGACAGGATGCGAGAACGGAACTGAATACGGTCCGTCAGAATGCCGTACAGAAGGCGCAAGAAATACAGACACAGGTGAAAATTTTCCGAGCCTCGGAAGTGGAAGCGTTCAGGGCGAAACGGGAGGAGGCGCAGACGAAGATCCAGCAGGTCCGGTCTGACGCCAAGGCCAGACTCGAGACGGCGCGGACGGAGGTCAAGACAAAGATCGAAGCGGAGCGGACGGAGCTGAAAGCGAAGCTGGAAAAGATACGGGACGAGCGCAAGAAGCAGGCGGTCGAGAAGATCGATAACCAAATAACCGCATTGAGCGAACGCATGTCCAAGCACTATGTCGTGCTTCTCGACAAGCTCGACGGCGTGCTCGAGAGGATCGAGGCGCGCATGACCAAGGCAGAGGCCAATGGCCGCGATGTCGCGCCCGTGAAAGAGGCCATCGCCGCCGCGAAGACCGCCATCGCTTCCGCGCGTTCGGCGGCGACGGTTCAGACAGGGAAGACCTATGCCCTCGCGATCAGCACTGAAGCGAATTTGCGTCCGGACGTAGGCAGGGCGCGAGACGCCTTGCGCACCGATCTCGAGGCATTGAAGAAGGCCGTGTTCGCCGCCCGGGATGCCGTGCATTCGGCCGCGACGAAGTTGGGGCAGATCCAGGGAGTCGACAAATTGGAGGTATCAACTGCGCCGGCCTCGACCACGACTCCCGCGACCGCCAGCTCGACTTCTGACGGGACCAATTAGGAAAGATAATCTCTATCGCTATGGATCAAATACCGACTACTCAGCCCGTTCCTACGCAAATGCCGACGGCCTCGCCGCAAATGCCGGAAGTAAAAAGTTGCTGTTCAAGCTCGAACAATGCGTGGCTGTGGCTTGGTGCTGCTCTGGTGCTCGTTTTAGCCGCAGGAGGCGGCATCTGGCTCTGGCAGAGCGCGCAGGTTGCTCCCGCTGTCCCGGAATCCATTGTTCCTGTCACGACGACATCTGCGACTTCGCCAACGGCCGCCGTGCCGGCAGACACCACTGGTTCGATTACCCAGGATTTGGTGAATATCGACGCGGAGACTAGAAGCTTCGATCAGGACCTCGACGCCATCGAAACGGAGCTGAACAATTTGTAGCGTGCCGTTTTCTGCTAGACTGACCGGGATGAAGAAAGCCATCCCGCTTCTTGTCGCATTGGCTCTCACTGCGCCGCTCTCAGGCCTCGCGCAGGTACAGGAGATGAGCTATATCGAGCGCGCCAAGGTCATCCAGGTGCTCTCGGAATCGATCCGGCCTATCGCCGGGACGGATGCCTCCGCCGAATACCAGACGCTCACGGCCGAGGTATTGGAAGGCTCGAAAAAGGGCGAGATAGTTACGGTTGAGAATGACTATCTGAATCTCGCGCCGGGCGACCAATTCTACGCGCTTCGTACCGTGGTCGACGGAGCGGATTCGTATACCGTGCAGGAGCCGTATCGTCTGCCGACGCTCCAAATATTGGGCGTACTTTTCCTGCTCACGGTGGTAGTGTTTGGCGGGAAGCAGGGCATCCGGGGCCTGCTCTCGCTCGCCGCCAGCCTCATCGTCATCATTTTCGTATTGATCCCCGGCGTGCTTGCCGGCTATTCACCCATACTCCTTTCCGTCGCGGTCTCGTCTTTCATAGTCATCATCGGCTCCTATGTTACGCACGGATTCAATCGCACTACGAGCGCGGCGGTAGTGGGGATGATCGCCACTATCCTCATCACCGGCGCGCTCGCGTACTGGTCGGTGCACTCGGCTCTGCTTTCGGGCTACTCCTCTGACGAAGTTACGTACCTGTTTTTCAATACGGGAGGGTCCATAGACCTAGTCGGCCTGCTCCTCGGCGGCATACTTATCGGTCTCCTAGGCATACTCTATGACGCCGCCATCGGCCAAGCCATTGCCATCGAAGAGCTGAAGCGCGCGGCGGCGCATTATTCTTCCCTCGATCTCTACCGCCGCGGGCTCCGCATCGGCAGAGAGCACATCGGCGCGCTCGTGAATACTCTCGCGATCGCGTATGTCGGCGCGTCGCTCCCGCTCCTGCTCCTCTTGCGCTTCAGCAACATGTCGCTCTCCTCGACGCTCAATCGGGAAATATTCGCCTCCGAGATAGTGCGTACCGCGGTGGGGAGCATCGGGCTCATCCTCGCCGTGCCGGTTACAACGCTCATTTCAGTATGGATGCTTAGAAGTCGTCCGAACTCCGAAACATGAATGATTATTCTTTCTCTTCGAGGGATCCCGCATTGGCCAGGCAGTTGGTATTGGATGAGCTATTCGACTTAACGCTCTATCGGCGCCTGCGCGCGTCTGCCGCGGGGGATACGGCTACGATGCTCGATCGCCTGATACCGGTGGAAGAAGGGCATTACGCGTTTTGGCGCGAGTTTTTCGGACTTCCGGAGCGGCCGCTAGATCTGCGGCGGCGCGTGAAGCTCGCCGTACTGCTTCTTTTCGCGCGCGTGTTCGGGGAAGCGGGGATACATCTCGTGCTCGAATCAATCGAGATCTACGGCGTGCGCAAATATCTACGCCTGTGGCATCTCTACGGCGATATTCCGCTCGGCCACGCGGTACGGAACGTACTTACCGACGAGTTCCGGCACGAGGACGAAATCGTATCCGAGACCGCTCGCCGGAGGATGCATCCTGAACGAGTGCGGGACATGTTTCTGGGCTTCAACGACGGCCTGGTCGAGATATTAGGCGCGGTTGCGGGCTTTTTCGCGGCGTTTGAGCTAGCCACTTCCGTGCTCGTTGCCGGACTGACCGTTGCAGTGGCGGGCTCCATTTCCATGGCGGCGGGCGCGTTCGCCGCGCTCTCATCGCAGCAGGAGGTTAGCGAGCTCGAAGAGCAGAAAAAGGAATTTCTGAGCGGGAAGAAACAAGAGGGCGAGGCGGCGGGAAGCCCCGTTTCTTCGGCGGTGGTGGTCGGCATCTCGTATTTCGTGGGAGCCATGGTGCCGGTATTGCCCGTTCTTTTTGGCGCCACGACGGCGTTCGCGTCCATTACGGCAGGCGTGTTAGTCGCGATGCTCGTGTCGTATGTCATTGCCATTCTCTCCGGCATGCGCCTCGGCAAGCGTATCGCGGTAAATCTGACCATCATTGCCATCGCCGTTTCAGTAACCTACGCGATCGGCATCGCGGCGAAAGAGATCTTAGGAATTACCTTATAAGCAAGAGGAACTCGGAAGGCTACTCCCGCGTGATGCGATAGATGGCTCCCGCGTGATCGTCTGATACGTATACAATGCCACCCGGCTCGGCGAGAATGCCGGCCGGACGGCCAATCGCCTCGCCTTCTTTAAGGAAGCCGGTTATGAAATCAGTCGTGCTCGTGTGCTGGCCATCAGGGGTAAGCTTCATCCGCACGACCTTATATCCGGTCGGTACGCTGCGATTCCAGGAACCGTGGTATGCGACGAGCAGGTCGCCTTGAAATTCGGCAGGCCAACCTTCTGCAGGAATGAATGCCAGGCCGAGCGGCGCCGAGTGCGCGGGAATGTCTATATGGCTCGGCACCGATTCTTGTGCGAAGCTGGGACGGGCATTGGGATTGAAGGCGAAGTCCTCGACGTTCTGGCCATAGAACCAGGGCCAGCCGTACCACGCCCTCTCGCGCAGGATATTTATCTCGTCGGGCGGAAGGTCGTCGCCCAAGAAGTCCCGGCCCATATCCGTGCCCCAGACTTCTCCGCGGCGGGCGGCCATGAATACCGTATTGCGCAGGCCGGTGGCGAAGGGGCGCACAGCGCCGCTTTCAAGATCGATCGCGAGTATAGCGGCCCGCCGCGGATCTCGCTCGTTGCAGACATTGCAGGAGGAGCCGATGGCGACCAGCAGGTCCTTGCCATTCGGGTGGGCGAGAAGCGAGCGCGTGGTGTGCCCGCGGCCGAAGGGGAGCGCGGCGAGCGTCCGTACGTAGGTCGCCTGGCGCGTCTCTGGATCATACGCGTATTCGCGCACGGCATGTTCCTCGGCGATATAGAAAGCGCAGTCAGGCGCACAGCGGAAGGCGAGGCCGTGCGGTTTGCGTAAGCCGCTTATTATCTGGACTACGGTATCGGCTACCCCGTTTGCATCAGCGTCAGGCAGAGCAACTACCGAACCATTATCGGTGAGCGAGGCGAGGAGCACGCCTCGCGGATCGCGGAGGAGCACACGCGCGCCGGGAACATCATTGGTGTAGAGCCGCGCGACGAATCCCTCCTCAAGTGAGAAGGGTAGCGGTTCCCCCTCCGGCAGTTGCGGCGCCGGACGTATAAAGGGCAGTATGCCCTTAACGGCACCCCAGGTACTCCAAAGCCCTAGTCCTATCACAAGTAGGAAAAGCAACCCCCAGCCTGCGTATCTCATCGCGGGAGTATGCAGAACCTGGTTATTAGAAATGATGAATCTCAAGCTCGCCCGTGTTGAAAGTAACTGAAGTTGTCGATATTTTTTGTACACTGAATGGAGGTCATGGATAATTTCCAGAAAGGTTTCGCCTCGGTGCTCGTTCTCGCGCTGGTCATCGTGCTTGCCGGCGGCGCTCTCTACTACGGGCAGCGCGCATCGAATCAACAGTTTCAAACACGAGGAGAAAGAAGCGGAGATGCCCCCGCGGAGTGCGAATCTAAAGAAGCGCTGGAGAGGAGTCTAGTGCAGGCCCAAAAAAGTGGCGGGATTACGCCGGACTCGCATGCATACCTAACCCGCTGCTTGGAGGAACTCGAACAACAGGGAATTAATGTTGGCGATCTAAAAAGTGGTCTCTCGAAACTTGTGGTCGGTGGCAGCCGGCCGGGGAATCTACCACGGAGCAGATAGTCCCTCCGTTATTCGTTAAAAAAGGGCAGGTGATAGTCACGGGTCTTCAAGAGAAAGTGAATCCCGAACGTCCCGGATTCGACTGGGGGATCATGGATTTTCGGCATGAGAATGACGCGTCGAAAGATCCTCAATTCCGCGAACTCTACGGCTATGCTTCATGGAATACGTACCATGGCGTCTGCTGGTTCGATCTCTTGCCGGCCGAAGAGGAAGCATTGGTTAGAAGTTTCCCCGGAGTAGACGGCAAAGAAGGGAAGAACAGCGAATACTGCGACTAGAACCGGACGGTTTCAATGATCTGATCAGCCAGCGGATCGAAATCGAAAGTTTGTCGTTCCCGTTCGCATTTTGATCTATCGGGTTCCTCATAGTTCGCGCATTCCGGGTACCGGAGCACTGCACGGAGCGAGTCTTGTGGATGTCGGACATCCACAGGACCTAAATCGAAGGCGGGGAAGATGTTCGAACTTATTTGAAAAGAAATGAGAACCGCCCGAGAGGCGAGCGGCCTCTCGGGCGGTGTTGAGCGGAATGCAGAGTGGGGTCTACGGAGGCGTAATATCGATACTGGTGAGCCAGTCATGATCTCCAGGATTCATACCAGAGAGCGGTCGAGGGAAGATTACTTCTCGTTGTTCGTCGCCTCGCTCGATGATGAGCTTCCACCCGTCATGCTGCGTTTCGACGAACCACTGCAATAGGCCGAGAGCTTGCTTTACGACCTCGACATCAGCGCCGAGCCGCAAAGCTTTTCGCATGTTGCGTAGCTCTAGTGCTGATTCTGGAGAGAAGTCGAATTGAAGCCTGAGTCTGAGTTTGTCATTCACACCTGCATCCTCCTGTCTATGTAGATCAACATCCTGCCGGCAGACTAGCTCTTGGGAAGAGAAGCGTCAAATTGCACCCGTGAATTCTAGTTTGAAATGCAACACGCCTTGTTGAATATCGCGCAGGAGCGCATCCTCCAATACGCTTGCGGGGCGTATGGTTCATGAGCTCAGTCGCTTATCACAAATTATCGACGACCGTCATATATTTGTGATAAGCGGCTGGAGCAAGGCTATGCGCGATACTCAAACTTGTTTTGCATTGACAATGACATCCGCCCGAGAGTGTCGCGCCCGGCGCAAATGCGCTCCGAAAGTTGAGCAAGTTATGCCGAGTCACATTTTCCGGCTGTCGTAGGCCCAGTGCAGAACCGCCTGTCTTTGGGTGGGACGGCAGGTCAGGTCTTTCGGCCTGCAGTTCTTTTTGATTTGCGATATATGCCGACGGATGGCTTTCCACCTCTGTATCTGCCGCTCGTCTTCGCCGGGCAGTCGTCTCCCCATATAGTAGCGGCAATACCATTGGAACCAGCCGCGTGGATCATGCGCTTCATTGATCCATCCTTTTTTCCGCCACACCGAAAGCGGCTGGCTGGCGCGCTTATGAAAAAAGTTTAACGCGTCGTCGTGATGCGCGGGCGAGAGCTTGGCGCGCACATACCAGCTTTTGGGAAACTCTTTCCGGCAGTCGGTCATGTACTTGCCGCCAAAGACGCCGAGAGCGAGCATTTCCTTCGGCGTAAGTTCCGGCTTGAAATTCGGATGAAAATTCCGTCCCGCCGGTTCGATCAATTCGTACCGATATCCCTTTTGCATCTTATCGCTGACCTTTACGGTTCTTTTTTTCATGGCGGGCTTTAAGACTCATTCTCGATCAAATTGGCGGCGATGCGCCCTGACTCGTAAATGGTCGGCAAACCGCTGCCCGGATGAGTGCCGCCCCCGACCAGATACATGTTCCGCATTTCTTCAAACCGATTGTGCGGACGGAACCAGAGCATCTGCCGCAGTTGGTGGCCAAGATTGAAGACGGCTCCGTGCGCCACGTTAAAGTCCCTTTCCCAGTCGGCCGGAGTAATTATCTTCTCGGTCTCGATATTCTCCCGGATATCATGGAGGCCCAGGCGGCTTATCATCAAGTCCAGCGTTTGTTCGCGCAGAACCGGCGCCGCCTTCTGCCAGTCAATTTCAGACAGGTTGTTGGGTACCGGCACAAGGACATACAGGGCCGACTTGCCCTCCGGCGCCAGCGTAGGATCAACCCGGCTGGCGTCGCGGACATAGAAAGAGAAGTCCTTGTCCGTAAGACGGCCTTCGAAAACATCGCTGACATTCGCTTCGTAGTCCTTGGCGAAGACGATATTGTGATGCTCCAATCCGTATCGTTTGCCGACTCCCAGATACATCATGAATATGGAACAGGAATATTTTTTCTTGAGCAGTTTATTCGGCGCGTATTTTTTGAGCGAACCTTCGGGCATGAGTTCCTTCATGGCATACGAGAAATCCGCGTTCAAAATAACCCTGTCCGCGGGGACCATCCGGCCGTCATCGAGCTCGACGCCCGTCGCCGCGCCTTTTTCAGACAGCACTCTCTTTACTGCCGAGTCGTAATGGATCTTGCCGCCCTCTTCCTCGACCACCTTGGCCATGGCCTCCGCAAGCGAAGAAAGTCCGCCGGCGACGTGCTCCACTCCGAACTGCTGTTCGACATACGGCACCATGGCAAAGGCCCCGGGGCATTTCCAGGGCGACATGCCCAGATACTTCGACTGGAAGGTAAAGCAGAGCCGCGCTTTCTTTTGTTTGAAATAATGTCCCAGCACTTGGTAAAGAGTCCGGCCGACTGCAAACGCGGGCAAGGCCCGGATAAAATTGGGACGAAAGGCATCGAAGATGTTGTTGTTGTGATGGGATAAGATCGGATACAGCTTGGCCAGGCGGTTTCTTTCCTTACTATTGAACTTGAGCAATCCTTTCTCTTCTCCCGGGAAAGCCCGTGCCAATTCCGCAAGCATCTTATCGTCTTCCTCGTATACGTTCATCTCCCTGTCATCGAAGTAGAGACGATACATGGGCGAAAGCCGGGTCAGTAGAACATAATCCTCCAGCTTGCGGCCGGTCGCCTTGAAGATATCCCGCAGTACGAAGTCCATCATGAAAAAGGTCGGACCGACGTCAAACTTGTATTCCCCCAGGCGGATGTATCCGTTACGCCCTCCGGGAAGGGGATTCTTCTCGAATATCTCCACCTCGAAACCCTTATGCGCCAAAAGCATGCCTGCCGCCAATCCTCCCGGCCCCGCTCCGACTATCACTATTTTCTTTTTGTTATTTTCCGCCCCCATATTTCGCCACGATCTTATCTCCCACTTGCTGTCCTGACAGCACCGCCATGGGCATGCCGCCTCCCGGATTGACGCTTCCGCCGACAAAGTAGAGGTTCTCGTACATTTCACTCTGCTTCGGCGCCTTGAAGCCGAGATTCTTGCGCCTGTCCGACACCACGCCGTAAATGGCCCCTCGATTGGAATAGTAGCGCTTCTCTATATCCTCCGGCGTCCACATATCTTCGGTTATGATGTGCCTCCTCAGATCAGTGAGGCCCATCCGTTCGAGCTTGGAGAGGACTCTTTCGCGTAGAGCGGCATATTCCTCTGCCGTGAAGCGCTTATCCTGAAGATGCGGAATATGCGGCAGAATTTTGATGTTCTCGCACCCCGGCGGCGCCTGGGTCTTATCGGTGCGTGCGGGGGCCACTAGATATATAGTCGGGTCTTCTGGCAGGACCTTCTTGTTGAACACGGAATCGAAATGCTCTTTCGGCTCCTTCGAGAAAAAGAAGTTGTGGTGAGCCAGCTGGGGATATTCGCGGTCGACTCCAAGATGCAAGACCAGGCCGGAACAGGCGGGTTCAAATTTCTTCTCATATCGCTTAAGAAATTCCGCTGGTTCCTCGGTGAGTTTGCGATAGGCGGGGATTACTTCCATATCGGAGACATACAAGTCGGCGCGGATAATCTCTCCGGAAGCGAGGCGCAAGCCGGAGATCTTGTCCCCCGATTTCTCCATTTTAATGACCTCGCTGCCAAGGCTTATCTTGACTCCCAAGTCGCGGAGCAGTTTTTGCAGTCCCTTGGCCAAGTTGTACAGGCCGCCGTCAACGTACCACAGGTCATACTTGAACTGGACGTGAGCCAAAAGGCCTAGGATGGCGGGGGCGTTGTATGCCGATGAGCCGACGTACTTTATGAAAAAGTCCATGATCTCGCGGAGATGCGGGTCGGAAATGTACTCGGCGGTTCTCTCGTGCATGGTCGAAAAGACGTCGGCTTCTCGCAAGAGCGACACTGGTCCGTAGAACTTCACCGTAGGCCAAAGCTTGTCCAAACCCCGGCGGAAGTATCCCCGCTCCGCGAAGTTGTAAAGCCTCTCGGAGTACCGCAAATATTTATCGAGCTCAGGAGAAACGTTTTCTGGCGACAGGTCCATTACCGTTCCGTCCTCAAAAAAATTACGCCAATGGGGGCGGAGCGGACGGATCGAAACGTAGTCTTCCAGTTTCTTGCCCGCCCGCTCGAAGAGCGCGCGGAAAATATGGGGCAGAGTCAGTATGGAAGGCCCGAGGTCGAAGGAGAAGCCGTTCTTTTGGAGCAGATTGAGCTTGCCTCCGACGTGATCGTTCTTTTCATATATCTCAACCTCATACCCGGCCGCCGCCAATGATGCCGCAGCTGAAATCCCCCCCAACCCCGCCCCGATAATCGCCACTTTTCTTGGCACAATGGTGCAATTATATCAGCTCAGCGGCCAAGATTATCCCCGGGCGCAACGGGATTGGGGAAGGGAAGTGAGCTCGTCGAAGCAGCGGGTATCTAATTCAAAGTCCAGATAGTGTAGTTCAAATACGCGGCGTAGCTCACCCAAGGAATGTAGGGCGCCAGGAGCCACGCGGCCGTACATCCTTATATACTCAAGTATATTGGGATGTTGTTTTTTATTCCGAGGCTTGAAGGACCACACAAGGTAAAGCGCGTGCGGGGCCGGGCCTACTTCTGGCTGAACCTGAAGAACGCATCGTACGACTCATTGTAGCCGGGCTTGTCGTAGGCGACTTTCCAGCCCGCCGAAAACGATACCTTATATTCTCAAGTATTTAAGGATGTTTGCGGAAGGATTGCAGGAATTTAACAAAGCTTTTGCCGTAAGGCGAAAGCGTATGCTCGACGAATTTCCCCCGGTATTTCTTGTTGACCAATCCTGCCACGGCAAGCCGTCTCGTGTGCTCTCCAAGCGTCTTCTCGTTCGCGCCGATCGCGGAAACGATATTGTCCAACGTCGCTCCATCGTTATCCGCGATGTACAGCAAAATTTCAATTCGGTAATGGTTCGACATTCCCTTCAAATGCCGCTCCATCTGTCTCGCTGTTTTCATTTTTGCCATGCTTACATTATCTCACTATAGCCTTATATACTCAAGTTTTTAAGGATATTAAGGGACGCGGGACAGGGCCTTAACTCTGGTGCGACGTGATTTATGTTGATGAATAAGTTTGAATGCGTTGCTTACTTTAGTTATTTTTTATCAGAATTAGGAGGCTCAACAAATTTTAATGAGATCGAATTCACGCAATGGCGGATGTTTTTGTCGGTTAAATGCTCGCCTTCGAATACGTGCCCCAAATGCCCGCCGCAGCGCGCGCAGGTAATTTCCGTCCGAACCCCGTCGGCATCAAGGGCGCGCGTAACCGCGCCGGGTATTTCGTCATCGAAGCTCGGCCAGCCGCACGTGCTTTCGAATTTGTCTTTTGAATTATACAGCGGCGCATCGCACTGCCGGCACACATACACGCCATGGGCTGTATTGTTTACATACTCGCCCGTAAACGGCGCCTCGGTGCCCTTGTCTAGTATCACCCGCTTTTCCTTTTCGGTTAGTTTATTCAATTCCATAACTTAGTCTATCATTGTTTTAAAATATATTCCTATGGAGTTATTTATACCTGCTCTCCGCTTATACCGAGTATAATTTTAATTTTGTTCCTATCCTTTTTCTTAATTTCAAAACCATGATTTGTCGATAATATGAAGACGGTTTTCAATAGCCAAAGTCGAAAATATAAACTTTTGACCTTCTCCGGCAATACAAACTTTGGAATTCTGTATTCGTGGTCTCCCTCCTCAAATTCTGTTGACAGAAATGTGTCATTTCCAATTCCAATTTCTGCAAATACTTTTTTCATAAATTTTTTACCTCCACTGGACAGGTATTTTTACCGATCGCGGCGTAGAGGCCGCACCAGCTGAAGATCGCCTCGAAGAGCGCAAAGGCCGGCTTTCGGTGATGCGGGGCTGATGCGCCGAGGCCAAAGCGGGTACCAAGAAAAGCGCGAGGAGGAAGAGGCCATTTGCCGCTTTCCCGGGCATATGGCTTAACTTTAACACTTTCTTAATCATAAAAAACGGGTGCCGGCTAGTCGATTTATTGAAGTCTTTTTGGCTTTTTTAAGAAATTCGCCGAAACGGCGGTCTTTGCGCCTTTTCTCCACCGTCGACATCTCATAATATTCGGTCTCTTTTTTCAGATCGAGATAGTTATTGTATTTCTCCTCGTCGAGCTGCCCTCCGAGCTCGCGGCGGTGCGCGCAGTCCGAATATTTGCAGCCCTTGGCCAGCTCGGAGATTTCATCGAACGAGCGATCCATCCCGGAATTCGCATCGGTCAACCCCAGCCTCCGGGGCCTCTTTTTGAGAACCGAGCTTCCTTCGATTCGCGTCAAAGAATTCGCCGTACCCGATATCTGGGAGCGTCAGCTTATGAGTCTCATCTTTCTCGGCCACGTGCCAATTCTACCGCGTCCAGTTTGAAACAGAGACCGCCCGAGAGGCGAGCGGCCTCCGGGCGGTCAGGGACCGGTTCTCCATGGGGATGATTCCGAGAACAGGTCTCGCAGTGCGCGTACCACCTCCCGAATTCTCATCCCGACGATATCGTCGAGCGCAACGGGGTCGGCGGCGGCGAGCTCTCCCAGGTCGTGCTCGAGAATCATGGCGAGAAGTCTCGGGAGTTCCGCGACTTTGATCTCGTGGACTGCGCCATCGAACTGGAAGTATCCCGTGTTACCGTCCCACTTCAGTCCGCTGCCGAACACGCGCGCCATCGCGCATGCCGTGCGGCGACGGACATCATCGAGAGTCACTGCCATGCCTGCTTCGCGGAGCCTGCGGATCTCGTCCGGCAAAAGCTCGTCGCCTTCCATTGCATCCTCCACATGCGATCGTATTACCTCCTCATTTAATATATCACGGATATTATATATTGTCAGCTCCATTGGCTAGAAGCTATTTTTGTATATAAATGAGAACCGCCCGAGAGGCGAGCGGCCTCCGGGCGGCGTGAGTAGGACGCCACTGCCAGTCTGACTACAACCTGAAGCTCCTGCAGGGCTCGGGAAGACCCTTGGAAGGCTCCTTGGAAAGGGATGCGTCAAACATTCGTGGCGAAAATGTTCGGACTTTGCATAAAAACAGAGAAGCCCCGCACAGAGAGGCCATGCGAGGCTTCTCGGTGCGAGGCTTGGACTCGCTACGAGCGGAGGTGGATCTTCGCGCCGAGGGGCGCGATGACGATCGCCCCCTGGAGCGGCCACGGGGTATCCTGGATGATGAACCCATCCTGGCGGACGACCTCGCGCGCCCGGGTCATCACCGCGAGGCGGTGCGTCGCCCGCGCGCCCTCCTTCTTGGGGAAGAGGTTCACGTGGAGGTACCTGCGCCCGTCGGCGAGCGTCTTCTCGACGACCTCGACGCTCGCGGTGATCCGCCCTCCGCGGAACCTGCCGGGGTTCGGGTGGTGCACGAACAGGTGCACGGCGCCGCCTTGCACCATCTGCGCGAACTTCACGTACCGGAGGTCGCCCTCCGGGGTTTGGGGCGCCCGGCCCCATTCCGCGTCGTGCGGGACTGCGATCGAGACGATCGCGTCGCCGCTCCATACTACCTCCCGCTTCACGGTGAGCATCTTCCGTTGCGCCAGCATAACGCTGCTCCTGTCATCTGGTGCCCGGTGAACGCCGGGCGGCGGTACTTCAAATAGAACTTATTCTAGAAATAGAGTAGCACGATGGTATTAATTGTCAATTTTACGTGTACGTATTAGAGCTTCGTGCCCTGAGCGGCGAGCAGGCCGCGGATGTACGATATTTCGCCTGCATGCTGGTGGCAGTCGGCGAGGACGCTGACAATCCGCGTGCCGACGGTCGGCGGGGGATCATAAGGCTCCTTAAGCTCGCGTTCTAGATCAGCGGCGGAAAGAGAGCGGAGATATGCTTCGGTATTTGTAAGCGTCGCAACGAGATACCCGGAGAATTCAGAGGGCGGCGGAGATGTAAATGCGCCGACATCGTCTGCCGAGTGTCCGAATCCGGTATCCTCTGGATCGGCCTTTCGCCCGAATTGTTGGTACCATTTTTCTTTTATCCAAACTTGTTCCTCTCCGGAAAGCGCGTGCAGCTCTCCGTCAAGAACGCGAATGAGGTGCCACACAGTCCAGCCGATGCTGTTCGCGATATTCTGCGGCCGCCAATCGAGCTCATCGGCAGAGAGATCTTCGATGGGAAGGAATTCTGGCAAACGCGAGAATCCGCTGATGACCAACCCTTTCCATTCCGAGTCAGCTTGTGCCGTCATGCCTTTAATTCTGGCGCAATACGGCTTAAGAATGCATTACTTCTGAGATTTTAATTATGCTGAAAAACCCCTCTGGCTTGCCGATCCTTTTTTGCTGCGCGTTAACGATTAAGCAGATAGGCGGCGAGCAGCGCCAAGCCGCCCCACCAGCCGACGTCGGAGACTATCAAACTCACCATGATTTTGTTCTGCCATGATTGCGGAAGTAACTCTCCGGATTTGCCTTCCTTTTCTCGTTTCAGTAAAAATGGACTGACTTTGAACGAGAGAAAATAACCATTGAGAATGAGCGCGACGGCGATGACGGCATGAATGAGGGGAATCCCGGCAAGACTCTCCGAGCGGTAAAAAATCAGGCCGCCGATAATGGCAAGAATGATACCGGCCCAGATCAAGGGCTTGGTCACTTTATGCGTCCGAGTTGTCGCTTCGGTCCAATAAGAGGATTTTCGTCCCAGGAAGCCGTGGATGTCAATGACCGTTACCGCGCCAAGCCCGATCACAAAACCGGCGAGGAATATGAACAGCCCGATAACTTCTATCCAATTAGTTGATTCAAATAACATATTTTTATTCAATCTCAATCATTACTTCGTTTCTATTGAGCCATGGGGCGGTAAATGGCGCATTGTATCCGGCATATTCAGGCAGTCCTTTCGGCGTAATAGAATCTCGTTCTAAAAATTTGAGTAGTTCTTGTTTTTTATCTGCGACACGATCAGCATTTCTAAACCACGAAAACCGGAGCGCCGCCACTTTTCGTGCCTCTTGGGAGACAATCTTCACTTCGGGATTATTTGGTTTTGGCAGTGTCTCAAGCGTATATTCAAACGGCATAACAAATGAGATAATCCTTTTTGTATTATTTCCGGTTTCAACTACCGGCGCGGTCATAGCCAAGACCTCGCTCTCTTTTTCCATTACCGGAGCCGTCATCGCC
>JACPGH010000003.1 GCA_016182485.1 Candidatus Kaiserbacteria bacterium
TCTCTGCAACTGCCGAGTGATTATTCGGGAACAATGAACTGGAAAATCGACGGCGTGTCCATCGCTCCTCCTCTCCAGGGAACACAGAGCTTCATTACGGGTGGATCGATCATCTCCTACACCCTCAATATGAGTTCGTATCCTGGCGGAGCCCATACTATCTCCATGTCCGGACTAACTTCCAGCACGCGTGGGGCGGGAACCGTATCTATTAATGTGATGTTAAACAATACGCCCGCGCCGGCAGGCGACACTTCTTCTCCTTCCGCACCCACAGGCCTTAGAGCCGCGTACCTCTCCCAGAACCAAGTCCAGCTTACCTGGAACGCCGCCACGGACAACGTGGGCGTCACCGGCTACCGAGTCTACGACGGAGGCGTTCTGCGAGTCAGCTTGGGCAATCTGCTCACCTTTACCGACTCCGTCGATCCCGGCACCTCCCACGCCTATACGGTCGGCGCTATGGATGCGGCCGGCAACGCCATCATCCAGTCCGCGCCGGTATCGTATACCCATGTCGCTCCCGTCTCTACCACTCTTACTCCTCCTACTACCTTGACGGCGACCGCAGCGTCAGCCACGAAAATTGTCCTGAATTGGAACGGCGCGATTGCGAGCGCGGGAATACGGGGATACCGTCTATCGCGGAATGGTTCGTACCTTACCGGCTTATCCAATATAAATTCATATGAAGATATCACGGTCTCTCCCGCTACATCTTACGCGTATTCCATTCAAACCAGCGACATGGGAGACAATCTCTCGGCTTCCTCCGTTACTGCGGCAGTAACTACTCCCGCTGTCACCGCCGCCGACACCTCCGCGCCCTCGGTGCCGACTGGTCTTACGGTTACTTCCTACGATAGCTTTACTCAAAATGCCACTCTCTCCTGGAATCCATCTACCGACAATGTCGGAATAAATTTGTACAGAATATACAAGAACGGCGCGTTCTTCCAGGGCGAGACGCAAAACTCGGCGACTGTGAACGTCGGCCCTCCCGGTACCGCGAACTCCTTCACCGTCGCCGCCTGCGACGCGGCCAATAACTGCTCGGCGCAGTCCGCTCCGCTCTCGTACACCGCGCCGGTTACAACAACATTGCAGATCACTTCCCCTAAAACGGGCGCCACTTGGCTTATAGGTTCCGCCCAGACAGTTACATGGACCACGAACGTAGCGAGCGGGAACGCGTACATCTACCTCAAGAATGCTGCCGGCCAGCTAACCGCCATTCACGGCAGTACGCCGCCCGCGATCTCATCAGGATCGGCTTCCGTGACCATTCCCGCGACTCTGAGTCCCAGCGTATATTCACTTGTCATATCACCTGAAACGGCAGGCGCCTTTCCAGATGCGGAAAGCGGCGGTATCGGGATATCGACCGCCTACTTTGATCCGATTCCGAACCAGACGGCAACTGTCGGCCGGGAAATGAGCTTCGTTATCTCATATACCGGCTCGTCCATTACCGCGAGCCCGGCTCCTTCCGGTTCTAAGATCCTCAATCTGGGAGATGTTACAATGAACGGGGCTTTGAGCAGTCTCGACGCTTCGTACGCTCTCGGCTACGCGAGCGGCACGCGGACCCTGACTGAAGCGCAGAAGCTTCTCGCGGACGTAAACGGCGACGGAACCGTGACGTCTCAGGACAGTGATGCCATATTGAGCGCGGCTATCGGGGCTACGAAGCTGGCGACCAAAGCGATCTTCGTATGGACTCCCACTGAAACCGGCACCTTCACCGTTTCTCCCATTGTTTCTACGCCGGGAGGAAGCTCCTTCTCCCGATCGGTCCAGATCACCGTATCCGCGGCGCCTGTTTCAAGCGCCGGCCAGAGCCGAAACTCTCTCACGGCTTCTGCGTACGAGGCCTTCCGCTCCACTCAGGATGCCGGCGCGGAGTTCTCGGGACCTGGCCTCGCATACGCGTGGAATCGCAATCTTGAGTTCGGCTCTCCGTATCCGGAAGATATTAGGGCCCTGCAAAGAGTCCTTGCCGATCAGGGCGTATATGTGGGCGAAATTACCGGCGGCTTCTATGCGAAGACATACCAGGCCGTCAAGCTCTTCCAGAAAAAGCACGGCATCAAATCTACCGGCTTCGTCGGTCCTGTCACAAGGCAGAAATTGAACGAATTATATTAGCTGGCTGGGTGGAGGTTTCGCGGGCGAGTGCGCAGAAATCTTCGGCGGATACCTCGCGCACGAATTTCTCATCCGCCCGGGGAAGGAAGAACAAATCGGCGAGCGACCACCACATGGTATTATTTTCGCATGTCCTTTCTCTCTGACCTTTTCGCCAAGACGAAGAGGGAGAAGAGCGTGCTCGGCGTTGACATCGGCTCTTCTTCGCTCAAAGTAGTCCAATTGCGTAAGGAACATGGTCAAGCCGTGCTTGAGACATACGGCGAACTCGCGCTCGGACCCTACGGGGGCTCGGAAGTGGGCCAGGCCACCAACCTCTCCGGCGAGCAGATCGCTGAAACCTTAAAGGATCTCCTGCGCGAAGCGCGGGTAACTACGACCTCTTGCGGAATATCCATACCCTATGCGCGGTCGCTTCTCACCCTGATTGAACTGCCTAGGCGGGACAACGCCAAAGAGCAGAAAACAGTCATCGAGCTCGAGGCGCGCAAATATATTCCCGTACCCCTTTCCGAAGTGCAGCTCGACTGGTTCGTCGTACCCGACATCGACCCGTCTGATAATGCGGCAAAAAATAAGGTCTCCGTTCTCGTGGTTGCCGTACATAACGACGAACTCTCCCTGCTCCACAGCGTGATATCCGCCGCCGGCCTCACCGCGAGCTTCTACGAGATCGAGATATTCAGCACCATACGGGCAGTCGTTGAGGAGCCTATCAAACCAGTCATGGTCCTGGACGTGGGCGCGGGTTCTACGAAAATGTATGTCGTCGAACACGGCGTCGTCGCGCTCTCGCACGCCCTCTCGACCGGCAGTCAGGACATTACGCGCGCCATTGCGGTCTCCGGGAACCTTTCCATCGAGCGCGCTGAAGCGTTGAAGAAGACTGGAGGGGTTGCGGGCAGTAACGCGAGCTTGGACTTGGTCTTTTCGCGCATATTCGCGGAAGTGCGGCGCGTGATCATCCAGTACGAGACGGCGCACAGGAAATCTATCTCGGCCATTGTCCTCACGGGCGGCGGCGGCGTTACGAAGGAATTGAATTCGTACGCCAAGGAAGCGTTTTCGATAGACGTGCAGGTCGCAGATCCCTTCGCTAAGACGGAAGCCCCGGCATTTATGCGCAGCGTCCTGCAATCGATCGGCCCGGAATTCGCCGTAGCCGTCGGTCTCGCGCTGCGCAAGCTGGAGGAGATTTAACTCCGTACTACTTTTGCCTGGGATGGGTTTTGCACATGCGGTACGCGCGCCCTTGCGCGCGTACCGTATACTTGAGGTTAAATGCTGCCGCCGACTATTCCAACGTCGTTCGTTCCGCATTCCGCCTCGGCGACCACTCGTCGATATCGGGCCTCGATATCGGGCCTCGAATACGGGGCGTATGGGATTTTGGTTATCGTTCTCGTTCTGGCGCTCGGCGTTTTCATCTACGGCCGCATCTTGAGCGCGCAAGAGTCAGCGAAGAGCGCCGCCTTGACTAAGGCGCAGTCCGCTATCGATCCGGCTACTATCGCCGGCTTTGTCCGGCTCCGCGATCGTCTCGTCTCGTCTCGTACGCTCTTGGATCGCCACTTCATGCTCTCTAATTTCTTCTCGATACTCTCCTCGACCGCTCCCTCGAGCGTGCGTTTCCTCTCGCTCAATGTCACACTTCAAGAGGAAGGTACGGTAGCGCTCGAAGGAAACGGGGTCGCCAAAAACTTCAATGCTCTGGCTGCCACCTCGAACGCGTTCGCCACAGAAGGACGCATCAAGGACGCTATTTTCTCGCATATAGTCGTGAGTCCGAGAGATAGCTCGGTGTCATTCTCGCTTTCAGCAACTCTTGACCCCAAGCTCGTCGAATTTACCGCCTCGGCCCTGCAACCGCCGCCGCCGGAGGAGCCTCCTCTCTCTGACATATGAACGGACGTCTTCTGCCTCTTCTTGCTCTCGGTGTCGCCATAGCGATTTTTCTCCTTTACGTGAATCCGACCTGGTCGGGTCCGATAGCGGCGACTAAGGCTGTTATCGCCTCGGATGACGAGGCGCTCGCCGCCGCCAATCGGTATGCCGCCCAGCAGAATCAACTCGCTTCCGCCCGCAACGCGATCGACCCCGCCGATCTCGACCGGCTTTCAGCATTCCTTCCAGACTCGGTAAATAATGTGGGGATTATCCTCGATCTGAACGGATTGGCGGCTCGTTCAGGACTGTCGTTAGAGAATATAGACGTGACTGCAAATGAGGCAGGTAATTCTGACAACGCTAATCCCCTCGGCTCCGCGGACTTATCGCTTTCCGCGCTAGGGACCTACGGGGCCCTGCAGAACTTCCTGCGAGGCGTCGAGCGGAGCCGCCGCCTTCTCGATGTCCAATCCATCTCGGTGAAGGGATCTGATACCGGCGTGTATACATATAAGATGGCGCTGCGCCTCTATTGGCTACGTTGACCTATGAAATCTTCACAAACCCCGCTTCTCGTACTCGCCGCGATCATATTAGCGGCAGGCGCATATTGGTACTTCTTTTTTGGTTCGGACGAAGAAGAAGCCACACTCTCGGCATCCCGATCCGTGAGCGAGGCGCAAGCCCAGTTCCAAGTCCTGATAAGTCAGCTTTCGCCCATCAGTTTCCCGACTGAAATATTATCCGATCCGCGCTTCGGCGTACTCGTGGATATGGCAGTTCCTGTCTTTCCGGAACCGGCCGGCCGGCCGGATCCTTTTGCCCAACTCCGTTAATGAATCTTCTTGAATTGCTCGTCGACAAAGGGTTACTTTCGTCAGCCGAGCGGGCGCGCGCCGAGGCCGAACTTGCGAAGAAGCGCTCGCTCGGAGATGTGTTATCCGAACGCGGCATTTCCATGGCGGACGCGCTTGCCGCGGCCGGCGAAGCCTATAAGCTCCCCACGCGCGTTCTTGGCGACCCGCCTGCCGATGAGCAGGCTTTCCGCTACATCCCGCTCGATTCCGCGCAGCATTACGGGTTCGTGCCGCTCGATATCGTGGACGGCGCTCTCGAGGTCGGGATAACCGACCCGGACAATATCGAGGCGCTCGACGCGCTTTCATTCATCTCGAGCAAGACCGGCATCCCCTACAAGCTTTTTCTCATAACGAAAGCCGATTTCGACCGTGTCATAAGCGCGTATCAGAACCTATCCGGAGAAGTGGGGAAGGCTCTTTTCGAATACGAGACGACCGTAAAGCCGGAAGAGACGACGATCGGACCTCTTGAAAGCGATGAAATTCTCAAGCTCTCCGGCTCCCGCGAGGCTTTCAAAGAAGATGCGCCGGTGACGAAGATGGTCTCGACCATTCTGCGCTATGCGATAGACGGCCACTCCTCGGACATTCATATAGAGCCTTCGGTAGAGAAGACTCGCGTACGATTCCGCGTGGACGGCGAGTTGCACACGTCGCTCGAGCTCCCGAATAAAGTGCATGAGGCGGTCGTTGCTCGCATAAAGATCCTCTCCAAACTGCGTCTCGATGAGAAGCGCAAGCCTCAGGACGGCCGATTTTCGGCAACCGTAGAGAAGCGGCGCGTTGATTTCCGCGTCTCCACATTCCCGACCGAATTCGGCGAAAAGGTCGTGATGCGCATCCTAGACCGTTCCGATGCGACGGCGACTCTCGATACGATCGGTCTCACGAGCGCGGGTTTGGTACAAGTCCGCGAGATGATGAAGGCGCCCTACGGGATAATCCTCATCGCCGGCCCTACCGGTTCGGGCAAATCGACGACCCTTTTCGCGATGCTCTCGGAGCTCGACCGCGAGACCTCGAACGTCGTGTCTCTTGAAGATCCGATCGAATATGAGATTCCCGGCGTTTCCCAGAGCCAGGTGCGGCCCGAGATCGAATACACGTTCGCCAACGGCCTGCGCTCTATCCTGCGCCAAGACCCGGACGTCATCATGGTCGGCGAGATCCGCGACAAGGAGACGGCGATCCTCGCCGTCCAGGCGGCGCTCACGGGGCACCTCGTGTTCTCGACTATTCACACCAACTCGGCTGCAGGCGCGATCCCTCGGCTAATAGATATGGGCGTGGACCCCTTTTTCATCGCGCCGACCCTTGTCGCGGTGATCGGCCAGAGGCTCGTGCGCAAGCTTTGTCCGGATGCGGGCAAGCCGTTCCCGATCAAGGACAGCATAAAAGAACTGCTCGAGCGGCAATTCGCGGACCTGCCGAAGGAGCATCGGAGCGCCCTGCCGCCGTTCAAGGAGTTCTATCACGCCATCCCGACAAAAACCTGTCAGAGCGGAACCCGGGGGCGACTGGGGGTCTTCGAGATCTTGCGCATGGAGAAGAAACTCGAAGAGGTCATCCTGAAAGAGCCGGTGGAAGAAAAAGTGTTCGCCACCGCCCGCGCAGGCGGTATGCTCACGATGCGGGAAGATGCGATATTGAAGGGGCTCGCCGGGCAGATACCTTTTGAAGAGATCAATACTCTCGGGGGCGAGCTTTTCCCCGGAACGGACGAATCTTGACAGGGACTTATAGTATACTGAAAACGCAATGGCATATCGGATCTATCTGGTAGATGATGACCGGTTCCTAGTAGATTTGTACGCGGTGAAGTTCAAGAACGCCGGGCATGATGTCTCCGCCTTCACCGGCGGAGAAGCTTTGCTCGCGGAATTGCGCAAGGGCTCAGTCCCAGACGCCATCCTGCTCGATCTAATCATGCCGGGCATAAACGGTTTTGAAGCGCTCGAAACCATACGGAAGGAAAAGCTTGCGCAGGGCGCGAAGATAATAGTCTTATCTAATCAAGGGCAGGATTCTGATATCGAACGGGCGAAGCGTCTCGCGGTGGACGGCTATATTATCAAAGCATCCGCCATCCCGTCGGAGGTATTTGCCGAAACGCTTCGTACGATCGGCCAGGGCACCTCGGGCGGTCCGCAACTGTAAGGCACTATGACCCCCGATAAACGTCTCGGAGAGCTGCTCGACCTCGTCATCAGGGAAGGAGGCTCGGACCTGCATATATATGCGGGCGGCCCGCCGACCATACGGGTCGCCGGCGTACTCATCCCGATCACGAAATACGAGCCGCTGGCGGCAGAAGACACCGAGGCGATGTTCAAGAGCATCGTGCCCGAAGAGCGGTGGCAGACGTTCCTTAAGAACCAGAGCCTTGATCTCTCGTATTCGCACCGGGCGGACGCGCGCTTCCGCATCAACGGTTACCGCGCGCAGGGTACGGTCGCTTTCGCCCTCCGGCTCATTCCGCACGCGATCCGGACGTTCGCGGAATTGAACCTTCCGTCGCTCCTCGAGGTGTTCACCCAGCGGAAGCAGGGGTTCTTTCTTGTGGTCGGGCCGGTAGGGCAGGGAAAGTCCACGACGCTTGCCGCCATGACAGACCGCATTAACGATTCGCGAGCTGCGCACATCCTTACCATCGAAGATCCGGTAGAATATATTTTCACTCCCAAGCGCTCCCTCATACATCAGCGCGAAGTCCATATCGATGTGCCTGATTTCGCGTCGGCTCTCCAAGCCGCGTTCCGCGAAGATGTCGACGTAATCATGGTTGGGGAGATGCGCGATTACGAGACCATCTCGATGGCCGTAACTGCAGCCGAGACCGGACATCTCGTATTCTCCACGCTGCACACCAACAATGCCTCGCAAACCATAGATCGCATCATAGATATGTTCCCCGCCCAGCAGCAGGACCAAGTGCGCGTACAGCTCGCAGGTTCTCTCGCCGGCATCTTCTCGCAACGCCTCCTGCCGCGGGTCTCTGGAGGTCTTATTCCCGCCTTCGAGCTTCTCATCAATAATAATGCGGTAAGCACGCTTATCCGCGAGAAGCAGACACACGAGCTAAATTCAGTAATACAGACCTCTTCTCAGGAAGGAATGGTAGATATGGATCGCATGCTCTCCGAACTCGTCCACAAGGGAGAGGTGACCGTCGAGCACGCATACGAGCATGCGATGGATCCGAAGACGTTCGAAAGATACCTGTGAACTAGGCACTAGGCACTAGGCACTAGGATGCTAGCATGGAGAGGAATTTGCTAACGCCTAGAGCCTAGCGCCTAACATG
This sequence comes from Candidatus Kaiserbacteria bacterium, assembly GCA_016182485.1. Classification (GTDB taxonomy): domain Bacteria; phylum Patescibacteriota; class Minisyncoccia; order Phycocordibacterales; family Phycocordibacteraceae; genus C7867-001. The sequence goes on from JACPGH010000003.1 coordinate 8,200, forward strand.
CTATTTAACTACCACGCGATAGATCAGGACGGGCACGAGCGGGACGGGACTATCGAGGCGCCGGGACAAGATATCGCCGTCGCCGCGTTGCAGCGGCGGAGCCTGATAATCTCAGCCATTACGCCAGCCGAACAGAAGTCGGGACTCTCGATGGAATTGCCGTTCATGAATCGGGTTTCGAACAAGGATATCGTCATCCTTTCGCGGCAGATCGCTACGTTGTTCGAAGCGCAAGTATCCGCGCTGCGCATCTTCCGCCTGCTTGCCGCCGAAGTCGATAATAAGTATCTCGCGAAGGTACTCTCTGGTGTGAGCGACGATCTGCAGGGCGGCAGCCCTATAAGCAAAGCCTTATCGCAGTATCCGAAGGCGTTCTCCTCTTTTTACGTCAATATGGTGCATGCCGGAGAAGAGTCCGGGAAACTATCCGAGACCTTCGTCTATCTTGCCGATTATCTCGACCGTTCTTATGAGATCACGAGCAAGGTCAGCAATGCCCTCATTTATCCCATTTTCATTGTGTCGACGTTCTTCGGAGTCATGATCCTTATGCTGACTCTCGTCATTCCGAAGATCAGCGCTATCCTCCTCGAATCCGGCCAAGAAATACCGTTTTATACGAAGATCGTAATAGGCCTTTCCGACTTCTTCGTTCAATATGGGATATTCGTCTTTTTCGCACTGATAGCCGGGGGCGTTTACGTGTGGCAGCTCGGCAAGACTCCCAAGGGAAAGCTCGCTATGGACGGCCTCAAGCTCTCGGTCCCTTACCTGGGCAGCCTGTATTCCAAGTTTTATCTCGCCCGAATCGCGGACAATTTCTCCACGATGCTCCTCTCTGGCATTCCTGTGATCGAAGCCATCGAGATTACGGGTTCAGTCGTAGATAACTCCGTATACCAGGCAGTGCTAGAGGACGTGAAGAATGACGTGAAAGGGGGGGCCTCCATTTCGAACGCCCTAGGCGCGCACCCGGAGATCCCGAGCATCATGACCGCCATCATGCGGGTCGGGGAAGAAACCGGCGAACTGGGCAAAATACTCACTACCTTGGCCAAGTTCTATAACCGGGAAGTGAGCAATGCCGTAGACACACTCGTCGGGCTCATCGAGCCTCTGATGCTCGTCCTCCTCGGCGTCGGAGTAGGCACCCTCCTCGCGGCAGTATTGATGCCAATCTACAATCTCGCCAGCGCGTTCTAGTAGCTTATCCACAGCTGCTCAGCGCGGCGACATTCTATGGCGTACAATTTAGCCATTAGCCAATTATTATCATTATGTACAAAAATCGTTCCCGAGGTCTTGTCCTGAGCTTGTCGAAGGGCTTCACCCTCATCGAATTACTCGTAGTCATCGCCATCATTGGCATTCTCTCGGCCGTTGTGCTCGCTTCCTTGAACACGGCGCGCTCGAGGGGCAATGATGCGGCGATTCAGTCGGACTTATCAGCCGTTCGAGCCCAGGCTGAAATCTTCTACGGCACTGGCAACACGTATGGCACAGCTGGCGCGAGTTGCACCACCGCCGGCAGTCTATTCGCCGACGCGACAATAGCAAGAGCCATCACTGGCGCAGAGTCGGCCAACGGATCGGCGAGCGTAGTTTGTAACAATTCGACAACCGCGTATGCGATCTCCTCGCCGCTCGCGTCGGATGTTTCCAAATTCTGGTGCATCGATTCGACCGGTTTCGCTGGGCAGCGCGCCACCGCCCTCGGCACCGCGACTGTGTGCCCTGCGAGCTAATAATTCTGCCTACCTCAATCTCTATGAAAAAAGGCTTCACCCTCATCGAATTACTCGTAGTCATCGCCATCATTGGCATTCTCTCGGCCGTTGTGCTCGCTTCCTTGAACACGGCGCGCAACAAGGGGAGCGATGCGGCGATACAGGCCGACTTGAGTAGCGTGCGCTCGCAGGCGGCGATATACTTCAACGAGAACGGCAATTACGGAACGGTGACTGAAGCGACAACCGGCTGTACCGCTCCTAACACGTTCTTCGTGTTGGATACGACCGTGGCTACCCAAGTTGCCGCAGCAGAAAACGCCAATGGCACGACGCTCGGCGTTGTATGCAATACTGCCGCGAACGGAGAAGCCTATGCTGTTTCGGCCGCGCTCGTGGCTAACTCCGGATCTTACTTCTGTATCGACAGTGCGGGCGTAGCGACGACTACTGCTACGGGGCTCGGTGCGAATACGACCTGCTCATAGCTAGCTTATCAGGCTTTAGGCGCTAGGCTCTAGCATCCAACTGCTAGAGCCTAAAGCCTAGTGCCTGGAGCCTTGTATTATTGGCTCATGACTCTTTTTTTCTTCGCGCTCGGGGCGGTCGTCGCGAGTTTTCTCGGCGTAGTCGTCGCGCGGCTCAATACCGGCCAGGGCTTCCTTTCCGGCCGTTCATGCTGCGACGCGTGCGGCGCTACCTTGCGCGCTTCTCACCTCGTACCCGTGGCGTCATATATCTGGCATGGCGGCAGGGCGGGTTGCTGTCGAACGCGGCTCTCGCTCCTCTCGCCGCTCTCGGAAATTACGCTTGGGGGTCTTTACGCAGGAATGTATATCGTTCTCGGATTCCAGATGGCTTTGGCTTTTTTTCTTTTGTCTCTCGGATTGCTCGCGGCGCTCGTGCTCTACGACCTCGCGCACCAGATCCTGCCGTGGCCGCTTCTGCTCCCTTTCATCGCGGCGAGCGCCGCCGCTCGCTTGGCGCTCTCTCCTCACGGAGAATGGGCTTACGCTTTCCTCTCTGCTTTTGCCGCCGCCGCAGTTCTGGCACTCATTCATGTGATTTCTCGGGGCAGAGCGATGGGCCTAGCCGATGCGCCGCTTGCGTTCGCTCTCGCACTTCTCGTCGGGCCCGGACTCGTGCTTGCCGGTTTCGTCTTTTCGTTCTGGATCGGCGCCGGTATCGGGATAATCCTGTTGTTCATGCGGCCTGCCGGCTCTAGAATGGGAGTTGAGGTGCCGTTCGCGCCATTTCTGGCAGCGGGCTTCCTCCTCGCCTTCTTTACACAATGGAATCCTTTCGCGTATCTCGCGGCTTCACTCTGGTAGAGATGCTCGTCGTGCTCAGCATCATCGGGATCATTACTTCTGTCGCGGTTACCGGCCAGGCGGCATTCAATAGGTCATTCATACTATCAAATACCGCGTACGACATTGCGCTAACATTACGCTCGGCCGAAGCGTACGGACTGGGGAATCGCGCCATAGGCGATCGCAGCACCGGGTACGGGCTTAATTTCAATCGCTTGACACCTTCCGTCTTCACTCTTTTCGTCGATAGTTATCGGCCGGTCGGAAGCGAATCTTCCCAGCTCTGCCACCCGCTTCCGGCAAATGACCCGCGCGGCCCGGATGCTCGTCCGGGCAATTGCGCGTATGACGCAAGTCAAGGCGAAAGAAAAACGGCGTATACGCTCGGGAATGGTATAACCATAAACAAATTCTGTGCAAATGACGGGAGTTGGAGATGTTCGACGGAGCTTCCATGTACTGAGATTTGGTTGGGAGGACGAAAAACTTGCGTAACGGTGCGCAACAGCCGTCTTTCATCGCTTGATATAATCTTTGCGCGGCCGGATACGCAGCCGTTCATGAGCGTTAACGGCTCGTATTCTAAGTCGTCTCCCGTGTCGCAAGCATGCCTTGAGATCGCATCTCCCCAAGGGAGTAGTCGGTATATTTACGTCTTCTCTTCCGGAGCCATTACGACAAACGCTCTCTCCTGTCCGCCATGATTTCACCAAATACGCGTCCGCGCGGCTACACGCTCATCGAACTCATTATCGCCGTCGGAATATTCGCGCTCGTTATGACGCTCGCCGGTGGAGCATATCTGATAGTAATTGGTGTAAATAGGCAAGTCCATGCCATGACCACAGGTATCAACAATCTTAGTTACGCGCTGGATACCATGGCGCGTAATATACGCACGGGAACTGGTTACCGTTGCGGGAGCGGGAACTGTACTGACGGCCCCAGCTTCTCATTCACAGACCAGTCCGGCCGGTCCGTAACTTATTCGCTCAGCAATAACGCGATACAACAGAATGTGGATAGCGTGTCGAGCACGGTAACCGACCCGGCCATCACCATTTCGGCACTCAGATTTTATGCGTCAGGCACCGGACGTACTGCTAACAGCGATTACACCCAGCCGTACGTTACTATTGTCATATCCGGCGAAATATCTACGGGACGCGGAGACCCGCTAGGTTTTTCGTTGGAAACTTCTGCCGCCATGCGCGGGACGGACATATGAAAAGCAGAAGACGGAAAGCAGTAAGCAATAAGCAGAAAAAACCGATCAGGCGGCGTTCGACTGCCTACTCATCCGGATTTACCCTCATTGAAACGATGGTTGCCGTGTCCATCCTGGCTCTTGCCATCGCCGGCCCCATGTATGTGGCCGGCCGTTCCATCGTATACGCGCAGATCGCGCGGGATGAGCTTATCGCCGTCTCGCTCGCGCAGGAGGGGATCGAATTCGTACGCCGAATGCGTGATAACTCGTATCTTTTCGCGTACAGGCAGGGCGGCTCTACCGTTTCAGCTACTGCCTGGAATAACTTTACTTCCGGAGGCTCCCTTTACGGAACCAACCCCTCTATTTATGGATGCGCCCCTCCGGCTAAGTGCACGCTGGACCCCTTGGATACCGGATTACGGCAGTATTCTGAATCGGCCAACGTGCCGATGCTCTATCTGGATAGTAGCGGCAAATATAACCAGCGTTTTATTGGCACCGCGACGCCTTTCAAACGGACGATACAGGCGACGGCCATCTCTCCTACCGATGAGCTCATCGTCTCTACTGTTTCGTGGACTTTCCGCGGCACATCGTACACGGTAAGCGCGCGCGATCATTTGACGCCATGGCAATGAGAAATTTCCAATTTCCAATTTCCGCTTTTCAAAGCCAGCGCGGCTTTGCTCTTCTCGTCTCCCTCGTCTTCATGTCGGTGATGCTTGCTTTCGGGCTTGCTTTGAGCACGCTCTCTTACAAGCAGCAGCAACTCGCGTCCTCCGCGGTACAGTCCCAGCACGCTTTTTACGCCGCGGACGCGGCGCTCGAGTGCGCCCTGTATGCCGACCAGCAGCAGAATCTCTTCGCCTATACGTCTGATACTTCGGCGCCCGCTCCGGCTTTGGCCTGTGACAGCGCCCAGCTTATTTACGCCGAAAAATTAAGCCATAGCGAAGACCGGTGGGTGATCAAAGAAAGGCTCTCATTCGATTCGGATGCCCGATGCGCGGACGTCACTGCCTATAAGCCGGCGGGGAGCGGTACCACCTATCTCTTCGCGCAGGGATACAGCGCGTCCTGCGCGATCGTCGAGAATCCAGGGAACGCCCGTTTCACCGTCCGCGGCGTCAAGACGATCTACAGCTCCTTCGCCCCCAGGCCCTGTACGACTGAAACATTCCCGTATACGGGGCAGGCGCAAACTTGGATGGTGCCGGAAGGCGTTACCTCCGTATCGATCGCCGCGCGCGGGGCGGTCGGTGGTTACGGGGAAGGCGGTAAGGGAGCGGAAGTTACTGGCATACTTTCGGTAACGCCTGGAGAAAGATTGGTAATTTATGTGGGAGGAAAGGCCGGATTTAACGGAGGAGGATATAGCGGCTTTTATAGCGGCGGCGGGGCCTCGGACGTGCGTCAGGGGGGAACGACGATCACCCCGATCGATTACCGAGTAATCGTGGCCGGGGGCGGGGGCGGACCGGGCATGCGCGGTGAGGCCGGAGGCGCCAGCGAGCGCAATGGTCAAGCTGGAGACGATGCTCTCGACTGCGGGAACGGCGGCGGCGGCGGTACTCAAGAGGCCGGAGGGAGCGGAGGTCAAGCCGGTACCTGCGCAAATTTCGGACAACTTGGGAACGTGGGTTCTTTGGGACAAGGCGGGGACGGCGGTTTCTTCAGCGGCGGCGGCGGCGGCGGCTACTACGGCGGCGGCGGCGGTACGGCTATATCTAAAGGAGGTATTAAACATGCCGGCGGCGGCGGCGGCTCAAGCCTGGTGCCTCCCGGCGGCACAGTTATCACAAGCGCGGCGGGCGGCGATGGCGTAGTTACTATTTCAACGTGCGGCCAATAATTGTGCTCGCGCCGCCTGTATTTTTGGCCTAGCGCCTGTATTATTCGCGCATGGCCGCCCAGGCGAAGATACAAGAGCGCGTCAAGAAGCTGCGGGAGTTGCTCGCATACCACGCGCACCGCTATTACACCCTTGACGCCCCGGAAATCTCGGACGAGGCGTACGACTCCCTGCACCGAGAGCTCATAGAGCTCGAAGAGCGCTATCCGGAGCTGGCCAGCGCTGCGTCGGTGACGCAGCGGGTCGTTGGAGAAGCGCTGCCTGCGCTCGCAAAAGTGCGGCATGAGGTGCCGCAATGGTCCTTTAGCGATGCGTTTTCCGAGGAGGAAATCCGGGCCTTCGATGCGCGAGTGCGTAAATTCATGTCAGGACTTACGAAGTCCCTGGGACTTCGTAAGTCCCAACATTCCGGATATGCTCTCGAATTAAAAATAGACGGACTGAAGATCGTGTTTACCTATGAAAAAGGAATATTGATCCGAGCCGTCACGCGTGGCGACGGCGTAATCGGCGAGGACGTGACGCATAATGTCCGCACGATACGCGAAGTGCCTCCCAAACTCGCGCGGCCGGTCGATCTTGTCGCCGAAGGAGAAGTGTATTTGACCCGCTCGGGGTTTAAGAAACTCAACGCCCTTCGACAAGCTCAGGGCGAATCGGAATTCGCGAATCCGCGCAATGCGGCGGCAGGCTCCATCCGCCAGCTCGATCCCGCCATCGCGGCGGCCAGGCCGCTCGGCGCGTTCCTCTACGATGTGGCGCGCACGTCAGACCCCTTTCCTGATACGCAGAGCGAGGAGCTCGCGTATCTCTCAAAGCTCGGACTGCCAGTCAATCCGGAACACGGGCATGCCGATTCTCTCGAAGAGGTCTTCGCGTATATCCACCGATGGCAAGAGAGAGACGCGCGCGGGAGAGTAGATTATCAGCTTGACGGAATAGTCATAAAAGTCGAATCAAGGCGCCTCCAGGAAGTTCTGGGCTACACCGGCAAGGCGCCGCGCTTCGCGGTCGCGTATAAATTCCCGCCCGAACAAGTGCAGACGATAGTCGAGGACATCACGCTTCAGGTCGGCCGCACGGGCAAGCTCACGCCGGTCGCGCACTTGCGGCCCGTCGCGGTCGCCGGCACGACTGTCGCGCGCGCCACTCTTCACAACGAGGATTTCATAAAGGAAAAGGACATTCGTATCGGGGACACGGTTATCTTGCAGAAGGCGGGTGACGTTATTCCGGAAGTCGTGTCGGTATTGAAAGAACTGCGCCCGAAGGATACGAAAGCATGGGCATTCCCGACGCATTCGCCATTGTGCGGCGGCGACGGAAGCGTCGAGCGCGTGCCCGGCGAAGCCGCGCATCGTTGCAAGGTGCCCGGCTCGTTCGAACAGCAGGCGCGCGCGCTCATCCATTTCGCGGGCAAGTCGGCGCTCGATATCGACGGCATGGGCCGCGAAACGGTCCGGCTCCTTATGGAAAAGAAGCTTGTATCGAATTTTGACGACATATTCGAACTAACAAAAGACGAGTTGCTAGCGCTCGAAGGGTTTGAAGAAACGAAAGCGAGCAAGCTGATAATGGCTATCGCGGCCGCGCGAGCCGTGCCGTTCGACCGCCTGCTTATCGGTCTCGGGATCCCGCATGTGGGAGAAGAGACCGCCTATCTCCTCGCCACCCGTTTCCCGACGCTCACGGAGCTCTCGAAAGCGTCCGAAGAGTCTCTTTCCCGCGTTGAAGGGATCGGTCCCATTATCGGCCGCTCTGTGCATGCCTGGTTTGCACAAAAGGAGAATCAAGCGCTTCTCGCGCGCTTAAAAAAATATCTGAAAATTCGGAGAGTCGCCGCGCCGGCGAGAGGGCCTTTGACCGGTCAGACGGTAGTGATTACCGGAACCCTGCCGACGCTCTCCCGCGAAGAGGCTGAAGCGCGCGTGCGGCAGGCCGGGGGGAAAGCCGCCGGCTCTGTGTCGGCAAAGACGTCGTTCGTCGTCGCGGGCGAAGAGCCGGGGACCAAGCTCGACAAGGCTAAACAGCTCGGCATCCCTGTAATCGACGAGGTCGAATTCCTGAGCCGACTGAAATAGACCGGCATTTTCCTTGTGCATTGCGTACTGTTTAAGTCAGACTTAAACAGTGAGACGAGAGTCGGCGCGTTGTGATAAAGTGCATTAATGGCGACGAAAGAGGAGGTGAAGAAGCTGGCGGCGCTCGCGCGCATTTCTATAGCGGACGAGGAGCTTGAGAAATTCACACAAGAGTTTGATGCCGTTATCGCGTATGTGGGGCAATTGGAATCTCTCAACCAGCCTCCAGCCTCCAGCCTCCAGCCTCAAGCCCTGCGCAACGTCCTGCGCGAGGACGGAGAGCCGACGGCTCCGGGTACGAATACGGAGAAACTCGTCGCGCAGTTTCCCGAGAGGGAAGGGAACGCGCTCGTTGTAAAGCAAATAATCAGCCATGACTAAGGCGAAGCGGAGCGCGACCGATTTTTGTGCTGCGGGCGGAGCCAACCCTCGTATATGAAAGCGCCGAATGAAATGACTATCGTTGAGGCGGCGTCCGGTTTGCGCGCGCGCGAATTCTCCGTGCGCGAGCTGTGGGATGCTTGTGCCGAAGCCGCCAAGACTAAGAATTCTGAACTCAATGCATTTCTTGAAATATTCGAAGCTGACGAGGCGGCGCTCAAGGCTGCGCAGAAGAAAATAGATGCAGGCGGTTCACCCAGCGGCAAATCAGATTTGCTGCTGGGCATTCCTATCGCGACAAAAGACAACATTTTGATAGAAGGGAAGACGGCGAGCGCGGGCTCGAAGATGCTGACAAATTATCGCGCCACCTACGACGCGGCCGTCATCGAGAAGCTCAAAGCCGCGGGAGCGCTCTTTCTCGGCCGTACGAACATGGATGAGTTCGCGATGGGTTCCTCGACGGAACACTCGGCGTTCGGTCCAACGAAGAATCCGCATGACACTTCACGGGTACCGGGCGGTTCTTCCGGCGGCTCGGCGGCGGCCGTAGCGGCGCATATGACCATCGCGGCGCTGGGCTCGGACACCGGCGGTTCTATCCGCCAGCCTGCCGCTCTAACGGGCCTTGTCGGATTGAAACCCACGTATGGCGCCGTCTCGCGCTCGGGGCTCATCGCCATGGGGTCTTCGCTCGACCAGATCGGCCCGCTCGCCAAATCGGTCGCCGACGCGCGTGCGCTCTATGAGGCGATCCGTGGGCGGGACCTTAATGACTCGCAAACCCTTCCGGAGGATCTCAATGCGCAAAAATCGACTAGCGGGAAGATGTCTGTAGGCGTGCCGTGGGGTCTGCTCGAGAAGGGCGTTGACGCATCAGTGCTCGAGCTATTTCGCCGTACGATAAGCGCTCTAGAATCGGCTGGGCATACGGTACGCGACATCTCGTTGCCGACGAGCGCCTATGCGCTCGCGGCTTATTACGTCATCATGCCGGCCGAAGTATCGACCAATCTCGCGCGGCTCGACGGCATGCGCTATGGCCTCGCAAAGCGCGGAAAGACCCTGCTCGACGATTATCTAATTTCTCGCACCGAAGGTTTCGGCCAAGAGGCCCGCCGCCGAATCCTGCTCGGCACGTTCGTGCTCTCAGCCGGTTATATCGACGCCTACTATCGCAAGGCGGATGCGGCGCGCGCGGTACTGCGGCGCGAATACGAAGAAGCTTTCCAGCAAGTCGACGTTATCGCTTTCCCGACGACCGCCGCCCCGGCTTTCCACTTCGGCGAGAAGAGTGACCCGCTCTCGATGTACCTCGAAGATATCTTTACGGTAACGGCCAATCTCACGGGCATGCCGGCCATCTCTGTTCCGATGGGAACGGTTAGTCGTCCCTCGATTACGCTCGGGACAACTGGCAGTGTAAGTCTACCTGTTGGGATCCATTTCACCGCGCCGCCGCTTGCGGAAGCGCGGCTTTTTAAGGCGGGCGAACTCGTAGAACAAGTCCGCTAGTCGCGCTCCCCGTCCCGTATACTAGGCGCATGCAGCCCTTTCAGCTGAACGTAGAATACTGGTATCGCCTGCTCTACGAATGCCTGCGCGGTACCTGCTACGGTTCGGCGGACACTTTCACCGGGCTATTGATGAGATTATGGTTTTGGATAGTAATTGTCGGATACCTGCTCTCGCTAATAGGACTCTTCGTTATAGTCTACGCTACGATGCGCTTATTCGAGCTCCGGAAGCGGGAAGAGGCGTATTACACCGAGCTTATAGCTCCCCCAGGAGCGCGGGGTGCGGAGAACCCGCGCTGGCAGCACATCCAATCCCTCATGGAAAGCTCGGACCCGAGCCGCTGGCGCGAGGCGATCACCGAGGCGGATATCATGCTCGATGACCTGCTGACGCGTAAGGGATATACCGGCGCGAGCATAGGGGAGAAGCTGAAAAGCGCGGTCCGGTCCGAATTCCGCACGCTCGACGATGCGTGGGAGGCGCACAAGGTGCGCAATCAGATAGCGCATGAAGGTTCTGCTTTCGATCTCTCCGAGAACTTGGCGCGCCGCACCATCGCCCGCTACGAGAACGTCTTTCGCGAATTCGACGCGCTATAGAATCACGCGACCCGCGCGCGGAGAGCAGTCGCGGATGGTGTTTTCCTATGCCTTTTTCGGTATGCGAGCTTCCTGAATTCCTCTACTATCACGATAGACGAGGCAATGGCTATGATCGCGAGCCATTCGGAGAAATCGAGCGGTACTGTACGGAGTATTTTCTGGAAGAAGGGCGTATAGACGGCCGCAAGCTGTAGTGCGACAACAGTCAGCGTAGCCATCACCAGGTAGGCATTGTTGAATGGATTCGTCCGGAAGAGAGATGCGTGCGCGGAGCGGCAATTCCATGCGTTAAACCACTGGAAGACGGCGAGTGTCGTAAGGGAGAGCGTCCACCCCTTGGCGAGATCCGCTCCGGCGTACCCGTCAAACAGGAAGAGGGTTCCGGCCATCATAGGGAGTGCCATGAACCCCATGCGCCAGAGCATCAACGAATCGATGAGGTATCTTCCCGGCCGCTTGAAGGTTTTGAGCAGCAGGCCGCCGTCCTTCGGCTCCATCGCGAGCGCTACGACAAGAAATCCGTCGGTGATGAAGTTCAGCCAGATTATCTGCGTCGCAAGGAGCGGCAGGGGATACCCGAGTAGGAGAGCTCCCGTTATCGTCGCGACTTCTCCCAAGCTCGTGGAAAAAAGGTAGAGAACCACTTTTTTTATAGTCGCATATATGTTCCTCCCTTCCTCGATCGCGGATAAGATACTGCCGAAATTGTCGTCGAGCAGCACGATGTCCGCAGCCTCTTTCGCGACCTCGGTCCCGATCTTGCCCATGGCTACTCCCAGGTCGGCAGCGACCAATGGCGGAGCGTCATTGACTCCGTCGCCGGTCATGGCCACTATCTCCCCGCGCTTTTTATATGCATTGATGATCCTCAATTTGTGCTCAGGCGTCACGCGAGCGAACACGGACGCCGTCGCGATACGGGCCGTCAGTTCCGCATCGGACATTTCATCTATCTCCGATCCGGTCAAGAGCTCGTCCCCTTCTTTGGCGATGCCGGCTTCTTTTGCGATGGCGCGGGCGGTTAGCTCATGATCTCCCGTGATCATAACGACCCGGACGCCTGCTAGAGCAGCCTTCTTCATCGCGTCCGCGACTTCCGGGCGTAGCTCGTCCAGCATGCCGAGGAATCCGACGAAAACGAGGCCGTGCATGGCCTCGGGCGCCAAAGGGCCGGTAAAACCCTCCCGCATGGCGAGCGCCACTACTCGAAGCCCGCCGGCCGACATCGTGGCAAGCATCTTCTGCGCGGATTCGCGCGCTTCTCTAGAGAACGTCTCGGGCGCGCCGGCGACAAGGGTCTTCGTAGAGAGCGCAAGCACCGCCTCGGGCGCGCCGCTTACTATAAGAGTGTTTCGCTCGGCCGCCTTGAAGACTACGGCGCGGTATTTAAGCTTATAATCGAAAGGAATTTCCGATACGAGCGGGGATTCGGAAAGCATCTCGCTCCTCTTGAATCCCGCTTTTTCTCCGAACACCTGTATTGCGGCTTCGGTCGGATCCCCGGCTATCCGCCATCTGTTTTCTTTCTCGGAGAAATACACGCGTCCGCTCGAGCCCAGGGTCGCCAGCTTCCCTAAAAGAAGCAGTTCCGGATGATTGGCGGCATTTATGACTGAGCCCGCGAGCGAGATCGCTCCTTTAGGCTCGTAACCGATCCCTCCTATCGAAAACAGCTTGCCGTCCGTCCAGACCTCGCTCACCGTGAGTTCGTTCTTCGTGATAGTCCCGGTCTTATCCACGGCGATGACGCGCGCTTGGCCGAGCGCTTCCACCGCCTGCAGTTTTTTCACGAGCGCATTGCGCTTCGACATCCGCCAAACGCCGGTCGCCAGCACGAGCGTTATAACGATGGGGAGGCCTTCGGGGATTATCGACACCGCGAGCGAGACGACCGTCGAGAATATAGTAACGACGCTCTCGCCCCGGGCGAGCCCGAGCGCGAAAAGAGCGCCGCTTATCGCGGCAACTACGACGATGATTACGCGAGAGAGATGGCGGATATTCGCCCTGAGCGGCATTTCCGTATCTATGGATGAGATCGTTCTCGCTATCGAGCCTATGGCCGTACCCAGGCCGGTTTCGACGACTACGGCTCGGCCGTTGCCCGCTACCACCGTGGTGCCCTTGAAAACCATGTTCCGCCGGTCGGCATCCGGCCCATCTGCCTCGGCCGCCTCGGCCGTTTTGTGCGCGGGGACGGATTCTCCCGTGAGGGCCGCTTCATCGGTCCTCAGATCATTTGAAACTAGCACGCGGGCGTCCGCTGGCACTTTCTCGCCTTCCCGTAGGGAGAGAATATCGCCGCGCACGACCTCGCGGTCCGGAATGACCATCTCCGTCTCGTCTCGTACGACAGTGGCCGTCGTATTGACATACTGTTTCAAAGCGGACAGCGTATTCTGGGCCCGTCCCTCCTGAATAGAGCCGATGATCGCGTTGAATAGGAGGACGGCTAGTATGATAGCTCCGTCCGCTGTCTCTCCGAGGAGAAACACGGTGACGGCTGCGGCCAGCAGTATGTAAATGAGCGGACTCTTGAATTGCCGCAGGAATATTTCCGCGACGGTGTCCGGCTGCTTTTCCGGCAGGACGTTAGGCCCCTCGTCTTGCAAACGCCGGGCCGCTTCTTCGACGGAGAGTCCGGCCGCTTTCGCATGCAATAACTCGAAAATCATCGTCGGTTCTTCCGCACTCCAAGACCTACCCATTCTCTTTAGAATACCATTCTCTCAATTTGCACGAATACGGGAGGTCCCGGTTGATGTTGCAAGCATGAGCAATTCGACTATACTTATACACAGCGGGGTAGAGGAGTCTGGTACCTCGGGAGGCCCATAACCTCCAGGCGTCGGTTCAAATCCGACCCCCGCAACAAATTTTCAGAGAAAATTTGTGGCGAGGCTCGCCATAGACTCGCCTACGGCGGTCAAGGCGGCCCGCAACTGAACAGTGCTAGAGTTAGTCTATGTACTTCGCTTACATTTTGGTAAGCGAACTGGATAAGCGTACCTATGTCGGTTTCTCGGATAATGTTGAGCGACGACTAACTCAGCACAATGCTGGGCAAGTCACAGCGACGAAGCATCGCCGTCCGCTCCGCATATTCCATCAAGAAGAGTTTCAAACATTGAAAGAAGCAAAAACGCGAGAATTGTGGTGGAAAAGTGGCAGCGGACGAAACGAATTAAAGAAGCTTTTCGCATCTAAAAATTGTAACGCCAGCTGTGCCCGTCCGTAGCCTTTGGCGGAGGAGGGGAACTAGTACCGTTCCCCGTCAAAGTCGATACTGTACCGGCGCCCCTGTTCGGCTAGAAAAGCGAGCAAAAACCACGAAAGTGGTTTTTGCGTTTTCAGCATATACAGCATATATCCCAGTTCGATTCCGACTCTCGTATTCGGCGATGTTTCGTGTCGTGATCACGCCCGAAATGACCCGATTTCGAGCATGGGGGTTGGAATCGAACCGGAGAAACTCACTGATTACAACAGTTCTTGATTTCCCGCCCTCTCTAGGGAACGAGCGTTTTCTAACCAATAGCTTGGAAACGTTTTGATGATAACGCCTGTAACGGCGTGCACAACTGAAGGCCGAAGTGAAGCCGCCGACCGTTATAGTGCGGAAGGTACTTTGCTAGTGCCTTGTTGAGCGCTTCGACGGTTCGCGACACCCCGTCGAGACACTCTTCCTGCAAGGTACGGTTGAATCGCTCCAAATGCGCATTGTCGTTCGGCCGGCGCACGCGCGAATGCCTGTGCACGGAGAATACTCGATCGGTGAACCATTGCGCCCATTCGCTCCCATGGTCGCTTTGGAGCGTTTTAAAGCGAAACGGCGCTAGCCGTTGGGCCCGCTGCACGAACCGCAAGGCCATGACCGTATTTGCATGCGGATACGCCCGGGCATATGCCCAGCGGCTGAACACATCAATGAGCGTGAAGACATACACTCGCTGGCCTTCCGGTGTGAGGAGATGGATCGTATCGACCTGCACCAAATCGCCCGGCTTCTCGACATCCGGGCGCATTAGTGGCGGATGATACCGTTTCCAAGGCGAGCGCTTCTTCAAGAGACCCAGGCGGTCGAGCGTGCGCTTGACCGTCGAAAGCGAGACCGCCATGCCGTCGTTGATGAGTTCCTGGTGTACGACCTCCGCGCTCCGCTTGAGAAGGAGCCGCTTGTGGAAGATTTTCCATACGAGCTCGGCAGAAAGCGCCTTGGGGTGATGCTTTGGGCGCGAGGACAGCGTGGGGATCGGATGATTGCCGTATCGCTTCGCCTTAGCCATCCATTTCGTGATAGTGCCTGGAGACACGCCGATGTATCGGGCGACTTGCCGGATTCCCCAGCCTCGGCGTACGAGCTGCGTGGCATCCCGGCGGACTTTCGGAAGATACGGATTTACCGAACCGACCTCCGGGCGCGTGGATACCATTGGAAAGATACAGTATGTTCCGCAATTGTATTTCGCGCTCTTCGAACAAGCCGACACTGTGGCTGCGTTTCTCGAAAATAGGAGCATCTCTTGGCCGCTCGTACAGGCATCACTCAATCGGATCTTCGGTATCACAAATGTCACACAGGATAAAGAAATGCGGGCACTATCCGGAGGCGAGCTCGCCAAGCTGTTGATTGCGATAGCTGATACGGGCAATCCCGACATTCTCTTGCTTGATGAGCCAACTAATCATCTCGACGCCGAGGGATTGGAAGTATTGAAGAACTATCTTCTTACGTTTAATGGGGCATTCATTGTGGTATCCCATGACCCCTTATTCCTGGATCACGTCATATCTACCATTTGGGAGATTGACAGAGGGGCTATTGCTCGCTTTGGCGGCAACTACTCGGAGTACCAGGAACAGAAGCGATTGATCGAGGAAGCTCGCGAACGCGATTTTGAAGCAGCAAAGAAAGATGTTAAGAAAGCGCGCAGAGCAATCGAAGCTCGCGAGACACGCGTAGCCCGTGCGAATCGAGCGGGGAAGCAGTCGAAGGCTGAACCGAGCCGAGATAAGTTTGCCGAAGGATTTTTCCGTGGTCAATCTGAGAAGACGGCTGGGAAACTAAAGCGCCAACAGGACCAAATGATTGAGGATCGTCAGCTGCGTGTCTCGCAGTTACAAAAGCCAAAGCGGAAGACAACGCACGTTGTTCTTGAAGCTGGCGCTGAACAGTCTAAGCGGATGCTCGTCAGTGTATCGAACGGCTCATTGAGTATAGAAGGTAGAAGTCTAGTGCGGGACATTGGACTGCGGATAGAATTTGGCGACCGCATTGTCTTCACTGGTAAGAATGGTTCGGGGAAGAGTCTTTTGGTTAAGGCACTTATGGGTATGCAGGGACCGTTCTCGTTTGAGGGAGTAGTCAAGCGCGGCGAAAGTCTCAAGACGGTCTACATGGATCAGAAGTATCAATCTATCGATCCCGAACTATCCATTCTCGATAATCTTCTGCAGGCAAATCCACATTTGGATGAGAACGCAGCAAGAAATCAGCTCGGCAAGTTCTTATTCGGTGCAGATTCGAGCGTCAAGAAGCAAGCCGGGACGCTCTCAGGCGGCGAAACCGCTTGTCTCGTTCTTGCTCAAGTGACGTCCTCGCCGATTGATCTGCTTGTGCTCGACGAACCTACGAACAATCTTGATATTGAGGCGCTCGATATCATCGCCGATGCCCTTGGGGATTTCCCAGGTGCGCTGGTAGTCATATCGCATAACGTGCATTTTTTATCGAGACTCGAAACTGAACGTGCGTACGTCATAACCGGAGAGAGATTGAAGGAGATGAGATTCTTGCCTGAGGACGAAGCCGAGTTTTATTCAGAGCTTGTTGCGGCAGAATAACCAAAAGACGGGCGCTGGAATCGAACTACGCTGCGCAAAGCAAAAAATGGGGACAGGAATCGAACTCCGAGCCTATTCTGACGATGTTCGTTATCTTATACGACCGCGAGAGATAACGAACATCGGATTTGAATACTTTCCGCCCCGACAGGCTACCTGATTTTCTTAGCGGTACGCCTTAAAAAATAAAAGTACTCTTGTGGTGCATCACGCAGGCAAAAGCCGCTCTTTCGAGCGGTTTTTTTGCGTTTGGAGTGTACCTATTCAGACAAATCTTCGAGTGGCTTAGTCACCTTGTTTCGGAGCTTATTTTCTGAAGTTAAGGAAAGCAGAATACTTAATCCATGATCGTCGGCATTATTCACCGCGTCGAACGTGGCCTGATCAGCGAAATATACATTGACCCCATTTTCGATCATGGCATCAAGGGCTGATGCATAATGGGTTTCTGAGATGGGCGTCACAGGATCGCGGCTCGTCCATTCTTTTTCTCCCATGCCAAGGTTAGGGTCAAAGTTAAAGGCGTTGCTTGAAACCTCATACATGGTTCCTCCGTGGTCCCTTTTGAGGAAATCATCCCTGTTCATGCAAATGGTCACGTAAGGTACGTCGCTGAAATATCCTATTTGCATCCAACTGTCGTCGTGACCCTCTACCAAGAATATCGACGCGAGCTCCTTATTAGGAGTAGCAAAAATGACAGCACCTTCATTCTCACCGCGGTTGCGGCCTTCTCGCGGAGTCAGCTCCTGCAGGTTCGGGGTCTGGGCTGCAATATAAAGAACAGGCGGCTTTTCTTTCTTTTCAATACTCTGCCATTCCCGATTTCCCTCGGGACCTTCCATATTAGAAATATAGCACAGTACTGCCCACGCCTGTTCGCCTCGCAGGAGTATACTTTCATGATGGAAGACAGGATTGCAGAAATTGCTGGAGCGGCGATAGAGGGGCATACGTTTCCGGGGTGCGTCGTGGGCGTAGTGCGGAAAGACGGCGAGCGACTAATTCTGCCGTTTGGTCATTTCACATACGAACCAAGTTCTCCGGCGGTCAGGGCAAATTCTATGTATGACACAGCTTCCATTACAAAGTCCATTCCAACCGGCAGTCTGTGTCTTCAAATGATCGACCAGGGAAAGCTTAAGGTTACGGACAAACTTATCGATTATGTTCCGGAATTCAATAATTCGGACCGAGAAAATGTTCTCATAAAGCACCTGCTAACATATACCATCGACGGATACGGTCTCGCCTCGACTCTTGACGGTCGTGATACGATTCAAAGCAAAACCGCGGAGCAGCTATTGCATCTACTCCTCACTCACGATTTCGAGAAGCGTCCGGGCACTGTTTTCAAGTACACAAATATACCCGCCGCGCTTTTGGGTCTCGTGATCGAGCGGCTGACCGGAAAGACAATTGACGTGCTTGCCGACGAGCATTTCTTCGTGCCCTTAGGAATGAGCCGGAGCACTTTTTATCCC
Organism: Candidatus Kaiserbacteria bacterium; assembly: GCA_016182485.1. Lineage (GTDB taxonomy): Bacteria > Patescibacteriota > Minisyncoccia > Phycocordibacterales > Phycocordibacteraceae > C7867-001. The sequence continues at coordinate 26,215 of JACPGH010000003.1, forward strand.
GAGAAGTTTCCAATTGAGGAAATACCGCCAACAGAAATAGACAGTTGGCGCGGAGAAGTTCGCGGCGCGGTGCACGATGAGAGCGCTTACATAGCTAAACGCGATGGCAAAATATTTGGTCACGCTGGCCTCTTCTCTACGGCCGGCGATATTCTTTCTTTTCTTGGAATGCTTCTCGACGGCGGGACCTTAAGTGGAAAGAGGTTCTTTTCAGAAGATATCATCCGACATATGGAAACCAATCAAATTCCGGAACTCAACGACTTCACTGGCCTGGGCTGGGAATTAAATCAACCGCGCTATATGGGCAAATACTGCGGCGAGCACACGTTCGGCAAAACCGGCTTTACGGGGACGCTATGTGTTGTTGACCGCCAGAAAGGGGTCGCGTACGCAATTCTTTCTAATCGTATTTACCCGAAGCGAGCCAAGGACTCTTCGGCGATCAACGCCTTCCGAGCGGCCATAGGAGAAATTATCTTGTCGTAATCCTTAATAGCGCAAGAAAAAAGCCCTTAAATGCTAGTTCCCGTCCGGGCCGTCGTTTAATGGGGGCAGGAATACCAGACTCAAGCTATACTTAGCGCATGAAAACTATCCTTATTGATGCCGTAGATGCCTTCGTTATAGAAGGCGAGGGCATCTATAAGCCGCTTTACGATCTGCTTGAGAAGTACTCGAATCGAAAGATCATTCTTACGAACGCCAACGATGAACAGATGGTCAAATTCGGCCTGAACGATATGCCCTATGAGGTTTTCACACTCAAGCACAATCCTGACAAACCAGACCCAGCCTACTTTAAAACCATGCTTGCGCATTTCGGCCTAAAACCAGGAGATGTCCTTTATTTTGAACACAACCCAGATGCGGTTAAGGGCGCAGAGTCAGTCGGTATCCTCTCCTATTACTACGACAGCGAGAAAAAGGATGTCGGGACCCTTAAGGAATTCCTTGACGCGAACCTATGACCATCTCGTACGACGATTTTGAGAAAGTAGATATCCGAGTCGGGAAGATACTTGAGGCACAGGATTTCCCAGAGGCGCGGAATCCAGCATTCATGCTGAAGATCGATTTCGGTAAGGAGATTGGTGTCAAAGTCTCGAGCGTGTGTCGAGATTGGCAGCAAACTACAGTAATCTATGAAGCTCAAAAACGATAAGTATAAAAAGGCGCGAGGAGGGTATTCTCGATTGTTGGATATCGCCTGTCAGAAATGTGGCATCTCCATTTGTGAGTACCAAAAAGACGGAGCAGGAAACTTGCGACGAATGTATGTCGACAGGATTATTGATCCTAAGATTTCTTTGGCCCGAAAAGACCTGACTTGTCCGAAACGACATTTGTTGGGAGTGAAGATAATTTACGAAAAAGAGAAAAGACCGGCGTTCAGGTTGTTTGTTGATTCGGTTACAAAAAGGATTATTAAAATCTGAGATGGAAACAAACGGTAGTCTAATACAAACTTGCCAAAAATTGATTGATGCCTACAAAACAGGCAAGATTGGACAGACTCGTATGCCGGAAGATTCGAATCCTGGGTTCGCTGAAGATAAATGGGATATGCGTCTCGCTTACTTCACTTTACCAATGGCACTCAACTATCAGCGGGATAGCTATAAACTCTGGGAGGCAGCACTCGAGACTTTTCGTGATCCAGAAACGCACTTTGTGTTTGATATCGCAGAGGTTTCTTCAAGACGAGAAGAGGAAGTAAGAGCAGCGCTACTGAAACATAGACTTGCATTGCAGCCGAATAAACATATCCATACGTGGCGCATCATTGCCACGACCGTGAAGAATAATTGGGGCTCGTTCGATAATTTTATGAAGGCCACAGACGGAGATTTTCTTAAACTCAAGCAACTCGTCCAGTCTGATTTCAAGAAAGGATTCCCGTATCTTTCGGGACCGAAAATCTTCAATTACTGGTCGTTCATTATCAGCACGTACGGAGGAGTCAACCTCAAGAATAGATATCAGATTGATATCGCGCCGGACACCCACATTATTCAGTGCTCGGTGAAGCTTGGTGTCATCACGCAAGGTGAGGCCGAGAAACTGTCGAAAGAGAATATCTCGCAACGCTGGAGAGAGATTCTGAAGGGAAGCGGTATCGACCCGATAGATATGCATCCGCCTCTTTGGTTTTGGAGTAGAAACAATTTCATATTTGATCAGATTGGCTAATAAAAGACGGGCGCTGGAATCGAACTACGCTGCGCAAAGCAAAAAATGGGGACAGGAATCGAACTCTGAGCCTATTCTGACGATGTTCGTTATCTTATACGACCGCGAGAGATAACAAACATCGGATTTGAATACTTTCCGCCGTCTGGTTGTAGAATGCCAGTTCATTTCGTCAGGGGTAGTATAGTACCGCCAGGCATCTGACTCCGTAAAGAGCACAAAAGTCGCGATGTACGTCGCGGCATTTGTGTTTGTCCAGGCACGCTATACTATGAATCATCATGATCATCCATTTCATTACTGGAAGCAAGAACAAGCTCGCAGAAATGCAAGCGATTTTAGGCGATGTCGAGCAACTTGATATTGCTCTGCCAGAAATACAGGAAATAGACGCGCATAAGATAATCCGCGCCAAGCTGGAGGAAGCCCTCAAGCATAAAAAGGAAGCATTTATAGTAGAGGACACATCACTCTACTTCGACGCTCTCAACGGCCTCCCAGGCCCACTAATCAAGTGGTTTATGAAGACTGTTGGTAATGATGGCCTCTTCAAAATGGCGGAATCCTTTGGGAACTACGGAGCTGAGGCGAAGACGATCATCGGCTATACCGATTGGTCTGGAGACATTCAATTCTTCGAAGGATCAGTGCGAGGCGCGATAGTCGCCCCACGAGGCGAGACTAATTTCGGCTGGGACCCCATCTTTCAGCCGGAAGGAAAAGACAAGACTTTTGCCGAGCTAACGGCCGAAGAGAAGAATGCATTTAGCATGCGCAAGCTTGCCGCCGAGAAACTGAAAACACATTTATTATGACTATTATGACGGACTACTCAAAATTCTTGGTCAAAGAATATACACACTGGCTAGTGAATGTGCACGAGAACCAGGGATACCTTGGCAGATGCATTGTATGGTGCAGGCGCGAGGATGCGCTTGATCTAGCAGACGCAACTGAGGCAGAGCAAAAGGAACTCATTACCATCCTCGGCGAAATACGAGAAGCTACGAAGCGAGCATTCCAGGCAGACTGGTTCAACTATGCGTTTCTCGGCAACGGCACACGACATCTCCATGGGCATTTCATCCCGCGTTACTCATCATCGCGAATGTTTGAAGGGATGACTTTCATCGACGACCGATGGGGTCATAACTACAGAACCAATCACGATTTCGTTACGCCGCCCGAAGTATTGGATGCGGTAAGGGAAAAATTGAAAGCCGAGCTACAATAAATTTATGAGTCAACACAAAATTGTCGTCTATGTTCCTTTAACCAATACCGATTCCGTAAGGGAAGCTATTGGCACGGCTGGAGGCGGCAAACTAGGTAAGTATTCCTTTTGCAGCTTTTCAACGCGAGGCATTGGCAGATTTAAGCCTGAAGAAGGGGCGCATCCGCACATTGGGACAGTTGGAGAATTGGAACAGGTAGAAGAAGAACGAATCGAGGTCACTTGCGATTCTCGAGTTGTGGGGAATGTTCTTGCAGCGATCAAGCGGGTGCATCCATACGAAGAAGTCGCGATGGATGTATGGCAACTGGAGAGTTATTGATGGGGAGCGGAATCGAACTGGTGCAGTCTACTGTTTACACCAGTTCTTGAGTTCCCGTCCCGGTCGTGCAAGACGGGGGCAGGAACCCCCGTACTTTACTGATTATCAGATTCAAAGCTATACTTGGTACAACAGACGGGTTATGAAAAAGAAGACACAAATACTTATCATTCATGGCGGAATGACCTTCAAAAACGAGAAGGATTATCTGCATTTCTTGAAGAACAGAGAAATTTCTCTTAAAAAGAAGGTAAGTTGGGCTGGTGACTATCTGGATAAAGAATTAGGAAGAGGACTTGAGATCATCAGGCCGCGCATGCCACTACAGGACAATGCGAAGTATAGAGATTGGAAGATTCATTTTGAGCGACATCTCCCGCATCTAAGGAGTAATGCCATTTTAGTTGGATCTTCATTGGGTGGTATTTTTCTCGCGAGGTACCTATCTGAAAATAAGTTACCTAAAAAAGCGTTGTCGATATATTTAATATGCCCACCTTTTGACAATTCCGTAAAAGGGGAAGATTTAGTTGGTGGCTTTACGCTTAAGTCTGACCTCTCCTTGCTTAAGAAAAATTCCAAGAACCTGCATCTGCTTTTTTCAAAGGATGATGAAACCGTGCCGGTCTCTCACGCCAAAAAATATAGGGGAAAGCTGAAAGACGCGCATATTGTTGTCTACAAAAGCAAGAACGGACACTTCAAGATATCCACATTTCCGGAAATCATAAAAATGATCAAGGAAGATGTTAAAGGATCATAAATCCTATGATCTCATACGATGATTTTGAGAAAGTAGATATCCGAGTCGGGAAGATTCTCGAAGTGCAGGATTTTCCTGAAGCGCGGAATCCGGCATTCAAGCTGAAGATAGATTTCGGCCCTGAGATCGGCACGAAATTATCTAGCGTGCAGGCGGTAGACGCACACACCAAAGAAGAGCTACAGGGAATTCTAGTCTGCTGCGTAGTCAACTTCCCGCCAAAAAAGATAGGCCCATTCGAATCCGAAGTCCTTACGCTCGGGTTCAAGAATACGGCAGGTATCGGATGGGTGCTCATCACGCCCGCCAAAGCGAGTGTCGAGATTGGCAGTAAGTTGCAATAAATCCAATATGGAAATCGGAATCTGGGGAGACAGCATTACCTACGGCGCGGGTGACACTATGGCACTCGGATGGGTAGGGCGACTGCGAAAATTGCTTGAGAAGAACGAAGATATAAGTGTCTACAACTTTGGCGTGTGTGGAGATACGACTGACGATCTGGCCAAGCGCTTCCTGGTGGAGGCGGACTCTATTAAACCGAATGTCGTCATTTTCGCCATTGGAATAAACGACTCAAAATACTCCGTTGGTGAGACTGCAAGCGAGGTCCCACTCGAGAGCTACAAACAGAATATGCGAGAGCTCATAAAGCTCGCGAGAAAGTACACCGACAAAATTCATATCGTTGGGGCTACGAAAGTCGATGAAACTTCTATGCGGGAGAGCGGTACACGCTTTGTGAACGATACGATCCGGTCTTATAACAATTTCCTCAAAGAATTTTCTGAATCAGAAGGCCTACTCTATGTAGATGTTTTCGATGCGCTTGATATACATACCGATTTAGATGATGGCCTGCATCCGAACGCACAGGGCTATGAGAAATTATTCAATATGATACAAGAATTCGTAAAATGACGAGGGTCGGACATTAGTGCATAGCCCTATTGACAGAAAAGATGGGGCATGCTATGATGGATTTCGTCAACCAGCGGCTGAGCCAGAGAAGTGGGCTCGAGCTTCAATTCCAGCTTACTGCATTGATACATTAGTCCAACCAAAATTCAATTGCACATGCAAGAAGGAACCATCGCTCGCCTCACTGATAAGGGCTTCGGCTTTATCAAGGTGGCGGGCCAGGAGAAGGACCTTTTCTTCCATTCCAATGAGCTCGTCGGCGTTTCGTTCGACTCGCTTCAGGAAGGGGACAAGGTGACCTTCGAAGTCGCCGACAGCCCGAAGGGCCCGAACGCGATTAAGGTCAGCAAGGCCGCGTAAGCTGCCGATCCGCAAAAAAGCGCCCACGGGCGCTTTTTTGCATCATGGAAGGGGATGGAGACTTCTGTGGAGTAGCATCCGACCGTGTTATAATTTAAATCACGTGAATAGCAACGGTAAGCAGCACGGGTTGGATCGGTATGCATTCGAAAAGACCCGTTCAATTTTGAGATTATTCCGCAATGGAAGCAAGCGGGTTCCACAAGGCCGTACGCCAGGTAAGGTTAAAGTCGCCTTCATCCATGGCGAGAAACGGCTGGGTTCAGGCATTCGTACCGGTGCGGCGCAGATCAACCGGCTCATGGTAAGCGCACTTAATGAGCGCCGCGTGTTGGTGCGGAACTTCTATCCGCGCGTGCAGCTATTTGATACCCCCGCGCATATCAAAGGCATAGCGAATATTTTGTTCTTCTATTCTCTTCTGGAACACAAAAATGAGATGCTAAAGTACGATGTGATCCAAGGAACTACCTATACGCCGCTCCCGTTTCTTACGTTTGACGTGCCGGTCGTGTGCCATTTCGGGTCTACTGCCCGCGGTTATCTCGCTTCTACGCCGCGAACTTCCGAACTGCCGCCTCATGAACGGGCTGTTTACAAAGAATTCGTGCGGCTTGGCGTCATTCCTGAATTTGATTATAAGACATTGCGTCCGATAGAAGACGTTGCCGACATCGAAGCTGTCGCCGCGCAACGCGCGGCAGCATGTGTCGCCACTTCTGCAAAAGTCAGGGATGAGCTTATCGCGGCAGGAGCACGTCCCGAGCGCATATGGCTCATCCACAATGCGATCGAGGATTATTGGTTCTATCCGCCGCGCGAAACTGCGCCTCAGCAACCGCACCTCGTTTTCTTGGGGCGACTCGGTAATGACGTATTCACTCTTAAACTCAAGGGTCTTTCCAGGCTCGTTAATTTTTACAACGCTTTTCCGGAGACGCCGAAAACTACCGTATGCATGACGACCAATCGCAAGCTAAAGGAATGGCTTCGCGTCGCGTTCCCCTTGCATTATATGTACGTCAATCTGCGAAAAGATCTTATCCCGGGAGCGCTGGCTCCATTGCGCGGAAGTATCTTATTCCTTTCTTCCCGATATGAAGGGTTTTCTCTCAGTCTGATAGAAGGCATGTCGCAGGGACTGGTTCCTGTTGCCTTCCCAGTTGGCGTAGCCGAGGAAATCATACGAGACGGAGAAAACGGCTTTCTGGTCTCATCTACGGAAGAAGCTATTGCGCGGACGGGATTACTACTGGCAGACGATGCGAGGCGCCTCGAAATGGCTAGGGCTGCCCAGCAAACCGCAGCGCAATTCAGGGCAGAACGCATAGCTGAAGATCTGGAACGGCTCTATCTGGAACTAAAGCGAGAACGGCAAGAACAGCGCGATCGGATTCCATGTGAGGCGAACTGATCGCATCTGCGACGCCGAATTGCGGGATCTCTGAGCGGCGCTCCCGTTAATGGAATCTCCCGGATAAACCATTACGCTTCTCCCATGCGAATAGCGCAGATCGCGCCTTTGGCTGAACGGGTGCCGCCCAAGAAATACGGAGGGACCGAGCGAGTCATACATGCGCTTACGGAAGAACTGGTGCGGCGAGGGCATGACGTTACGCTATTCGCGAGCGGCGACTCATTAACATCGGCGAAGTTGCACTCGGTCTATCCGCGGGCCCTGCGCGAAGCGGGGGTGAAAGATATATACGGGATGAATAATTGGCTCCTGCTTTCTATCGGGGAGGCGTATGCGTCTGCCAGCGAATTCGACGTCATCCATGATCACTTGATGCCGCTCTCGCTCGCCACCGCCAATCTCTCTTCTGCTCCCGCGGTCGGTACGATACATGGCCCGATCACTCGCGACGTGCGCAGGTTAATGCAATCCCTGCGCAATCCCAATATTGTGACGATCTCGCAGGCGCAGCTTTTTGGTAGTGCCGATATAAATCACGCGGGAACGGTATACAACGGACTTCCTATGCAAGATTATCCTTGGAGCGCAGATGCGGACGAATATTTGCTTTTCGTCGGCCGCATTTCGATGGAGAAGGGCGTGCACAATGCCATCGAAGTGGCCGATCAGCTTGGTCTGCCCCTTATCATCGCCGCCAAGCTGGAGTCGGTCGATCGGCAGTACTACCGGCAATATGTCGAACCGCGCCTCTCCTCCCGCATTACGTGGGTGGGCGAAGTGGATGAACAGGAGCGCAATCGTCTCATGAGCCGGGCGCGCTGTTTCTTGCATCCGGTCGAGTGGCGAGAACCCTTCGGGCTAACGCTTATAGAGGCTATGGCCTGCGGTTGTCCCGTAATCGCGTTCCGAAAAGGCTCTATCCCCGAGATCGTGAAAGACGGGGAAACCGGGTACGTCGTGGAAGATGTTGCTGAAATGGCGGCGGCGGCGGATACTATTGAAGCCATTGATCGAAGTTACTGCCGAACGTATGCGCTCGAGAATTTCAGCGCGGCGCGGATGACTGACGGATACGAGGCGGTATATAGAAAAATTTTCGAGCAACATGAATAAAGACGAATTGTGGGCGCTCGGCATTGCAAGCATCAAGAGCCTCGAGACGGACTGGGGCGTTCTCGCCTCGGGGCGGGGCGAACTTTTCGGATGCGTTTTTGGCAGAGATTCGCTCATCACGAGCCTTTCGCTGCTCAAGGTTTACAGAAAGACTGGCGATGCGTACTTCCTACAGCTGGTCAACAAGGTGCTTATGCGGCTCGCGGAGCTGCAAGGGCGCGCCATCAACATCGAGAACGGGGAAGAGCCGGGCAAATGCATCCATGAATTCCGGCTGGATAAGCACGAGCATCTCACTCAGGCGCTCGAGCCCTGGCACGTCTCTTCGGACGGCTCGATGCGCAATTACGATTCCGTAGACGCGACGCCGCTCTTCCTCATGGCGCTCTATGAGTATCTCTCTGTTGCGCCGCCCTCCGAGGATGCCGCCCCGCTTCTGCGGGCGGCGCACCGCGCGCTCGCCTGGCTTACGGAGCACGGGGATTCCAATCGAGACGGCTTCATAGATTATCGATTCCATCCCGACCGGAAACACGGAGGCCTGCGGGTGCAGAGCTGGATGGACAGCAGTGAATCGCTGTTCTTCGAGATTCAGGAAGAAAAACCCGCATACGCGATCGCTCCCGTCGAAGTCCAGGCATACGCCTATGTGGCGCTTCTCGAGTGGGCCGATTACTTCTCTAAGGAAGCCCCTACATTCTCCCGGGACCTCTTGATGCGGGCGGGCAATCTCAAGCGGCGCTTCAACTCCGCCTTCGTTTTGCCGCATGGAAAATCGTTAACGCTCGCATTCGCCGTGGACGGGAACGGAAGAAGGCTCACTAGCGCGCGTTCTAGCATGGCTCACGTTCTCTGGGCCGTCAGACGCTCGGGTCAATCTGCACCGGACGGTATCCTGGATGCCTCGCTCGTGCCGAAGCTTGTCAAAAGACTTCTCTCGCCGGACCTCTACGTGCCTTCGGCGGGCATTCGTACCTTGAGCTCGCGTTCCAGGCGGTTTAATCCGGTGAGCTACCACAACGGCTCCATATGGCCGCACGATACGGAACTGTTCGCAGCAGGCCTGGAGAACTACGGGTATCGAGAAGATGCCGAGCGGGTGCGGGCGGGCCTTTTGCGCTCATATCGGCATTTCAAGACTCCCATAGAACTCTTCGGATACCGGCGCGGATTTCGGGAATACGAGGCGAGCTGCCGCGTACAGGCTTGGAGCGCTGCCGCAATCCTTTCGGGACTGGCCTGAAGCGGGAATTCACGCCAACTTTCCGGCTGGTCCGCCATGATGTACGCATGTCGCGCGGCGAGGTGCGAATAGGGACGTCCGGGTGGATGTACAAAGATTGGGGTAAAGAATTCTATCCGTCCGGGATGAGGGAGGGTTTCCTGACGTATTTGGCAGGCGAATTCGACACGGTCGAGATAAACAATTCTTTCTACCATCTGCCGCTCATGAAGACCTTTTCGGCATGGAGGGCTCAAACTCCGGAGCATTTCCTGTTCGCCGTAAAATTATCGCGTTATATCACGCATAGGAATTTGCCGAGCGCGCGGCAGCCGCTTTTCCGCTTTCTCTCGCACGCGAAGCGGCTGGAGCATAAACTGGGGCCGATTCTGGTCCAACTCCCGCCCTGGAAGAAATTTTCCGAGGAATGGCTCGGCCGTTTCCTAACGGATGTACAGGCGGCTGCGCAGCGCGCGCGTATTTCTCCGAGATTCGCTCTTGAACCCAGGCACGCGAGCTGGCTTGAGAATATTGAAACCGTTCGCGAACGACTTCGAGAGGTAAACATAGCGCTCGCCCAGCACCAAACTGGGTTTGGTGCTGGGCTCGTCTTCCCGCATTCCGCAAAGATACCTTCCATTCCGCCGGACGAGGCAAACATAACCGCAGATTTCGCCTATGTCCGTTTCCACGGCCCTTCCGAATTCGCCGCTTCCCGCTACGGGGAGAAGCGCTTAAAGCCGTGGGCGGAACGGATCAGCAAATGGCAGGAAAAGGGGGTTCAGATATTTTGCTATTTCAATAACGACGTGCATGGACATGCCGTCCATGACGCGCGCACGTTAAAGCAGCTTGTAGGCATCAGCGAGCCTCGCGCGAGAACTCTTTTTCAAGACGGGTAACGGCCTCCTTAAGGTCCACGCTTTGTGCAAGCATCGGCCGCATCAGGTCGCCTTTCTTCTTGAGCCTTTCCAAAATCGTTTTGATATTGAACTTCTTTGGCTCGAGGCCCTTCTTCACCTCCCGCCACTCTAGTGGCGTGGAAACAGTCGCGCCGGCGAAAGGGCGCAGAGAGTAGGGAGCCGCGACGGTTTGCCCATAGCGGTTTTGCAGGTAGTCGAGATATATCTTGTCTTTGCGTTTCTTGGGCGAACGCTCGATGCTCGTTATGTCGGGCAGTTTACGATGCGCCAGCCGCATGATTAGTTCCGCAAAATCTTTCACCGCCTCATAGGGATACCGCCCGCCGAGCGGCACGAGGATATGCAGTCCTGTTTTGCCGCTCGTTTTGGGGTAGGAGCGCGCGCCGGCTTTCGCAAGTAGGCGGTTGATTTCGCCTGCGACCGCGATCACGTCCTCGAACGGACGTCCGTTCGGATCGATATCGAATATCATGAAATCCGGCTTCTCGAGATTCCCGACCCGCGAACTCCACGGGTTGATCTCGATACAGCCGAGATTCGCCATGTAGAGAAGAGTTTCTTTGTTGTTACAGACTAGATACTCGATCTTTTTCCGGTTCGTATCCGACCAGATCTTTACGCTCTGCGCGAAAGGCGGCACCGCGCCCGATATGTCTTTCTGGAAAAAACTCTTGCCCTGCCAGCCGTTCGGATGGCGGTTCAGGTTTTCGGGCCGGCCTTTAAGATAAGGCAGGATGGTCTCGGCCAGGCGGTCGTAATACTCGATAAGGTCGCCTTTGGTGTAGCCTTCTTCCGGCCAAAAAACTTTATCAAGATTGCTGAAGTGCGGGCTTTTTACTTTTTCTGCCGCCTCATTCCTCGGGAATTCTCGCACCACTTCCTCGGGCTTTTTATCAATGCGAAGGCCGGCGTATACGGGATGGCGCATGTACCCCTCCGGCGTCCATTCTGAAAACGCGCTTTCGATTACATATTTCGGGTTCACCCAAGTGATCGGGGAGTTGATCGGCACGCGCTCTTTGAGAGGCGCTGTATTCCGGACTGTTTTCGACAATGTAGCGTGGAGCTCGGCGAGTTCGCGGTCGGTAAAGCCGCCTCCCGAATGGCCGATATACCTGAGCCGCCCGTTCTCGTATGCGCCGAGCACGAGAGCGCCTAAGTGCTTGCGCGAGCCGCGCGGCTTCGTGAAGCCGATAATGACGGCTTCCTGTGTATTGAGATTCTTTACTTTGAGCCAGTCCCCGCCGCGAACTCCCTCGCGATAGGGACTTTTCGGATCCTTAGCCACCATGCCCTCGAGCCCGTGCGCGCGCATGAGGTCGAAGAATTTCTTGCCGTGGTTTTCGGCGTGTTCGCTAAAAAGCAGGTGTGCGTCGTGCGGCAATATCTCGCGCAGGCGCTTCTTGCGCTCGGAGAGCGGCTTCTGGCGCAGGTCCTCTCCGTCAAAATAGAGCAAATCGAATACCGCGTATTGGAGTGGGGAGGGCACATGCTCATAGTCTTGCAGCGCGTGAAAGTCCGGTCTGCCATCCTTAAGCGCGATGATTTCTCCATCGAGCACGCAAGTATGACGGATCTTCTTAAGGGCTCCCGCGATCGGCGCATACCGTTTTGAGAAATCAATGCCGTGGCGCGAGTAGAGCCGTACGGAACCGGACTCGATCTCGGCAATGGCGCGGTAGCCGTCCCATTTCGTTTCGAAGTACCAGCCGTCTTTATCGAACGGCTCGCGAACCAGGGTCGCGAGCATCGGGCGCACGCGCCGCGGCATTTGCGCGCGCGTCATGGCCGCTTCGAGTCGCGCGGGAGCTTCTTGCCGGTCTTCACCGATTTCGTATCTTTTGTGACGTCTTTCGCGCTCGCGTATTTGTCCTTTTCTTTGATCAAGAGCCAAGCATTGTCCTTCCCGCCCTTCTGATTTCGGATTTTCACGAGCGCGAAGCCGCCTTGGAGCTTTTTGCCGAGCAGGACGAATTTAAGCTCTCCTTCGCCGTACCCCTGTCTAAGCTTTTCGCGGCTCTCTTTCGGGTCGGCCGTTTCGCTCGAGGTATACAGCCCCTCGTCCCAGACTATGACGTCTCCCGCGCCGTACTCTCCCTCCGGAATGACGCCCTCGAAATCTTTGTATGAATACGGGTGGTCCTCGACCTCCATCGCGAGCCGCTTGTCGGCCGGATTGAGCGACGGGCCTTTCGGCACGGCCCAGCTCTTCAGTACGCCGTCTAGCTCGAGGCGGAAATCGTAATGCAGGCGCGAAGCGTCGTGCTTCTGCACGACGAAATGAAGTGCTCCCGTCCGTGAAGCTTTTTGCGGTTTGGGTTCCGGTGTTTTAGAGAATTTGCGTTTCTTTTTATATTCAGCTAACGGCATGCTCCTATTTTAGTGGCCTTGACATGGTAAAGCAAGTGTGTATACTATAAAAAGCTAATGAACGCGGTTCCCGTGTTCAGGGCAGCTATGTACTTTCGTGCTTTCAGAGGAGATGACGCCATGGCGAAAGCTGTGTCCCCATCCGCAGTGAATCCCATTAGCATTGGGCAGGCCGCGAAGTTCCTCGACCTGCAGATGGCCGCGCTACGCAAGAGCGGCCTGCCGAGCGGACCAACGCAGCAGGTGCTCGAGAGCCAGGGCGCCGCTCTGGCCGACGAGTTCGTCACATTGGTCCGTAGGCGCGTCGAGGCAATCTCGGATCTAATCGTCCGCGTCGTCGCGAAGGTCGACCGCTCGCGCACGCCGCAGGAGGCACTCGACGCGACTGGTCGAACGCAGTACGTCGACCGCGGTGTCGCGAAGGCGATGCCGCGTGGCACGGGCGAGGGTGCCAAGACGGAATTTTTCGAGCTCGATCTCTCGCGGCGCGGCGGATGGATCAGCGACTCTGACCTCGACAAGGAGTACGCGCTCCGTGGCCTCGTCCCCGAGGATCCTTACTCGCTCGCGGCACAGAACGAGGCTGATCCGGCCTTCGCCGACGAGCACCCCAACGCCACGCACTGGAAGGATGCGAATGGCAGTTGGTGTTACGCGGCGTTCTTCCTCTGGCGCGATGAGCGCTACGTGCGCGTCCACCGCTGCGACAGCGACTGGCTCGACCGCTGGTGGTTCGCCGGTCGCCGCAAGTAGTTCTAGGGACTCGATCCTCGGTTCTTTCAGAACCTTGGGATTGAGTCCTTGCATTCGGGCTCCGCATTGCCTCACGGCGTGCGGAGTCCTTTCGTTTTGATACAATCGATAACGGCGCTAGGCGAATACGCGGGCGACCACGCGTCTCCCGCTGCCCGCGATCACGGTTTCGAGTAGCGTGGTGTATGTAGACCTTAAAAATTGAAGATACTTGGTGCGGACCTCTCTGGCATTATAATGCCGAATCAGATACAGCTCGGAGATCGGCAGAGGCCTTCAATGGGCAGTGGTACGGATGGAGGTCCGCACATTGCGACGTTCAACCTCTGGAACGATGAGCGCAACCTGAACGTCAACCGCAACGACAACGACTGGAACGACAACTGGTGGTTCGCCGGTCGCCGCAACTCTTCATTCCCCGGCCCCGCCCTCATGCGGGGCTTGGTTTTGTTTGGTCAATTGACCATTCCAGCCGCCGAGCATTCTGCCGACCTCCTCAAGCGGAATTGAGAGAGCGGCGTATCGCTTTGTCTCGAACGAATTTGTTTCCCAGAGCACCATAAGCAGCAGCTTGACGGTATCGAGCTTGCGGATGGCGAGCCGCACCCACGGTTGCTTCTCACTGCGCTGCAGGACTCCCGCGAATCCGGCGGCCTCGATAACGTCGATAAACAATGCATCAATGCGGTTGCCGAGCGTGTAGCGGTGGAGCTTCGGGAGTTTCTGATATTCGTACCAAAGCAGATATGCCGCCTTTAATTTCTGCAAAACCGGAAGAATCGTCGGGGGGGGGGGTTGCTCATGGAGTCTTGCATACGACAATATCATTTCCGTCGAAAACCTGCTTGCCGCATGGCAGGAATTCGCGAAAGGGAAGCGCAAGAAAAGCGATGTGCAGGAATTCGGGCGATATTTGATGCAGAATATTTTGGAGCTACACCGCGACCTTGCGGCCGGCACCTTTAAACACGGCGGGTGCGGACGATTTCGTTATCCTTTCCGCTGAACGAACACAGCTGCTCGAGTCTCTACGATATATCGTAGTATTTCTCCGCGCCCGTCTGAAACTCACATTGCATCCCGATAAAGTCTCTGTCTAGAGAAGCGACGATTGCCTCATATCTAGGCATGCTTCGCCATGGCAATACGAACAAACTGCAACAAGTTCCACTCAATGCCGCTAGACTGCTTTCTCAAGCTTGCGGATCCTGCGCTCGTGATCGAAAATCCGATCCCTATCTCTATCGTGAGCGTCGGAAAGAGATGTGAGTTCATCCTGAATGTCTTAAATCCTATTCTGAACCTTTCCTAACGTACGCTGCACGTCTCCGAGACGGACATCTATATTATCCATGCGATCATCCATCGCATTAAATCTCTGAGTTGTTCTTCCCTCGAAATTGTCAACGCGTTTCTCTACGGTATCAAATCGCTTATCTACGGTATCAAACCGCTCATTCATTACCGCAAGCACTTCGCCGAGTGTCGGTTCGGGTATAGCAGCTTTTCTTATCCGCTTCATGTCTGCCATTGTATCACCCTCACCAAACGGATTGCGGGTGCTACCGCGTTCCGGAGTGGGCGGGGCGGCGCTCTTGCTCAAGGCTCTTGCGCAGGGCTTCCATGAGATTCCGCATATCGGTCGGGACGGGAGCTTCTTCTTCGGATACCTTGATCGGCTTGCCTTTCGCCTTGCGGGCGATAACTTTCTTCAGATCGCCGGTATAGGTGTCCTTATATTGGCTCGCGTCGAAATGTTCCTCGAGCTGCTTGATGAATGCGACGGTAAGGTCGAATTCTTTGCTTGAAAATTTAGTAGATTCGGGGATATGCAGGTCTGTAGGCTTGCGTAATTCCTCTTCGAATCGCAGGCGGATGAGCATGAGCGCCTTGCCCTCGGGCTTGAGCATGGCGATATGCTCGCGGTCTTTCAGAACGAACGTGCCTATGCCGACCTTTTTAGAACGCGCCAGCGCTTCGCGCAGGAGCACGTACGCTTTCTCGGCGCTCGGATCCGGCTCCAGATAATACGGCTTTTCTATGAACCGGCTTTCTACCTCCTCCTCGTTCGCGAAGCTCTGCACGTCGATCGTCTTGGTCTTCTTGGGCGCCGCTTTCTCGAAATCCTCATCGGTCAGTATCACATAATCGCCCTTCTGATATTCGTAGCCTTTTACGATATCTTCGGGTTTCACCTCCTCATTCGTCCCGCGACATACCTTGAGGTAGCTGATGGGGCAGTGCCCATGCTTGTCGAGCAGGCGGAACGAGAGCGCCCGCTCCTCGCTCGCGTTGTAAAGCTTTACGGGTATGGATACTAGGCCGAAAGTAAGCGCGCCTGACCAGATTGCTCTCATATAACTACTATGACCCGCCCCGAATGACGGTTCGATGAATCAGGATAAGTGGAACGTTTTCCACATGGTCATGGCCATATATACCCCCCTCAGGGTATACTGGCCGTATACCATCTTTCGTATGGAAAAACTTTGACCAATACCCCCATAGGGTATATACTTTGAGACATGGAATATATGCCCAAAACGGAGAAAGGGAAACTTGTGCGCCGGCTCAAGATTATCGAGGGGCAGGTGCGGGGGCTTGTCGCGATGATCGAACGGGACACCTATTGCATCGACGTCATAACTCAGACTTCGGCGGTGAAGCAAGGACTTTCCACGGCAGAGGACCTGCTCATGAGGAATCACCTGAATAACTGCGTCCGGAACCAAATGTCGTCAGGGCAGGCGCTAAAAGCCGTTAGCGAGGTTATGAAGGTGTATAAATTGAAGAAATAGCACTTGCATGAAAACACAAACATATAAGATCCACGGTATGCACTGCGCGAGCTGTGTGGCGGTCATCGAGCGCGTACTTGGCAGAACGGTCGGCGTCCGCTCCGCCTCCGTAAATTTCGCTGCCGAATCCGCCCTAGTCGAATTCGATGAAAAGGCGGTTTCAGAGCCGCAACTTGCCGAAGCGGTCGCTTCCGCCGGCTATCATCTGATCACCGGCGCAACTGATGGACAAACTGATGGACACGTCGCGTCCATCAAAGCTGAAGGACACGACGTGTCTACAACCCGGACCATTTCAATCCAAGTGCTCGGTATGGATTCGCCGCATTGCGCCATGGTCGTAGAGGGCGCGCTCAAGAATCTGCCCGGCATACGGAACTCCGAACTGGATTTCGCCAACCAGCGGGCGAAGATTTCTTTCGACTCCCCGTTGACCGCAGAGCAAATTTTCGCAGTGATCCGTGACGCCGGATACAAGCCCTTTCTTGAGGAGGGGAGGGCAGAAGACCTTTTGGACAGGGAGAAAGTCGAACGGGAACAAGAGGCGCGGATCATGAGGCGCAAGCTTGCGGTAGGGGGAATTCTGGCGGTGCTCGTATTTCTCGGCAGCTTCCCGCAATGGTTCCCGTTCATGCCCGAGATAGCAAGGAATCCCTGGACCCTGCTCCTCCTCACCGCCCCGATCCAGTTCTGGGTCGGTTCGCAATTCTATAACGGGCTCAAATT
Organism: Candidatus Kaiserbacteria bacterium; assembly: GCA_016182485.1. Lineage (GTDB taxonomy): Bacteria > Patescibacteriota > Minisyncoccia > Phycocordibacterales > Phycocordibacteraceae > C7867-001. Next base: position 43,330 of record JACPGH010000003.1, read on the forward strand.
GCTGGTGAAATACCGGACGGCTGACATGAACACGCTGGTTGCCATCGGCACTCTCTCCGCATTTCTTTACAGCGCGGCAGTCACGGCCTTTCCAGACTTCTTCATGCGGGGCGGTATCGCGCCCGAGTTATACTTCGACACCTCGGCCATAATCATCGTTCTTATCCTCTTGGGAAAGTATTTTGAGATCCAGATGAAAGGCCGAGCTTCAGAAGCGATAAAGAAGCTCATCGGACTACAGCCGAAGACGGCTATAGTCCTTCGGGATGCAAAAGAAGTTGAGATACCCATCATCGAAGTCGTCCCTGGAGACAGAGTCATCGTCCGCCCCGGGGAGCGCATACCGGTAGACGGGAAGATTCTCGACGGAGAATCTGAAGTGGACGAGTCAATGCTCACCGGAGAATCTATGCCCGTTCATAAAAAGGCGGGGAGCATGGTCATCGGGAGCACGATAAACAAATTCGGTACCTTTAGCTTTGAGGCCGCCAAAGTCGGCAAGGACACCATTCTTGCGAGGATAATAAAGATGGTGGAAGAAGCTCAGGGCTCTAAAGCGCCGATCCAGCGGTTGGCGGACCTTATTTCCTCTTATTTCGTGCCGGCAGTTCTCGGTATTGCGATCGCCACCTTTGGCGTCTGGCTCTTTTTCGGCCCGGCACCAGCCTTCACGTTCGCTCTAGTTAATTTTGTAGCAGTTCTCATCATCGCCTGCCCGTGCGCGCTCGGCCTCGCCACGCCAATGGCTATCATGGTTTCTGCTGGCAGCGCCGCCGGGAAGGGGATACTGATAAAAGACGCGGCTTCGCTCGAGATCGCGAACAAAATCAACACGGTCGTCCTCGATAAGACAGGCACGCTCACGGTGGGGAAGCCGGAGTTGACCGATATCGTCGCCTGGAATAACGCGCAGCAGCCGGAGGTTCTTCACTATGCCGCGTCGCTCGAGCAGAGGTCGGAGCATCCGCTCGCGCAAGCCATTCTGCAATATGCCGCGAGCCTGGATCAGAAATCGTCGCATCCTTTGGATAGCGCGATCATCGCCGAAGGCGCAAAGGAGAAGCTCGCTCTCTACCGGCTGGAAGATTTTCAGGCTATTTCCGGTAAGGGTTTGCGCGGGTATTTGTTCGACGGTTCGCAGAAATATGAAGCGCATCTCGGTAACCGGAGCCTTATGGAAGATATAGGGCTTTCGACTGCGCCGTACGAAAAAACGATTGCCGATCTCGAGAGCCAGGGGAAGACCGTCATGATCCTCGCGGCAGAAAGAGAGATCAAGGGCGCGCTCGCGGTGGCGGATGTGCTGAAGAAAGAATCTGCCGCCGCAGTCCGAACGCTCAGGAAAAAAGGCATAGACGTCTGGATGCTTACGGGAGACAACGAGCGCACGGCTCGCGCTATCGCGAAAGAAGCCGGAATAGAGAATGTAATGAGCGGCGTTCTCCCCGATCAGAAAGCGCTCAAAATACGCGAACTGCAGACGGCGGGGAATATCGTCGCGATGGTGGGCGACGGCATAAATGATGCGCCGGCGCTCACGCAGGCGAATATCGGCATCGCCATGGGAGAAGGCACGGATATCGCGATGGAATCAGCGAACATAACGCTTATGCGCGGGGACCTGAGGCTTATTCCGGAAGTGATCCAACTCTCGCAGCGGACTTTGCGGATAGTCAAGCAGAACCTGTTCTGGGCCTTCTTCTACAACATCGCGTTCATCCCCGTCGCGGCAGGAGTCTTATATCCGTTTTTCGGCCTCCTGCTCAATCCGATCTTCGCGGGCGCCGCCATGGCCGCGAGCAGCATCAGCGTAGTGCTCAATTCCCTGCGGCTTCGGAGTGTATAGGTTCCGAAACATTTATGCCCGGAGCCGTTACAAGATATGCATCCCTATTTTCGAGCGGTCGCCTAAAAATAGGGATAATGCCGGGATTCACAGGGACCGTGTAGTTTATTGACGGCAGGGCATGATCCGTGGTATTCTGTTTTGCAGAAAGTTCGCACCCATAACAGCAAAAAAGGAGAAGGAGGGGAAGTCATGACGGCCGAAAGACTCCTGTACCTCATTGGCTCAGTGCCGGTGCCTGCGCTTCCGGAGTTCGTCGCCGCGGAGAAGTTCCGAGTCGGTGAGACGACCGACGGCCTCACCGTCGGCTGGCTCGACGACAACTTCAAGAAGCACTTCCTCGGCAAGATCGAGGAAGCAGTCGAGGCGGCGGAGCTGCGCGTGCACGAGCTCATCAAGCCCTCGCGCGACCCGGCTCTTATCGCCGAGCTCGGCGGCGGGGACAAGGCCGAAATCAGCCTCGGCCAGTTCTGGCACTTCCTCACGAAGGCTAACCGTGTCCGCTGGTGGGTCTGTTGGTACTGCGCCCACATCCGCGACCTGGACAGAGTGCTCTGGGTTGTGAGCGCGTCCTGGGGTGGCGTCGACCTTCGCGTCGCGGTCCGTTCGGTTGACAACCCGTTCAGGTTGGACGCGGGCCGCCGATTTCTCTCCCGCTGATTCTGCAGCGCTCTGACATTTGACCCGCTGTACCTTGGGCTCTTTGAACCTTTGCGAAGCAATTCGCGGAGCGTAGGAGAGCCCATCTGTTTTGTATAACGTGCTATACTAATGCCACGATGGATTTAGCATCCAAAAAGTTTGTCGCGCCGCTCGCTCTCGCGGTATTTCTTTTCGCCGCGCTGTTCGGATTCGCGGCGATGGGGGCGCACATGCAAGAGGGCTGTTCATTAATAGTCTCGGGAGCGGCGCCGTGCCCGGAAAATATCGTGGCCGTCGCGGTGCACCACTTATCTGCGTACCAAACTTTCAGTCACGTGCCGCTCGATTTTGGCGTCCTCTTTTTATTGGAAATCCTCCTCTTCGCCGCATTTGCCGCGGCGGTGTTCAAAATATCACCGCCTCTTGCCGCCGTCCCAGCATATTTTCCGCACGGGCCTCCGCAGTCTATCCTTTCCAGACAAAAACTCACGCGCTGGCTTTCTCTTCTCGAACATAGTCCTTCTTTTTAATCGCGAAGCTCGCCTCTCAGCGAGCGATTCCGGGCGCTTATTCGTTTCCTATCTATCTATGAAAATAAGCCTCATCAGCATCGTTGCAGCGGTTCTGCTCGTACTCGTCGGGCTCTTCTTGTGGGGATACTCGGGCGGCGCGGCAGGCACATCCAACCCTTCTCTCTCCGGCGCAGAGAGCGCGCTCGTCGCGGCCGAGAAATCCTACGACTTCGGCACCATATCGATGAAGAATGGGAACGTCACGAAAGACTTCGTAATCACCAATCCTACGCAGGCAGACCTTAAGGTAGCTTCAGTTAGCACTTCGTGCATGTGCACCAACGCGTACATCGTTAAACCGGACGGCAGCTTGAAGGGGCCCTTCGGCATGGCCGGCCATGGCGGATTCGTGCCGCCGGCAAATGAAGTGATCGAAGCGGGCGGCAGCCGTACGATCCGCGTCGTTTATGATCCGAACGCGCACGGACCGGCAGGCGTCGGGAAGATAGACCGGTTCGTGACCCTGGCGGATTCCGCCGGCAATACGCTAGACCTCGAGATACAGGCGCTCGTTACCCCATAGGCATGAAACGGATATCCATTATCGGAGGCGCCATCGCGCTCTTCATCCTCGCTGTACTTATCCTGAAATTGAACCCGACAACCTCGACGCTCATCTGGAATGCGAGCAACGGGGGCGCCTGGCTCTTACCGCTCGTTCTTGCGTCGGCCCTACTCGACAGCGTGCATCCTTGCTCGTTCTCGATCCTTCTCATCACGATCGCCTTCCTCTTCGGACTCCAGATGACGCGGGAAAAGATATTGCGTATCGGCGGCACGTATATAGCGGGCATATTTGCCGCGTACCTGCTTATCGGACTCGGTATTCTCCAGGTGCTGCACTTATTCAATACGCCGCACTTCATGGGGAAGCTGGGGGCTCTGCTGCTCGTACTCTTCGGCGTGGTCAATCTTGTGAATCGGTTCTTCCCTAAGACGCCGATCAAGCTCTCCATCCCGCAAGCCGCGCATCGGCCTATGGCGCGCCTTATGGAGCAGACTTCATATGTTGCGGCATTCGGGCTCGGGGCGCTCGTCGGCATCTGCCAATTCCCCTGCATGGGCGGTCCGTACCTCATGGTGATCGGGCTTCTGCGCGACAAGATGACTTATTTGGCGGGATTCTGGTATTTAGTCCTCTATAACGCCATCCTTATCGTTCCACTCGCGCTCGTGCTGTGGTTCTCGGCGGATAAGGCGGTTGTGGATAAATTCCAAGCATGGAAGCGGGACAATCTCTCTCGCGTGCGGCTAATCGCCGGCATCGCGATGATAGGATTAGGGAGTCTGATTTTCTTCGTCGCATAGCAGTATGGAAATCGTAATCGTCATCGCGTCGATCCTTGCCATCGCGCTTCTCGCGTGGGCGGTGAATCGAATATCTTCGTTTCCGATCTGCCCAATATGCGCCGGAGTCGCAGGCACGTGGCTCGCGATGCTCGCCCTGCGTTTCGCCGGGTATGCTGTGCCGGTCACGCTCATGGCAATGCTCATTGGCGGTTCGGTGGTCGGCATCGCTTATCAGCTTGAAAGACGCGTATCTAAGCCGCGTCTTTTCAAAGCGCTCGCCATCCCGGCCGGCTTCGTCGCGGGATATGGGATAGTTGCCGAAGAGTGGCTGCTCGCTTTCTTGGCCGGCCTGGCAGCTATTCTGATAACGGGAATTTTCCTGGAGAAATCGTCCTCGCCTGCGGCAAAAAAGAGAGGCCAACTGCTGCGCGAATTAGCGGATTGCTGTAACGAGTAATATATGCCCATAAAAAACTATTCAGGATTGTTCTCCGTACTCGCCGCAGGAGCGCTCATCGCTCTCGCGTTCCTCTGGTCGCCGCCGTCTTCTCCGAAGGCCGCCCCTTCTTCCGACCGGGCGGAATTAGCAGAAGTAGTGCTACCGACCGATGGCGTGACGTTGCCGGTTATCTGGGGCGAGATCGGCGCAAAGCTGGTTGAATCTGGCGCCATTGATCTCGAGAAGCTGAGAGCCCTCTACGAGAGCCGGGGCGGCTTTCCGGCAGAATATCAAAAGATGCTGGAGAAGAATCACAGCGAGAAGGTCGTGATCACTTCTTGGAACGCCGGATACCTGCTCAATCTCCTCTGGGCGCTCGGATTGGCCAATGAGAATCCGATCCTCGAGGACAAGGACGAAATGATGAACCCGCGCTACGGAGGAGACGGACGTCCACCGGCAGCGGGCTTCGCTTCCACCGGCGGATGGTCTCTCGCGCGCGGGAATGTGATGGACCATTACGGCAAACACAGGCTAATCTCGCTTACGACAGATCAGCAAATGCTTGTAGACCGCGTGTCGCGGAACATCTATCGGCCCTGCTGCGGCAATTCGACGCACTTCCCGGACTGCAATCACGGCATGGCCATGCTGGGCTTACTCGAGCTTATGGCCTCGCAGGGGGTGAGCGAGGAGGAAATGTACCGGACTGCGCTTGCGGTAAATGCATACTGGTTTCCGGATACATACCTGACCATCGCGGCGTACTGGCGGGGAAAAGGCGTCGAATGGAAAGATGTCAGAGCGAAGGAGGTTCTCGGCGCAGCATTCTCGAGCGCCTCGGGGTACCGAAATATCGCAGCCCAAGTCGCTCCGCAGGGAGCGAGCGGCGGCGGCAGTTGTTCGAATTAATGGAATTAACAGAGGACGCGAAATAATATGCAACTTATGATGTACGGACTCTATGACGGATACGGCGGATGGGGAATGATGGGCAATCCGCTCGGCTGGGCGGTCGGAGGCGTGATGATGCTAGTGTTCTGGGTCGTATTCATCGGACTTATCGTTTGGGCGGTGCGCGAGTTTTCCGGGCGCCATTATCGAAGGGATTCGCGCGATTCTTCCGCGCTCGAGATATTGAAAGAGCGCTATGCGCGCGGAGAGATAGACCGAGAAGAGTTCGAATCTAAGAAACGAGATTTGGCATAAAAGCTGCTAACGACGCGCGCCGCCCGAGAGGGCGGCGCGCGTCTTTTGTGCCAGACGTTGCTTAGAAGAATCCGAACAGGCGAGAGAAGAATTTGTTGATGTGGCCGAAGAAGTTTCCGCGCGCCTTCGTCGAAGTTGCATTCGGTGTGCTTTTTTCCAAGATTGCCGAAGCGGTTATCGAAGAGCCGTTCACAGTCCCCTGAATGACCACTGCGTCCCCGACCGCTACATTTGAGAGAGTCGAGGTCGCGTTGTTCTTCACGATATTCGCGCCTGCCGCATTCACGCTGAAAGAAGCACCGCCTTTGTTCGTTATCGTGAACGTTGTCGAACTGACGGCTGTTACAGTACCGGCGACGATGGGCTGGCCGTTCCCGAAGGGAAGCGCGAATGCAGCTCGCTGCCCTCTGCCACGACCCCCGCGATCATCGTCATCGTCGTCATCATCATGCATCTTGATGAGCGTGGTCGAGGCCATGCCATGCCGGCCCTTCTCTTTTCTTCCGCCTTCATGCGCGAGCGCAGGGGCCGCGAGAAGGAGCGAACCCGTCATCGACCCGATGAGCAGAAGCGATAATGCGCGTGAATATTTCATGTAGTTCTTAGTTACTGTGCTAATGGCCGGCTTCCCCTATATACGCACGCGAGGAAATATTTATTTCCTGCCCGGGCCTCTTCCGCCGTTCCGCTCGTCATCGGCATCTTCCGTGTCGCTGCCGTTCTCGGCGTCTTTCTCGCCGCGTTCTTCTCCCCCCTCCCCTCTTTCGTGTTTTTTATTTTTGCCCTTTTGTGATTCCATATGAATACCATACGCTCGTACAACCCCGCCTTCGTCATGGCCGCCGACATATACTTTCTCTCCGACTGAAAAAGCCTCCGGGGAGGCGCCGGCAGGCGGCACGATGGTCCATGTCTCTTCCTGGGACGCTTCTTGAGTCATCCGGAGCATTGACGAAGCGGCAGACTCAAGCTCGTCACTCTCTTCAGGCTTTGAGGTCGGGCCGCTTTTGGAGATAGTGATGGTCGAGCTTCCGATCGAGGTGATTTCTCCGGAATACAAGCCTTGCTCGGGGCGAGGCGCGTCCAGTTCTCCGTAAAGCGGAGTTAATGCGGGGAGCTGGCCCGTATTGGCCGCTCTGAATATGGAATAGTGGAGCGGCGTAACGTCGAGCAGCGCGCTGCCAGCGAGGCCGACGAAAAGAACTGCTCCGAATACACGAAGGACAGGGAATCGGTAGGCGGAGGTGAATCGGCGGACAAGGAATTCGAGCGCGACGATAAGGAGGAGAAAGAGAATAAGAGATGTCCATGGAAAGAGAGAGAGGAAGGCTTGCAGGCCTTGGGTGCCGAACAGAAGCAAATACTGCGCCCCGCTTGTTTTCACGCTGAAGAAAGCGAAGGACAGGGCGAGGAGGGAGGCGGCAAGCACGAGCGCTGCAGAGATGCCGATAAGGATTCTTTGCAGCATGAACGAACTCCGCGGGCGCATCTTGATCTCTCCCGCGCGGATCTTCTCGAGCACGTTCTTACGGATGTCAGGTTGGTTCGACATGTTTTTTTAATGCTTCTCGCGCGCGCTTGAGGCGAATGCCCACCGTGCCGATCGGCACGCGGAGCACTTCGGCAATCTCCTGGTATGAAAGGTCTTCCAGATAATACAAGATGAGAACTTCTCGATATAGCGCGGAAAGTTTCGCGAGACCGCGCTCTATCCGCGTGCGGATCTCTTCGCGCTCCTCGTCCTCGGCCGGGTCGAGCTTGTGCGAGGCGAGGGCGGGGAAAAGGTCCAGGTCGACAGTGATGAACGGCAGGCGGCTGCGCTCCCGCAGAGAGTTCACGAACATATTGTGCGCGATGCGGTAAATCCAGGGCGAAAAAGGCCGTTTAGGGTCGTAACTCTGGATGTTTTGATAAGTTTTGATGAAAACTTCCTGCACCGCATCTTCGATCGGCGCATGTTCATAGAGAAATTTCCGCCCATAGCGAAGCAGCTTGTTCTGGAACCTCTCCATTAGTACGCCGAAGGCCGCTTCGTTATTTCTCTGTACCAAGGCGGCCAGCTCCTCATCGGTCTTTTGGGCAAGCGCATCCTCCATGCCGCCCTAAGTATACGCTTGAATTTAGGACATCGGATGTCCTAAGATTGCGGGACCAAGTTTGCCGGAGAACCGGCGGCAAACTGCCGGATATTATCGATGCTGGTATTTAGGATCCGCTCGACGGCCTCGGTCGTGTTGAAAGCGACATGCGGCGTGACGATGACCCGCGGATGCTCGATGAGGTAATGATTCGCAAGTGCGATCGCGAGTTCTTCTGCGCGCGGATGCGGCGCCGTGAGAAGCGCCGCTTCGTCCGCCATGTCGCCTTCTTCTTCGAGTACGTCGAGCGCCGCGCCCGCGAGCGATTCACTTTTTAATGCTTCAATCAGCGCGGCCGTCTCGATAACCGCTCCCCGGGCCGTATTAATCAAGAAGGACCCCTTTTTCAGGGTGCCAATATTTTCGCGATTGAGCAGGTGGTGCGTGTGCTCGTTATACGGCACATGAATGGTCACGATATCGGAGGCGGCGAGCAGTTCCGGAAGCGAAACGTATGAGAATCCGAGTTTTTGCGCGAGCTCGGCGTTGGGGAAGGCGTCATAGCCGAGGACCTTCGTAGAGAAGCCTTGTGCCATGCGAATGACGTGCGCGCCGATGTGGCCGGTGCCAATAACGCCGAGTGTTTTGCCGGCGAGGTCGAAACCGCGGAGGCCAGTGGTGGAGAATGCGCCTGCACGCACGCGTTCGTCCGCATCGATTATGCGACGCGAAAGCGCGAGCAGGAGCGCGAATGTGAATTCGGCGACCGTGTTCTCGCCGTAGTAGGGGACGTTGGCGATTGCGATTCCGCGCGGTTTCGCGGCGGCAAGATCGATATGATCAAAGCCTGTGGAGCGCGTCGCGATCAGCTTCAGGGCAGGGAAGCGCGCCATCTCCGCCTCGCCGATCTTAGCTTCGATAAATACGCAAAGCGCTTCTGCTTCCGGATCGGCCAGATCCGGGAAGTCGCTCAAAGGGCCATTATGAAAAACTATATCGTGGTCCGCAAGTTTCTCGCGAGCCAACTTCTCTTCCCACTCCTCCCCGGCGAAATAATGTATTTTCATAAATGTATTTTACCTTATGCAAATAGAGACCGCTTCGGTGAGCCTACGGGCGGGGAGCGGTTGAGGTCCGCGAATCATTCCAAGGCGCTGGACAGATTGACTTATTCGACTATACTATAGATGTAGATCTTTCGGCACCGAGGTCTACAAGACAGTTGCTCTTTGAGTGCAGCAAAAGCAGCTTCTGTCAGGCTGCAGTTCTATAGGGAATTTGATCTTCGATCAGCTTCCCCGTGTTGGCCCGACTTACAAGTGCCTTTTGGCCGCCACACGTTAATAATGTCGGATGCTCTTTCCAGACGTCACGATTCTTTCCTCATATTCTTCCTCTTCCCATCCTTCCTGCTCTTTCTTTCCTTTCCGCCCGTGACGTCGCCGCCGAGCCCCATGGCTCGGTTTCGCGTTTTATCTCTTGTCCACATCTGCATAATGAAAGTCGTTATTCCCACAAAACTGCAAGCTTTATACGACCGTATCGACGCGTGCGAACGATGCCAGGCCGAAGGGAATGCATTGCGGCACGTGCTCGGCGGCGGGAAATTTCATAAACCGAAATTCTTTTTCCTTTTCATCAATCCAACGCACAAAAACCGCTCTTCAAATGCCGATTACGCCGGAGAGCGAAGGTATCCTTTCGTCGGCGTCCGGCATTTATATAAAGGCCTCGCCGAAGGCGGTTTTATCGACCGCGCATTGATGGCGGATATATACGAGCGCGGCTGGCAAGTCGCGGACGAGCACCGGATAGAAGAGAGCTTGCGCCGCCACGACGTATACATAAGCAACTTCGTGAAATGCGCGCAGCCGAATCCTAAAAATCCCAAGCGCTCGATCATGCGAGCCGATCTGCCGCTATTGGCCGAGGAGCTCTCGCTCGTGCGGCCGCAGTACGTCGTGACTTTCGGGTTGCCGCCGCTTGAATTATTGACGGGCAATACGCATCTTATGCGCGACATTCTGCGCACGGCCCGCATTTCGAAATATGCGCCGCTCATCTCGATCCCGCTGAATGGAAAACGATATGAAATTCTGCCTTGCTACTATCCTTTCGGCCACGGCAACGAGCCGAAGGCGCACAAGATCCTCACTTACATACGGGAGCATTTTTGATAGCTGATGTTTATTACGAGAAAACAGAGCCGCCTCGCCGAGAGCGGCGAGGCGGCTCTGTGACGAGGCGGTCGGCGAAACCCGCTAAATGAAAGGAACTTCATGGCGAAGCAGGAATGGGCTGATGCCCGCGCACTCCTCTGAACAGTGCAATTTCCATGCTGGTTGCGAGCGGGGCTTCGCTTTCGGTTGGCAAGAACTTGCCGCGATGAATCAGGTCGCACATGAGCCGGTTTGCGACTGCCCAGTTTATGCACTCCGCTTTGCCAGAGTACGAACAGGATGGAGTGCCCGGGGGAGGATTGAGCGTGCAATTCTCGCATACTGGCAGGTGCATTGCCACCTCCTTCTGTTTTCAGAATAGAACAATCGGAGAGAAGTATCAAATTCCAGCCGCCTCGCGTTCGATGGCGAGCAGGCGCTCGTATTTCTCGAGCCGCTCGCGTTGGCCCAAGCCGCCGGCCTTGAGGCCGTGGGCGCCGATGCCGTAGGCGAAGTCGGCGATGAATGTGTCTCGGGTCTCGCCCGAGCGGTGCGAGGCGACGGCCTCAAAGCCGGCGGCCCTCGTCTCGCGTACGGCGGCAAGCGCCTCTTTTATCGTGCCGATCTGATTCGGCTTGATAATCACGGCGCTGATCGCGCCTCGCGCAACAGCTGTCTTGATCCGCTCGGGGTTCGTCACCGTGAGATCGTCGCCAACAACTAGAGTATTCCCGAGGCTCACGGCGAGGCTGGCGAAATCTTCAAACATATCTTCAGCGAACGGATCTTCGATCGAATGCATCGGAAACTCTGTGGCGATACGACGATATATCGCAGCAAGTTCTTCGGCTGAATAAGATTTGCCGAGCAATTCATAATGATCGTCGTGAAGCAGTTCGCTTGCCGCCGCGTCAAGAGCGAGAGAAACGTTCGAATGCCCTTGAATGAGCGCGGCGAGTATCTCAAACGGCTCTTCGAGCGAGTCGAAAGTCGGCGAATAGCCGCCCTCGTCTCCCATTGGCGCCCCAGGTCCTAGCCGCTCTCCTAATTTCGCGAAAAGCTCCTGCGCGAGAGGAAAGGCCTCGCTCGTTTTTCCTTCGATAACGAGCATATATTCCTGGAAGGGCAGCTTGCCTGTCCCGAGCTTGTCGAGGGAGAAGTCGCCCGCCTTCGCCGAGGCTGCGGCGGGTGAGACATGTACGCCGCCGTTCAGTACGTTCACGAAGAGGCGCGGCGCCGCTGGTTTAGTCCCTGCGCGTTCCGCGATAGCCTGCCAGAGAGGAACGTCAGCGAGCAACGCGAAAAGCCGCTCCCCGGCGATAGAGACGGCCAGTAGGGCATTCGCGCCCAGGCGCGCCTTGTTCGACGTGCCGTCGAGTTCGATGAGGAAGGTATCCAGATCATCAAGTGTCGAGAAACGGCGCCCAACCGTCTCTCGCGCGATCTCGCCGTTCACGTTCTCGATGGCACGCGTGACGCTGCCATCCGGGTCGCGCAACTCGAAGGCCTCGTGGTTTCCAGTACTTTTACCAGAGGGAGCCGAAGCTGTCGCAGTGAATGTATTTGCGGAAAGCGATACCTCGACCGTCGGCTTCCCGCGCGAGTCGAGGACCTGCTTCGCTTCGAGGCGGTCAATGCGCATACTAGCGATGTTCCGAAGTTAAACTTCGGTAGTCGCTTCCGAAGTTTAACTTCGGAAGCGACTCTTCGATCTGCGCCACATGCTCGATGGTCTTCACGACCGAATCCGGGTTGAGGGACATGCTCTCGATCCCTTCGCGCACGAGGAATTCGGCGAAATCGGGCAAGTCGGACGGGCCTTGGCCGCAGATGCCTAGATACTTTTTGCGCGCCGAGCATTTCCGGATTATCTGGCTGATAAGCGCGCGCACGGCCTCGTCATTCTCGTCGCCAATATGAGTGACTATGCCGGAATCGCGGTCGAGGCCGAGCGTGAGCTGGGTCAAGTCGTTAGAGCCGATCGACATGCCGTCGAAGAGGTCGAGAAATTCCTCCGCAAGGAGTATGTTCGACGGTATCTCGCACATCATGTAAACGGGCGTGGTCTTTTGTCCGCCTTTCGCGACTGATCTCGCGACCAGTCCGTTATCCGCCATGATAGCCAGGACTTCCTCCGCCTCTTTAATAGTACGGCAGAAGGGTATCATCGATATCACGTTCGCGAGCCCCATCGCTTCGCGCACCTTCACGAGCGCGCGGCATTCGAGCTCGAAGGCCGCCTTGAACTTCGCGTCGTAATAGCGCGAGGCGCCGCGCCAGCCGATCATCGGATTCTCTTCCTTAGGCTCGTACGCCTCGCCGCCGAGAAGCGTGGCGTACTCGTTTGTTTTGAAATCGGAGAAGCGCACTATAACTGGGCGAGGCGCGAAGGCGGCTCCGATCTTCGCGATGCCGTAGGCCAGAGTGTCGACGTAGAAATCGACCGGATTCTTCCAGCCGGCGGCCCTCTTGGCTATCGCCTCGCGTAATTTTGCCGGCTGTTTGCGGTACGCGAGAACCGCGAGCGGATGTACGCCGATGGTGGAGGCGATAATGAATTCTTCTCGCGCGAGCCCTACTCCCGCGACCGGCAGGAAGGACTGTTCGAAGGCGATGTCCGGCGACGCGATGTTCACCATGATATGCGTGCGCGTTTTGGGAAGCGAGCCGATGCTATGTTCCCGCATGGCGATCTTCGCCTTGCCGGCGGTCACGATACCGGCGCTGCCGGTCGTATCGATCGTCACAAGCGTGCCGGTCTTAAGAACGCGCGTCGCATTTCCCGCGCCCACTATCGCCGGGAGGCCGAGTTCACGCGAGACTATCGCCGCATGGCTAGTGCGTCCGCCGCGGTCGGTGATTATGGCGGCGGCCATTTTCATGATAGGTTCCCAGTCCGGATCGGTCATCGTCGTGACAAGAATCTCCCCCTGCTTGAATTCTTTTATCTGCTTCGTTGAAGCGATAACGTGGACAGCGCCTGTCGCGGCCTTCGAGCCGACCGATATGCCGCGCACTAGTTCTTTGCCTGCGCCGCTCACCCTGTATTCGATGAATTTCGAGAAGTCGCGGCCGGCCTGCACGGTCTCCGGACGCGCCTGCACGATGTGGAGCTCGCCGGTCGTGCCATCCTTAGCCCATTCCATATCCATCGGCGTCCAGGTCTTTGCACGTTCGGAATAGTGTTCTTCGATAAGCGCGCCCCAGCGCGCTAATTCCTCGATCTCTTTCTCGGAAAGGACGAAGCTCGCCTGTTCAGCAGCGGACGTCGACACTACCTTGGTCTGTTTCAATCCCTGTTGGCCCCGTAGGAAATCAGATTTCCTACGGGGTTTGCCCTCCGCATAAATCATTTTCCGCGTTTTCACGCCTAAAGTTTTCCCGATGACTGGGCAGGGCACCTTGTCGATCTTCGACTTGAGTACCAAGTATTCGTCCGGAGTTACGCGGCCTTGGACGATCATCTCGCCCAGGCCCCACACTGCATTGATAAGAACGACGTCGCGGAAGCCGCTTTCGGTATCCACCGTGAACATGACGCCCGAGGCGCCCCGATCCGAGCGCACCATCTTCTGCACGCCGACAGAGAGCGCGACTTTCGTATTCGCGAAGCCTTTATCCGCGCGGTAGGAGATCGCGCGGTCGGTGAAGAGGGAAGCCATCGCCCACACGGTCGCCCTCACCACCTCCTTTCCTCCGCGAATGCCGAGATACGTCTCGTGCTCGCCGGCGAAGGAGGCGCCCGGCAGGTCTTCGGCGGTCGCCGAGGACCGCACCGCCACGTCGACACTTCTACCGTATTCCTTCTCCATCTCGCCGTATGCTTCTAGGATGGCTTTCTCTAGATCGAGTGGCACCGCCGCCCCCCTAATTTTTTCCCGAATGAGTTTCCCGCGCCGCGCGAGTTCCGAAAGGTTTTTTGTATCGAGGCCGGCGAGCGTTTCTTCTATGAACGAGTCCAAGCCGGTGGTCTTGAGAAAATAGTAGTATGCATCGGCAGTCACGCAGAATCCTTGCGGCACGCGCACGCCCTTCGGCACGACCGCACGGATAAGTTCGCCGAGCGAAGCGTTCTTACCGCCGACCTGTTTGACATCGTCCATGCCGATGTCTTTCATCCACAGAATGTATTTCATGTCCGGCTATTTCTTAAGCGCGATAATAAGGTCCGATACATTGGTTCCAGTATACTCGGTGATGAGCGCATCCCCGGTGCTCCGGAAGAAATCGTAGGAACGGTGGCCCTCTAAGTAGTCCGTTATGGAAAGTTTATTCTCCTCGGCGTGCGCGCGGGAGAGCGCGTCGCTTATAGCCCCTGCGGCATCGGTGTTGTCGTGTCCGTCGGAGGCGAAGGGAAGAAAGAGCTCTCCTTCCCGCATATCTCTCAGCGCGGCAAGCGCCATTTCCTGATTACGCCCTCCAGTGCCAGAAGAATTTCCGAGGGTTACAGTGCTCTCTCCCGCGAAGAGAAGGGCGCTCCCGGGAGGGGAATCATGTAGCTTCGCGCCGATCGCGCGCCCGATCTCGCGCGCTTCTCCGGAAAATCGGTCATCAGCTATGGCCGGCTGATATCCGCGATCCACTGCTTCTGCGCGCATAGCATCGAGAGCGCTCTGGCTGGTCAGGAAGAGGATATTCCGCACGCGCTCGAAGTACGTTTCTTCTTTGGGCGTCTCGAGAAGCTGAATATTCGATATACCGTAGGTATCCAAAACGTGTCGCGCGTCTTCAATTGTCGATGAATCGCGGATCGTGGGTCCGGACGCGATGAGACGCACGTCATCTCCCGGCACATCAGAGACGATGAATGAGAGGACCTCGGCCGGATAGGCGGCTTTCGCGAGTCCGCCGCCGCGGGCGCGTGACAAGTGCTTGCGCACGGTATTGATCTCCGCTATCGTCGCACCTTTTTTTGTGAGCTCTTTGAAGATCGCGCTCTCTTCAAGACAGGTCATAGGAGCTTCGGTCCGGCACAAGAGCGTGGACCCGCCGCCCGAAATGAGCATCAGCACGATGTCGGACTCGCCGCGCTCTTCGAGGAATGCGAGTATGCGGTCGGTCGCGCGCTCGTTCGCTTCGCTCGGCAGGGGATGCGTGCCGACGTAGGGTTCTATCTTCCTGCTGCCGCCCCGATCGCGCGCAGAAACATCTAAGGCGACGCCTCCGGTCAGGCGGTCGCCAAGAATTTGCTCAATTGCAGCGGCCGCAGCGAACGCGCATTTGCCGATGCCGACGAAAAAGACATTCCGTCCCCGGATCGAATAGGCGGTATCCTTCTGTGAAGGTCTGACCTTCACAAGCAATTCGTCCTGCTCGATACGGAGATTGTGGGTGAGCGCGGCGCCGACGTCGAGCGCGGCGTAGCCGGCTTCCGCGATCGATAGCGCGTCGATGCGCAGATCGGAGAGCGCGAGCGCGTCAAAGTTCCGTATCACGCGGCTCATCGTTTCGAAGAGCGGGCTTCGCGGGAGAAGAAAGGCCGGACGTAATAATCAAGTCCCCAGTATCCTGCGACTCGATGCGCGAGCATGACGGCGAGCGCGAGGACGAGCAGAACGGGATTGGTGCTTACCGTCCCGGCCAAGAGATAATTCATATTCATAAAGAAGCCGAAGAAGGCGGCGAGGCCGGTAAAGAGCCCGACCAAGAGCCCAACTCCGACTAGAAGCTCTCCGACCGCGACGATGTTTGACCATATCGTGGCGTTCGGCAAGACAACACCGCGCAAGAATTCCGCGTACCACCATGACACGTCCGGATGAGCCCCGCCTGTTTTCGCGAGCGCGCCTTTTACGAAGCCGGACACGGCCGCGCCTGCGCCCGGGCCGACCCATACGGGATTCATCACTTTCTCCCACCCCGCTATGAGCCATTCGTAGCCGAGATAGAGCCGAACGAGAAGCCAGAGCGGCGCGCTTGCCGTGTCTGCCGTTAAAAAGCGCGTAACCGCGTAAGGTTTAGAAGTGTAGATCATGCTTATAGTGTAGAAGAAGAGGCCATTAAATAAAGCGGCCGCTGGGGAGTACTTCCTTATCAACAGTTGCGGATGGCCAACCTTGCGCAGTAGAATGGCGCCAGAAGTCAATCTTCGGCCTTGAGGAGGAACTGCGATCATATCCGTTATCGTAGTCCTCGTAGTGGTCTGGCAGTGGAAGGCGCAAGACCCAATGCACCGGTTCGATCGATCAATCGGATCGCCCCGTCTCTTCAAAGCGCGCAGGGTTCGGCGCTGGCGGCCGCAGAACACGCGGCGCCCCGTGCGCGTATAGAGCGATTCAGGCTATGCGCGCACAGAGAGGAGGTGATCCAGTCTGATCCGGGCCGAAGCCTGGCCCGACCAGAGGGGAGGTGGTGTTCATTCGAGAGCCGTGGGGAAACCCGCGGCTCTGACATTTTTCACACCGGCGCTGCATAGTATGGATTTATGTGTTATAGTCAGTTACGCAATGCAGCCCCGCCGCCTCTCTGCCGGAAAACAGAAATTCCTGCCGCACCGACCCCTTGTAGCGTCCTCCGCTTTTATTGCGAAGCTGCGCACGAACGAAAGCGCGGATTGGGCACGCGCAACGGGAGCGGCCATACTCAGATATTTTAAGGATGCCTGCGCCCGCGTTCCGGCATACCGGCAATTCTTGAAAAGTCTCGGTGTCGAACCATCCTCGATCAAAACCGCTAAAGATATCGGGCGCATCCCGCCGATCACTAAAGAGAATTATTTGCGCGCGAATCCTTGGAACAAACTCTGCAGAGCCGGGACCCTCGCACACGAATCTTTGGTTCTTACCGCTACGTCCGGCTCGACCGGCCAGCCTTTTTACATTCCGCGCACGGATGACATTCACGAGGCCTCGATGGTCTATCACCGGCTTTTTCTCGAACGCAGCGGCCTCGACCGCGCCAAGCCGACGCTCGTCATAGTCGGATTCGGCATGGGCGTATGGATCGGCGGCATTCTTACCTATGAAGCCTTTCGCCGCATCTCGCAGGGCGGCTGGCCGCTTACGCTCATTACGCCGGGCGTGAATAAGAAAGAGATCTTCGAAGCGCTGACGCATATCGCGTCCTCATACGAGCAGATCATCCTGTGCGGATATCCTCCTTTCATAAAAGATGTGATCGACGAGGCCCCCGACCAAGGGATCGAGTGGAAGCGATGGGATATGCGCATCGTTTGCGCCGCGGAAGCTTTCTCGGAGCATTTCCGCGAATATCTGATGCAAAAGACCGGCATGAAAGATCCGTTCCGCAGCGTTATGAATATTTACGGCAGCGCGGAGCTCGGCTCCATGGCGACCGAGACGCCTCTCTCGATACTGTTGCGCCGGCTGGCCGTGGCGAATGAAGCGCTCTATCGGAAGCTTTTCAGCGAGGCGCACCGTTTGCCGACCTTAGCACAGTTCATTCCCGACTTCATTTCGTTTGAAGCGGGGAAGGGCGGCGAAATATATGCGACCGGCGGCGCTGCTCTGCCCTTCATCAGATATGATATCGGCGATCAGGGCGGTGTTTTCACTTATCGGGACGCGGCGCGCGCGTGCGCGGACATTGGCATTGATCTCTCTGCCGAGACAAAGCGCGCAGGCATCAATGAGACGGTCATGGAACTCCCGTTCGTCTATCTTTATGAGCGCAAAGATCTCTCGACCAAACTGTACGGCGCGATAATTTTCCCCGAGCATGTGAAGATCGGTCTACAGAATCCGGCACTGGAGAAATTCATCACCGGCCGCTTCACTATGACGACCGAGCATGATGCTCAACACAACGAATATCTCGAAGTTAATGTCGAGCTCAAGCACGGCGTAAAGAACGGAGAGGCGATACGCGCGGCGCTTGTCGGGAGCGTTATGAAAAGCCTATGCGCCTCGAGCGGCGAATATAAAAACAATGTCACGAATATGGGAGAGCGCGTTGCGCCGCGCATCGTCTTCTGGCCGCACGAAGACCGGAAATATTTCCCGCCGGGCATCAAGCAGAAGTGGGTCATCCGCACATGAGTCTGCGAGCCGCATGCTAGCATATCGGTTATGGAAAAATCTTTAAGCCTGCTGCGTCACAAGAAGATCGCGTCGAAGCCGTTACTGCTCGACCTGTCACTTCCCAAAGATCGAGATCGTTTTGAAACTCTGGTCGTTGAAGGAGAGGTCAGGCAAATCTCGGACGATTTCGAAGAAGAGCAGCGCGAGCTCTTCGGCATCCGGAATCCTTCACGCGTGTACGCTCCGGGGTTTGAAGAAGAATTCAAGAAATACTACAAATCGCTGTCGCAAGAGAAGCCCCTTTGGGAGCATGGCAGGTGGGCCTACTTTTCCTGGCGGTATCTCGCCGCGCACATCTTGCCTGAAGAGGAGTATCGTCTGGTCCGCACGGCGCGTAATCAGAATCTTATTACCAAAGAAGAGCAGGAGAAGTTCTATAACGCGACTATAGGTATCGCGGGGCTCTCGGTCGGCTCTTCGGTCGCATTCGCTATCGCGCTCGGCGGCGGCGGCAAGCGCATGAAGCTCGCCGATATGGACCGGTTGGCGCTTTCCAATACCAATCGTATTCTCGCCGGCGCCGACCGGCTCGGGATGCTGAAGGTAGAGATGGCCGCGCGCACGATCTACGAGATCAATCCGTATGCCGAGCTCGAGCTGCATCCGGAAGGTCTAACATCGGAAAATATCGAAGCTTTTTTCGAAGGACTTGATATCGTTGTGGACGAGATTGATAACTTGGCAGTGAAGTATCTTATCCGCGAGCAGGCAAAGAAGCGAAAGATTGCGGTCGTTATGGCCGCGGACAACGGTGACAACGCGGTCGTGGACGTCGAACGTTATGATCTTGACCCGCAGCCTGAGTTTTTCCACGGGCGCATGGGAGAGGTCTCCTACGAGATGCTCAAGGGACTCGATAAATTCGGCATCGGGAAGATGATCACCAAACACGTCGGACCGGAGAATGTCACGGAGCGCATGCAGCAGTCGCTCACCGAAATGGGGAAGACGATCGTCTCGTGGCCGCAGCTTGGCGGCGCCGCCATGGTAAACGGCGCGGCGGTCGCGTATTGCGTACGCAAAATTCTGAACAGGCAGCCGCTCGAATCGAACCGCGCGCTCGTCTCGCTCGATGAAAAGCTCGTGCCCGACTATCACGCGCCCGAGGCCGTCGCGCACCGGCAGCAAATCTCCGCGGATTTCGCAAGAGGTTTCGGGCTATGATTGGCTTTCAAGTCTATTCCCGTGGGGAACGATGAGTACGGAATACATCATAAGAGACTTCTTGGAAGTCAGATCTGCTGGAGGCGCGAGTTTTAGTCCTGACGGTACGCGGGTTGCGTATCAGAGTAACGTTACTGGCACATCCCAAGTTTTTCTTGTGCCTGCTGAAGGAGGAGAGCCCGAACAGCTTACAGATTTTCAAGACTCAGTTTCTTTCGCGCGGTTCTCTCCGACTGAGGATGTGCTCATCTTTGGGAAGGCCGAAGGCGGCAACGAGCAGACGCAATTGTATTTGCTAGATCTCGCTACCCGGCAAATCACCGAAATCACCGCAAGGCCCAATGTAAGGCATGACTTTGGAGGATGGTCCCGAGACGGGAAGAGCATATGTTTCGCTTCGAATGAAAGAAATGGGAAGGATTTCGACGTGTACGTCATGGATATTAATACGCTCGAAACGCGCTGCATCTTCGATGGGGGAGAATGGTGCGCCGCAGAAGGATTCTCTCCACAGGCCACATACGTAGTTGTACGGAAGAAGCATTCAAATTCGAATACGGACTTGTATCTTTGCCATCTTGAGACAGGCACTGTCGACCACATCACTCCGCATGATGGGAATGTATTTTACGCAGGATCGTTTTGGCTCCCCGATGAATCCGCTTTCTTTTTTGTGCAGGATCACGCTAGAGAATTCAAGGGTCTTGCTCGCTATTCGCTCGCTGAAAGGAAATCCCAATATGTCCTTTCTCCGGATTGGGACGTCGAAGGTGTCGCCATAGATCGGATCGGCAAGAATATCGCTGTCACGGTAAACGAGGATGGATACGAACGGGTGACTATATATGACGCAATAAGATTCGAGCCTCGCCCGTATCATCTGCCCGCAGGCAATGTCTACCAGACCAGATTTTCTGAAAGCGGTTCGCAAATCGCGTTTAGTTTAGGCGACTCGCGCCGAACGTCGGACGTATGGATACATAGCTTGGAAACAGGAGAATCACGTCAGCTCACGCATAGTCGCCAGGGCGTTCCGCCTGAAGCGATGGTTGAGCCAGAACTCATCCGCTTCGCGTCTTTCGACGGGCTCCCAGTCCCAGCTTTCGTTTACAGGCCGAAGGGAATCAAGCCTGGAATGAAGGTTCCGGTGGTTATTAATATCCATGGCGGTCCCGAAGAGCAGTATCAGCCGGCATATCACCCAGTGATGCAGTACCTGGTGCACAGCGGATATACGGTGATCGCGCCGAACGTGCGAGGCAGTTCGGGCTACGGGAAGTCATATATGGCGCTCGATGATGTGGAGAAACGTCTGGATTCGGTGAAGGATGTCATTGCGCTGCGGGAATATGTTACGGGCATATCTGATATGGATACCAAGAAGATAGCCTTGTATGGAGCAAGCTACGGCGGATTTATGGTTCTCGCATGCATGGCGTTCTATCCGCGACTCTGGGCTGCGGGAGTGAATATAGTAGGCATCGTAAATTTTGTCACCTTCCTTGAGAACACGGCCGTATATCGCCGAGCCCTGCGGGAAGCCGAATACGGCTCGTTAGAAAACGATAGGGAGCTTTTAAGAAAAATCTCTCCTATACACTCGATCGAGAAAATTGAAGTGCCATTATTATTAATACATGGCGAGAATGATCCGAGGGTCCCGCTTTCCGAGGCAAAGCAAGTGGTTGAAAGACTTAAGGAGGCTGGAAGGCACGTTGAATTGCTTACCTATCCGGATGAGGGGCACGGAATCGTTAAGCTCCAGAACAGGCTTGATGCGTATCCAAAGGCCGTCGAGTTCTTAAATAAGGCGCTGGCATATCAACCAAGCAATGAGACCAGATAGGAATCATATCGAATCTCTACGTTTTCTTATCATGTAAGATTCACTCATGATCCACGGCCTATCTTCTGAATTAGAACGAATCTTGGCAGCGGGGAATAGTGCGCCTTCAGGCGAGAACTGCCAGCCATGGCGTTTTGTCGTGCGTCCAGGTCTTAGTGAAATTGAAATCCATCTTCTGCCCGAGCGCGACCAGTCGCCCTATAGCTGGGGCCAGCGCGCTTCCTATCTCGCGAACGGAGCGGCGATAGAGAATATGGCCATAGCCGCTTCAAGCGAAGGGTATCGAACCGAAGTGCGGTATTTCCCTCGGGAGGAGGATGAATGGCACGTCGCAACGCTGGCGCTCGCAAAAGACCCGACCATTAAACCTGACGCGCTCGCTTCATTCATTGGGACGCGCGTCTCGAATCGGAAAGTGTACGAGAAGAAACCTCTCGCGCGCGAGGAGCGTGCGGCGTTTCTCGATGCAGCTGCGAACGGGTACGGTGAATTCGCGCTCACCGAGGCGCCTGCAGACGTTGAGCGGCTCGGGCGCGTCGGCTCGACAAATGAAGAAGTGATGTTGGCGAATCATTTACTTCACAGCTTCTTCTTTAGTCACGTGAATTGGACCGAGGCAGAAGATAGGGAGAAAAAAGTCGGTTTTTATATAAAGACGCTCGAGTTGCCGCCGCCAGCGGAGGCGATGTTCAAACTTTTCAGGCATTGGACGATCATGCGCATTTTCAATGCGCTCGGATTCAATCGCCTCGTAGCGAAACAAAATGCCGCGGTGAATGCCGCTGCCTCGGCGATGGGCGCTCTCATGCTTGCCGAGACCGATCCGCTCGATTTCGTAAAGGCAGGCCGGACTATAGAGCGGCTGTGGCTCACCGCTACCGCTCTCGGACTCTCTCTTCAACCGCTCACTGGCATCCTCTTCTTTAAATTAAAGCTCGATGCGGGCGAACACGCCGTCTTCTCGCCAGTTCAGCAAAAGCGCATATCCGACGCGTACCAGGACGTTGCCCGTATATTCAGCGCAGATGGAAAGCACATCGCCTTTATGGTCCGCCTAGGCCGCGGGGCCGCACCCTCGGCTCAGGCAATCCGCTTCCCGCTCGCGGAAGTCGTAGATATTCCAAGTAAATGACGTGACAAATATTTTCCCTAAAATTAATATCAAATATAACCGATTCCTGGATCCGATCTTTATTTTCTACTGTCAGAACAACCCAGAACTAAAGGAGCGCGGATGGAATGACTGGAAACCACCAGAAGCACCGGTGGTGTTGGACCGAGTGGAGAAATACAAAGCCGAGTGGGCAAAGGACGGAGGCGAGATCATCAAGAATGTATGCACCGTGCTCGGGCTCAGTTTTCAACGAAATATCATTGACGTTCATATTGTCAGTGGCTCTTCTCGCGGATTTAGCGAACCAATAATACTAAAGAGCGGTTTTTCGCCCAAGGAATTTGTAGATACGCTTGTCCACGAGCTAATACACGCTTTGCTTCAGGATAATATTGAACGGGTACCTGTCCGGATCTTATCTGATCTGTTTCCAGACGAATCAACCCTGACGAGAAACCATATAATAACTCACGCTGTCCTCAAGCATGTCTATATCGATATTCTAAAAGATAAGTCGCGGTTGGCTGAAAATATAGAGAGGTCCTCAAACGCCGATTCGCCGAGCTACAATCGCGCATGGGAGATCGTAGACGAAAGAGGGTATCTGCACTTAATTAACGAGTTTAGAAAAAAGTATCAGTAAAATCGGTTTCTGCAATAGAAATGTCTTTCCGGTATACCGCGTTAAATATATTTTTGTTCTGCTCTCCCGAGAGTTTCCGATTCGTTCTTTTGTATAGTTCTTCGAATTTTGGCCTGCCGAATGTTGAGATCAAGTATGCAGCAAACGCTCCCGCAAGGCTGTAAAAATAAATCGCACGCTCATCACTCGTCTCCAACCAGGCTTCATGGCGCATGAAGGTCGCGATAGGGGGATATACATTCTTTTCCATACCTCCGCGAACATATTCCATATGGGGTTTGCCATCCCACGCATGCCCAACCATCCACTCGGCCAATCCTTCTTGCAGGAATCCTATGGAAAGGCCCCAGGGCAATGATAGGAGATGCGTATCTTCGTGAGGTCCGATAACGCGATCTTTCTCGGTATACAGAGCATGGATCGAGAAATCTTCATAGATTGACTGCGCGAACCAGGGACTACCCATAAGTTGTTCCTTAGTTCTTGAATCCGGGTAGAGGTAATAGAATATCTTTTTCTCAGGGGCGGCCAATCCGAGAAACTGGAGTATCTTACGAAAATATTCCTCTTGGACAATGATGATCCGTTCGATTTCTTTTTCTGCAAGACTGTCTTTGAAAAAACAAAATCGATAATGTGTCGAATCCCGTGTTTCCCATGCCGCGTCCTTGAAGGCAGTGCTATAGCCAGGCAGGTGCTGTTTACCCATGACCCATTTTGGCCCCGATCTGCAAGGCCCGGCGCATTAGGTGGTCGCCGATCTCGCCCCAGTCAAAATATCGCCTGTAATCCTGCGGGTCGATGAGTTTAACTTCGGTAATATCGCCGTCAGGGTCTTGCAGGAAGGGGCCGTAAGGTTCGACGAGGCAGACGGAACGCGTCTGCGAAACTACCCGGCCGGGCTCGAATATGTCCTGGAAGCCGATAAATCGCTGTTGCAGTACTCGCATATTGGTCTCTTCTTTTACTTCCCGCTCTACCGCGTCGCGCAGGAGCTCGCCCTCTTCAACGCCGCCACCGGGCAGCGTCCAATAATGTTTGCTCGGCGCGTACACGACTACCATTTTGTCCTTGTGGAAGCAATAGGCATGCACGCCGCTGACTCTCCTATGACTTTCAATATCTTCTTCGTTCTCTATGTCTCGATAGATTACCTTTAGAACTTGGCCCGCCCGGTTTGTCAGTGTGGATTGTATCTCCATAACACTTATCAATTAGTATCCTAATAGTTTTTTACTCCTATCGCCTTAGCTATCGTTTTTATGTCCGGGAACGACGATTCGTATGCCGGATCAACTGCCGCGACCGCGCTCGCAGGCGCCTTCTGCATCATTTTCTTGCCCGGGAAATAGCGCTCGACGAGCAGGTCGACGAGGCGCTCCTTATGCCAGTGCGGAACACCGAAGGCCTTTATGTACGTATCTATTGCCATATGCACTATCTCGTGTGCGGCTACGGCGGCAGATTTTTCTATGTTCTCCGCCATACGCAGGACGATCAGCGAGCGAGCTGGGTTGTATCCTCCGCCGGTGCCGTACTTGGTAAGTACGATCTCATACGCGTCCTTCAGATCGAAGGACGACACTTTCTTCATCTCCGCGAATCCTGGCTGAAATGCTGGCCAAACTGCGAGCAGTTGCTGTGCGTAGGCGCTATATGCATCTAAGTCGTACTCTTTCCGCACCGCATTCGCTACGTCTTCATCGGTAGAGTCTTTAGTCACGCCGGAGGGCAAGCGGATATTCTCTGCCGGATATCCCATTTGCAGGTACCAATCGTACTTGCGGACGACCCCGCGTACGGTCGAAATCTCAGCCTCAAGTGAATGGTTGATGGTGGCCGTAATCATGCTGTAATCAGCTCGGCAATAATCCTATTATCGTAGCATCGTCTGAAGATCCTCCGCTAATTTATCATCCGTACAACCATCTTTGACACCTTACTTAATATAAGGTACTGTCTCATTGGAAGAGTGGCACATTAAAGCAAGAAAAGAGGGGAAACTGAGATGACAAGAAAGAAAGTTCTTAAACTACGGAGAGAGTGTTTTGGCGGAACTATCTTCGATATCACTTCAGGCAGAAGGGCGTATGTAGACCGGACTGAGTTTGAGCGCATCAAGTGCCATCGTGGCCTAGACGCGCACCTGATGGCGGAACTCGGCATGAACGGGTCCATTGATGTCACGACGCCAGCATGGATACCGGACTTCAACTTCAGTGCACCTGATACGGTCTTCTTTGAAGTCACCCGAGCATGCAACTTGCGCTGTAGCCATTGCCTCAATGCGTCGGGAGTTCGGTCCATGGATGAACTGACTCAGAAACAGCGTTTGTCGATGATCGACGACCTCGCGGAAACGGGTGTCCAAGAAATCAGGTTCACCGGTGGCGAGCCGATGATCCTCGATGGTCTCGGGGAATTGCTCGCACGCGCCACCGCTCTCAACCTGAGAACCTCCATGGGAACCAACGCTGTGCTGGCTACGGAGAAGAACGTTCACAGGTTTGCGCGATTCCTTCACATGGCTATCGTCAGTATAGATGGAATGGAAGATCGACATGACTCGATCCGAGGGCGCGGAGCTTTCAGAAGGACGATGGCTGGAATGGAGAATTTCCTGTCATATAGCATCAAGGTCAGGGTGAATACCGTCATCATGCGGTCAGGTATCCATGATACTGTCGCATTGGCGGAGCATCTCTACAACCGAGGCATCCCGCTCTTTGTCAGGAGGCTCGTGCCCTCAGGAAGGGCAACCGACATGTTGAGCGAGGTGCTGAATAAGGAAGAATACGAGCAGGTCTGCGTCCAGTTGAAGCCCTACCTCGCGGATCCGAGAGGACTGACTCAGGGACATTACCTGAATGAAAGAGCGCTGGAAACCAGGATACGTCTCCCATTCCGAAGAAGTAGCTGTAGCGCCGGTCATAGAGGAATGGTGACACTGCCGAACGGAAATATGCAAACATGCGGCTTTCTCGGATCGCTTGGTGAACCATCGGTTGGGAAAGTACCGGACGAGTCTTTGGCGACCATATGGAAGAGGTTACTAGTCTCTAACCATATCGCATCGCTTGAAGATAATCTGGCCATCCATAACCAATACTCCACGGGCCCGTCCACGAACTGTCTCGCGATCGCGCTCTCGTCACGAATATGTACGCCACCATAGGAGAGTGAATCATGATCGTCGGCCTAGTCGGCCTCCACGGCAGCGGCAAAAGTAACTTGTCGAGCCTTCTCGAGAAGGAATTCGGTTGGGTCACAGTAAATAAGCGAGTAATCCTGGAGAGGGTCTTCTCGAGAGACTTTCCGTCGCCAGAGAATCCCGAGTCAATCGACTGGTACCGCAGTATGTATAAATCATACGGCGTGTCGAGACTCATGGAACTTGTTCTCGGGGAGGTACCGAAAAATGCCAATGTGGTGCTTGACGCCATCCACAATCCCCGGGAGTGGTCAGTTGTCAAAAAAGAGTCTCCTTCTTCGATGCTTGTGGCTGTATTCTCGCCTCAGACCACTAGGGATACACGGAATAGCCCACAAGACGCATGCCTTGACCAAAAGAGGGTTTCTTATTGGCATGACGGCGATAGCGAGCTGGAAGCGTGTCTGCTATCAGAGGTCGAGTGGGCCTTCACTGGAGTTCACCCCACAGAGTTGCTACGGGCTGAATGTGCAGAGTTCATAAAGTTCCTCAAAGCCTCTGGATGTGTTCGTTGACCTCACAACTAACCCCTTGGTACACTATTGTACCAAGGGGTTCGCAATTTTTGTACATGCCTGGTACCCAAGAACAAGCTCGAGAACAAGTGAAGAAGGCTGGCGCGATAGTTCTGCGTCCTGATTATTCTGCGCAGATAGTCCTTGTATATAGGGCGAAAGAAAGGGACTGGTCCTTTCCAAAGGGACATGTTGAGGAAGGCGAGACTCCTTTGGCCGCTTGCCTGAGAGAAGTTAAGGAAGAAACAGGGCTAGATGTAGATGTCCTGACCCAATTGCCAGATAACACGTACATTCATAAAACAGGAAATAGAATCACGACCCACATGTACCTTGTGCGATCAAAAGGAGATGACATTATTGCCGAACATCCAGAAGATAAAATCGAATGGGTCAATATGCGAGAGGTTACAGATCGATTCGCCTACGATAATCTGAAGGCTTATTTTAAAGATATTTTGCCAATTATAGAGCGAGCGGCATGAGTGTCTTGTTCGTATGACGCTCGATCATTGCTGCTGAATGTTGCGCAAATACGGCCAGATGAGCCCTTGCTTTACCAGAATGGAATAATGCCGGAGCCGGATTTACGTCTATGCAAAAATATGAATGCCCACCTCGACCGACGAATATATCAGCCGAAAACACATCCAACTCAAGAAGGCGCGAGATATGTTTCAGGACTGTTTCAAGGTTACGTTCAGTAGTAAGGTTGTCATTTTTTGAATCGATATATCCATCGACATAATAGAGTTTCTCAAGATGAAATTTCTCGAGGTCCACACTCTCTTCAACATAAAAGTCAGCCGAATCACTTCCTGACATTCTGGAATAGAATTCTTCTACTATTTCTGCTCGCACAACAGTGCTGGCCTGCTTCTGACTCTTAATATATACGGGCAATCTTAGTTTCTCCAGCACTGTGTCGAGGGATTTCTCTGTTGGGATTGGCACACTCGCAGGAACCCGTACTCCTGCCGCACGTAAACGACTCTGCATTGAATACTTGGTGGTGTCGGATACCAAGAAATTCCGATTGACCACCGTGGCCATGGCTGTCTGCGTAATACGGCTTATACAATTTGGTACGCTACTTGCATTGGTTAGAAAGTATACGACACATCCATTCGCTGCGTGGTTAGTTATATCTGCCTCTGAGAGGACATCCTCCACATATCGAATATCGCAACCAATCCCTATAGATACACATGCTTCGTGAATTAGCATGGCCCCTTCGTAATACGGCTCAGTTCGAGAAATAATAATAAGTAGCATGTGCATGAGAGAATAACCAATCTTAATTAGATATCAATATCCTCGACCACAACACACCTCGCTTTCGTTGAGCTCCTTATGAACGACTAGTGGCATCTTTTCACATAGTATACTTTTAGAATGCTCACCAGGACCGAGCAGATAGGGAGCATCCTTGCCCGTCTTGAGACGTTTAAGAACGATCCGGCGTATGCGGACAAGCGATACGCGATTGAGGCGAATATCGCTTTTATCCGCCATCGGTATGGTGCATGAACAGAAAGAGGACTACGACAAAAAGTCCTCGGGCGGCTCATAGTATACTTAAGATATGAACATAGCCGCGCTGGTGCAAATCAATTTTGATTTGCTATTAGTCGGTATAGCAGTTGCAGGCATTGTTCTGCTGGGGAGCATTATTTTGCTGAATGACGCAAGAAGTGTAACAAACCGCTCGTTCTTTTATTTCGCGGTACTCACGGCCGCATGGGGCATCTCGAATTATCTCGAGTATCGCTTCACGACAATTGAAACAACATTATGGGCTCTTCGTTTTCACCTGTTTTTTTCTACTCTGCATGCTTTCTTCTTTTTTAGACTCGCCTATGTATTTCCGCGAAAGGAACTGACGTTTCCAAGCTGGTATTACTACGTGCTGATCCCGATCGTGGCCACCACGTGCATCCTTGTGCTCACGCCACTTGTATTTTCTGGCATAACGGCGCTCGCGCCCGCCGGACAAGTGACGAGAGGCGTTCCGGGCCCAGGTATCGCGGTGTTCATGTTCGTCGCGTTCGGCCTCTTGATATCAAGCTTAGTGATTCTGTTCCGGAGAGCGCGAAAGCAGACGGGAGTTGAGCGCCGTCAGGCGCTGGTACTTTTCTACGGGATGCTGCTCATGGCCATTCTCATTCTTACATTCAATGTGGTGTTGCCGAATGTCTTCTCGAATCGAAGTTTTATTCCGCTGGCGGCCCTGTTCATTCTTCCTTTTGTGGCGTTAACCTCATACGCTATTTATCGCCACCATCTCTTCAACCTGAAAGTCGCGACGACGGCGTTCCTCGGATTCATGGTGACGGTTTTCACATTCGTGAACGTGCTGTATTCCACCGGCCCGAGCGCGGTGGTCCTAAATGCTACGGCGTTTCTGGTCGTCTTGTTCGGAAGTATCAAGATAGTCCAGGATACGCTAAGTCTTAAAACATTGACCGAAGAGCTCTCCGAGACGAACGAGCGGCAGGAGACCCTCATCCACTTCATCGGGCACGAGGTCAAAGGATTCCTCGCCAAAGACGAAGGCGCGTTAGCGGCGATCTCGCAGGGCGATTTCGGCGAGCCGCCGGACGGCATGAAGCCCTTCGTGGAGCATGCGCTCGCGGAATCGCGCCATGGCGCGGACTCGGTAGCGAACATCCTGAAGGCCTCCAATCTTAAGAAGGGAACCGTTACCTACACAAAGGAACCGTTTGATCTTAAAGAACTTGTCGCCGCGGCCGTCGAGCGCGAGAAGACGCGGGCGGAGGAGAAAAATCTTACACTCGATTTTAAGGCTGACGAGGACTCGTACCAGATAACCGGAGATAAGGCGCAGATAAACGACCATGTGCTCCGCAATCTTATCGATAATGCGATTAACTACACGCCCTCCGGGTCTATAGAGGTTTCTCTTCGTAACGAGAACGACAGATTGATTTTCGCCGTGAAAGACACCGGAGTCGGCATTGATGAAGAAGACAAGAGGCATCTCTTCACCGAAGGCGGGCACGGTAAGGAGTCGCAGCGGGTGAACGTCCATTCCACCGGCTACGGCCTCTACATAGCGAAGAAAATAGTTGATGCGCACGGCGGGACGATCCGGGCCGAATCCGAGGGTCCCGGCAAAGGTTCAACCTTTGTCGTTGAGTTTCCAGCGTAGTCTGATAGTGTTTTGGCATCGTCCGCCTTTGCCAAGGCTTCGGCGAGACAAGCCGGTATAGTTCAATGGTAGAACGAAGGACTCATAAGCCTTAAACAATGGTTCGATTCCATTTACCGGCACCGCGACATTTTGATAGGATTTTGGTAGGATGAAATCGTCCGCATTAAGTTAGTACATGCGGCTGTAGCTCAACGGTAGAGCGCCGCCCTGTCACGGCGGAGGTCGTGGGATCATCACCCATCAGCCGCGCAGTCAGCAAAATCCGGCGGTGAGCCGGATTTTGCTTTAAAATCTGCGAGCGTCGGCGAGCAAATTATCCCGACCAAGCCCGTCCCTCGTACCCTGGTACTGCTATGCTATCTCAATGCGGTTAACCGATTTCCATAAGGTAGTGGCGATGAACACTCTGTCTGGAATTGGCACGGGACTCGTGGGCATTTTCATCCCCATTTACCTGCTTGAGCTGGGTTTTCCTCCCATCTCCGTCATTGCGTGGCTACTAGTTCATCACGTCTCGCTTCTCATAAGCTCGTTTCTTGTCGTATTTGCATCGAATAGGATCGGGCTTGTGCGATGCTGGTACATTCGCATCCCGCTCGTCGCACTAGTATTTTCCGGCCTTTTATTACTGCCGACACAACCGTCTCTCTTGTTTGCAGTGGCTTTCATAAGCGGGCTGGAGGCGGCTTTTTTCTGGATTCCGTACAATATCTTTACGGTACGCACGACCGACGACAAAAGCATCGGCTCTTCTCTCGCATTTATGTCGAATGTAGGTTCTGCCGCCGGAATCCTTGTTCCGGGAATCGCCGCTCTCCTAATCGTACTTTTAGGCTATCCGGTACTTTTTTCTGTGGCTTTCGGATTCATAGTCATTTCCGTGTTTCCTGTTTTATCGCTTAGGCAGGAAAAAACTAACTTCCAATTTTCATGGACCGCCATCAAAGGTATAGCTCGAAGATATAAACGATTTATTATTCCTGAAATTTTCGACAACCTCGGCCAAGACGCGCAGGTCATATGGTCGCTATTCATCTTCATAACAGCTCTCACCATTCTCGACATTGGCGCGCTAGGTGTTATCACAGGCATCGTCGGAATGCTCGTAACCTATCTAACAGGCATATCTATTGATACGCGGAACAAGAAGGCAATCATGCGCTTCGGCGCCGTAGCGACTTCGGTCATGTGGCTTGCCTCATACGCAGTCGCCACCATTGCTCCTGCGCCGGCATTCTTATACACGGTAACCGCACTTCGAGGTTTTGCGCTTGGGATTTTCGCAAGCGCATATGGAGCTGTCATGCTCAACCGGGCCCGCAGTTCGGACGCGCAATTCTTGGTCCTGCGGGAGATCCCGACTATCCTCGGGCGGGTCGTTGTTTTCCTACTCGCGATGTTCTTCGTCTCGATCGATCGGTTCGAGCTGACTTTTTTAGTCGTAGCCGTTCTCTCTTTCTATTTCTGGTTCAATGATACCGACCCACTTCTCGCTCCACCTGTCGAGGCCCAAACCTAATGACGGTTCTACCATAGTCCAATAGGCCGTACTTAGATTCAGTCTGAATCAAAGTTAGTTAGATACTTCTCGATCGTGTTATGGATATTCTGCAGAACATTTTCTCGTGAAGAAGATTTGCTTCTCGCTATGCCAACGGCAAAATTATACAGGTTGTGTTGAGACATCGCGAGCCACTTATTGTTATTAGACAGAAAGACCAACAAAGTCATAATAGCTATTCTTTTGTTTCCGTTCTGGAATGGATGATTTTTGATCATCAGATAAAAAAGAATACTGGCTTTGCCTATTAATCCTCTGTAAAGATGCTTTCTGCTGAATTTCGTGAATGGAGTATTTAGGCAGCTCTCAAGAATGTTAGGGAATCGCGTTCCAAAGTCTGGAATAGGTTCACTATAGGCCATTAATTCCTTTGCCAGAGTGAAAGCTGTAAATTCAACCTCTGCCAGTGTAATGATCTTAGTCCTCATTCTTCGGCGAGTTTCTTAAAAGTCTTACCGTATTCCTTAACGGCCCTTTCAACGGCTCTCTCTATTTTTTGTTTCTTTAAGGGCCCAACTAATTGCCCCAGTGCTTCTAGAAGGGCGTTCTCGGCGATGACATAGTTCCTGCCGACCTTTTCGGCCTTTAATTTGCCCCTTTTTATCCTTCTAAACACTTCAATTCGGCTTATTTGCAGGATTTTAGCGGCTTCGATAGTGGAGTAAATTCTTTTATCCATAATTTGTATAGTAACATATGTTACTATACGGAAACAACAGTCTCTAGGCCATACATAATGAACCTGCTGAGCAGATTCATCTGGACCGGACTGCTACTATGTAGCAGATGAATCCGAATCACCTTGCCGTACTCCGGAAGGACTTCCGTCTCGGCGATGTCGTCTCGATTGCCGAAAGCACCGAAGGCGTTTTGAATAGAAACTATATCCTTGAAACGAGCGTAGGGAAGTTTTTCATAAAACAGGTTCGCGACAAGGCGAAAGACAGGCTCCCGGCCACGGCACTTGTCGAAGAGCTGATGCGCGAACGCGGTATTCCTGCTGTGTGCATGTGTGCGACGAAAGATGCTGAGAAGTTTGCCGTGTATGATGGTGTCGCCTATTCAGTCTATCCATTCATCGAGAGTGACCGGTCGCATAAGTATTCTCTCGCGGATTATCGGAATATGGGCATTTTGCTTGGAGAAATTCACCGAGCCGGAAGCCAGAATATTCCAGACACGCTGACGAAGCGACGCCTCAAGGTTACACCGAAAGACGATATAGCTAAGGAGCTTGTCGAGTATAAGGCGCGGATACAGGAAATGCGGCATACGGAAAAGATCGATGAAGAATTTCTTGCGTATATCGATCTCAAGCGGGCTCTCATACCTGAAGTTGATTTGGGGACGAGTCTTGCAAACGAGACTTTGACGCACGGCGATTACCATGCGGGTAATTTGCTCATTGACAAGAAGCGCAGAAATATTATCGAAGTATGTGATTGGGAGAAGGCTTGCATGGCGCCGCGAGCATATGAGCTTGGGAGGGCCATTCTGTATATAAGCTTTTCAGAAGGCTACGCGGAACCGAGCGGCCGAGAATCCGCATGCGAAGTGATATCCGGATACACCTCTGTATGCCCGATGAGCAGGGATGAGATCCGCGAGGGGCTCCGAGCGCGCTTGCATCATTCGGTCTGTTCGGTTTGGCTCGAACGCCATCATTACGAATTGAAGGATCCGCGGGTCGATCACTTCGTAGCTCATGAGATCCAACTCATTCGCGATTTTATTCATGGAGATTTTGCGAGTAGATTGATTTAAATGTTCGTTCTATTCCCGTGCACCGCTAAGCAAGATTGAACAATTGTTAACACATTGATTTGAATGGTTAACATATGCTAACCTGTCTAT
Source organism: Candidatus Kaiserbacteria bacterium (assembly GCA_016182485.1). Classification (GTDB taxonomy): domain Bacteria; phylum Patescibacteriota; class Minisyncoccia; order Phycocordibacterales; family Phycocordibacteraceae; genus C7867-001. Next base: position 76,687 of record JACPGH010000003.1, read on the forward strand.
AATGCCTAAAAATAAGGCCGTTTTGCCAGACAAGCGCTTCTTTTCGGTGGCTGAACTTGCGCATACTCTCGGCGTGAGCCGGGTGGCGGTGTTTAGGAAAATCCGCTCCGGCGCCATTCATGCGGAAAAAGTAGGCCGCGCCTATGTCATCCCGAGAGAGGAATTTGCGGCTGCGCTCGGCGACCAATGATGCTTTATACGAATTTTCCAAGGAAGTGGCTCGAAGTAACCCGGCTTTGAAACACGCAGTCTTAAAAATGATCGAGGGTTTCATAATGAGCTCTAAAGTACGGAGATAATTCCTGTATCTCATTTTCAACTTCGGCCGCCGAACAAGGCTGGGTGCTATAATTCTTTATGATCCTCGTACTCAATTTCGGGAGCCAGTTCGCCCATCTTATCGCGCGGCGTGTCAGGGATCTCGGCGTCAAGGCTGAGATTGTGCCGTTCGATACGCCGGCGCAGGAAATCGCGAAGCTCAAGCCGGCCGGCCTCATTCTTTCGGGCGGCCCCGCCTCGGTGCTGGAAAAAGGCAGCCCGCGTCCCGATAAAGAAATATTCACGCTCGGCATCCCAATCCTGGGCATTTGCTACGGGCATCAGGTCTTGGCGCAGATGCTCGGCGGCAAAGTGGAGAAGGGGAGAACGCGCGAGTTTGGGAAAGAAGCGCTCCTGCTTGGCGATAAACGCGGCCTGTTCTCGGGCCTTTCGCGGCGGCAAATTGTCTGGTTCTCGCATGGGGATCAAGTCATAACATTGCCAAGCGGCTTCCAGAGAACGGCGGCAACCGCGTCCTGTCCGAACGCCGCTTTTGCAGATCGCAAAAGGAGTCTGTTCGGTATTCAGTTTCATCCGGAGGTTACGCATACCGCGAACGGGCCGCGAATGCTCAAGAATTTCCTATTTGCAGCCTGCAAGGCAAAGAAGAATTGGAGGATCGCCTCGGTCGCAAAAGACATCGTGGGTCAGATAAAGAGGGAAGTGGGCGATCAACATGTCGTCGTCGGCATTTCAGGCGGCGTCGATTCGCTCGTCGCCGCTACCCTTATTCATCGCGCGATCGGGAACCGCCTCCATGCCGTGTTCGTCGACACCGGTCTCTTGCGCCAAGGCGAGGTCGCGCAAGTTTCCGGATATTTAAGAAGGCACGGTTTCAAGAAGCTACATGTCGTCGATGCCAGCCGCGCGTTCCTCTCGCGCCTCAAGGGCGTAATCGATCCGGAACAAAAGAGAAAAATCATCGGCCATGCATTTATCGGGGCGTTTGAGAAAGCTATCCGCACCGAATTAAGGCGATACCCGATAGCCTATCTGGCGCAGGGAACCATTTATCCCGACCGCATCGAATCGGCCTCGACTTCGGGCGTTGCCGCGAAGATCAAGAGCCATCATAATCTCGCTCTGCCCGAGAAACTCGGCTTTCAGATCCTCGAGCCCCTCAAAGATCTATACAAAGACGAAGTGCGCCGGGTCGGCCTCTCGCTCGGCCTGCCTCGCGAACTGCTCTTCCGCCATCCATTTCCCGGCCCCGGCCTCGCCATACGCATCGTGGGCGAGGTAACGGCGAAGCGCCTGCGCATAGCGCGCGAGGCGGATGCCGTCTTCCTCGCAGAACTGCATGCGGCGCGCGAGTATGAAAAGATCTGGATGGCATTTGCCGCGCTCTTGCCGGTAAAGACGACTGGCGTAATGGGGGACGCTCGAACGTACGAATATGCCATCGCGCTTCGCGCGGTAGATTCCGTCGACACCATGAGCGCGGATTGGCATAAAATTCCTGCGCCGCTGCTCGAGCGCATCTCGAGCGCAATAGTCAATAAAGTGCGAGGCGTTAACCGTGTTTTCTACGACATCACCCAGAAGCCGCCAGCTACGATGGAGTACGAATAGCGGGTGGGCACGCATAACATAATTTTTCTCAGACTGAGATAAGCTGTAGCAATGGAAGGCTTCAAGAAATTCATTCTGCGGGGGAATGTGGTGGATCTGGCGGTCGGCATCGCTATAGGCGCCGCCTTTAACGACATCGTGAACACGCTCGTAAAAGGCATAATCACGCCCCTTGTAGGCGCAATTTTTCAGGCTCCTGATTTTTCCACTTTTAAGGTTTCGGCGGGCGGCAGTACGTTCGCGATAGGGGATGTGATAAATGCGGCCGTTACGTTCCTTATCATTGCGCTCGTGATTTATTTCCTTATCGTACTGCCGATGAACAAGCTCACGGATATGCTGAAGCGGCGCCAGAAGCCAGCCGATCCCGCAAATAAAAAATGCCCGGAGTGCTTGAGCGAAATTCCTATCAAGGCGAAACGCTGCGCCTATTGCGGAGAGCCGCAACCGGCATAAAAAGGGTGAGAGCCGCGACTGGGTCGCGGCTCTCGGGAAGCGGAGGGGACGTGCTACCGAGCGAGATGGGCGATCAGGCCTTCGGGATAGTCGAGCTCGCCGAAGGCGAGCGCGGTCACCGGCACCTTCGGGCGGACGATGGGCGCCTTCTCCTCGCATGACTTGCAGCGCGTTGCGTCGGACACCGCATCGATCCTTTTCCGCGGGATCTCGATTCCGCACTCCAGGCACGTCCGAATTTCACACGCCATCTTCCATGCCTCGCTCTTCAAAGTGGGTTGCGGTTAAGCCGCGTTTCCCAAGGAACTTGGGCCGCAGGCATTCTAGCATTAATGCAAACTTAATGTAAGGCCCGTGCGTTATGCACGGTGATAACGGTCCGCGAGCCGTTTGATATCTTCTTCGTCGAATTCGCCGAAGGCGATTTCGAGAAGCATGATGCCGCCGGTGCCGCCGGTGACCCGGTGCGCGGTGTGACGTGGGCATGAGAAAGAATCGCCCTCGTGCGCCTCGCGCTCTGCTTCGCCGATGCGGATCGTGCCGGACCCTTTGAGCACGCGCCAAAATTCATCGCGGTTTTCGTGCGTCTGCAGGCTCCAAGCCTCCCCGGCGGCGATGGTATGTATCTTCACGGTGGTCTGCTCGTTCAGTGTGAACTGCTCGAATTCTCCCCACGGGCGCTTTACCTTTTCATGATGCGAAAGGATGTCCATAAAGGAGAGTATACCTCTACTCCGAACAAAAATTGATAGAACGCGGGAATTTAGCTAGTATGCGTCTAGTGCTATTCGGGCCTGCCGCGATAAGCGTTGCTTGCACGCTTTTCTCTGGCTCGCTCGGAGAGCATAAACATGTGAGGACGCATATTTATGCTTCCTCGCTCGCCGAGATAGCTCAGCTGGTAGAGCAGCGCCATGGTGGGTCGCAAACCCTGCCCACGATTTTCGCAAGAAAATCGCGAATCCCGAATAACGGTCAATAGCTCCACGAGCCGAGACCGTGGCCCGAGTCATTAGCGGGCCCGAACGACTGACAAGGGTGTCCCTTGCGGACAAAGATACAGTCTAGCCCTCTTTATGTGGTTAAAAAAAGAGGTGAAAGCGAAGGCGCAGGTCCCCGGTTCAATCCCGGGTCTCGGCTCCAAAATCAAACCCAAAGGAATTCCGCCGGCGGCAATGCAGATACAACTACAATCCGATGACCCGCATGAACTCTGCGGGAGTCGTGATGCCCTGCATCACTTTGTCTACCGCGATCTGACGCATGGCCGGATGCACTTTTGTTTTAAGCAGATCGCGCAGAGAAACAGCCGGATTGCTCTGCATCACATTCTCCTTTATCTCATCGTCGAAATGAACGACTTCGAATAGGCCGGTACGGCCGGCGTAGCCGGTACCGTGGCAAACTTCGCATCCTTTCCCGCGTTTGAGCATATATTCCCCTGCAGGCAATCCAAGAAGCTTTAGATCGCTTTCGATCGCAGGTACGTCTTCAGCGCAGGCGCTGCATATCTTGCGTACGAGCCGCGAAGAAATAACGCCGGTAAGCGCGTGCGAGACAACCGAGCGCGGGATGCCCATTTCTATCAGGCGGATGATTATTCCGGGTATGTCAAAAGTATGGAATGTCGAGAAAACCAAACGGCCGGTCAATGCCGCCTGAAACGTCATCATTGCTGTTTCCGAATCGCGGATCTCGCCGAGCATTATGATGTCCGGATCTTGGCGCACGATTGCCCGCATGCCTTTTGCGAAACTCCACCCGATGGTCTCGTTAACTTGCATTTGGCGAAAGTCAGGAATTTGGTATTCGATCGGGTCTTCTAGTGTTATGATATTAAGCTGGGTATTATTGAGCGTTCGCAGGAATAGATACAATAGCGTCGTTTTGCCGCTCCCCATCGGCCCCGTGATGATAATAATCCCGTATGGGGAATAAATAATTTTCTTTACAGTTTCAAGCTGCTCCGGCGTAAAGCCAATGTTGTCCATAGTTTCTGCCACGCTGTTTCGATTCAACAGGCGTAGCACGACTGCCTCGCCATAAACCGTCGGAGTTGTCGACACGCGAAAGCCGACCACTTGATTGCTCTGCGGATAGAGAAATTCGAAATGTCCGTCCTGCGGCATGCGTTTTTCGACGATATCCATCTTCGCCGAAACTTTGATAAGCGAGGTGACGGATTCGGGCGAGACTTTTTCGAACTGGCCGAGCGTGTACAGTAACCCATCGACGCGTATGCGTGCTACCATGCCGTTTGGAACCGGATCGAGATGAATGTCAGAGGCACCGAGCATCACTGCCTGCTCTAAAATGCCTTCCAACACCGCGGAGGGATCATCGGAATGCAAGGTCATTGATTGTTCAGGTTGGGCGAGTGTAATTTCCATAGGGATAAATGATACCACTCAGAATAGCTGTTCCCGGTCAATCCACAGGCCTGGAATTCTGTGCAGCAATGGCCGTAATAGAAAGCACTTGCTCAATAATGATCTGTGTTATATTTTTGCAGTCCGCCGCCCTAGCTCAGATGGTAGAGCATCGCATTCGTAACGCGAAGGTCCGGAGTTCGATTCTCCGGGGCGGCTCCAAAATTCTACGTATTAAAGCGAAATGCGGGCTGCAGCGGTCGAAACCGACTGTCAGCCCGCACTTTTGAGAGCCCGCGTGCCGCACCACCGCATCGCTTCGTCGATGAGAACTCGGTGCGGCTCGAGAACATCCTTCATGAGCCGGACAGCCTCATGTCCGAAGGTCGCGACGATGGTCGGCTGTCCGTCCTCATCACCTACGAGCGCGTGCTCGTTCAGCTTCTCTTCCGAGACGCAGGCGATGCATAGGAATGGCCGATATGCCGCTCCCCGTTGCTCCACTGAATGGAGGGTGAGTCCCGAGAGCTCAAGACCGGCTTCCTCAAGGACCTCACGGCGGGCGGCTTCGATAATGCTCTCCCCCTGAGAGACGGAGCCGCCGGGCAGCTTCCACATAGCCCCCGACCGGTGCGCTTCCTTCACGAGCAGAATGCGCGTCGGAGATAATACACAGGTCATGACTGCGCCGCGGTCGGGTCCGCGTGCGATTGCCATCTGGCTCACCTCCTCTCGATCGCACGAATGTACAGCCGATTATAATTATACTATCTGTCAATAAGATTGTCCACTATGTGCCAAAAACGTGGTATAATCTAGGTCTATGGCCAACAGGGAAGAGAGGCTCAAGGAGCTCGAAGCGATGATGGCGTCGCCCGATTTTTGGCTGGATAAAGGGACGGCACAGGCCCTCGTGCAGGAATACCAGAGCTTAAAGGCGGGTCCGCCGGCTGGCGGAGGCGACCCGCACGACAGCGGAAATGCGACTCTCGCTATCCTCGCTGGTGCCGGCGGCGACGATGCCGAGGATTTCGCGCGGATGCTTCGGCGCATGTACGAAGGCTACGCGGGGAAGAAAGGGTGGCGGGTTCGGGAGCTACATGCCAACGAGAACGACCATGGCGGTTATCGCAACTTGCTGCTTGAGATTTCGGGCGCCGGCGCCTACGGGCGTTTAAAGCACGAGGCGGGAGTGCATCGGCTCGTACGCCAGTCGCCATTCAATGCGAACGCGAAGCGCCAGACTTCTTTCACGCTCGTCGAAGTGCTCCCTGAAGTGCTTCCAACAGAAAACATCCAACTACCAACAGAAGAACTTGAGATACAGTTCGCGCGCTCGGGCGGCGCGGGCGGCCAGAACGTCAATAAGCGCGAAACGGCGGTGCGCATCCTCCATAAGCCGACCAATGTCTCCGCGCATGTCTCGAGCGAGCGCAGTCAGCTCGCCAATCGCGAGAAGGCGCTTGAGCTTATCAAGGCTAAATTGTTCGCGCGCCGCGAAGCGGCGCGCGAAGCGGAGCAGAAGGGGCGCTCGGTGGCCGCGACCACAGCCAACGAGTGGGGCAGCCAGATCCGCTCCTACGTCCTCCATCCTTACAAAATGGTCAAGGACCACCGTACGGAGCACGAATCGCACGATCCCGACTCGGTCCTCGCCGGCGATCTGGACGAATTTGTAGACGCCGCCGTGGCGGGTGCGTTATAATCTAATTGCATGTTTTCTTTCCAGTCACTAGTCTCCGGCCTCTAGTTCTCTAGGGTATGATCTATTTCGACAAGGTTACGAAGCGCTACGGAGACGCTATTGCGCTCGAGGACATTACTCTCTCGGTCGCCCCGAAGGAATTCGTCTCGATAGTCGGGCACTCCGGAGCGGGCAAAACAACGCTCCTGAAGCTTCTATTGGCCGAAGAACGCCCATCGGACGGCTCGGTATTTTTCGAGTCGATCAACGTGAACGACCTGCCATCGTCCGCCCTGCACCATTATCGCCGCAAGATAGGCATGGTATTTCAGGATTTCCGCCTCATTCCGAACAAGACTGCCTACGAGAACATCGCATTCGCAATGGAGGCCATCGGTCGCACCGACGACGAGATCGCGAGCGACGTCCCGTACATCCTCGAGCTCGTCAATCTGGGCGACAAGGCCCGGCACTTCCCGGACCAGCTCTCGGGCGGCGAGAAGCAGCGCATCGCGATCGGGCGGGCCATCATCAACCAGCCGGATCTGGTGGTGGCCGATGAGCCGACGGGCAACCTCGACCCCATCAACGCGTATGAGGTTGTGGAGATCCTGAAGAAGATAAACGAGCTCGGCACGACTATCATCATCACTACGCACAATAAGGGCATCGTGGACGCAGTCGGCAAGCGCGTCGTCACCATGGATCGGGGGAAGGTAGTGCGCGATGATGCGAAAGGCAAGTATGTCTTGTAGAATCAGCCTATGCCCGGTAGGACAACATGGCATCGTATCTTCGCTCCCAGCAATTGTGGAAAGCACCAGTGGCCGGCTATTATTAGATGTAATGAGCATTGCCGAACAGTTGATACGAGGAGCAATGCCATGTTGTCCTAACCGGGTATGAACTGGATGGTGATGCGGCGCGTGCTGGGGAGCGGAGCGAAGAACTTCGCGCGCGGCGGCGCCGTCTCGGCGGCTACCGTACTAATCATGACCGTGACGCTCGGCATCATCGGTTCCCTGATCTTCCTCTCCGCCCTGCTCTCCTACACGCTAACCATCATCAAAGACAAGGTGGACGTGACTGCATATTTCATCACGACGGCGGCCGAAGGAGAGATCCTCGGAGTGAAAGAGCAGCTCGAGAAACTGCCGCAGGTGCGCAGCGTTTCTTACTCCTCCGCCGAAGAGAATCTCGCCTCCTTCCGCGCCCGGCACGCCACCGACCAGCTGACGCTCCAGGCCCTCGATGAGCTCGGCGGCAACCCGCTCTCCGCCTCGCTTGAGGTGCGCGCCAAGGATCCCTCCGAATACGAGAGCATCGTCAATTTTCTGGAAGCCTCGCCTACGCTCTCGGCGGGCGGAGCTTCGATCATCAGCCGCGTTAATTACTGGCAGAATAAGGAAGTTATCGATCGGCTCACGTTAGCTATTCGGGCGACCCGCGATATAGGATTCGCGGTGGTCACCCTCTTCGCCATAGCTTCGATCCTTATTGCCTTCGCGACCATCCGGCTCGCGATATATACCGCGCGCGATGAGATCGCCGTCATGCGGCTCATGGGCGCCTCTAATTCCTACATTAGGGGGCCGTTCGTAGTCACAGGGGTCATCACGGGCGTAATCGCCTCAATTCTCATACTTATCATCTTCTGGCCTCTCTCCTGGTATGCCGGCGTAAAGACGTCTAACTGGTTCAACGGCTTCAATGTCGCGCAATATTACGGCAGACATTTCGTCCTCTTCTTCTCCGTGCTCGTAAGCTCGGGCATGGTACTCGGCGCGATCGCGTCGATATTTGCTATCCGCAAGTACCTGAAGGTTTGAGGGGTATGGCGCGCGACGGACATAAGTACATATTCGTCTTAGGCGGGGTGATGAGCGGCGTAGGGAAGGGGGTCGCAGTCAGCTCGATCGGCCTGATTCTCGAGCAGAGCGGCCACCCGGTAAATCTGGTGAAGATAGATCCCTATCTCAACGTAGACGCCGGCACGATGAATCCCACCGAGCACGGCGAAGTGTTCGTCTTAAAGAGCGGGCTCGAGACAGACCAGGACATGGGCAATTACGAGCGGTTTCTCGGCCGCGATCTCACGAACGACGACTACATGACGAGCGGCATGGTCTACCAGGCCGTTATCAACCGCGAGCGCGCGCTGGGCTATGGTGGCAAATGCGTGGAGGCGATTCCGCACATCCGAGATGAGATCATCCGCCGCATCGAAGCGGCGGCTTCGTATAACGGCAGTCGCATCTCGGTCATCGAGATCGGCGGAACGATCGGCGATTTCCAGAACGCGCTCTTTATCGAGGCGGCGCGGGTACTCAAAATGCAGCGCCCAGAGGACGTGTTGTTCGTCATGGTTTCGTATCTGCCGACCCCTGGCACTCTGGGAGAGATGAAAACGAAGCCGACGCAGACGGCCGTCCGGGATCTCAATTCCTACGGCGTACAGCCGGATTTCATTATCGCGCGCTCCAAGGAGCCGGTGGACGAGAAGCGCAAGGAGAAACTCGCGATCTGGTGCAACGTCCGCAAGGATCATGTGATCTCGGCACCGGATATCAAGTCTATTTACGAGGCGCCGCTCAACTTCGAGAAGGACAAGATCGGCGAGATGTTACTCGAGGCGCTTCATTTAAACAGCGCGAAGAAGCCGAATCTCTCCAAATGGAGCAAATTCGTGAAGGCGGCCATGAACAAGACTGCGCCGGAAGTCTCGATCGCGATAGTGGGAAAATATTTTGATACGGGCGATTTCGTGCTCTCGGACGCGTACCTGTCGGTCATCGAGGCAATAAAATTCTCGGCCGCGGCGCTCGGCCAGCGAGCGAAGATAAGCTGGGTCAATTCAAAAGATATTGAAAAAGCCTGCCTGCCGGCAGGCAGGGGCGGCGCGAAGGCGCTCGCGGCACTGGCCGGCTATCACGGCATTATAGTGCCGGGCGGCTTCGGCGAGAGCGGGATAGAAGGGAAGATCAGGGCCATTCAATACGCGCGCGAGCACAAAATCCCTTACTTCGGCCTCTGCTACGGGATGCAGCTCATGGTGATCGAATATGCGCGCCATGTCCTCGGTTTGAAGCGCGCGCACACTACTGAAATCCAGAAAAATTCCGAAGATCCTATAGTAGACGTGATGCTCGAGCAGAAGAAGCATTTAGCCGATAACAAGTACGGCGGCACCATGCGGCTCGGCTCCTATCCGGCCTACCTCAAGAAGGGGACGATGGCGCGCGCGGCGTATAAGAAAGAGCTTATCGAAGAGCGACACCGCCATCGCTACGAGATCAATCCGGCCTATGTGAAAAAGCTCGAGGCGGCCGGCCTCGTCTTCTCCGGCACTTCACCGGACGGCGTACTCATGGAGATAGCGGAATTGCCGCGTGCGGAGCATCCCTTCATGCTCGGGACGCAATTCCACCCCGAGCTCCAGGCGCGCCCGCTCGCGCCGCACCCGCTCTTCACAGAATTCCTGAAAGCGGCAGTCGCGCAGAAAAAGAAAAAGCATTTGGTATCAGCAGTCGTTAGGAAAGCTGTCGGGAGACTTGCGAGAAAGAAATAATCGTATCATGTATGATCCCTCGAAGCCCTATAAGCGCAAGATACTCCGATTGAACAAAAGTACCTGGCAAACGCCGTACGTTTCGATACGCGCCGGCACCTACCCGGTCATTACTAAGAAATTCAAAGGTCCGGAAGTCCATCATTCCGATGGCATCGGAACAAAGGGCGTCTACCACTGGCGCAAAAGAAGTTTCAAGAATGCGGTTATTGACGCGTTTGCAATGAACGCGAACGATATCGCGATGGCTGGAGCCATACCATACGGGCTCCAAGACCACATTGTCGTGCCAGAGGTGGGGGAGCGGGCTATATTGGAGATTATTCGAGCGCTTACCGCACTGTGCCGCAAATATAAGGTCGCGATCACGGGCGGCGAGACATCCCATCATGACAATGTGGAGGCGCTTGATATCGGCATCGTTATGGCAAGCTTCCTTCCGAAGCCGCGAACCAATCGTTTTAAGCGCGGCGACGTTCTGATCGGTTTGGAAAGCTCCGGCCTTCATTCGAACGGCTTTACGAAAGTGCGCGGCCTATTCGGTAAGAATGAATGGCGCGCTGATTTTATCCGGCCGACTAGCATCTATCTCGATACGATCCGCGGATTTCTCAAGAAATACGAGATACACGGCATGATGCATATCACCGGCGGGGCCTTCACGAAGCTCAAGGATTTGCTCAAAGACGCAGATGCCATTATAAGCCACCCGAGCAAACTTCAGCCCCACGCCATATTCCGCGAACTTTTCGAGCGGGGCGTTTCAGACAAGCAGATGTACACGACCTTTAACTGTGGCATCGGTTTCGTGCTTTCAGTTCCCGAACGCGAAGCGGCAGAGATCATCATGAAAACAAGAAATGCGGCCGTGATCGGCAAGATAGTGTCAGGCAACGGCCTTGTTCGGATCCAATCGGCCTTCACGGGCAAGACAGTCATCATCTTGTGATCGCTTATAATATGATGGACTTATGGCACTCGAAGTAGAGGCAAAGTTCCTCCATATCGATCCGCAAGATATTTCGCAGAAGCTTGAGGCTAGAGGAGCAGAGTTTCTGGGGGAACAACTTTTCAGCTCGACCACGTTCGATTTTCCCGGTTTTCCGCTCGATAAAAAGGCGGCTTGGATTCGGTTGCGCAAGGAGGGCGATAGAGTGAAGCTCGCATATAAACAGCGCCTCGCGCGGCTCAAGAGCTGGGAATTGAACCGGCGAACAAGCACATCTGTTCGGCCACGCAAGTGTATGAGCTCGCCGGCATCCGCGATAAGGATTTTATAAAGATGACGTTCTCCGAGTGGGTTCTGCGCGAACCTTCGTAATCCTCGATACGTTCCTTACGGTGATCCAGGCGGACATCGCGCCGAAACCGGATTTGTCGATATCGAACGGCTTTACCGATCGCGAATTTTCTAAAAAGACAAGCAGACAGTATTTTTTATTCTTGAATCTCTCATAAAAACTCGAAAGACTTCTCCTCTCGAGCCCGTCTGCTTTGCCGTAAATTCTTAATATCTCTTTCACGCGCGCCGGTGTCAAGTCAGCAAATTGCAGCACTTTTTTGACCGTGCTTTTGAGAGTGATCGGTTCGCCGGAATTCTTGAAATAAACCGTATCTCCCGCTTTTATCCTATCCCACGGCGCGCAGCGCATGGCATACCACCTGGATTCTATCTTTTTCTCGCCTGATAGAATTTTTTCAGTAAGCCCCCAGGACTTACGCATGATCGCGATGTGTTTCATCATCCCTTATGATAATCTGCTTTTATAGGCGAACATACCATGGAGAAATTCAGACGAGAGTCATATATGGGGAAAAATATTGAGCCGCTCGGCGAAGGGAGGGAAAAGGAAGTGTTCGTCTCGCCGAACGATCCCGACAAGGTCGTGGGGATCATGAAAGAATCCGCAGAAAGCGCGGAAGAGGCGAAAGCGGAGTTTTATCTGACCAAGATATTGCATCTCCTGCATCCTGAGCTGGTGCCCGATATATCCGCACGAACGACGGAACCGAACGCCGTCGAGCGGGAGCGCGTGTTCGGAGGCGAGAGCACATTCAGGCAAAATGACGCCGTGAAAGACGGGCTCTTTGCGCTCGGCGTAAAGCTCGACAGTAAGCCAAGCAACTATATCGCCGAAGCGGATAAGCCGGCGCGTTACGTGGATACCGTTAAAACCTGGCTTAGGAACGGGGAGCGCAATTACGACCCGGATAAGATCAGAGAAGCTGTCGCCGCGCTTCCCGAGCCGGATAGGGCGGGCGCGCTCGCATATCTGGCAAGGCTCGAGGCCCTGCACGCCGCGCGATTTCCTGCGGATACAGTATGAAAAACGGAAAAAAGAAAAGCGGATATGTTGCACAGACATATCAAAGATAATAGACGACCGTCGCGTATCTTTGATATGCAGTTTCCGGAAGTGGGGACTTAAAATATCCGTAAATTTGAACCGCCCGCGCCGGAGGCGCGGGCGAGTGAATCGGCCGGTCAGATCTTGTGCGGGCCGCCGAACGGCTGCGGCTGGTAATGCATCCCGAGCAACGGCAGAAGCACTTGCCGCCACTGGTCGATCGTGCCGTTCACGCCGTTGATCTCGAGCTTGTCCGTCGGCCGTCCGGTCGGGTCCGCGTCGGGTCGGATCTCGAGCTTCGCGATGCAGCAGCCGCATCTGATGGTGATGCGCGGCGCGACGATACGACGCTGGCCTGTACGACGCGCCTTACGCCGCGTTACGCGCAACGCGGGTGCGTCGCTCAGGTGGTGGTCTTGGATCTTCTCGACCCGCGGCTGCTTCTGACGCGCGGCCTTCTCATTGATCTCGTGTGCCCACTCAGACGCCCGGCGCACGATCTCTTCTCGAGACGGCTCCGGCAGCGGTCCCATTACAAACGGGTTGCAGGGCATATTGTGGCCTTTTTTCAACTTGAAACCTCCTTTCAGGATGACTTCTGGCCGCAACATACTACAGTATGTGGCTGGCGGCAACGTCCTGACAGCTTGCTATACTTTACCTATGCAGAGCGAACGGCTCCGGCCCTACTTCTTTCTCTCCCTACTTATCGGAGCGATTGCCTTGACCGCTCTCATATTCAGGCCGTTTCTCGAGCCTTTAGCGCTCGCGGCGGTTTTTGCCGTCGTTTTGCGGGAGCCCTGCAAAAGAATTTCCAAGCTGCTCGGCGATTGGCCGAGCGTTGCCGCGCTCATTACGGTAGTAGCGAGCGTCCTCGTCATCCTTCTGCCGCTCGCGCTCATCGGCGCGCTCGTTGCCAACGAGGCGCGCGATCTGTTCGTCTCGCTTGAGTCGCAGAGCGGGAGAAACGCCATCGCCGAGTTCTTTCTCCGGCTGAATGCGACTTATGGCGATCTCGTGCCAGGATTCGAGGACTTCTCTCGCACTGTGTCCGCGAATATCGATACGTACGCGAGAACGGCGCTCGAGTGGCTCGTGGAGCATGCGGGAGCGATATTCTCGGGAATTTCCGGATTCCTCCTTTCGCTCTTTATCTTCTTTATCGCGCTGTACTATCTTCTTAGAGACGGAACGCGGGTGCGCGAAGCTCTCGTCAAACTTTCGCCGCTCACGGACAGCGAGGACGAAGCGATCCTCGAGCATCTCTCTCGCGCGGTCAATTCGGTCGTCAAAGGCAGTTTGATGATAGCGCTTATTCAGGGCGCGCTCGCCGGGGTCGGTTTCGCTCTTTTCGGCGTGCCGCACGCCGCGCTTTGGGGGACAGTGACGGCGGTCGCCGCGCTTGTTCCCGGCATAGGGACCGCTCTCGTCTTCTTGCCCGCCGTCGCCTTCCTTTTCATTACCGGTTCGACCATTCCTGCGGTCGGACTGCTTGTCTGGGGGACGTTCGCAGTCGGACTTATTGATAACCTGCTCGGCCCGAGGCTCATCGGGCGAGGGATGCGGCTGCACCCGCTCCTCATCCTGCTCGCGGTCCTGGGCGGCATACTTTTCTTCGGCCCGGTCGGCGTCTTGCTCGGCCCTCTGTCGCTCAGCCTTCTTTTCGCTCTTCTCACTATCTATGCCGGCGATTCGAAGGAGGATTCCGGATCCGTTTCGAATAGCGGTTGATTGCGCGCTTGTCGGCTGTTTCAAGCGATATACTGAAGTAATAACAGCGCTATTATTATATGGACAAAAAATCACTGCTCATCCTAGCCGCCGCGCTCGTGCTAGTGCTGGTCGTCGCGGGCGCCTGGTATTTCTTCAGAACGCCGGAGACGCCGCCAGAGACGGCGGCGACACCGCCAGTTCAGTATGGAACGGAAAACCCGCTTGAGAAGGCGCCGGACGTGAGCCCGACCGCCAAGACGAATCCTTTTACCAAAGTGAAGACTAATCCGTTCGAATAATCCTCCGCCATGACTACCAAATATCTGAATACCGCGCTGGTTCTCGGCGCTTTCGTGTTCGCGCTTTCCGGGCTTGCCGCAAGAGCGCAGGTCAACGAAGCTGCCATTCAGTTTCCCGTCGCGGAGCTCGGCGGTTGCGGCAGCAAGGAGGAATGCAAGACCTATTGCGACGAGCCGGCGAACATGGAAGCCTGCATCGCGTTCGCCGAGAAGAATAATCTGATGCCGCAAGAGGAGGTCCAGATGGCCAAAAAATTCATCGCCGCGGGCGCGAAGGGGCCGGGCGGCTGTACGGGCAAGGATTCCTGCGAATCGTATTGCAACGATACGAGCCACATCGACGCCTGCATCTCTTTTGCAGAAGAAGCGGGCATGATGGCTCCGGACGAGCTCGCCGAGGCGAAGAAGGTGCAGGCCGCGATCAGGAACGGAGTCACGCCGCCGCCCTGCGGCGGGAAGAAAGCCTGCGATTCGTACTGCAGGGAGCCTCAGAACATGCCGGTGTGCATCACATTCGCCAAACAGGCGGGGCTCATGAGCGAGGAAGAGGCCGCGAACGCGGATAAAATGCTTGTGGCGATAAAGAACGGGGCGAAGCCGCCCGCCTGCGGCGGCAAAGAAGAGTGCGACGCGTACTGCTCTCAAGAAGAAAACTTCAATGAGTGCGTGGAGTTCGGCAGAGCGGCGGGCTTCATGTCTGAAAAAGATTACGAGATGGCCAAGAAAACGGGCGGGAAGGGACCGGGCGGCTGTCGCAGAGAAGAATGCGAGACTTTTTGTGAGAATCCGGAAAATCAAGAAATCTGCTTCAGCTTCGCCAAAGAGCACGGGCTCATATCAGAGGAAGATATGAAGAGAATGGAAGAGGGAGACAAAGGATTTCGCGAGAGCATTTCTAACGCGCCGCCCGAGGTAGCCGCGTGTCTTAAAGAAAAGCTCGGAGAAGAAAAGGCATCGCAGATCATGAGCGGCTCGGTGCGGCCGTCGCAGGAGATCGGCGAAACGATGAAAGCCTGCTTCGAACAAGTCATGAGCCAGCGACCGCAAGGCGAGCAGGGGATGCAAAGAGGCCCCGAGGGGCAGATGCCGCCGCAAGGATCCGGCGAAGACAGACCAATGCCGCCCGAAGGTTATCAGGGACAAATGCCTCCGGAGGGATACCGAGGCCAAATGCCGCCCGAGGGGTATCAGAGACCTCCGGAAGGCACAATGCCCCCCGAAGGGTATCGGCCGCCGGAAGGAATGACTGGGCCGATGCCGTACGATGGCCAGCGTCCGCCGGAAGGCTATCAAGGCCAAATGCCGCCAGAGGGATACCAAGGTCAAATGCCGCCAGAGGGCTACCAGATGCCTCCGCAAGAGGGTACGATGCCTCCGCCGACAACTGAATCCAGCTCGTCTGGCGGCGGCGAATCAAGTGGCGCGACAGCTCCCGCGCTTCCGGCCTCCGAGGCCGGAACCCCGACCGATAGCGGAGGGGCCGCACCTGCGCCGGCACTTCCGGCCTCCGAGGCCGGAACCCCGACCGATAGCGGAGGGGCTGCTCCGGCCCCCGCCCCGACCGATAGCGGAGGGGCCGCCCCAGAAACAAGCCTCCTCTCGCCGAGCTCTCTCATGGCCGCGGCCATCAACTTCTTCCGCCCCCTTTTCGTGAGATAAATCGAGCGCTCCGGCATTGAATTAACGCGCCCGATGGCGTATTCTCTGCCTATTGCCGGCTCGTCTAAAGGTAGGACACATTCCTCTGGAGAATGTTATTGGGGTTCGAATCCCTGGCCGGCAGCAAGGAGCGAAGCGACGCAGTCCTGAGGAGTCTTCGACGAAGGGCATAGTGAGCGAAGCGACGCAGTCCTGAGGAGTCTTCGACGAAGGGCATAGTGAGCGAAGCGGACGAAGGGCATAGTGAGCGAAGCGACGCAGTCCTGAGGAGTCTTCGACGAAGGGCATAGTGAGCGAAGCGACGCAGTCCTGAGGAGTCTTCGACGAAGGGCGAGTCTGAGCGTAGGTTAGAATAACCGAAGCCAAAGGGCGTATGTATTTTGTCTATATCCTTGAATGCAAGAATGGTTCGTTGTACACGGGAATAACTACCGATGTCGCGAGGCGTTTTAAAGAGCATTCCTCGGGCAGCGGCGGGCACTACACTAAATCACAGGAAGTCTCGCAGATAATCTACACCGAACAGCATCCGGATCGATCTTCAGCTTTAAAACGCGAAGCACAAATCAAGGGCTGGCGCCGCGAAAAGAAGCTGGCTCTGATAAAATCTAGCTAAAAAGCCATGAACGATATACAGGAATTGACGAAGAAATGCAGGCAGGTAATGGACAAATATCAGATAGATTTTCCCGATGTAAAAATTGATCGAGATTACTTGCCATTCAAAATAGCAGAGGAGTTTGGAGAGCTGACGCAAACGTATCTAATGCTCACCGATCGCGGACGGCAGAAGGGCAAGTCCAAAGAACAAATACAAGAAATGATGCGGGATGAATTCGCGGACATGTTCGCATATCTTCTGCTTTTTGCGGAGGATGAAGGAATCGATCCGGCAGAAGCGCTGGAAAAGAAGTGGTTTAAATATATCGAGAAAGCGTGATTCATATGAATGAAGTTATCGTAGTGAACGAAAAAGACGAGGTCACAATAAACTATGGAAAATATACTAATTAGGACAGAAACCCCACGAGAATACCGGGAAACGGAAAACGTGGTGCGGGAGGCCTTCTGGGATGTATACAAGCCCGGCTGTGATGAGCATTTGATCATTCATAAGCTCAGGCAATCTCCCGATTTTATTGCGGAGCTGGACTTTGTCGCTTGCGACGGAGACGACATTGTAGGAGTGGCGATCTGTCCGAAGGCGAAGATAATAAGCGACCAGGGTCAGGAATTCACTGTCTTGTCCATGCTCGTCGGCGTACTGCCATCCCATCAGAAGAAGGGAATCGGCTCAATGCTTATTAACCGGGTCATAGAAGCGGCGCGGTCTCTGGGACACAAGGGAATCGTCATATTCGGCGACCCGAAGTACTATCCGCGGTTCGGATTCAGGAACGCGATGGACTACGGCATACAGACCTCCGACGGGCAAAACCTCGATCCGTTCATGGCTTTGGAGCTTGGAGAAAACAGTTTGGACGGCATCCGGGGCAGATTCCACGAGGCTCCAGCCTTCCAGCCGATACGCGATAGCGCCGAGCTCGCGGCGTTCGACATGCAGTTTCCGCCTAAAGAAAAGCACGTTACCGATACGCAATTGAAATAGTCAACTAGGTCAACAATACAGCGAATAATCCGGGTAGTTATCCCGGACTTCGCCTTTCCACCAATCGGTCTCCCGTGAACCGCTCACATCTCCTTTGCCGTAGACGAGCAGGACACGCACGAGTTTCTTGTCCTTATGGACCGCGATGATGCACCGATTGCCGGAGCCGTGCCGGGATTCTTTCGTGCCGGCGACGCGGAACTCGGTCTTGCAAATCAAAATATTTTTTCTGTCCACGATCGTCTCGACGTAGTTATTGATGCCGATAAGCGTTTCGATGCGTTTCAGCTCCTCCTCTACAGCGCGCCAGGTAATGTCCCACGCTCCTTTATATTTCTTACGGAAAGAGGAGATGAAATGGCGCTCGGCATATTTGGACACCTCGACGCCATAAGGGTCAGTAGACATACTCCGGATCTTGCTGGGTGATGAGCTCGTAGGGAATCACCTCGTCCGGAGCGCACAGTTTGTAAGGCAGCTGCTCGTGCGTGAAGTTCACGATTTCCTGCGTTCTCTTGCGCTTCCACTTCGTGCCGATTTTTTGGATAAGCTCCTTTTCGCCAGGTTCAAGCAGGCCCAATTTTTCTTGCTCTGCGCCTTCGCTTATCTGCACGAGAATCGCATCGCCTTTGTGATCGAGCGTTATTTTGCCGTCTTCTTCCAGTTCAGCAACGGCGCGAAAGTACGGATCGGGTACCGGCCCGTATGCGCGGCGAAGATACTGCATGCCGCTCATACTTTCCAAATTTTCGTAATACCACGCGAAGTCAGCGAGGTAGAGCAGTTTCGCGAGCTTCGTTTTCGGAATTTTCCCGTCGTCCGCCGAAGATTTCGCGGTACGCAGGAATGCAAGCACCATCTGCTTATACTTTTCGTAATTCGGAATAATCGCATTCGAAAACTCCTCAATTGAAATGCCAAGCAAAGAGCAGAGTCTTTTCGCTTCCGGCAGGGTCATGTCACGGGCGCCTCTCTCCACCGCCATATACGACTGGCGGGAAAGTCCGATTTTTTCGGCCGCTTCCGACTGCGACAGGCCGCGCTCAAGGCGCAGCGCCTTGATTAACGACCCGTATTTGGTGCTCATATCTCTATTGTGCATAAACTGTGTATAAAATGCAAACAGGATATGTTGATAATATAGACATACGCATGATATAATCATGAAACAGATTTAAGAAATAGGTAATAGCACGAGGCCGTAGGGCCGTTCAATAAATGTGAAGAAAGTGTTAAAGTGATGCTTTTCTCCACCCTTATTTTTCGCGGGGGATTCTTTTTGAAATGGAATGGGCGGAAAACGGGGCTCGGTCGGGCTATGTGCATTATATTACACGATTGTAATATGTTGCAAGTTGCAATATACTGCATAGCATATGGCGTCAGGAAAAAAATTAGGAGAAAATCTAAGAAAGCTCCGGCTGCGAAGGAAAATGTCGCAAGGAGACCTTGCGGCCGCCTTGAATGTGGATAGAGCATATATAAGCAATATTGAAAACGGTCGAATGAACCCCACGCTTTCAACCTTGGAAAAAATAGCTGGGGCCTTAGGAATTTCTAGTAGTGAATTGCTAAAATGACATGGCAAGATATCGCACACGATTTGACGCAAAAGCGTATTGGGCAACCAAACCTTGGTGCACAGTCTGCAAGAAGCACAAAGTTAAAGATGGTGCGGTGTGCTCTGAGTGTAAAAAAGAAGCTATGAAGCAACAACGCGAAATTAATAGAAATAAAGAATCAATCGCGGACATTCCAGCTGCAGTGGAAGTTCAGGTTTCAGAACCACGAAAAAAGCGCATTTCTAATCTTTCTGCTGAGGCGCAGAATAAAGTCATTCGACTCTTTACATACTTGGAAAAAGCTCTCGCCATCGATGATTCCATCGTTCGAGATTTTCGTACTACTTCAGCAGCACCCTCACCATGGTGGCTCGCTGATTATCCAACGGATCTTGAGAACCTGACCATCCGGCCTTTTGATACTGAAAAAACTCCTGAAGGAGTACAAGCAACTTCGTGGCTCAAGGTAGAAAAGAAAAACATCAAAGCTGCACCTGAATTGCCGGACCAACTTAAAGAATGGATTGATGACGTAAATCCACTGCAGGAACCGACTGTTAAAGAAAAGATTGATCGCAAAGTCCTATTTACAGATTACAAGGATCGGGAGAAAGAATTCAGAAATTTCCGAAAAGATTATAGGCAAGGAGATGGTGTGCCTGAGAGCTTGAAAGATTGGGTGACGATTTTGCCAAATAAGTTACCCGAAATTATCAGTGTGAGATATGAGCCCGATTATTGGGTAGGCCACACAGAACTTACAGAGTTACTTGATGGATACACCAAAAACGATTGGAAGCCATGGGCAGAGCAGGTGAAGAAAGTTTATAAAGCAAATCTTCTCTACGATCAGCTATACGCCCTCCGTCTTCTTTTGAAAAACGAGGGAGATAACTATGAATTACTCTTAGGCCAAGGCATCTTGACTTGGCAGCATCAGGGAGTGGGTACAATCTACACCCCAATTTTTCTTAGTCCTCTTACACTCGATTTTGACGCTTCAAAAAGAACGATTAAGATCAACCCCGACCCCATGTTCAGGAATTTCGTAGAGACATCAGCACTTTACGAGACAGACAATCCAGCTGAAATGGATCTCGTCACATGGGGAGACACAATCAACGCCAACCCTTTTGATTTTTGGCATCTTGAGACACTCAAAGGTCAGGCACGAACACTCATTAACTATGTCTCTCCGTATGGCGAAGATAAGTTCACCGATCAAATTATCTCAGCTCCTACCGCGTCACAGAATCCGAGTATCTGGAATGCACCAGTGATATTTGCTCGAAAGCGAACAAACGATATGTGGTCAAAGTATGCGGCCACTATTCGCAAAGACATCGAACAGTACGGGATTGAAGCGACTGAGTTCATCACTGATCTTGTCGGCGAATATGACGAGGTTTCCGTTAAGCTTAACGGCGGATCTGGAGAGAAAATGGAAAGTGACAGCATATCTATCCCAGAATCAGAGCTCCATTTTCCATTGCCTTGGAATGATGAGCAGAAAAGGATCGCAGAAAGGCTAGATGCAAACTATGGTGTCGTAGTAAAGGGGCCGCCGGGAACTGGAAAAAGTCATACCATCGCAAACTTAATTGCCCGCTTCTTAGCAGAAGGCAAGAGCGTTTTAGTCACATCTCAAACAAGTAAGGCTTTGGAGGTATTGCGTGACAAGCTACCCGAAAACATCAGAAGTCTTGCCGTATCTCAGTTACAACAATCTGCGAAGCGAGACGACATACTCCAACAGTCAATTGGTGAAATTAGTTCTAATCTTGGCGAACGTGACACTAAATTTAGTGAAGCTCGAGCGGAAAATATTCGTAGAGAACTAAAGAGAGTAAGAGAAGAAAAAGCTGCTCTCGCGGCAAAGATACGACAGTACATCCTAACCGATTCATCGGAAAAGTTGATTATTGAGGGAGAAGAGATTAAACCTATCGATGCTGCAAAGTTTGTCGATAAGAACAAAAACCATAAGGCAATCGCCTGGTTTACTGATAAGGTCCCATTCGACGCCGATCCTAAATTTACTGAGGAAGATTTGCAGGAGCTATATGATATCGCTCGAGCTGTAGAGGCCGTAGATCGTACTCTCTATAAGGAAGACTTACCTGATCCATCGATCCTTCCAAATGAGGACGTGGTACTTAGCGCCTTTGCCTCGTATCGCGATTTCAGCGCGAAATCAAAATATTCAACAAATGGAGCGTTCAGCGAAGCGAAGATTGATCAAGAAAAACTTGGTCAACTGTGGGAACTTCTACATAAAGCCAAAAAGGTGTTGATGTCGATCAATAAAAATTACGAACAGGAAATATTTAACGCGTGTGCAATTAGTCAGAATGAGCGTGAGAAGTGGTCGTCTATCCTCTCAAAAATCTCAGAGAAAATTCGGATCACTGCTAAAGGAAAAAACAGCACGATTGGTCACGTCATCTCTGGTCAGTCAAACCTTTCCATACATGATCTGCGGGAGGCGGCAGAAGCTTTGTATGCAAAAACATCAAAGGGCCAGCTGGGAACGTTCAGTAGAATGCTCCTATCTGGAAACGCAAAACGAATCCTTGAGACCTATAAAGTTGATGGGGTTGAACCTGATAACCCAGAGAGGGCAGAAATTCTGCGAAATTCTATACTTGTTGAAGAAGCAGAACGTGATATTAAGATTCTTCTCGAACAGGGCCTTTCAACTATCAAGAACCAGCCTGAAATCGATGTCGATCATCTCGATATGATTCAGCTCGAAGTATTTGTTTCAGGTCTTCAGAGATTGGTAAATTACCACGCCGACTTTTCAGCTATTGATTCTTGCTTTAATGAAGTGAAGGAACTTTCCGACTTCTCATTCACGAAGAAAGAAGAGATTGAAACTGCTATTGAACTAACTGCATCACATGCGGCTTCTTTCGAGCTCAAGAACCTAGAGAAGTCATTCACTGAATGGGAAGACTCAATCCGATCATCTGTGAATTTCCGTATACAGCATGCTATCGTTGATGATCTTACTCAGGCAATCGCAAAACGTAACTCTACGGGATGGAAAAACTGTGTCGAGGAGCTTGATTTGCTTGTCGCGAAGAAAGAAAAGGCAATCAGACTTAGTGAGTTGTGCGATAAGCTTAGAAAGCAAGTACCTCGGCTTTGTGAGGAGATTATTGAGCTTGCCGATCAGAAACAGAGATTTGATTGCCCGGAAAATCTACTCGTTGCATGGAAAGTTGCTCGACTTGAATCGTGGCTCGACAGCATTCATGACCATGACGACATTGATACTTTGCAGGACCAGCTTGAACGTCTAAGCAAAAAGGAATTCGAGCTTAATTCCGAGCTTGTAACTGTGCTTGCTTGGCAGCGTCAAATCGACAAAGTTACCAAACGCCAACGCGATGCTTTGATGGCTTGGTCTGACGCAATGAAAAAGTACGGTAAGGGACTCGGAAAATACGCGAACAAATGGCTCAACTCGGCTCAACAGTCCCTCAAGGAAGCAAAAAATGCAGTTCCAGTTTGGATCATGCCCTTGCACCGGGCAGCTCAGATGTTCTCGGATCCTACTCCGGGTATGTTCGACGTAGTGATTTTCGACGAGGCGAGTCAGTGTGATATTCGTGGTCTAACTATCGGATATCTCGGTAAGAAATTACTCGTTGTGGGCGATGATGATCAAATTAGTCCAGCTGGAATCTTTCAGGATCTAGAAAAGACATTCGAGCTCATTTCTCGATTCCTCTTCGATATTCCTCATAAAGACAATTTTTCAATTACCTCAAGTCTATTTGATCTCGCAAAAATCCGCATGCCGAACCTGATTCAACTAAATGAGCATTTCAGATGTGTTCCGGACATCATTGGTTTTAGTAATCACTATATTCCAGGATATAACCACAAAATTCAGCCGCTCCGTCATCCTAATCCAAAAGGTCTTCTTAAGCCTGCGCTTGTGCCAAAATTAGTAGAAGGTGGGTATCAAAACACCAATAACAAAGTAAACGAACCTGAAGCAAAGGCGATTGTCGAGAAGCTTGTAGAGCTTCTTGAAGATCCGAATTACCAGAAGCGGCCGGATGGCCGTCTCTGCACCTTTGGGATTATTTCTTTGCTTGCAGAGGACCAAGCAAAATACATCAAAGATTTAATTTTGAAGC
Organism: Candidatus Kaiserbacteria bacterium; assembly: GCA_016182485.1. GTDB lineage: Bacteria > Patescibacteriota > Minisyncoccia > Phycocordibacterales > Phycocordibacteraceae > C7867-001. The sequence continues at coordinate 99,998 of JACPGH010000003.1, forward strand.
ATCCGAAGATCGGAGAGAAGATAATCGAAGAGAGAAAGATTATCTGTGGAGATGCATATGCCTTCCAAGGCGATGAGCGTGACGTAATGCTTTTGTCTATGGTAAGAGCGCTTGACCCGAACAATCTGAATGATACAGTTGCACCTCTTATCGACAAAGGGGCAGCACAGCGCTTCAATGTGGCAGCTACTCGCGCACGCGATCAAGTATTTCTCTTTCATTCCATTCCTTTGGAACAATTCCGAAATCAAAACGATTGGCGCTTCAAGCTCCTCAATTGGTACTACGATCCAAAGAAAGAAGAAATTAAAGCGGGTCGTGAAGCGCTCAAGAGAGAATTCGATTCAGGTAGAGCGTCACAATTCTCGTACGAAGTCGGGAATCTTATCCTGGATAAAGGCTATCGGGTCTTGCCTGAGTATCCGCTGATTGGTTACCGTATTGATCTTGTTGTGCAGGGTGCCGAAGCTCGTCTTGCGGTCGAATGTGACGGGGATCAATATCACACGCTCGAAAATTGGGAAGAGGATCAAACACGTGAACGTCAGCTACGTCGTGCTGGTTGGGAATTCTGGCGCGTAACCGGCAGTTCCTTCTATCGCCATAAAGAAAAAGCACTCTATAGTCTTTGGAAAAAGCTCGATGAACTTGGGATCAAGCCGATAATTGATTCTTAAGGATATGCTAATTTCGAAAACTTTTTTTCAGCACTGCTTACATTGTCCAAAAGACGCGTGGCTGAAATTACACAAACCTGAGTTACGAGGCCATTTTGTACCATCTGAATTTGAGCTACACCTGATGGAGCAAGGGAATGAAGTAGAATCGTACGCCCGCAACTTATTCCTGGGAGGTATTGAAGTCTCGACCACGGGCAAACATGCAGTCGAAGATACCGTACGGCTTATGGCAGAACATATACCAGTAATTTTCCAAGCTACTTTTATTGTTGATGGATTTATTGTTCGCAATGATGCGTTGAAATGGAACCCAGAGACTAATCTTTGGGATTTGTACGAAGTCAAGGGGACCAACTCAATGAGACTCGACCAGAAGGAACGCGACCATGTAACCGATATTGCCTTTCAAGCTTCAGTGATGCGACACGCTCGCGTACCTCTCGGGCATTGCTATTTAGTACATTTAAATAAAGAGTATGTTCGTGCCGGTGATCTCGATATCGAGTCTCTTTTCTCCATAGACGATGTGACCGATGCTGTGAATGTTCGTATACCCGAAATTGAGCCGAAGATGGAGGCTGCAAAGGAATATTTAAATCGAGTGACTGAACCGCCCGGAGGCTGTGAGTGCGTATATTCCACTCGACGTAATCACTGCACCACGTTTCAGTATTCAAACGGGCACGTTCCAGAATACTCCGTCCACGACATTTCCCGCATTCACAAGACCAAGCTCGCTAATTTGATCGAGCAAAATATTTTTGCCCTTGATGGTGTTGATCCAGAATTGCATCAACTCTCAGAGAAGCAGGGCAACCAAGTGCGTGCCCATCAAACGCAGAAGCCCGTCATTGATGCAGATGAGATATCTCAGTTTCTCGAATCTTTACAATTTCCACTCTATTTTTTCGACTACGAAGCGTATGCGCCAGCTATACCCGCGTTCAATGGGTATAGCCCTTACAAATTTATTCCGTTTCAATTCTCTCTACATATCCTTCGTGAGCCTGGTGGCGAACTCGAGCATGTAGAATTCCTACATGAGGAATTTTCAGATCCATCAGAGGCCGTTGCTTTAAAGTTGAGAGAAATCTATTCCGAAGGCTCAGTTATCGTTTGGCACGAGACGTTTGAAAAGACGTTTATAAATGCGAATATAGCTCAACGACTGCCACATCATGCTGAGTTCTTCGAGAAGTTTAACGGTGCTATGGCTGATTTAGAGAAACTCTTTGTTGCTCAGCATTACATTCATCATGGGTTTCGGGGGAGAACCTCAATCAAAAATGTCTTGCCCGTGCTTGCGCCAGGATTCTCATATGCCGAACTGGAAATCCATGAAGGTGGTCAAGCCTCGAATGAATGGTGGCGCATGATAGCACCGATAACTTCGCTGGAGGAGAAAAAGGAAATTGCAAAAAACCTTAAGGAATATTGCGGCTTAGATACTAAGGCCATGTATGCTATTTGGAAGCACTTGTTTGCTCTGGTGAATCAGATTGTTGAGATGCCAAGCGGAGCTAGCACAGAGTTGTCAAAATCGTCAAAGGTGTAAACCTATTTACAACTTTGACATGGATCATTGTAGTGGCGCGCTGCCGTTTGAAAAATGAAGATTTTATGAGATTATTGAATTATGTCCAGGAAGGCAGTTGAAACCTACATTTCCAGCGTTGACGAGAAATTAAAGACAGGGCAAGCTCGCGAACATGCCTATCGCCCGTGTTTTGAAGCTTTAATTCATGCACTTGATCCAAAACTCAAAATCGTAAACGATCCCTCGCGTAGCGAGCACGGCAACCCCGATTTTGTCTTTTTACGCGGAGATATCACAGCAGGGTATGCGGAGACGAAGGATCTCAACGATGATCTTGATAAAACTGAGAAATCGGAACAAATGAAACGCTACCTCGGCTACTCGAATCTCATTTTGACCGATTATCTCGAATTTCGGTTTTTCAGAAACGGCTCACGCTACGGCGAGCCGATTCGTATCGCAACTGTATCCGGCGGAAAACTCGAAGAGAGGACAGAAACATACGACGAACTTGCAACTGCGCTCGCCGACTTTCTCGCTGGTACTCCCGAGCCGATCAAGAACGGAAAGCGTCTTGCCGAGATCATGGGCGGTAAAGCGCGGCGCATTCGTGACAATGTACATCGTTTTCTCACAGATAAAGCCGACAGCGATACTGACCTTCTACGAATATATGAGTCGATCAAGAAAATGCTCGTCCACGACCTCCCGCTTGAGGCGTTTGCCGATATGTACGCGCAAACGCTCGTCTACGGTCTTTTTGTCGCACGCTATCACGACGACTCCGTCGATACATTCTCTCGCTCCGAGGCACGCGACCTCGTGCCGGAATCGAATCCTTTTTTGCGTCAATTCTTCAACCACATTGCTGGACCGGACTTCAACAAACGCCTGCGCTATATCGTGGACGAATTGTGCGTGGTGTTCGCCACGGCGAATGTGCGTGAATTGATGGAGCAATATTTCAAGCTGGATTTATGGGGAAAGGAACATGGGGGGCCAGATCCAGTTATTCATTTCTACGAGGATTTCCTCAAAGAGTACGACGCGGAGCTGCGCAAGAAAATGGGCGCGTACTACACACCACTCCCGGTTGTGCGCTTTATCGTTCGCGCTATAGATCATGTGCTCAAGACGGATTTCGGACTTGGGGATGGCCTCGCCGATACAACCAAACTCTCCGATGGAAGGCACAAGGTGCAAGTGCTCGATCCGGCCGTCGGCACCGGCACGTTCATCAGCGCTGTCATTCGCAACATCTACGAGCGATTTGTGAAGCAGGGTCAAAAGGGCCGATGGCCGACCTATGTCCACTACGACCTCCTGCCGCGCATCCACGGCTTCGAGCTAATGATGACCGCCTACACCATCGCGCACTTGAAGCTCTCCATCGCGTTCAAACAAACAGGCTTCACCATTTTTAACAAGCGGCTTGGCATCTATCTCACTAACTCGCTCGAAGAAGCGGGACCGCAAACCGACATGTTCTCACTCGGCTTCGCGCAGAGCATCGCGGAGGAAGCAAAGCAGGCGGCGGTTATTAAGAACGAGACTCCAATCATGGTTGTCCTCGGTAACCCGCCGTATTCAGGAGAATCGAGTAACGCATTTTACAAGGAACACGATGCTTACAAGATCGAGCCCACGGGCGGCAAGCTCAAGGAGCGCAACAGTAAATGGATCAATGATGATTATGTAAAATTCATTCGGCTTGCAGAAAGTTTGGTAGAGAAGAACGGCGAGGGTGTGGTCGCAATGATAACAGCACACGGCTATCTCGATAATCCTACATTCCGCGGAATGCGTTGGCATCTAATGCAGACGTTCGAGAAAATTTACGTACTCGATTTGCACGGAAACGCAAACAAAAAGGAAAAGGCCCCTGATGGAAGCGAAGACAAGAATGTCTTTGACATTATGACTGGTGTCTCTATTTTGATCGGAGTAAAGCACAAGAAATCCGCGGATAATCTTGCAACTGTCTTTCGCGCCGATTGTTTTGGCGCTCGAAAATTAAAGATAGATTTTTTGGAATCAAATTCGCTCGATACAATTTCTTGGCAAAAACTCAGACCATCCGCTCCCAATTATGAATGGGCAGCAAATGACGGCGAAGTAAGTGACGAGTATAAAAGAGGATTCTCTGTAACTGAACTCTTCACAGTTTCTAGTGTCGGTATCGTCACGTCGCGAGACGATTTTGTCATAGATATGGACAAGCATACCCTCAGCAGACGAATTGAGGGATTTTTACAATCTGCAACGACCCAAGAAGCTCTCTCGAAATATGGTCTTAAAGAAAACCTGAAGTGGAAGGCAGTACAGGCTCTCAAACATAAGTACGACGAAGCACGCGTTATTCCAGTGAGTTACCGTCCCTTTGATTCTCGCTTCATCTACTACCATGACGATTTCATTGAGAGACCGCGCGGAGAGGTAATGCAGTATTTTGTCGGTCACGAAAACATAGGTCTTGTCACAAACAAACGCATTGAAGGACCTCGCAAGTTTGCAGATGCATTTTTATCCGATTGCGTTACTGATGCACGACGCGTTTCTTTAAAAGAGACGAACTATATTTTCCCACTTTATCTCTATGCAGAGGACGGTACGCGGGTATCAAATTTGAGCCAGGGCATCATGACACAGATCGCGAATTCGCTTGGTAGCGAACCGTCTCCGGAGAATATCTTTTATTATGTTTACGCAGGCCTTCACTCACCGTCGTATCGAGAGAAACACAACGATTTTTTGAAAGCCACTTTCCCGCGCGTTCCTTATCCTAAAGACAAAAATCAATTTATGGGGCTGGCAGCGTTGGGCAAGGAATTACGCGAGCTTCACTTGCTCGAATCGCAGAAGGTGCGCAAGTACATAACATCATATCCTGAAAGCGGCTCGAATGTCGTCGAAAAGATTGCTCGCAAGGGCGACGGAGTATATATCAACGAAACGCAACACTTCGGCGGTGTGCCGGATATTGCATGGAACTTCTATATTGGCAGCTACCAGCCTGCTCAGAAATGGCTCAAAGACCGCAAAGGTCGCACGCTCACGAACGAGAACATCGAGCACTACCAAAAAATCATCGTCGCCCTTGTCGAGACAGATCGAATAATGAAAGAAATAGACAAAGCAGTATGATTGATTACGCACTTATCATAGGTGTCGTCTCAACAGGAGCGGCTGCGGTGGCCGCCTATTATGCCTACAAAGCGTACATAACAAACAATAGTCCGAAGCTAGTGGTCGAGGCACCATTCAATAGCTCGCTTCAACTCCGCAATGTGGGAACTGATGCTGCGAAAAACATCAAGGAACCGACCGGTATGTTTCGAGATATGCCGAGTGAGATATGGAATTTTACCGGCCCGATTGATTATTTGAGAGTTAAAAGTCCAGGTATTTCCCGGCAAATAGATTTTCACGATGAGAAAAGAATCAAGCCATCGGACTCATCGATTGTTCGATTTGAATACGAAAATTCGGACGGAACCAGATTCTTTTCTGAAATCAAAGTCGAGCGAGGGCCTGCAACACAGCAGCTTTGGTTTGCAACACCAGTCCTAGTGAATTGGGGTAAATGCTAGGAGTCTACGCGTCCCCTTTGCCTTTATTGGCGGGATGTGCGCGCACGGGCTGGGGCAAGCACATATGGATTTGAGGCCTCGGGCATTTCCGCGACGGGATCTGGCCCACTGGTGAGCGCCGCCGCTCTCTTGCAAGTCTAAAAGCGCGTTTTTATACACTTTCGTGATTGCATTGCACGAAGAATCTTGTTACTTTATATGCACAATGCAACGGAGGAACTTTAGATAGCCGCCGCGAAGCCTGCTCGCAAGAGTGGGTATTCGTGGCGGCTTTTCTATTGCCTCCTTAGCTCAATGGTAGAGCACGCCTCTGAAAAGGGCGAGAAAGAGGTCCGATTCCTCTCGGAGGCACCCGCCCTCGTAAGCTAATGGATAAACTGTCGGGCTTCTATCCCGATCTTGGAGGTTCGAATCCTCCCGAGGGCACAGTCCCATCGCAAACGAATTAGGACAGAAACCACATGACTACATGAAAGTCAGTCCCCTCTAATCTCTAATTCGCGCGCCGTGCCCGCCGAAGCTTATGCGGAGGCGGGAATAGTAGAATAGTTTGCTGGCAGCAGCCGGGGAGGCGGATTTGGTACAATTGATGCAGGATGCTCGATTCGAAACATAAGAAATTGCTCGTTGCGGTTATCGGACTAGCCTTATCGGCGGTGCGTTTTTCGTGCTCAAGTCGGATTCCGGTGACAAAGAACGAGAGGGCGGCATAACGGGCGTCGCAATGCTCGGGCCCACGTGTCCGGTAATGCAAGATCCGCCCGATCCGCAGTGCGCCGACAAACCATACAAGACAGCGCTCGTGATAACTACCGACGACGAAGCGCGCGTGCTCAAGACTATCTATACCGACGTGAATGGCGCGTTCCGCGCCGAATTGCCGCCCGGTACCTATGCCATTCGCTCCGCCGCGGCGGCGAACATCCTGCCATACTGCTCGACCCAAGGTCCTGTGACGGTCGCGGCGGGAGCATTTTCCAACGTCGCGGTTTCCTGCGACACCGGAATCCGCTAACCATCCCGCTATCTTCTCTAATTCGCATGCCGCGCCCGTCCGTAGCTGAAAGCGAAGGAGGGAATGGTAGAATAGTTGGCTCGCAGCCTCGTGATTATTTGCTGCAGTAGTCCCGTGTATCTTCTCTAATTCGCACGTCGTGCCCGTCCGTAGCTTCAAGCGAAGGAGGGAATAGGCGAATAGTTGCAGAGAAAATGCGAGGCATGGTGGTAGAATATTGTTAATGAAAGCCGTCGCTTTTATTGATGCTTCGAATCTGTCATATGGCGGCCAGAAGTCGTTAGGGTGGAGTATTGACTATGCGAAGCTCAGGGAGTATCTGACTGAAAAATATGGGATTGAGAAGGCATATTACTTCGGAGGAATTGAAATTCATGGACACCCGTTCGATTATTTGAAGTATGATTCTGTGCCAATAAGCCAAATCGAGAGATATCTTTCTGATTTGATAACGCGTGCCGGGCCAAAAATGACTGAAGCACAATTGGTTCTCGCCGACAGGCATCTCAAAAGAGTTCGCTTCTATAGGAAGCTAGCGGAATTTGGATATCGTCTGGTGTTAAAACCAGTAAAGTCTTATGAAGACGATGATGGGAACAGGCGCCGGAAAGCAAATTGCGATGTGGATATGGCTTTCTACATGATGAAAGAAATTGACTCTTATAATAGAGCCGTTGTTTTATCAGGCGATGGAGATTTTTTGCCAGTACTAAAACACCTGAGATCAATCGGTAAAGAAGTAATCATTCTCGCTCGAAGTCCCCGGACTGCGAAAGAAATAAAGCAATTTGCGGGAGCCGATTTTAGGGATTTTGAATATTTAAGGGAACGTATCAAGCAGAAAGACGTGTAAACAGCGAGCGGCACCCGTTTAGGATGCCGCTCAAGTCTGGTGTGCCTATTATAATCCGCTTATCGTTAATAATCAATGGTTGATGTTAATTACATTAATCATTGATTGCTGTCAAGCCCCCATCCTTTTTAGTGGGCAGGTGGAATATAAACACGTCTTCATTGAAATAGTACGAACGTACTATATACTGGCGGTATGAAAGACGGCCGGGCAAAGGTGCTGGAATTCTATCGGCAGAGGCGGCGCATGCCCTCCTACCGCGAGATCATGCGGCTTATGGGCTACCGCTCGCTCGCGTCGGCGCAGTGGCTCGTGAAGAGTCTCGCAGAAGCCGGGGTGGTGGCCAAAGATAGGGCGGGCAAGCTTATCCCGAAGCATCCGTTCGGAGAAACGAAACTGCTCGGCGTTGTGGAAGCGGGGTTCCCCTCCGCGGCTGAAGAAGAATTGCTCGACACCATCAGCTTCGACGAATATCTCACGCCGAATAAGGAAGCGAGCTACATCTTGAAAGTGAAGGGCGACTCGATGCAGGAGGCCGGCATTTGCGAAGGCGACATGGTGATCGTCGAGCGGCGTCAGACCTTCAAGCCGGGGCAGATCGTCGTCGCGTCGATTGACGACGAGTACACGATGAAATATCTGCGCAAGAATCAGCGCGGCTATTATCTCGAACCGGCGAACGCGAAGTACCAGCCGATCTATCCCAAAGACGGCGAGACGCTCGCTGTGGAAGCGGTGGTCACGGCCGTGGTGCGCAAATATTAGACATGGCGTGGGGCAGTGTACAGGCGTATCCCCGGGCGATCCTCCACATAGACGGAGACGCTTTCTTTGCCGCTTGCGAGGTCGCCAAGGACCCAGCGCTGCGCGGCCGGCCGGTCATCACCGGCAAGGAGCGCGGGATAGTCTCCGCCGCGACCTACGAGGCGAAGGCTCGCGGCGTCACGCGCGGCATGACTCTCTCGGAGGTAAAGAAAGTTTGCCCGGACGCTGTCATCCTGCCCTCCGACTACGAGACGTACAGCCTATTCTCCAATCGGATGTACGCAATCGTGCGGCGCTACACGCCCGCGGTAGAGGAGTACAGCATTGACGAGTGCTTCGCTGACCTCACCGGCTTGCGCCGCTCTTTGCGCTTGTCCTACCCGCAGATGGCCGAACGGATAAAGCTCGAATTGGATAGCGAGCTCGGCATGACCTTCTCTCTCGGCCTCTCGGCGACCAAGACGCTAGCCAAGATCGGCTCGAAATGGAAGAAGCCTTCGGGCCTGACGCTTATCCCGCTCTCCGCCGCTGAGAGCTATCTCAAGCAGTTGTCGGTCGAGAAAGTCTGGGGCATCGGCCCGAACACCACGGCTTTTCTCAATAAGCACGGCGTGAGAACGGCCGCCGATTTCGCCAAGCGGGACGAAACGTGGGTACGGGGGCAGCTCTCGAAGCCGTTTTATGAGACGTGGCGGGAACTGCGCGGGGAAGTCGTCTTCGAGCTCGACGCGATCGGCCGGGAGAGCTACCAATCGATCAGTAAGACGAAGACCTTCACGCCGCCCTCGACCGACCCGGCCTTTGTGCTCTCGCAACTATCGAAGAACATCGAGAACGCGTGCATCAAGGCGCGCCGCTGGAATCTAGTTACCTCCCAAGTGGCGTTTTTCTTAAAAACGCAGGATCTCAAATATTATGGCTATGAGCTTGCGCTCTCGCACCCGACGAACGTGCCGCAGGATGTGCTCAAGGTTGTCTCCGAATATTTCAGAAAAGTTTTTAAAAAGAATACGCAGTATCGGGCGACGGGCATCACGCTCTTGAAGCTCGCTGAGAATCAGTCGCCGCAACTCGATCTCTTCGGGGCGGTAGAGGCGACGGGCAAGATCCAGAGAGTCCTCGAGAGCGTGGACGCGATATCCGAGCGATACGGGAAGCACGCGGTCTTTCTCGGTTCCTCCTTTCAAGCAATGACGCACACGGCTCATCTCGGCGACCGCGGCGACACGGCCAAGCGCGTCACCGATCTCTTCAAGGGCGAGACCCGCCGCCAGCGCCTCGCCATCCCCATGCTCGGCGAGGTAAAATAAGTGGGATGGATTCACTGACTTCATTCGACCGATTTGCCGAAGAATACGATAATGAAATGGGCGATTCGGGAGATTATTCCCATAAGAACACTATTGATGGATGCCTTTTGGATTTAGTAGGCGATGTAAACGGCTTGGTGATTTATGATTTGGCTTGCGGCAACGGCTACATGGCCCGCCGTTTCGTAAAAGAAGGAGCTAAAGAAGTTTGGGCGTCCGATATTTCCGAAAGGCTCATTGATTTCGCTAAAAATAAATACAACGCAAGCGGAATAAAATATTTCGTTCGGAGCGCGGATGACTTTACCGATATTCCAGAAAATCATTTCGACCTGATTACCATGCATATGGCGCTGTTCTATATTGAGGACCTGGGCAAGCTCTTTCAGAATATTCACACGAGTCTCAAAACAGATGGCAGATTCGTTTTCACCTATGATCATCCCCTGCGCCTATTGGCCTATAAAGTGATGGGAATTGACGTGGATCTAGAGACAGAATATGAGGAATACTTGAACGAAGGCTTGAAAAAGAACTTCAACAATTGGACGAAGAAACAAGACGATTTATGGATCTATCGCCGTCCGCTCGGGAGCATAATAAACGCTCTCGGCCGAAATAAGTTGCTGGTAAAAGCGATGACTGAACCTAAAACAAAGACAATGTACATGGATAAACAGTTTGAAAGCGCCATTCCTTTCAAAATGGGATTTGAAGCGGTAAAAGTAACGTGATTTCCATGAATGTACTTAAGACAATCAGGGATACGGATGTTGGAAGTACAGCGCCGGCACCGGAAAAGTATGTCGAACGGAGGGCCGCGCGAGCGGTCGTGCTCGATCCAGAAGGGAAGGTAGCGCTCCTGCATGCGACGAATAAGTCCTATCACAAACTGCCGGGCGGAGGCATTGAAGAAGGTGAAGATATAGAGACAGCCCTAGGGCGCGAGCTTCTTGAAGAAATAGGGTGCTCGGTCAAAAATGTCCGAGAACTGGGGGCTATAGAAGAATATCGAAACGAGTATGAAATGCACCAAATTTCATACTGCTATATTGCGGATCTGGCCGGAGAAAAGGGCGAGCCGAATCTGATGGAAGATGAACTGGCGGACGGCTTTCAGCCCGAATGGTTACGTCTTTCGGACGCCATCCAAGCGCTTGAAAACGAGTCGCATATAGAGCATTACGAAGGGAAATTTATTCGACTGCGCGACGCGACGTTTCTTAAAGAAACGGCAAAATTTTTTGAAACGCAATGACCGGCGCACGTAAAGGAACCACGGAGAGGCTTAAGCGTATCGCGACAGAAGTACGGAAAGATTTTGAAAATAGAGTAATTGATAAAATTCAACTGCAGGAACTCTATAGCAATTATCATCCCGAGCGAAGGAGGGAATGGTAGAATAAGTCTATTGAAGCTAGATCGTGCGCGCGACTTTTTGATGGTACTGTTGTGGGAATGGAAATCTCAATGCGAGAATTGAGGACTACGCGGTACACTGAAATAGTTCTCTACAGCGGCGAGATGCACGAAGAATCCCACGAATCGACTTCATAGTGCAGAGATAGTATGAGCGACACACAACAACAGGCGTATAGGGATGATTTTGAAAAATTTCTTTCTCACACAAACGAGAAGGAAATATTATTTGGCGAAATTATTAAAGAGGCAGAGAAAAGGAACGCTCAATCGCTGCTGGATATTGGTGCTGGGAACGGCCTTCTCAGTATCCCGCTCGCAACCCATATGGCCCGCTATCTCGCCGTTGAACAAAAAGACAGTTTTGTAGATAAATTGCGAGCGGCCGGCCTCGACACTTTGCATGATTCATTCCCGACTCACATAGAAGAACGATTCGATATTGTGCTCTTTTCGCATTCCCTCTCGTATGGCAGGAAGACTCGGATGGATTTCGAGCCATTCATACGTGCCGCATGGGATTTAGTCGCTCCGAGCGGAGAACTGCTCATTGTTACATATAAAGGACAAGAGGATGACTGGACTCATTTGATGGAGCGCGTGGGCGAAAATCCCATTGACTCAAATCGAGTCGGTTACAATACGTTAATTATGCTTCTGAATACTCTGGGAGAGGTTAAAGTTCATAAGGTTAAGAGTATCGTAAAGACGGGCACTCTTGAAGAAATGTTATACGCGCTTTCCTTTGTTGCGAGCGACGGGGAGCCTGTAAAGAAAGAAAAGTTCTTGGAGAAACGAGTCAGAGTGGAGAAAATATTGAATTCAGAGTACCAGGTCGCAGGCGGCATTGAGTTTCCGTTCTGGCATTATTTGATTTCCACATATAAGTAAAAAACGTTCGGCAAAGCTATAGGACTTATCTTCTCTAATTCGCGCGCTGCGCCCGTCCGTAGCTTTATGCGAAGGAGGGCGGTGCCCTTCCGTAGCGTTAAGCGGTGGAGGGAATGGTGGAATATGCTCTTGTAAACAGGAGTGCTAATTCGGGTGATATTCTATTTGGATGAAAGTAATCCTCTTCGATACGGAAACGACAGGGAACGGGGATGCGGACCGGCTGTGCCAACTCGCGGTTAAGGAGCGGTATGTGGACGAGCCGCTCGTAAACGCTCTCTACAAACCGCCAGTGCCGATCTCGATCGAATCGATGGCGATACATCACATCACCGAGCGGATGGTGGTGGGGAAGCCGGCGTTCAAAGAATCGCCCGAATATGCCGGTTTGAAGGATCTTTTCGAGAGCGGGGAGACGATCGCAGTCGCGCACAATGCCGCCTTCGATGTCGCGATGCTCGCGCGCGAGGGCATCGTCCCGAAGCAGGTCATCTGCACGCACAAGCTCGCGTATGAACTCGACCCGAACGATACGGTGCCTAATTATCGGCTCCAATATCTGCGCTACCTGCTCGATCTCGATGTCGAGGCCGAGGCGCACGACGCATGGGGAGACGTGCTCGTGCTCGAAGCGCTCTTCGAGCGGCTCGCGAAGAAGATGGTCGCGCGGCACGGAACCGAGGAGGCCGCGCTTGCCGCGATGCTCGCGATATCGACGCGCCCGCTCCTTTTCTCGACTATCCGCTTCGGCAAATACAAAGGCACGCGGCTCGAAGAAGTGGCGCGCCTCGACAGGAAATATCTGGAATGGCTCCTCGCGCAGAAGGAGCAGGATCCATCCGGCGAAACGGACTGGATTTATTCACTGAAGCATTATTTGGGCGCTGCGCGATGATATCTTGGTATGAAATCTGAAATAGAAGTGAAGGCGCGGGTGAGAGACGCGGAGGCAGTGGTCGCGAAGCTCGCGGACCTTGGCTGTGCGCTGTCTGAACCTATTACTCAAGATGATTTTGTTTATAACAAGATCGGCGTCGACCCAAAGGACCATAGCCACGGCACGCCCGTGCTGCGCATCAGGGTACAGGGCGAACGGACGATCTTCACGCTGAAAAAGAACCGCAGCAATGAGCTCGACTGCATCGAGAAAGAGATCGATGTGAGCGACAAAGATATCCTCGCAGATATTTTCGAGCTGCTCGGATACGAGAAAACGATCGAGGTTCACAAGATGCGGCGAAAAGGTGCCATCAATGGCTATGAAGTCTGTCTTGATGAGGTGCGAGATCTTGGGACGTTTATTGAAGTAGAAAAGATGTCTGACGAAGACGGTGCCGTTGTCCAAAAGGAACTTTTCGACTTTTTGGCGCAGTTCGGGATCCGCGAAGAAGACAGGGTTCTCATAGGGTACGATACCCAACTTTGGCTCAAACATAATCAATAGATTTCACAACTAGTCCTCTTTGCCGAGGCGGGGTAAGATAGTCAGATGAAAGAAAGAAACAAAGCGATTCCTGCGGCGTTTTGCACAGGGCAAATTTCAATCATTCGGTCGACCGGCCGATGATTTTCACATGTGGCCAGTGAGACCGCCATAATCGGGGTGATACCCACGTATTGTAGAATAGGCGGATGTCCATACGCCGCATTATTATACTGTTTGTAGGTTTAGCGGCGCTCGCACTCGGTTACTATTTCTTCTTTCAACAGGAAGAGGCGGCGATTACTAATTATCCCTCGGCAGGCGCTGACATCATCGCCTTCGGCGACAGTCTCGTATCAGGCAGCGGGGCCACGCCGGGAAAGGATTTCGTCTCTCTGCTCTCCGCACGAGTGGGCGAGTCCATCGTCAACCTCGGCGTACCAGGCGACACGACCGCCGACGGTCTGGCCCGCATAGAAGCGCTCGACCGCTACAAGCCCAAGGTGGTCCTGCTTCTCTTAGGCGGGAACGATTATTTGCGGCGGGTGCCGCGGGAGACTATTTTTGCCAATCTTGGGAAAATTATCGAGGAGATACACGCGCGCGGAGCGGTCGTGATCCTGCTCGGAGTCAAAGGAAGCCTATTTGGCGATGCCTTTGAACAGCAATTTGAAACCTTGCGCGATCGGTACGGCACCGCTTATGTCCCCAATGTTCTCGACGGAGTTTTCGCCGACTCGCGATACATGGCCGATGCCATCCACCCGAATGATGCAGGCAATCAGATCATCGCGAACCGTATCTATCCCATTCTCGCCACGCTCTTGTACTGATTACCGCCGGAAGTCGGAGACGGCCCAAAAAATGTAACTCATGAGAGTATCTCTGACGCAGTTCTTCATCGGTATTTCACCGCACATCGTCTTTACTGTCATGACTTTACACAGCCATGAACAGAATTGGCATCGTGTGGCTTGCAGGCATTGCGATCGTAGTCATAGCGATAGCGCTCTTGGTGGGGCGCGGCTCGTTCGCAATCGATAATACCCGCGGAAGCGATCCGGCCGGCACGGTCGCGTATTACGGCAACGCGAAGGGGTATTTGGCTTTGCCCGCTACAGGAGCGGACAATGCGAAACGTCCCGCCGTCATCCTCATTCACGAGTGGTGGGGTTTGAATGAAGATATGAAAATGCTCGCGGACCGTTTCGCCGCGCAGGGTTATGTCGCGCTCGCGGCGGACCTCTACGGCGAGGGCAAGGTGGCGGCGACGACTACCGAGGCGCAGGCGTTCGCGGGCGCGGTCCGCGACAACACTGACGAGGCTTTCAAGAACCTTGAGGCGGCGGTCGCATACCTCACGGCGAGGCTGGACGTGGACGGCGAGAGGCTCGCGTCGGTAGGATGGTGCTTCGGCGGCGGGTGGGCCTACCAAATGGCGGTCAACGACCTTGGCACGAAGGCCTCCGTCATGTATTACGGCCAATTCGATCCCGAGGACGATTTCGAAAACATGCGCGCGCATATTCTCGGGCATTTCGGCGAGGACGACGCCTCCATAAAGGTAGACACGGTGCGAGAATTCCGGGCGGCTCTCGCAAGAGCGAGCGGCGAGCACGAGGTATACATTTATCCGGACGCAGGCCACGGCTTCGCGAACGAGCGCGGCGGAAACAATCCGGCCTACAAAAAAGAAGCCTCAGATCTCTTGGCAAAGAACGAGCGCGTTTTTATCGGAAGTGTTTGAAAAGTAAGCGCTGTCCCGTCAGCTAAACCATAGCGACGACGGACATCGGCTCCATTTTCATTCCCAGCTCTTCAAGCTCGGCATTGTCCAGAAAATTTTCGGCTTGGGGTAGGATCTCGTTCTCTTCCATGAGCGCATGTGCTCCGACCGTATCCATTATCGCCATGATCCGCTCCGTACGGTCGCCGGGGAGGGCGCGCGCGGCAAGTACTTGAGCCTCAAGCTTCTTCTGCTCGGCGAGCAAACCGAGGTCGTCCTTGGCGCCCATCTTCTTACGCAGCGCCTTGTAAAAATGCTTGTCCTCCATGCGCTCGTGCCTGGCCAGCGCATCGAAGATCAGCTTTTCCATAGCCTCTCGCTTTTCCATCGGCGCCTCCTGGAATTCTTCGAACAACTCCTCTACCGCTCTATGATCTCGCTTAATTACATCGGTGGCTTTCATATGGCGCTATTCTAAGCCGACCCTGTAAATCTGCGGTTAAGGAAAGACGAGTATACTTAATACATATGAAACCTATGACAACGGTCATTAGCGTGCTGATCTTGCTAATCCTCATTGCGGGCGGGTGGTATTTCTGGGCAGGGCGGGGAAATCCGGGACCAGTGTCTCCGGGAGCGGATGGCGGGCAAAGCGGCGATCTCATCACGCTTGCCTTGGGTCAGAGAGGCTCGTTAAACGGCGTAACGATAACGCCGCGCGAGGTCGTCGAGGACAGCCGGTGTCCGCGCGATGTGCAGTGCATTCAGGCGGGCCGCGTGCGAGTGCGCGCGACGCTTGTGAGCGGCCTCGGAACGGCCAATCAGATATTCCTGGTCGGCGAACCGATCACGACCGAAGCTGAAGCAGTCACGCTTACGCAAGTGGAGCCCGACAAAATTTCGACTCGGACCATTAATGCAAGCGAGTACCGATTCACCTTCAAAGTCGTCAAACAGAGCGTTACATATAAGAATGCTTCGCGCGATCAAATCGAAGTGGGCACGCCATTCCCGGGCGCCGTGGTCGGCAAGACGTTCAAGGTTATGGGACAGGCGCGCGGCAATTGGTATTTCGAAGCCTCGTTCCCGGTGATCGTGCTCGACAAAGACGGCAATAGGCTCGCGGCCGTCCCCGCGCAGGCGCAGGGAGAATGGATGACTACGGAATTCGTTCCGTATATCGCCGATGTTTCGATCCAGGGAGATTACATCGGCCCTGCGACGCTCGTCTTGCAGAAGGACAACGCCTCGGGGCTCCCTGAGCACGACGCGTCCGCCTCGTATCCGATAACGATCGAGTACTAGTCTTCACATATTTGTCTGCGTCTCCCGCGTACAATGTCCGCATTATTTCTAATCATGCGGACTATGGAAAAATTCTTGGTGTTGTACAAAGCGAGAGCAGCCGAAATGGAGAAAATGATGAGAGACACGACCCCTGAAGAGCGAGAAAAGGGGATGGGAGAATGGAATACGTGGTTCGAAACGCACAAGAAAGAAGTTGCCGAGATGGGCGCGCCGCTCGGTGAAGCTAAGCGCGTGGATCCGAGCGGGACTACAGACGGCAAGAACGAGATCGGCGGCTATTCGATCGTGCAGGCCGGATCTCTGGACGCAGCGGCAAAGCTCTTTAGCAGGGAGCATCCGCACTTCAGCATGCCGAGCGCCTGGATCGAAGTCATCCAAATCATGCCGACTCCGGAGATGTAAACATTTGCTCCCAACGTCGCTCCGTCCCGCGCTATACTTTATCTATGTCCAAACATGGTGGCGGGGGCGTCGTGTACGGGCTCGGGTTTATCGGGGCGGCTATCTATTACATCCAAAATGCTGCGACTTTCTGGGACGGGGTCATTGGCATCTTGAAGGCGCTCGTCTGGCCGGCATTTCTTGTCTACCACGCGCTGGCGTATTTTCAGATATAAAGCGCGATCTCGCGAAAAGCCGCAAAATTACTCTAATCTGAATTCAAAAAAACGCGAAAACCGCCAGCAGGGCGGTTTTCGCAATTTGTCTGCCTGTTTTACGGCGTTACCGTTATTGCCGCTTGCGCCCTCGTCCCGGAATTTTGGCCGATGAAGATATACGTGTGGCTTCCCGGTGCCGGCACCGCCATCGACCCGGTCGAGAAGCTGCCATCGCGGTTAGTGAAGGCCGTACCGACCGATGTTTCCTCATGCATGACGGTCACGCGTTCTTCACATCCGAAGTCGTGCCCGCCGAAATCTATGTTCGTGCCTGCGCGCACGGATGCGCCATTCTGGTCGATGTGGCCGGTGCCTGAAGGAGCGGCGGTGCAGAGATCCGGGCCGCTCATTAGGCCGCTGGTTGTCGTGCCCATCCCTCCTACTCCGCGCATCATCTGCTCCATATGCGCCATGAGCATGCTCATCTGCTGCTTAAGCAGCGCGATATCCGCCGCGAGGCGCAAGAGTTCATTTTGAAGCGACGTCATATCGGTGCTAGTGGCGGTAGTTGTTGCTACCGTGCTCGTGGCCGCCGGCTGGACGAAGAAAGTGTTCGTCGCCACGCGGCCGCTCGTGCCGCCGGTCGCCGATATAGGGATGCTGCCGCTCGCGACCGAAGGAATGAACAGGGTCGTTGAGAAACTGCCGTTCGTATCTGTGGTGATATCCGTTATCGCCCCGCTGAAGTCGATCGTTATCGGCTCCGACGGCCCGAAATTCGTCCCGACGGCGATGACTGATGCGCCCGGCATGCCGCTGAAGATAGAGAGATTAAGGAAGGCCGCTGTGCTGGTCGCTCCCGCGCTCGGCGTGCTCGAGAATGGCGCGGTCGTGAACAACTGATGGCTGGACATCGTCGTACTCCCTAAAGCATCAGTTGAAATCACAGCGAAGTGATATGTCGTGCTCGCGATTAGATCGGAAAGCGCTACCATATGGTTCGTTACCAGCCCCGAATCGAGGGTCGTACTCGCCGTTAGATCCATAGACGTCCCGTACATGACTTGCGAAGTCGCCGGCACGTCGGTCGTCCAATTGATTATCGCGGTCGTGTCTGTCGGCGTTGCTGTGATCGACGAGAGGACCGGTTCTCGAGCGCTCGCTACTGCGCCGGCGGCCAACAGTATTGCCGCTACAACCGGGACTAGCGGAATTTTGGATTTTATATACTGTCCCATAATTGCAAACGTTATTTGTAATGAGCCTGCCGAGCTGGTATCGCGGGTGAGATATTCGCCACGGGGCGTCACGCGCAAGAATACGCCGGAAGCCGTGAAGCAGGCGTGAACCGAAAAGAGATAGCGCCGCTCGCGAGATTCATCGGCATTTAACACGAGTAAGCATATGCTCACTTAGTGAGGGCTTATGCTTGTCACTTTCGCAACCATTCTAATCATTCTTTGGCTTCTCGGGATCGTTACGGGATACACGCTCGGGTATTTTATTCATATCCTGCTCGTGGTGGCTATTATTTTGTTCCTCATACGCATCATTCAGGGTAGGAATCCCATCGAGTAGGTTTTGACACTACGACACACGGCCGGCCACTAGTTGGTCGGCCGTGTGTCGTTCAAACCGGTCCGCGAACTCATCGCACACCACGGGTAAGTGTCCAGTCGCGCACGAGCGTGGCATCGATCGTGAGCGGCTCTCCGGGCGCCACCGTACCGATGAGGCCGATAAAGTCACCCGTGGTTATTCCTGCCGGAAGGCCTGAGGGGCCGATGATATTCCCCAAGCCGGCGGGCAGGACCTGCGTCCCGGCGGACATCCTCACGGTCCACATGCCGCCCCAGCTATTTACTGTGAAGGCGGATGTGGTCGCCGTCGTTGCGGAGGACGTGGCCATCGGCATCGCGATCCCGCGCAGGAGTACGCTTCCAGTCCTGTCTATCGATACGATCATCGGCGGAAAGTTGCCTTGCGGGACGCCGGGTATGTTCTGCGACAAATTGGCTTGCGGAGCCGCAGGGACCCCGAGTGGCGAGATCGGACTCTGATTGGAAGGCGAAACATTCTGGTTCGGACCAAACGTTCCTGGGGGCATGTTCACGGAGGGGGTGCCCGGATCATACTGGGCGTACGCAAGCGAAGTCGCCGCTAACAGCGCTGCGGCTCCGAATATCGCTGAGACTACTATCGGTCGCGTAGCGGACATTTTTGATTTCATACTGCTTGTACGTCGTTTAGTTTTGGTTCTGATAAAGCCTTACGCCCTTCGCGGCGAGGGTAACATCCGAGCTATGAATTTCGAGTTAATGGTCCAATTACGGCTTCCGAATGTTCGAAAAATAAATTTTCGTTAACAGATACATGACGAGACCGCTAAGGACGCCGATGCCGACAGCGGCGAAAGCCGCCGGGCGCGAGAGGGGAGCGACGCCGAAGAAGTATTGCGCGAAGGGAATGCGCAGCGCGTAGAAAAGGCCGATCCCTGCGAGCCCGCCGATGGTCCAGAGCGCCAGCCGCCTCGCCCGCGAGAGCCCGCCGCTTGCGACTTCAGACGCGAGCGCGAAGAAGAGGAAGCCCGTAACGACGATGTGCGCGATAAGCAGAGAAGGGAGCGGGTCATTCGGGAAATAGAGCTGGCCGGATAAATACGTCGCTATAGCGCCGAGAGTCTGGATCATCGAGAGCGCCAGCGGCAGCGGCAGGACGCGTTCGAGGAACGGCTGTACCGAAGCCGGCGTCGTGCGCTCGGGCGGAGTGATCGCCCAATATGAGATAAGCAGTCCGTAGACTCCCACGGTGAAATAGTTCAAGAAGGTTATATGGAGAGGCGAGAGCGGGAATGGGTCGCCGATGACCGCGAGGGAAAGGAAGAAGAAGAATTGCAAGAACGTGGAGTTCATGAAAATGGCGCCGAATATCTCTATGTTCTCTATCATGCTGTCCGCAAGCCGCACGCCTGCCGGCAGCTCGACGAAACTATTTCGCATGAGCACGACTGCGGCGATCTGGCGGGTCGCGGTCGCTCCGTCGTAAATCGCAATGCCTAGATCCGCCTTCTTGACCGAAAGAGCGTCATTGGCGCCGTCCCCGATCATGGCGGTGAATCCGTTAAGCTTGAACGCTTCGATAAGACGCTCCTTTTGCTCGGGCTCAATACGGGCGAAAAGCGTGTACCGGGGCGCGGTATGCGCATAGTCCGCGGCATCCCACGCTTTCATCTCCGGGCCGGTAATCAGGGCCTCGGTGTTCTTGATGCCCGCTTTAGCAGCGATGGCACGCACCGTGGAGGGATGATCGCCCGAGAGAATTCGTATCGTCACGCCCCGGTTCTGAAAGAAGTTCACCGCGTCCTGCACGCCTTCGCGGAGCTGATTCGTCAATATGAATACTCCGGCCAAAGAAAGACCTCTCGAAAGCTCGTGCGGGACACTGGCCGCTTCAGCGCGGACCATGCAGAGAGCGCGCTTTCCGAGAGCCACCGCGCTCTCGGTGTGTTCTGTGAGCCAGGCGCGCTCAGTCTCGCTCACGTGCGGAGAAAATATCTCCGGGGCGCCGACGAGCACCGCCGTTCCTGAGCTATTGCCTGCGACGGCGATGCCGCCGTAATGCCGCCAGGAAGAGAACGAGAGAACATCCAGCACGGCGCGCTCGGGCGCGGGGCCGATATAGGATTCGACTGCTTTGATCGTCTGCGAAGAGTCGCCGGAATGACGGACGTACAGAGCTGCCAGGTCGCGCGCTTCCGAATGGTCTCCGGCCGGGGGTACGAGGAATTGTTCGACCGCGAGCTCGTTCTCGGTAAGCGTGCCCGTCTTGTCCATGCAGAGATTTTTCACGCGGCCGAATTTCTCCGTAGCGTTTATTTCCTGCAGGAGGACGTGCCGGTTGTAGAAATGGCCGGCGCCGTACGTGAAAAGGAGAGTCGTCGCGACCACGAGCCCTTGCGGGACGAGCACGCTCGCGAGCGCCCCGATCTGCTCCACTATGCGGGCCGCCGCCTGTTCTTGAAGCACGCCTCGCGCAATGACAAATAGCGCCACGGCCAGCAGAACGAGCACGGTGTAACGGATGATAGTCTCCACCGACTGCTGTATCGGGCTCGGATTGGCGGAATACCGCGCGAGTCCGCGCGCCATGGCGGCCATGCGGCTCTCGGCGAATGCCGTGTCGGCACGCATGACTCCGGTTCCCGCGGTAACGACGCTGCCGGCGAGCATGCCTGCTCCCTCGCCTCGGGGAAAGGAATCGGATTCGCCCGTTATCAGCCCCTCGTTCACTTCCAGACTCGTGCTTGAAACAACGATGCCGTCAGTGGGCGCTTGGTCGCCGAGCTTGAGCGCCAAAAGATCTCCCTTGCTCACGGATTCTATTGCGATCTCGCTTCTTTCGCCGTCCGCGCTGACGCGCGTGATCTTCGGCAGGGTGAGGAGCTGCAGCCGTTCAAGAAGGAGCCAGGCGCGCAGATCCTGGCCGAAGCCGAGGAGGATATTGATGAGGACGATGGTCCCGAGGAAAAGCCCCTCGCGCGTCTCTCCGAACATGATGAGCAGAAGCACGACCGCGAAGATGATCGCGTTGATCGGCAGGGCGATATGACGCAAGGCGATTAGAACGATCTCGCGCGAAGTGCGGCGCGCGCGGATGAGAAAAGCCATGGGAATTAGTATAGCCCACATGCGAACGTTGCGGTTCGGGCTGTAGGCGTTATGGTAAAGAGCGGACAATGTTCCTGTGGTCGGAGCCTTTCCCCGAGGAGGAGGAAGACATGGAGGAAGTAGCGCATAGTGTCGCATTTCATAGGAGCGGGAATAGTGATTCTCAACTATTTCTTCGCGGCGAAAGCCCCAGGAGGGACGCTCATGACTAAGCTCCTCATTGTCCTCTTAGCGGTTGCGGCCTTGTACGCGGAGCCGTCGATTATCCTATTCCTCGGGATCCCGGCAGTTCTCGGAACAGTCCTCTGCATCGGGATCGCTGTCGTTCGTTCGCTGCTCCACTCAGGAGATCCGTGTAACGATCTGGAGCCGGAGCGGCTCAATCGGCGGGAGATCACTCGAGTGCAATGAAAATCCGGCGGCTCGCTCTGCGAGCCGCCCTCCCCTGAGTTCGGGAATCATTCCTGAATTCGGGGTAGGGGAAAGCTCGCCTGCCTGCTCGCCTCGCTGCATTTCCGGTGAAGCGGGTAGGCAGGCGGGGTATGATAGGGCAATGAACAAGGGCGCGTTGGAGAAAGAAATCGAAAAGGCTTTCGAAGCGCCCGCGCAGTTATTGGAAGAAGCGGTCGACAGGGTACGGGAGAACGAAAAGAAACTGATCAGCAAAGCGCCGTTCAAGCGGGCAGAGGAGTACTGGAACACGCTCGGCCCAGGGCTCACGACCGGCGCGGCCGACGATGACCCCTCCGGCATCGCGACGTATTCGCAGGCGGGCGCGCGCTACGGATTCCAACTGATCTGGACGTCGTTCTTCACCTTTCCGCTCATGGCGGTTGTGCAGGAGATGTGCGCGCGCATCGGGATCGTGTCCGGGCAGGGACTCGCCGCCAATATCCGGAGCCATTATCCCGCCCGCATCCTATACGCGGTAACGGCTCTGCTCTTCGCGGTGAACGCATTCACCATTGCCGCGAACTTGGGCGCTATGGCGGCCGCCACCAGGCTCCTCTTGCCAGCCGCCAGCTCGGAGATGCTCGTTATCTTCTTCGCCCTCTTCTCCCTCTTCCTGCAGATATTCACCACCTATGCGCGATACGCGAAATATCTGAAATATCTGGCGCTCGGGCTCCTTTCATACGTAGCGGTCGCCCTCTCCTTGGGACTCGATTGGGGCGACGTATTCCGGCACCTCGTCCTCCCTTCCATAACCGCTTCCAAAGAGCAGTTCTTCTTGCTCGCCGCCATTCTCGGCACCACCATTTCTCCCTATCTCTTTTTCTGGCAAACCTCGCAGGAAGTAGAGGAGCGCATCGCCCAAGGCGGGGCAACCGTCGTGTACCGCTCTGAAATAAACAATAAGACCATGCGCCGCATGCGGATTGACGTATGGAGCGGCATGTTTTTCTCCAATCTCATCACCTTCTTTATTTTCGCGGCAACGGCCGGGACGCTGTATGCGTACGGGATACGGGATATCGTTACGGTCGAACAGGCGGCTTTAGCGCTGCGCCCCTTTGGAGAATTCGCGTTCTGGCTCTTCGCGGCCGGCATCGTGGGGACGGGCCTGCTCTCCGTGCCGGTACTTGCGGGCTCGGCGGCGTACGCGCTCGCGGAAAGCTTCAAATGGAAGTACGGCCTTTATCTGAAATTAAAGCAAGCCCGCGCCTTTTACGGCGTCATAATCGTTTCGATGCTGCTCGGGATCGCGGCTAATTTCATCGGGCTCGATCCCATCCGCGGGCTGATATATGCCGCAGTCGGCAACGCGCTGATCGCGCCGTTCGTTCTCTTCTTTGTCGTGCGCATAGCAGGCAGGAAGAGCATCATGGGCCGGTATGCGAGCCATCCGCTCATCTCGTTCGCCGGCTGGTTCACTATCCTCGTCATGGCGGCCTCGGGCGCGGCCGCCATATGGGCGGTGGTTTAAATGTAGCAAGTGTGCAACGCCAAAGTGTGCAACGCCAGGCGTTGCACAAGTTCGCATATCAAAGATATTGGACGGTCGGCGAGAATCGTTGATATCTTTCGTGCAAAAACAAAGCGCCCCGAGCCGAAGGCTCGGGGCGCAAGAATGCTGCTACGGTTGACCTCCACCGCCAGGAGCGTTCGTTTCGC
This sequence comes from Candidatus Kaiserbacteria bacterium, assembly GCA_016182485.1. Classification (GTDB taxonomy): domain Bacteria; phylum Patescibacteriota; class Minisyncoccia; order Phycocordibacterales; family Phycocordibacteraceae; genus C7867-001. The sequence continues at coordinate 123,896 of JACPGH010000003.1, forward strand.
GTAGATTGTCGCAGGGCTCTGCGCTGGGTGTCCGCACAGAACCGAAAGAGCTGCAACCGGCGCGGCGGGGAGGCGAAGCCTTCCCGCCGCGTTTCAAGCTAGATTTCCCGCACTTCGGCCATGGCGACGCGGATCGCGTCGCCGATGCTGCCGATGCTCCACGGCTCGGTGACGCTCCGGTCGAAATACCGGAACGCCACCAGCATCTCCTGCGCCGGCCCATAGTGGCTTAAGGCCACCACATCGAGCCGAGCGCCGCTAACAGCGCTGATCTCGACCTGCTCGTACGTCCCGATCGAGACCAGTGTTGAAGAAAGATGCTCGCGCAGCGTGGTGGTCGCAGTCTCAGGGCCGCCTTCGTTGACCATTGCCATGACGTTCATTCCTATCTCCTCACGCGCAGCTTCGAACGTTTCGCAGTTTGCCCCCATGGCTCGCCGCCGAACTGTTCCCATAAGGGAATTGTGTCCGCAAAGGCCTTTTTAAGGGCAATGCTCCGTTGGAGCTTGCAGTGCGGACTATGAGTCTGTCAGAGAGCCACTTGCTTGTTGCTAAGTTAGCATGTTTAGATAGATTTGTCAAGCCCCTATCGGGAAGCGTCAAAATGGCTTATAAATAAAGGGTTTTATGGACCCCATTAGAAAGCTCGCTTCGCTCGCGTTCTAACGGGGCAAGGATACGTATGGAAATAAGAAATATAGCTATCATCGCGCATGTGGACCACGGGAAAACGGCCTTGACCGACGCCATTTTGAAGCAAACTGGCGCGGTCGCGCCCGGCTTCTCGATGGACACGAACGCGCTCGAACGCGAGCGCGGCATCACTATCTATTCCAAAAACGCCGCGGTCGAATATCCCTCGAAGGACTCGGGACGTCCCGTCACCAAAATCAATATCGTAGATACGCCGGGACACGCCGACTTCGGCAGCGAAGTCGAGCGTGTTTTGCGTTCCATTGATTCGGTTCTGCTCGTAGTGGATGCGGCCGAAGGGCCGATGCCGCAGACGCGCTTCGTCTTAAAGAAATCGCTCGAACTCGGTTTGAGGCCCATAGTCGTAATTAATAAAGTGGACAAGCCGGCGGCCGATCCCGCGCGCACCGAGGAACAAGTGCTTGAGCTCTTTTTCGAGCTCGGGGCCACGGACGAGCAGTCCGATTTTCCGGTAATCTACGCGATCGGGCGCGACGGAGTCGCCGCGCGGTCACTCGACGATCTGCCGAATCGGGGCGGTTCGGTGAACGACCTCTCGCAGCTGCTCGATCTTATCCTTGAAAAGGTCCCCGCGGCCAATGAGGGACATACGATGTCCATCAATTCGGACGCGCTCATGGCGCAGCCGTTCAACCTCGCCTACGATAATTTCCTCGGTCGGCTGGCGATCGTCCGCATTTATTCGGGAATATTGCGGGCGAATCAGTCTGTATTCGTGAAGAAGCCGGGCGGCCTGCCTGCGCAGGCAGGCGAGACCCGTTCCGGGCGCACGACAAAGATCTTCACCTTCAAAGGACTCGAACGGGTCGAGGTGCTAGAAGCCTCGGCGGGCGATATCGCGCTCGTCGCGGGTCTCCCGGATATTTACATCGGGGAAACCATAACCACCGATGAGAATGCGGCGCCGCTGCCCGCGATCGCGGTCGACGAGCCGACGATCGCCCTCAACTTCCTCGTCAATAATTCTCCGTTCGCCGGCCGGGAAGGGAAGTATGTCACGGGCCGCCAGATCCGAGAGCGTCTCGAAAAAGAACTTGAGGTTAACGTGGGGCTTAAAATTGATTTCAGTAATGCCGAGGTGCTGCGAGTTTCGGGACGCGGCGAGCTGCATGTTGCCATACTTCTCGAGAATATGCGCCGCGAAGGCTACGAACTGCAGGTATCCCAGCCGCAAGTGATCTTTCACGTAGCCGAAGGTGGCGAGCGTAGCGAGCCGTTTGAGGAATTGATCATCGACACCCCGGCAGAATTCCAAGGCGCTATCATTGAGAAGCTCGGGCCGCGCGGATTTGTGCTTTCAGATGTCCGTCTAGCTTCCAACACCCAACAACCAGCAACCAGCAACTTGCCCCCAGCCTCCAGTGTCCGGCTCACGCTCGAAGGCCCGACGCGCGGATTGCTTGGATACAAGAATATGTTCGTCATCGACACGCGCGGAGAGGGAATTCTGTCGTCGCGCGTACTGGGATTCCGGCCGTATGCCGGGGAAATTAAGAAACGGCAGGTCGGTTCGATGATCTCGATGGCCAGCGGCAAGGCGCTCGGCTTCTCGCTCTGGAATTTGCAGGAACGCGGCCAGCTCTATATCAAGCCTGCGACGGAAGTGTACGAAGGTATGGTGATCGGCAACACGTCGAAGGGCGAGGAGATGATGGTGAATCCGACGAAGGGCAAGAATTTGACGAACGTTCGAGCCTCTGCGAGCGACGAAGCCATCACGCTCGTGCCGACCTTCGACCTCTCCATCGAGCGCGGGCTCGAGATTATGGCGGACGACGAATATCTCGAGATAACTCCCGCCTCAGTGCGTTTGCGCAAACAATATCTGACTGAAAACGAGCGCGCGAAAGCACGGCGCTGATTCAGATAAAAGAGAAGCCCGCGTGAGTCCCGACGGTCGGGACTCACGCGGGCTTGGTTCCGCGCTTGACGGCACCGCGCGCAATCTTCTTGAAGATGGCGCGGCATTGCCGGCAGCTTCCGATGTGCGTATAGACTGATACGAACACTTCGGAGGAAAGATGCAGGCGAGCAAACTTTGCCAGCACATGACGATCGGGATGCTGTGCCATACTACCTCCTCTTCGCAAGGATCGTTTGAGCTAACCTAGTATAACGTAATTTAATAAATGATGAGGCCGCCTCGCCGAAGGCGGGCGGCCTGTGAATTGAGGATTGATCACCTCATCGCGTAGTCCGCGATATACGCGGTGATCTCGAGGCGCAGCTTTGGATCAATCCGACCGCACTCGACGTAGAGGTCGAGCAGGTCGGCGATCGTGAAGACTGTGTGGAGCTCGCAGCCGTGCCTGGCGAGCTCTTCTCGGCCGCCCTGCTCGCGATCGACGAGCACGACGACGTCGGTGACTGCAAGGCCCGCATCCCGCAGGACCTTGATCGCTTCCAGCTTCGAATCAGCCTTGGTGATCATGTCATCTACCAACAGTGCCGTTTGCCCTACTGCCGCCAGGGCGCTCCTATGAGGTGCGATGGACCGCGTCCCGCCGTTCTCCTCCTTTGCAAGCGAGCACCACGCGGCGACGGCGAGCCCGGCGATCACCTTGGCGAATGGATCTCCCGCGCGGGGCACACCAACGACGACGTCGATGTCGAACGCGGAGTCCGAGTCCTCCATGACGAGCGAGCTCCACATGCACTCCGCCGCGTGCTCGACAAGCTCGGGTGTGAGCGGGCCGGGCGTCGGGCTGTACGGCGTGCGCAGGTTGAGGAAGAACGGCGAGAGCGGATCGGACGGATTCTTCTCATGATGCTTGAGCAGGAAGCCCCGCTCGGGACCTGTCGGCCCTTGGCGCTCGATGACGCGCGGATGGTCGGAAGCGGAGGTCAGTACCGATCCCACATCCATGAGCGCGAGACCGAGGGACCGTAGCTTACCGTATGCGGATAACACGTTACTCCTCCTTCCTGGTTGATACCAAGGTGCCATATTCGCCGGACCGTTCCGGCGATTCCGGGCGCATAGTAGCAAAAGAAACGGGCGTCGGCCATTGGCCGACGCCCGCTGCTATCTGCTCGCGCAGACACGCGCGATGAGGCCCGTCTTGATCTCGGCGGCGAGCTTCTGCGCCGCGGCGACGGGGTCCGGCGCCGCCGTGATACTCGCCCCGACGAGGACGTAATCCGCGCCATTGCGGATCGCTTCTCCCGCCGTCCGATCCCCAGACACGACCCGAGCGCCAGCCGAGATCCTGAGCCTGGCAGGCTCTCTTGTGTCGAGCTGGCCGCCCCAAAATTCCTTGCCGCCCAGCCGGGCGAACAGCTCGTTGATCTTGGAAAGGTTATAGGACGAGACGTCCGGAGGAATTCCGAGCGACTCCAGCATAGTGCGGATCAGTTCGGCGCCGATCTTGAATCCGCCGACATGCGGCGCGAGCAGTCTGACGAGCGCGAGCGCTCTGTCTACGGAGTCCACATCTAGAACGACGATGATCCTGTCCTTTGCCTCTCCCATCCGTGTAGTCTCCTTCGCTAAAGTAATGCGCATTCGCCGGACCGTTCCGACGAGTCCGCAGGCATGCTAGCACCGGCGGATGTACGGATGCATTAACGGTCTACTGACTCGCCCCGTTAGAAATCAGATTTCTAACGGGGCTCACAAAAGGATTGTCTTTGATATAAAAGCGCCAGGGAAGCTCCGCGCCGTTTTTCACTCCGATACGGGTCGAAATTCCAATCGCGCTTTTCGGCATGCTGGTATGATATATCATACCACTTGAAGATTCGTACGGTTCGATCACTTCGAATATGCCGAAGAGCTCATTTAGAGGCAGGCCGTTCTCCTTGCCGGTGATGCCGAAGGCTTGGCAGAACTTCGCTGGACCCGAGCAGAGCGCGCGAGTAGGGAGGTTTAACCTCCCTACTCGCGTATTGCTTGTGCTGCGTAGCTTTAGCGAAGCAGTACGGCGCCGTTGCATGTGCGCGAGTCCTTCTACGGGCTCGACGGCGCGTATCAATATCGCGCCCGCGCTCCCTTTGTTCGTCGTGACGTTGGCGCACCAATGCATTCCGTACGTGAAATATACGTACCAATGGCCGTAAGTATCGCGCATCGCCCGGCTCCTCGGAGTGATGCGAAACGCGTGCGAGCCCGGGTCCGTCGTGTATGCTTCTGTCTCGACGATTATTCCGGCGCAGCCGTTAAACCGCACGATTTTTCCGAGCAATTTCGGCGCCAATTCAATGGCGCTGCCGGTGAACCACGAGCCAGAGAGTCGCTTCATGCGCTCAGGATACCTGCCATATGCAAAAATGGAATCGGTCTAGACCTGAACCGTATAGATCTCGACATTAGTCGCCCCCTCTTCTTCCAGGCATTTCGCTACGTCGGTTTTCTCGTCGGCATGGACGGCGACTAGTATATCGCCCGCCTCTACGCGATCCGCGTATTTCTTCGCGGCCGGCTCGCTTATTCCCCAAGAAACGAGCGCGCCGATAAGTCCTCCGGCCGCAGCGCCCGTGATCGCGCCCGCGGCGGCTGTCCCGAGCGCGCCGGCGCCTAGTCCGAGAGCGGCCGCAAGGGGCCCTGCGACGAAGATTGGGCCGATAACGGGAAGCGCCCCTGCTACCGTCGCGAGACCGATACCCGCTCCGATGGCCCCGCCCCATGCCGCTCCAGTCTTTGCGCCCTCCGCGGGCGTAGAACGGCTCACTTCTTCGGGGTCGACTTCTTTCACTTGACCATGAACATCTTTGTAAACATAAGAAATCTCGGATGTCGGAACATCGACCTCCTTATGAAGGCGGTTAACCGCCTTCTCCGCGTTTTCCCTCGTTGCGAACGTCGCGATAGTCAGCTTTTTCATGATTTTCGTATGGTTACTGCCGCTCTATAGCATCACGATAGTACGAGCCCCCTTAGGTTGGGGTTAAGGAGAATCTATCGGAGAATGAATTCTTCCGAATGTATTCGATCTCTGCGGACGCCTAAGCTCTCGAACTGGGTCCGCAAAGCGGTCATGAATCCCTGCGGTCCGCACAGAAATATTTCCATATCGGATACATCCTTATCTCCGGCCACAACATGGGCAGAAAGCCGGCCGCGCTCCTCTGAGGCATGCACGTGGAATCTGAAGCGGGACTCTTTTCTCGCCAACTCTTCGATTTCAGGGGCGTAAGCCGCCTCTTCCCGAGTCTTGACCGAATACCATAATTCTATTTCGTATCCGTTCAGGATGCTCATATTCTGCTTGATCCATCGGACCATGGAGACGAACGGGGTGATGCCGATCCCTCCCGCGAGCCACAGCTGCTTTTTGCCGGGAACTTTATTGAAGGAGAAGGCTCCGAAGGGGCCTTCGAGCCGGCTCGTTGTGCCCGGCTTGACGTCGCTAAGAAGAGAAGTAAAGTCTCCCAGTTTTTTCACTCCCATGGACAGCTTGGCGTCATTCGGACTGGAAGTGAGCGAGAAGGGATGCGACTGCGAAAGCGTTCCGCCGGTTTCGAATCGCAGGAAAACGAATTGGCCCGGCGAGAAGCGCATTTTCCGTCCGAGCGGAGCGAGCACGAGCTCGGCGACGTCCGCACTAACTTTCCTCACCTCTTTCACTGCGTAGCGGTATTCTCGCGCTTTATAGAGAGAGAATACTGTTCGGTACGCATACGCGAGCCCGCCGGCAGTCGCGAGCGCGAGGAGGTAATATCTCAGGACTATATTCGCAGTAACGTCGGTCGGCATGAGAAGTACGTGTATTGTCCCGAGTATCAGGACGACGCCGAGAAATTTGTGCGTCGCTTTCCAGTTCTCATACTTGAATTTCAAATAAAGCGTTATCACCATGAGTACGATGAAGGATGCGAGCGCGAGCTCTCCGAGCACGACCCCCGTATCAGTGAACGAGAAGAGGAATGCGAAAGCGGCGGCTGGCGAGAAGAATAGGTACTGAAGAGTAAGGAAAAGCGGATGGAGAAGTATGAGCGAGAACGCGAGCACTCCCACCGAGTGATGCTTCACATACGCTTTGTTTAGGCCGGTAAAAATCTTGTCGAGGAAGGGGAGCCGGGCCGAGAGCACGAAATTGAGCGAGAGAAGCGCAAAACCGAGCAGTCCGGCGGCTTGCCCCGCGCTCCGGAGAGTGGTAGGCACGGAGGCGAAGCGCGGCCCGATCGGCTTGATGAAAAGCCATATGACTATCGGAATTATCGCAAGAATCGCGATCGCTATACCGTCCGCATTGCGTTTCAGAAAGGCTTTCATACCAGTTGGAGAAATGGGGCCTTTCATACCAAGTGTTTATTCGCGAAAGCAAAGCCAGAACCTTGTTTCAGGTATTTTTCAAACGCGAGCGCCTTTGCTTTGTTTTTGAATGCGGAATAAAAAGTTAGCCTCATATCATCGGCATTTTTGGTTGTCTTTACACTTCTTGATTGGTGAGCACTAAATCTCGCTCTCAGGTCTTCACTGAAGCCGATATATTTTCTGCCGCCGGAGTTTGTGAGAATATAGACGTAGTACATGCAGAAATAATACGCCCTACTTCGCTCATTTAGGACAATGAGCTTCGAAGGGCACTGCTTCGCTTAAAAACACAAAAACCACCCGCGAGAGTGGTTTTGCGTCAGTGCCGTGCACTGCGTAGCTCGGCGTAATCGACGAGCGAAGCAGTGGAGGTGTCGAGAGTCGAACTCGAGTCCGAATCTGATGTTGAAAGCGCTTCTACGACGCGTAGTCGGCGTTAGGTTTAAGGCAGGATGCGAGGAACGTAGACGAAACCATTCCTGCCCGATCCCTTATCTCGATGCGCCGGGCGGGAGGCCGGACATCCATTCTGCAGATAATTCCGCCCAGTCCTCCGACTGCAAAAACTCGAGAGGATGAACGTCGCCCGGTTAGGCCGAAGCCGTAACGTGGGAGAACGCGAAATCACCCATACCGAAGTACGGAGACTTCACGCTTGCAAGAGTGTTCTTGGCAAGTTTGGTTCCCGCCGGATTTACGTGGCGAACGGGAGTGCACTGCGTCGCGCGTCTTTCAAAGTACAGACCGTCTAAGCCGGTCACCCCCCTAAAATGCATTGTATCAAAATGCGCTTTAGGCGATTGGCTGGCAAATGCGGCAAAGCCCTGCGGGCGGATACACTCGTTTTTCTGCTGAAAAACTGCGCTCTCTCCTCGGCGCCGTCGCTCCTGCGGCAGTCCGTCCTCGGACTCTGCCGCATTTGCTACTTTGTTTTCAATAGCCGGTCGCGTTCGCGAAGGGCTTCTCGCTTCTTCAGGTCCTCGCGGCGGTCGGACTTGCCTTTACCGCGCACTATCGCGATAGCCGCTTTCACGAACCGCTTATTACTATATATCTCAAGAGGCACTATTGTCAAGCCTTTTTTCGATTCGGCGTCGGCTAATTCGGCGATTTCCTTCTTAGTGAGGAGAAGCCGGCGCGGCCGCTCGGCGTCATAACCCTTGGGCATATTGGCCGCCTGGTAGGGAGGAATGGTCATGCCGACCAGATATGCCTCCCCGCCGCGCACCAGCACCCGCGCGCCCTCGAGCGAGCCGAGCTTACTGCGCAGAGCTTTCACTTCGGGGCCCAGAAGCTCGATTCCCGCCGAAAAGCGCGCGAGCGGCGCGTACTTTATTAATGCTTTCTTATATTCGACGAGGACCATACTAGAGAGTATAGTACGTTTATGGCTCCCGCACCTGTCAAGAAGCCGAGGCTGAAGAAGCCGCTGCCGCCCTCCCAGGGGCGCGGTTCGCCGTGGCGCTCGTTCTTCGGCGGGCCGTCGTTCTTCAGCAATCTCGTGACTACGGTACTCATCTTCCTGCTCCTCATGAGCGCGTATTCCTTCATCTCCGGCTTTATGCAGCCAAGCAATTCCATTCCGCTTTCGCAAGTGGCTCAGGATGTGAAGGAAGGCAAGATCGCTTCCATAGCCGTAAGCGGGGACGCTCTCGATATCGAGTATGCGGACGGAGAACTGAAGACTTCGCGGAAGGACCCTGCAGCCGGTCTCCCAGAAACGCTCGCGACCTATGGGGTAACGCCTGTCGAACTCGCCAAGGTCGCGATCACGATACAAGGGCAGTCCGGGTTCGAATTCTGGTTTCTCACCCTCATCCCGATACTCTTGCCGCTCATATTCATAGGATTCTTGTTCTGGTTCATCACGCGCCAGGTGCGCGGAGCGGGCATGCAGGCTTTCACATTCGGGCAGTCGAAGGCGCGCATCATAGACCCGACCGACTCGGCACAGCGCGTGACTTTTTCGGATGTAGCGGGCGCGCGCGAAGCGAAGGAGGAACTTTTGGAAATAGTCGATTTTCTAAGGAATCCGAAAAAATTCCTCGACATCGGCGCGCGCATCCCGAAGGGCATCATTCTCATGGGAGCGCCGGGGACCGGCAAGACGCTCCTCGCGCGCGCGGTCGCGGGAGAGGCGGGCGTACCGTTCTTCTCGATCTCCGGTTCGGAATTCGTAGAGATGTTCGTCGGCGTCGGCGCCTCGCGCGTGCGCGATCTCTTCCAGGTTGCCAAGCGCGCCGCGCCCGCGATCATCTTCGTCGACGAGATCGACGCGGTCGGACGCGTGCGCGGTACGGGAGTGGGAGGCGGCAACGACGAGCGCGAGCAGACCCTGAACCAGATCCTCGTCGAGATGGACGGCTTCGAGCCGGCCGAAAAAGTCGTCGTAATGGCTGCGACGAATCGGCCGGACGTGCTTGACCCGGCCTTGCTCCGACCCGGCCGTTTCGATCGGCGCGTGACCATAGATTTGCCTGACCGGCGCGACCGCGAGGAAATTCTCGCTATCCACGCGCGCCGTAGCCCTCTAGGCCCGGATGTGAACCTTGCCGTCATAGCGGAACGGACGCCCGGCTTTTCTGGCGCCGAGCTCTACTCGCTCATGAACGAAGGCGCGATCCTTGCTGCACGCGAAAATCGCAAGGAGGTGACGCAGTACGACCTCATCCGCTCTATAGAGAAAGTTATGCTCGGCCCGGAACGCAAGAGCCACCTGCTCTCGAAAAAAGAAAAGGAGCTTACGGCGTATCACGAGGCCGGCCATGCGCTCGTTTCTTCGGTCCTGCCGAACGCCGATCCGGTGCACAAGATCTCCATCATCAGCCGAGGCCGCGCGGCCGGCTACACGCTCAAACTCCCGTTCGAAGATCGCAAGATGCAATCGCGCAGGCAGTTTCTTGACGATATCGCAGCCACTTTGGGCGGCTATGCCGCGGAAGAGATGATATTCAACGACGTTTCGACGGGTCCGAGCAACGACCTGGCCGTCATCACCGCGCTCGCGCGCGACATGGTGGCGCGCTACGGCATGAGCGAGAAACTCGGCCCGATCTCCTTCGGCGAGCGGCAATTAGGAAACGAGCCGTATTCCGAACAGGTAGCGGCCGAGATAGATGCAGAGGTGTCGCGCATCATAGAGGAAGCGAAAATGCGCGCGAAGGCGGTCTTACAAGATAACCGGGCCGCGCTCGACGCGATAGCGAAAGAATTGATCGAGAAGGAGACGATCGAGCGCGACGAGTTCGAGAAAATTTTGATCACTAACGGCATCACGCCGAAAAAGCAGGAAGAGGAGCCGGCGGTGGTAATCGCGCCCGGAACCGCCGGCGGCGCCATAACCCCGGCGCCGTAAATAAGGTAGGATTAGAAGGGCATTGCGCGCATAGCTCAATGGTTAGAGCTTTCGGCTTATATCCGAAAGGTTCCAGGTTCGAGTCCTGGTGCGCGCACAGCGGAGTTAACCTGCGAGTCTATCAATTCAGTTTTATGCGTTTGCAGAATATTATAGATTACATCAGTAATCGTCTCCTGCGTTTTGCTGGCAATCTTTAGTTCGTACCATTTTGCGATCGGATTAAAAAAGTACGGGAATAGATCCCCGACATTGCACCCTTCGAAGTAATCTTCGATAGTATTGCGAGGATTGCGGATAAGATAATCTAGGCTTACGACGACTGCCTGCTCGAATTTGCCTTTCCAGTTATCTCCCCAGAAATGATGGCGGAATCCTTCCGGGATCATTGCCGCTATCCGCGCATCTGCCGCCCAATCCTCGTTGAGCAAAAGATGCAGGCCTTCATGCACGAAGCCGAAGTCGTTTCCTCGGCCGATGGGCCCAATGCAAATGTTCGGCTTCACGTACATAGCCGATTCCATGAGCGGTTCCGCTGATATGGAAACCATGTCCATCGGGAAAGATTTTCCCGTTACTAATTCCATCTTCTCGGCCCATGCTCTCCATGGAAGCTCTTTTATGTTTGCTGCAACTATTTCGGAAAGTGTAGCGGCTCGCTCCAGCCAGTATCCTCGATACTTTTGCCAGCTGTCTCGCAGAGCAGAAGACAGCAAACGGAGGGATTCGTCTTCGCTTTGGCCGAATCCCTCGATAAGCACCTCGGCCATATGTGGATCCATCGAGATGAGTGTTGAGACCGATTTTTCATAATTAGCCCACCAATCCTCGCGTAGGGCGCTCTGACGTTCCGGGTTGGGGGCATCTCCTATCGTTTCAATTCTTTTCACGTACGTTCGTCCGTGATTGCCAAGCAATCCGTACACGTTAAGCGTATGGAACAAAAGATTAGCCGCGGCACCGCTTCTGAATTCCAGCTTTCTATAAGGAGATATTTCTACCGATTCATTGAAGTAATCAAAATTCTCGGGAACGTTTTCAGGCGTTTTATGAGGTGCGGATTCCGGATTCATAAGGACTATTATACTTCTTTAAAGGGGATTTTCGCCGCATTCGGCATGTATTGCTATACGGAATGATAATATGAATGCATGACTGATCTGGTCGCCATCGCGCGGTCGCTCTTCGCTCCCGGGAAGGGAATTCTCGCCGCCGATGAGAGCGTGCATTCGGCGACGACGCGGCTCGCCGCGTACGGCATCGCGGCGACTCCGGAAATGCGGCGGCAATACAGGGACTTATTTCTCGGCGCAGAGAATATCGAGCAGTATCTCTCGGGCGCCATTCTTTTTGAAGAAACGCTGGACCAAAAAGGGGATGATAAAAAACTGTTCGCGAGCTCGCTCTCGCTCCGCGGCATCGCGCCCGGTATCAAGGTGGATCTAGGGACCGAACCGTTTCCCGAAAGCGCGAAAGAGCTCATAACCAGTGGGCTTATCGGCCTCCCCGAACGTCTCGAGAAATACAAAAAGCAGGGAAGCGTCTTCACTAAATGGCGGGCAGTGTATCGCATAGACGGCGATCATCTGCCCAGCCCGCAGGCGATCCACGAAAACGCGAAGCGGCTCGCTAATTATGCCAAAGAGGTGCAAGCCGCCGGATTGGTGCCTATCGTCGAAACGGATGTACTTATCGAGGGGAAACACAGCCGCAGCCGGTCACGAATGGTCCTCGAACAAGTGTTCGGGGCTCTTTTCTCGGTGCTTGCCGAGTACGCGGTAGACAAGGCCAGCGTGATATTGAAAACGGCGATGGCGCTCTCAGGGAGCGAGAATCAGAAAAAAGACTCTCCCGAGGAGGCGGCTGAAGATACTCTCGCGGCGCTTCTCGGCCACGTGCCGCGGCAGCTCGCGGGAATAGTCTTCCTTTCCGGCGGGCAAGAGCCGGCACAAGCGACAGAGAATCTGGCCGCTATCTGTAGACTGGCCAGAGAGAAAGGGGCGCCCTGGCCGCTCTCGTTCTCGTACGCGCGCGCTCTGCAGGACGAGGCGCTCGCGCTTTGGAAGGGGAAGGCAGAAAACGTGCCGGCCGCGCGGGAAGCATTTCTCGAACGGCTTGCGAAAATCTCAGCGGCTGTCAGCCCCTAAATTAATTGAGGGCGCGGATGACCGCGCCCTCACAGTGGAGAAGGGAGCCTTATGGCAGCAGCAGGAATGCCGGAACGAACCGTTTGAAGAAGGGCCGCCTCGGCTTGGCTGGAGCTCGAGCCGGATGAGTTCTCGGCTTGATGGGAGCCGTCAGACAGGCGCACTTGTTCTCCTTGCATCGGCCGCACGGCAGTCGTCCGTCACATCCGCAATTTGTACAAGCCACACAATCCCCCTTACATACATATTCGCCCATCGAATATTACCGCGGAGCGGCTCCATCAACAAGTTGCCTTTTATCCATACATTGGTTATATTCGAGCGATATGCCAACGCTCCAAGCGGAGAAGCGCGAGAGAGCTGGCGCAAAGGCGCCGGCGCTTCGCCGTGCCGGCAAGGTGCCGGGGGTTGTGTACGGACCGCGCCAGGAGGCGGTGCCTATAGCCGTCGAGGCGCGCCTCTTCGACAAGGTGCTGCGCGAAGCGGGAGAATCCTCTATCGTCACTCTCTCCGGGCTTCCTTCCGGCGATATAGCCACGCTCATCCACGAGGTGGATTACGACCCGATAACCTACCGTCCGCGCCACGTCGATTTCTATGCGGTTATCAAGGGGGAGAAAGTCGAGGTCGCCATTCCGCTTACGTTCGTCGGAGTTTCTTCCGCCGTCGAAGCCGGAGCCAATCTGGTAAAAGTGGCTCACGAAATTTCTGTCGAAGCCGATCCGATGAATCTGCCGCGAGAGATCGAGGTCGATCTTTCGGCGCTTAAGGAAGTCGGCGACCAGATACGCGCTCAAGACCTGCCGCTTCCGAAGGGCGTCGAGCTCACGAGCGAACCGGACGAAGTCATTGCGCTCGCGCAAGAAGTCGTCGAGGAGAAAGTGGAAGAGGCGCCAAGAGACCTCGAGTCTATCGAAGTGGAGAAGAAGGGGAAGGAAGAAGAGACTGGAGAAGCGCCGACAGAAGAAGCAAAATAATTCCCAACAAAGGGCCTCATTGGAAATTGGAAATTGCAAAATTGAAAATTAGCCATGGTATCATGGCTATTGTGATGCGCCGGGCCTTCTTTTTTGTCCTCTGTCTGCTGATTCTCGCCGCCCTGCCCGGCGCGACTGGCGCCCAAGACGCCGCGCAGCAGGTGTCGGCCCGGCAAGAACAGCTCAAGAATCAGTTGCGCGACCTCGAGAACCAGATCGCTATCCAGCAGCAGCTTCTCGACACCGCGCGCGGCAAGCGCCGGACCCTCCAGTCCGAGATAGACGCGTTCAACGCGGAGATCAAGAAGACTCAGCTGCAGATCCAGGCCATCACGGTCGGTATCACGCAATTAAACGGCGATATCGGCGTACGCAACCGTACGCTCTCGCAGTTGTCTAAACAGCTTGCCGCGGAAAAGGAATCGCTCGAGCAGATACTGCGCCAGACCCAGATGCTCGATGACTACTCAGTGGTGTACGTGGCGCTGGGGTCGCAGAGCGTATCTGATTTTTTTAAAGACCTGGACGCGTTCACTGCCATCAAGAGCGCTCTCGCGGCCTCTTTCGCGGAGATCCAGCATACGAGCACGGCGACCGAAGCGGAGAAGGAGGCGCTCGAGGCTCGGCTCGCCGAGCAAGAGCAGCTGCGTACGGTGGCTCAACTCGCCAAACAGGCTGTCCAGGTACAGGAGAGGGAAAAGCAGAAACTCCTTTCGGAGACGAAAGGCATTGAGGCGAACTATCAGAAGCTCATCACGAGCACGGAGAGGAGCGCGGCGCAGATACGTTCCGAGCTCTTCATGCTGCGCGATACCGCGGCAATTCCGTTCGGAACGGCGCTCGCATACGCTCAGGCGGCCGAACGAGCGACAGGCACGCGCGCGGCGGTTACCCTCGGCGTCCTGAAGCAGGAGACGAATCTAGGCGAAAATCTAGGCACGGGCACGTGGCGAACGGATATGCATCCGACACGCGATCAGCCGGTATTTGTCTATATTACCCAAGTGCTTGGTCTCGACCCGAATACTATGCCGGTCTCGCGGAAGCCTTCATACGGCTGGGGCGGGGCGATGGGTCCTGGGCAGTTCATCCCTTCGACCTGGGTTTGCTACGGCGGCTTCGTAAACGTAAATACCAATACTTGCACGCCCTCGGGCGGGAACGGCTTCTGGCAAGGCCCGTGGCAGTATGTCGCCTCGAAAGACCGAGTGCGCAAGCTCCTAGGCGCTTCGGTCCCTTCAAATCCGTGGAGCGCGGAGGTCGCCATCATGGCCACTGCGATGCTCATGGCCGACAATGGCGCCTCTGCGCAAACCCCGGCGGCCGAGCGGCTCGCAGCCTTGCGCTACTTCGCCGGCTGGACGGGAGCGAGAAACCCCGCGTATTCCTTCTACGGCGACGGCGTCATGGACTTCGCCGCCAAGTTCCAGCGGGACATCAACCAGCTCGCGGGGCTATAGTCCTTCCGAGTAGAGTGTTATCATCCCCCCGATGAGACGCCTGGGATTTTCACCGAGATGGAACGAGATAAAGCGTTCCGGCATACATCTTCTTTCAGAAGTGCTCTTACCGTATCGAGAGCCATACGGCTTTAGTCACCGGCTAGTAACCGCAGCATATAGGCGCCTGCTTACGGAAACGGAATATGCGGATTCGCGACAGGTGGAAAACCTTCAATTGCTCAGACTTAAAAAGATTCTTAAAACGGCAGGAAAAATTCCTTGGTGGAAAGATCATTTCGCGAACGCCGGCCTCGTTCTTCCCGTCTCAAAGCTCAATGACCTGGAAAAATTGCCTCCCGTTACGAAGTATTCTTTTTCAGGCATCTCGCGTGCGCAGTTCGCATCCAGGTTCTTTCCTGGGCATCCTCGTCTGCTTTTGCACCGGACGTCGGGCACGACGGGCGCTCCCTTCGAATGGGGCGTGGATCGCAATACCCTGTTTGTCGAAACCGCCTCTTATCTCCACCGTGCCATAACCTGGTTCGGTATTCCCATCCGCGGCAAGTACCCATTCATCGCGACGTTCGTATATTGGAGTTATGCGGTGCCAGGAATCGAGATGTGGTGGAATCCTGTCGCCTCAAGCGAGCCGCGGGATTTCGTCAGGATGCTTCGGATGATGCGCGAGAATAACTCAAGAGTTCTTTTTTCCTATCCCACGAATCTTCTCCTGTTCGCTAAAAAACTTTCGGAACTGAGAGAGAGGGTCCCGTTGGAGCTGGCGCTAGCTACCGGACAGCGGCTCAATGACGAAGATCGCGCTTATGTTGAAAAGGCGCTCGGATGCCCGGTCGGGAATCTATACGGCTCCCGCGAATTCGGGCAGATGGCTATCGAATGCCCACAACGGCATCATTGGTACCATATCAATAGCGAACGACTTTTGGTCGAGATAACTGACGAAGTCGGCAAACGGCTACCCGACGGAGTCGAAGGAATCATAACGATAACTTCCCTTGAGAACCACGCTATGCCGCTTATTCGCTACCAGCTTGGAGATCGGGGCAGAATCATCCCTGAAACATGCCCGTGCGGCAGGACTCTGCCGCTTCTAGAATTTTTCGGCAAAGACATGGATTTTATCAGACTTCCGAACGGCGGAATCATCCCGTTCAGACACATAAACCTGGTGGTTCTCCTGCAGTTTTTCGATGAAATCGAATTCTATCAGATAGTGCAGGCGTCGCTCTACAGGCTCATCATCCGTCTGAAACTTAAGAATCGCGCTTCACCGGATTTCGAGAAACGCTTTTTACAGAAATTGCGAGTCTACGTCGGGAATGAGCTGGATGTTTCCTTCGAGTACCCTGACAGCTGGAACATTTCAGAGGGCAGGAAGATGAAAGTTTTTATCCCCCTAGCAACCTATTGACAACTTGCGGCGTATAGGTTATCTTTACTATTAGAGTGCAAACAAGGCAGGAGTGGCCTGCCGTTGGCGTTGTATAACCGTCACCAGTAACCAGGAGGATCTTTCCAATGACGATCTCCAAGTATCTGTTCGCGGCCGTCCTGATGGCGGCCCTGTTCGGCGGAGCGTGCGCGCAGCCGATGGCGTCCCAGACGACGACCGGCAACAACAACGTCTCAGCTTCGGTGCCGACGGCTGCCGAGTGGCAGCGCATGACGGGGGCGGAGCTAAAGTCCTTCGAGGGGAAAACCTTCTCCTCGCTCGGTACGCGCGGACAGCCGTACTGGATTAAGCTCGGACCTCCGGACGGCATCACGAAGTTCTGGGCGTCCACGGACTCCGGAATCCCGGGCCATGAGGACTTCCGTGATCAGGGAGTGTGGTGGGTCTGGAATAACCAGTTCTGCCTCCAGTACGACTCCTGGATGGGGGGGAAGGCGAGCTGCAACCCCATCGAGCACGCGGGGGGGAAGTTCCGCTGGGCCGGCAGCAACAAGCCCATCACCGTGGAGTAAACCGGCCTTACGCCGGTCGACCATTCGGTCGACCGGCGTAGTTCTTTATGTATGTCATTTAAAGTCATTTTCAAGCCATCCATTTATGAGCAACCAGTTTTTGAATTCCGGAACGATATTCGCTATTGCCACGATGTTCCTCTTGCTCGCCACATCAAAATCTCTGAAGCGAGCCGTTGTATTTTGCAATCGGGCTCGAATAACGATACCTACTATACCCGTTTGCTCAGGTTTGCCCGCTGTGAGAAAGGGATAAATCGCGTTTCGAAGTTCGCTTGCCGAAGTGGGGCGGCTAATCAAGAGCGTCGATGCGTTGGAAAGAGAAACTGAGAGATACAATTGGGGTATCGTTCGATAAGCATACGCTGCAGAGAACGCGTAAGCTTCTCTTGCCGAGACTACTGGCGATATCGATATGCCGAGCGCACTCAGGTATCGTAATGCAGAACCGTATGCCTCTGTTCCGTTTATGATGCTGAGCGGATTGTTCTCGGCAGTATTTATGATCCCGTCTCGAACGAGCCGGGAAACGGATTGACCGGCCTTAGCAAGGAAATTTTGCGAAGCAAGTACGTCGGCTTCGACCGCTTTTTCCGTATAGCGCGGATAGGTGAGGAGACGCCCCTCGCGCTGTTCTCGCCTGATGTACGTCTTGTAATATGCCATTTTCGCATATTGGCTCGCCGCGGTTCCTATTGTGGCGATATCAGCGTATCCGCTTCTCTCTGCGGCTTCGAGATAGGCAAGGTATGCATACATCCCGTTATCAGAATAAGCGTGCGAAACCCTCCTAGAACGTATGAGTTCAAATATGTACGGATATACGCTTTCAGCTTCCTTCAAGAACGCTAATTCCGGGTGGCTCTCGATGTAATCGTAAATCTCGTAGATGTTCCCGCCGTTATATACATACCGCTTAAGTATAAAATACAGGTCGGCTTTAGTATCCGCGGTCTTGATATTTTCCCGTACGTTCTGCAAAAACGAGTCCTGAAGAGCCCTAGCTCCTTCAAAAGAGGAAAGGCTTTCAAAGTAGCGGCTGGTGGGATGAGTCGTGGGAGGTGGGTTGGTATTAGTTCGATATATCCAGTAGTACCCGAGTGTGCTCCCCGCTGCGCACAGAACAACTATAAGCCCCAGGACCCGAGGTGATCTTAGAAATTTGTAGGCTCGCCTGACCAGCCGCGCTTTATTTATTTGAAATCGTCCTCGGTCCATCCGTTGTAGACGAGCCAGTTCTTGAACTCAGGGACCTTACCGGCCAGGCGCAGGATATTCCGTTTGCTGTAAAGATCTTGATTGGTGTCGCGAAGTCTCACTGGTTCAGGCTCGAATCTAGCGTCTATAATGTAGTGCACAATGCTGGTATCGAGCAGCCCCGTCTTTTTCGTGTCGAATTCGAGGATGGGGAACAGGGCAGTCCTGATCTGATCCGGGCTGCTGGAGTCGAGCCAAGCCAATGTCGAGGCGTTCAGAAGAGAAGTAAAGAAAATCAGCTCGGGTACGTATCGGTGAGAAAATTCTACCGCAAATTCGAATATCTCATTCGCAGGTTTCGGAGAGGCAAAGTCAACCTCGAGCGCTTCCAAGTAGCGCAGAGCGCTTCCAAATTGATTCAGCCCAACTAGAATATCCCTCTCGGGAATTTCTTGCGAAGTGATTTTGCCGTCAAGGATATCGGCGACAGTTTGTTTTGCCTTATCTAGAAACCGTATAGCCCGCTCGGTATTCGGTTTCGCGTATCGCGTATGTCTAGAGCCTTCTTCCGGCGCCATTTCCTTTGCGAGAGTGGTCGTAAACAAAGCAAATTTCGCATATTGATTCGCAAGAGTCCCGAGCGTAGCGATATCCGCGTAACCATATTTATCCAATACCTCCAAGTAGGCGAGGTATGCATAAAACCCTCTATCAGTGAATGTGGTAGGGACAACTTTCTCCGTAATCTGCCCGAATGTAATCGGATAGATAGTCTCAGCTTCCTTCAAGAACGCTAATTCCGGGTGGCTGTTGATATAGTCATAGATTTCGTAGATATTCCCGCCATTATCGAAGAATCGGTGCGTTATGAAATAAATCGACGACTTGGTGATCTGATCATTGACTCCGCTACGGATATCCTCGAGGAAAAAATTCTGGAGTCCGGTGGGATTATTGCCGAGCAAGCTCGAATAGTAAGCCTCGGTGTTCGCAGTCTCGCGATTGTTCCTCGGCACAATGTTTGTGTAATAGAAGGCTGTTCCTGCGCCTAGAATAACCAAAACAGCCAGAATTACAATGGCTGCTGCTTTCTTATGTCCGAATCCTCGCTCAGCTTCCATACATTATAAGGTATTTGATAGTCGGACCATGATTTTAAGATTAAGAGGCGCATCCGCCTCCGTCGCCGCCTCCGTCGCCGTCGCCGCCTCCGTCGCCGCTGTCAGCACAGCCGCTGCAACCGCCGCATCCGTCGCCGCAGCTTCCAAGATCCCATTCCCAGACGGCTAGATCCGCATGAACAGTCGGGATAAGAAACGATTCGCTCTTCGAATAGCTCGAGCGAAGGAAATCCGCAATGCCGCTAAAGAGTGCAACAAACACCACGCCAGTCATGAACACCGCGCGCTTTTTCAGGATGCGAACCATAACATTTATGATAGCAAGCGGATATTTGATTATCGCGGGATATGCACAGGTCCTCTGAGAAGGAAAATGCTTAATTTTCTTATGTAAAATCCGCCTCAGTCCAGCCATTGTATATGAGCCAAGTCATAAATTCAGGAACCTTATGCGCGAGTTGCAGGATGTTTCTCTTGCTATAGAGATCCTGGCTCCAGGGCTCGAATCTCGCGTTCAAAATATAATGAATGATACTAGTGCTGAGGAGCTTAACCTTCTTCGTATCGAACTCGAGCACCGGTAGTAACGCGGTTTTTATTCGTTCGGCGGGTGAATCGAGCAGGGCGAGCGTCGATGCATTCAATAATGATGTAAAATGACTCAGTTCTGGCACACATCGGTAAGAAAAGCCAGCGGCATAGTCGAATATCTTGTCCGCCGATTTTGGAGAGGCGTATTCGACGCCGAGTGCCTCTAAATAGCGCAAGGCAGCTCCATACTGGTTGAGTCCTACCAAGATATCGCGCTCGGGTATGTCCTGTGGCGTTATCTTTCCATCAAGAATATCGGAAATGGTTTGCTGTGATTTATCAAGAAATCTTATGGACCGGGTCGTATTTCGCGTTACATATTTAGTTCGACGGGCGCCTGCTTCTGGTGTCATTTTTTTAGCAATCGTTGTGGAAAAAAGCGCAAATTTTGCGTACAAATCAGCAGCCGTCCCAAGCGCCGCGATATTTGCGTACCCATATGAATCCAGCACTTCTAGGTAGGCGAGATAAGCGTAAAATCCTCGTTCCGTGAAGGTTCTGGGAACGGCTCGGTTCCGAACATGCTTGAATGTTATCGGATAAATTGCCTCGGCCTTTTTCAAGAAGGCTAGTTCCGGATGACAATTGATATATTCATATATTTCATAAATGTTTCCACCATTATCGAGGAAACGGTGTATAATAAAATAGATTGAGGATTTTGTTTCTTTGTCATTGACGCCGCTACGGATATCCTCGAGGAAAAAATTCTGGAGTCCGGTGGGATTATTGCCGAGCAAGCTCGAATAATAGGCTCTTGTGTTTGCAGCCTCGCGGTTATTCCTTGGTACCATCGCGGTGTAATAAAGTGCCGCCTTGTTATAGCCAAACCTCGGTGTATCCATATGATTCCTGCTTGAGAAGCGTATCTTTCACGCTGATTATAATATCAGGAAAACATATGAGGATAAGGGTTGAGCTGCCATTTTGAGAAGCCTTTTGATAAAGCGAATTCCTGAAGCCGGTCGCTGTCGAATGTTCCGAAGCGTTCTATTAGGTACAAGGGGAATGCTTTGGGTATATATACCTGCGCTATATAGAAGCCGATCTCTTTCTGAATATTATTCTCGGGATAATAGACTATCGGATAATATGCTTCTCCACACGCTCGTAATTTCGAAAGGCAGGCCTCGATTCTCGCCGTTTCGGCCTCTTCGCACTGCAGGTCACCTTTACATACTTCGCCGTAACTTACGCATTCACCGGAGAGGAACCAGGAAAAATTCCTCACTTTGTCAGCGCCTCTCCAATAAAGCTGGCGCCCAATTTTATCTAAGTCGGAAATAAAGGGCTTCAATTCAGTGTCGCCCGTAACTTTTGTCGATCCGTCATACGGGTAATAAAACATTTCTGATGCCACGATCATTTCTTGCAGAGCGCTTAATATGGCTTCCTCGAAGGTGAGAGCTGAGCCGCCGCTTAAGACGATTTGCGGAATCTCGGCATGAATATTCATGCCGGCGATAAATACAGATGGGATAGGGATTGAACTCACATCGAGTATGGAGAGCGAGACACCGAAAGTTTCGAATTCTCGTATTTTATACTGGATATATTCGGGCATGGTCGCCGTGTCTATCAATCGCGGGGGAATTGTGGTTAGCCAGTGCACCAAGAAGGCGTCGCGTTGGACGGCTTCGAGTAGTCCCCTGAGCACCGCTCCCTCTCGGGTAAAGTATCCCGCTGCTCCGTTTGTGGTGGAGTTTGTGAAGAACTTCTGCTTGTTACGGTTCTCGATGAACCAAGAAGTCATATGCCGCGGGATATAGGTTGTTTCTTTAGTCACGAGATTGATCCCCCGTACCCAATCGATCGGGACAGAAGGATCGTAGCGTATACTTTCCGAAGCTTCCTTCTGAATATCGAGAAATCGGTGGAATCTCGGCGGATAGAGGATGGGAGCCTCCTTTGCAAGTTCGTCTGGTGACGCTTTTCGGATCGCCTTGTTCATATCATATGCGCCGGAAATTGCCCGTTCGGTTATCTCCCCTAGGGCTTTGGAGAGGGCCGTGGCCTTATCTTCCGCCACTCCCTGGCCGCTGAAGGACCACTTTTTGCCGTTAATTTTCAGGTCTTTTCGCGCAAAGTAGGAGAAATATCCCCTAAAATGCAGATCGCGTTCCGTTATGGCATCGTAAACTCGTTTCTTTTTTAAGTACTGGAGAAGCACTCCATATGCTGGACTTACGTTGCTCTCATGGCATACATATAACCTATCGGAAAACCACGACAATCTGGAAACAATACGAAGAAAGAAGAGTTGGATACGATCAGGCAAGCGCAATGGCAATTTCCATGGTCCGTAACGGCGCATCCCGATAAAATCTCCCAAATATTCTTTTAGAGCTATGTAACCCGCTTTATCGAATAATGCTGAAGGATTGCTCATATCTATAAACACAGCGTATACACTACGCGTTCTCGCGAAGTTCCTAGCCCAATCCTTTTTTCTATCTCAGCGTCTTCTACGCCTCCAACAGGTACAATCGTAATTCCATTTTCTGTCCCGGCCAGAATCATATTTTGCGCGGCATGTCCGGCTTCGAAAAGGATATATCGGTAGCCTCGGCTCCCGTATTTATCTACGCTTCGGTCGAAAACGCTCGTGATGCATATCATGGCAGTTGCCTCCAAAAGCCATTCTTGCGGTGAAAGAATGGCGATATTCTTAGGAGTAAGACGATCGGTCGTGACTGGTTCGAGCGTATGGGCCAGAATTCCGTAGTGGTATATTCCTGGCTCGCAGCCCTCAATCTTCTTGAATAATAGGAGATATATCTCGAGCGGGTAGCATTTCCCTGCCGATGGAACAGTTCGATGCTCCGCTCTGGATATATCATCCTTGTCTTCGAGCAAACCATATCCGCATTGAAGTATGTTCGAGAGTATCGGAATGGTAAGTTCTTTCCCGGGGAAATATCTTTCGCTGGAACGCCGCCGGAAGAGAATCTTCTGAAACAAGTAACTTTCGGCCCGAGGAAGCTTAATTGGCTTAAATAGGGAGTAATGCTTGTACACCACATTCGTCCACGATGCCGGCCATTTGCGCGGGTCCTTGGGAACCAGCGCACGGCCTTTTTCAGTTCGGTCGATAGTCTCGGTGTGAAAGAAATAATAGAGAAAGGATTTCATGCTGAGAGTTCGTTCATTTTATATATCTCGCACATGTGCGTCGGGATATACAGAGTTCTTTTCCCGTCTGGATTCCGGATTGCCTGAATCTTGTTCACTATCCGTTCCGTCAGTTGTATAGCTGAAACGGCTTTGCCGCTCGAAATGTCTAGTTCATAAAGCCTTCCGTCATTGCTGCCAATGAATATGCGGTCCTCGTCAACGAGCGGGCTGGCGAAGATCCGCCCTCCAGTCTCAAAGGTCCATTCAGTTTGATTCGTCTCAAGATTGAAAGCATAGACCATTTTATCCAGTGAACCGATTGCGACCAAGTTACCTACCAATGCTGGCGTAGAGTAGAATCCGAACCGGGCTTCGAATCGATGCACGAGCTGGCCAGTCGCACTCTTAAGCACGTAAAGGCCGCCATCCATACTGCCGAAGATAACAAGTCCTCGATGGTCGTCGAACACCGCTCCGTACTTCACTTCTCCTTGCGTCTCGAATTTCCATCGTACCATGCCTTTTTTGGCGTCGAAAGCATACAGGTATTGGTCATTCGAGCCGCAAACGACCAGATTCTCTTTGTGGCTGTATGCGGGGGAGGCATGCACCAGTCCCTCGATTGAGTAGTTCTTCCATAGGACCTCTCCGCTCCTAATATCTAACGCCACGACTCCTCCATGTCTTTTGAATAATCCGAACTCAAGGCCGATATAAACGATCCCCTCTGCCGTATTAATGCAGGGTGAGGAGCCGATCCAATCGGCATCCATGAATACCCATGTGCGCTTGCCTGAAAACCGGTCGAGACAATAAAGATTTCCGTCATATGCGCCGAACACGACCTTGTCTTCATGTACTATGGGCGAGGAGAAAATAAATTTTCCTTTTGCGCCGAATGGGACCCGATAGGTCCACACGACTTCTCCGCTTTCTGCCTGAAGACAATAAAATACCCCGTCATCTGCGCCGACGTACAGAAGCTCGCCGACAAGTAGAGGGGCGGATTTCGGTACAACCATGTAGGGGTTTGGCTTATTCGTGAGGACGATTTTGTATGCTACTGAGAAGTTTTCAGGATAGGGCTTCCTCGGAATGCTTTTTAGATTATGGAGCGGCAAGACGTCTTCGAAGTCGTTCAATTCGAACATACTTAGAATTTTTACCCCTCTGACCGTTATATCCCGGTACGCGGACATGTCCCTGAATCTGACGCATACGAAGAAAGCGGAAATCCGATGTCCTGCCGCTTCCAGTATGAGCATTTGTTTCCGCAGGGTTGAACCGGAATTCAGGATGTCGTCAACCAAGATAATCGGGGCGTCAGAAGAGAGTTCGCCTTCGATATTGTTCGCCTGGTCGATCTTTTTCCGGGATTTGCGCACGTAAAATCCGGTCGCATCGATATGGGGCGGGGCATGCATAACAATTCCGGCAATAAGAGCTATCGCGCCGGTTTCCATACCGCCTATCTGTACTTTCGGTCCATACCGATCTCCTACGACATTCCAAAAGCGTTTCGCGTATTCTTGCAAGAAATCTCGGTCAAGCGCCTGATTCTTGAAATCCAAAACCCATGTCGGCGCATACTCGGAGGAAGTAAACCGCGCACCGCGCGTCTCAACGGGCTTATATACTTTTTCCTTAATCCGGATAATTAACGGATCGGTCATGCTTGCGCATTCAATAGTACAGCAAATCCTTAGTGCGTGATACCATGAACAGAAAGTAATCACCTAGCCTCATGAAAGCGCGTTATGCTATTTCTGGGACTTTCGCTTGTGCGGTTGCCGTATTTGTCTTAATACCCCAAATCCCGTTTTTGACGGGAAACCTTTTTTTCGAAGGAAGCGGGCTACTCTACAACGTCCGGATAGCTCATTTCTTATTTCATCAAGCGGCATATCCGGTTCTGTCCCAAGCACCGCAATATGCCCACTATCAATTATCAAGAACCAATTTTATTCAGGGAAATTTCTATCCAGCCCTGGACGAGGCGAGATCTGAATTGCTCTCCTATCCCGATAACACACAGACTTATTACATACTAGGCCTTACATACGGCTACTTGGGACGTACACATGAAGCGATCGATTCGTTTTCAAAATACATCGAGTCGCATCCAGGCACATGGGCAGGTAGAAACGACAAAGCATGGCTTCAGTTCCGCCTAGGGGATATTGATGGGGCACTGGAAACAATCCAGCCTATCGCCAAGAACTTCAGATATACTCCGTGGGTTCAGAATACGTATTGCGTGCTTCTTCTCAACAAAAAGGAGTTCCTGAAAGCCGAACAAGCCTGTAAGGCTGCTCAAAAAGCGGTGAGTGCCGCTTCTGAAGAGGATTGGGGCAGGGCATATCCGGGTAACGATCCGCGTATATATGCCGCAGGCCTTCAGGCGATGAGGAAAACGATAGAGGACAATCTTAAACTTATACGGGGCAAAATCCGGGAATAGGATACGTTGTAAACAGGTTACTTACGGACACCCGTAAATATGCTCCTGCCGCTGTATACTTAAAACACGCAACATGAAAAGAGGGCAGGTCTTTTTCCGTGAGCTGAAGCAAAGAAACATTTTCGGATTGCTTGCGGTGGCAATTGTTCTATTTGCCTTTGTTGTCATCGCAACCAGAGAAAACACTCCTTATGCTGCTGAGCTTGCTTTTTCAGAAAATTCTGTACTAGGAGCGGAGGGCGGGTCGGTTATACCTGCGAGCTGCGATAGCCCGATACCCGGAAGCCATTTCAGCGGTGATTGTACGACACCCTGTCCGAACGGAGGGGGCTCATACGACCCATATTGGGATCCTTCTGCCTCAGCCTGTCCAGCCCAGCCTACGCCCTCTGACCCCCCACCAGCACCTACCGGCCTAACAGCTTCCTGCTCATCTAGTGGAGTCGTCTCTATAGCGTGGAATGCGGCTTCGGGGGCTGACTCATACCACCTCTACTTGGATTACGCCGGCGACGGTGCTTACCCAACACCTTACGATGCAAGCGTTTTCCCCATCTACGGCACGTCTTTTACGGGGGCTGCCGGTCCCGGAACCCCGTACAATTGGGCCATAGTTTATTCGTATAACAATGTCAGCGGTTACAGCAGTACCTACGCGCAATCGGCGCCGTTCACCTGCCCGGTTCCGAACGCCGCCCCAACCATAGACAACGTTACGATCAGCAGTTCTCCCGTCTACCCGAACGGCGGCAATCCGTCAAAATACAACATCAGCG
>JACPGH010000004.1 GCA_016182485.1 Candidatus Kaiserbacteria bacterium
AAGCGCGGCGCTTCCGCGGTCAAGAACATGCTGCGTTTCGGGCGCTAAGCGCCAGCAGTGGCAGGATTCGCCGACACGCATAATTTTCTGGCTGAAAATTTGCTGTGTCTCGGCCCGTCCTCCGACACGTCCGCCCACGCTGCAACTGCTGGTCTTATTTTCGTACGAAATCCGCGTAGCTCATTTCGCGCTTGCCCTCTGGGATGACGCGCTCGATGACGAATTCGCCGTTCTTGAACGAGGCAGTCACGATCTTCACGCGGTTGCCGTCCGGAGTAAAAAAATAGGTTCCGATCGAATCGACGAAGGCCCGATATTTGTTCCAATTGGTTTCCGCGGCGTCCCCGAGGGAAAGCAGGCCGTCTTCTTTTTGTAATTTGCGCGCGCGCGTGGCGCGCGCGTGATCCTGGGGGACGGCCGTTACCACGTCTGCAAGATACTTCGGCAGAATATCTGCCAGCAATCGCGCGCCAAGCGCAATAAGCCGCGGCCGCAGTTCCTTGGCAGTCTCGGCAGGGCCGATAGTGACCGCCTCTTGCGCAAGGATGTCGCCAGCATCGAGCTCCTTAACCATCTTTTGCACCGTGACACCGGTTTCCGTATCTCCCGCGAGCAGCGCGGCTTCGAGCGGGGTAGCGCCGCGATATTTCGGAAGAAGGGAATAGTGGACGTTCAGAACTCCGCGGGGGAACGCCGCGATCAATTCTTCCGGAAAGATTTTTCCGTACGCTACGCAGATCGCGAAATCGCACCCAAATCGTCCGATTTCTTCAATTGCCCCTGCATCCAGTTTTTCAGGCGTGAGGACGGGCAGGCCGCGCTCCTCGGCGAACGTTCTCGTTTCTGACGGAGTGAGAACGAGGCCGCGTCCGCGCGGAGCGTCGGGCGCGGTGATTACCACCTCCGGTACATATCCTCGCTCTGAGAGCATCGCGAGCGTATCGCGAGCGACTTTCGGAGTGCCGAAGTACGCGAATTTAAGCTGCGGCGGCATGTTTAATGTGCACGAGGTTTTCCGCGTGGTCGGTGAAAAGGATGCCGTTCAAATGATCGATCTCGTGTTCGAAAATCTGCGCAATGATGCCGCCCGCGCCCCGCGTGAATGGCTTCCCGTCCGGATGCCTGGCGCGGATGGTGACCCGCTCGTGCCGCTTAGTCACTCCGTAGACGCCGCGCACAGACAAGCATCCCTCATCCGATGAAGCTTTGCGTCTCGAAGTCTTCACAATCTCAGGATTTACATAAACTTCAATTTCAGGCATTGGATGCGATGCGCCCTGCGAAGCCTCTGGCGAAGCGGGGGAGACAGCCTTAGCGGGCACGGCTCGATCTTTACGCACGATGAAGAGGCGCCAGGCGACCCCGACTTGCGGCGCGGCGAGCGCGACGCCGTCCGGCTCGCGATCGAGCGCGACGGCCATGGCATTGATAAGCCGAGCGAGCTCGGCAGAGCCGAAAATATTTTCCGGCACGGGCTTCGCGACTTCGCGCAGTACCTCCGCGCCGTCTTGCACTATCTCTTTCATGTGCTCCAGTATAGCAGATTATTTTATGCTTGTATTTTCATTGAACCGGCGTACCCTTTATGCTGGATCAGCACAACAATAAACGAAAGAGAGGACATGCGATGGCAACGGACCGATCACGCTACGCAGCGCGCGGTGTCTCGAGCGGCAAAGAGGACGTGCACAGGGCGATAGAGCCTCTAGAGAGGGGACTCTTCCCGGGAGCATTCTGCACGATTTTTCCCGACATCGCCGGTGACCCCGCGTTCGGCAGCATCCAGCACGTGGACGGGGCCGGCACCAAATCGAGTCTTGCGTACATGGCCTCTCTCGAGGGATTCGACAGCAGCGTATGGGAAGGTATCGCGCAGGACAGCCTAGTCATGAACGTCGACGACCTCGCGTGCGTTGGCGCCGTGGGGCGAATGCACGTCTCGCAGATCATCGGCCGCAACAAGTTCTTGATCCCGGCGGAAGCGGTCGAAGCGATCATCATCGGCTGCAAGCGCTTCTGCGACAAGATGCGCGAGTTCGGATTCGATCTGGTGTACGTCGGCGGTGAGACCGCCGACTTGCCCGACCTGGTCCGCACAGTCACGGTGGATAACTCCGTTTCCACACGGGTACGGCTCACGGAAGTGATCGACGCGAGTCGTATGGTGCCAGGCGATGTCATCATCGGCTTCAGTTCGACCGGGCAGGCCCGCTGGGAGAACCGACCGAATTCAGGCATCGGGTCGAATGGACTGACGAACGCGCGGCATGATGCGCTCTCGAACTACTATACCGCGGTGCCCGAGAGCCATTCGCCGCAAGTGCCGAAGACTCTCGTGTATCGCGGCGACTACCGGCTGGGCGATCCTCTCCCGGGAGATTCTCACTTCACCATCGGTTCGGCACTTCTCTCGCCGACGCGGACGTACCTGCCTCTCATCCGCAGACTTCTCGAGCTCGCGCCGGTCGGTCAAATCCACGGGCTTATTCACTGCTCCGGTGGTGGACAGACCAAGATCGGCAAGTTCGGCGGCCCCGGCAATCGATATGTCAAGGACTATTGCTTCTTTGTGCCGCCGCTGTTTGCAATGCTTCAAGACAGGAGCGGGCTATCGTGGAAGGAGATGTTCGCTGTATACAACATGGGGCACCGGCTCGAGGCTGTCGTACCGGAGAGCGCGGAATGGGCGTGCTTTGCCGCCGCCACGTGGGCGGGCATCGAAGCCCGCCGGGTAGGGCAAGTAGAGCGATCGTCTTCAGGAAAGAACGAAGTGGTCATAGTCGTCCCGGAAGGCACATTCACATACTGATCACGAAGTGGTGATCAGGGGCGGCGCGGTACTCCGCGCCGCCTTTCCTTTTAGTGCTTCCGCGAGTAAAGAGGTTAAACCTCTTTACTTTGCTGACTGTTCGGCACTTTTGTGGGTACCCGATATCCACAAAAAAATGAGAAGCCGCCCGAGAAGCAGGCGGCTTCCGGGCGGATGGTCTCGCCGCGGATTTTACTTGAGGCCGAGGCGTTCTCTCCAGGACGCTGCGATTGCTCTCGCTTTCTTGGCAGCGATGCCAGTGTAGAGCGAGGGGTCACGAAGCACCTGGCGCTGGTACGATGTCATCATCCTCCAATACGGCTGGAGTTCGCCGTCATCGCGCATCACTTCCTCAAGCGGTCGTTTCTCCCGCTGGGCTTGAAGCGTGAGCGTCCGGACCTTCTCATGCGCGTCCGGATGGCCGAGCGCCGCGAGGATGATATAGAGAGGCTCAGCCGTCACAAGGCCTTTCTGGAACGCTAGGTTGCGTTCGAGATTATCACGGTCCACCGCGAGTTTCGACATCGTGCGAGTTAGCCTTTTTGCGGTCGATACCACGTAGGCGATGATCTCGCCATAGGTTCTCGCAGAGGCGGAGTTCGTGAGGTCGCGCTGATGCTCGCTGATCTGGTCCATGAACGCGGTGGCGATACGCGGGGCCACGATCTTCCAGCAGCTTTTCGCATTCTCGAAGTTGATTGGATTGCGCTTCTGCGGCATGGTTGACGAGCCCACTTGATCCGCATCAAACTCTTCGCCGACTTCGCCGATCTCCGTCCTCTGCAGATGCCTCATATCGTCGGACAGATTCGCCAGAATGCCGGCGGTGATCGCCACCTCGGCAAGCAGACGGGTCAGCGCCTCGGGCGGTACGATCTGCGTGCAGTGCTCGGCCGGACTTACGCCGAGCTCTGCGAGCACCTCTGCTTCGAAGCTCTCTGGATCTTCGAAGAACAGCGACGAGGCGTTGTAGGCCCCGACGGCTCCGGAGAACTTGCCCCGCAGATTTTCCGCGAGCAGCTGCAGCATCTCGATGGAATTCCCGAGGCGGCTCACGTACCCGGCAAGCGCGAAGCCGAACGTTATCGGCACCGCGTGTTGGCCGTGCGTTCTTCCGACCTGAACGGTCTCGGCTTCTCGGACCGTCATGTCTATGAGCACTTTCTCGAGCTTCTTGAGCGCCGGAGCGAGAACGTCTTTGACCGCTACTTTGTACCTGGCTGCGTTAGCCGAGTCGATGATGTCGTACGACGTGGCCGTCATGTGGATGTACGGCTTCGCCGCATCGCTCACCTTCGCGCGTATGCAGTTCACGAGGGCGCGAATGTCGTGGTGGATGCGTTCTTCTTCCGCATACACCTCTGCCGTCGTGACTTGCGTGCATGCCGCCTCGATTTCCGCCACTGCATCGTCTGCGCAGACGCCGTGCCTGTTCAGCGCCTTCACGAGCCCGAGCTCCACGAGAAGCTTGTAGCGGGTGAACCCGTTCTCCGAGAGCTGTCGTGCGACCTCTTCGTCCCAATACCTATAATCGATCGGTGAAATGCAGTCGAATTGGTCACGAATGCCGGCGCTTTTCATTGCCGTTTCCTCCTCGTGTCTCAAGTTTATGTATGACAGAACAGCCTATTCCACAGACTAGTCCTTACCGTAGAGACCGTCAAACAAGCTATTTGCCCTACTTATTTTTGAGGATGTTTCGCGGGATCCAACTCCCACCAGAAGCGCTTGCCGAAGTTAGCGGCCTGACTGCAGACGCTTTTTAAATAGTAGAGATCGGCGGTCGGAATTTTCTCGAGAATAAAGCCGAGGTGCGCCATCGTCATGGGCGGGAGGCCGTCTTGCTTGCGCGAATAGTTAAGGTGCCGTTGGAAGAAGCGCAATAATTCGCCGCGCTCGGTAAGCCGCTTCTTCCCCTTCGGCGCCGTGGCCGCCTTCTTCTCAAAGTCGGGCATCATCTCGCCGATGGATTTCATGCCTCTATCGTATCAAAAGTTCGAGCCGCCTCGCGCGGAGCGCGAGGCGGCTCATCTGGTGACCGAGGTGTTCATGTCTCACTACGGCTCGCCGCGCCCTCCTTGGCCAGCTTGAGCTCTACGAGCCATAGCGACACGAGCGCTATCGAAAGCTCGTCCGGCAACTGCTTGAGCTCCGTGCGGATTTGCCTCCATCGCGGGTTTTCGGCGAGCTGAGACGTTGCGATCTCGGCGCTCCCGTTGAATAAAGTCGCGATAGTCGGCTCACGAAGTATCAGGGCCTCGGTTCTGAACGCCTTCCAGTCGATGACTGGCGACAGAATCTCAGTGAGCCTCGAAAGAACTTCGTCGGAGGGAACGCGCAGACCGGTTTCGATCTGGCTCCAATACACTGGAGAAATCCCCGCCATTGCCGCGATCCGCGCCTGCGAGAGCCCCAATGCTTGTCGAGCTCCTTGAAGCTTGGAGCCGAGGATTTTCCTCCCCTCCTCATTTGTCGCTTTCATGTGACCCCCTTTTTGCAGACACGAATGTACGATTGTGCGCTTCTTTCCATAGTCTATACTAATTCCAAATGTCTTTCTTCCACCCTCAGCTTGGCATCGATCTCGGGACGACCAATATTCTCGTCTTCGTGCCTGGCAAGGGAGTGGTGATAAACGAGCCCTCGGTCGTCGCCGTTTCCAGGGAGCGCGGGGTCAGTGGGCGCAACAGAATTCTCGCCATCGGCGTGGAAGCCAAAAAGATGATCGGCCGGACGCCGGACGATATCATTGCCTATCGCCCGATGAAGGACGGCGTCATCGCCGACTATCGCGTGACCGAGGCGATGCTGCGCTACTTCATCAAGAAGGCGCTCGGGCACAATCCCTTCAAGCCGACCGTGCTCATTTCCGTGCCTGCCGGCGTGACTTCGACGGAGAAGCGCGCGGTGATCGAGGCGGCGGTCAAAGCGGGAGCCAAAAACGCATATGTCGTGAAGGAGCCTATTCTCGCCGCGATCGGCGCCGGCATCCCGATCCATGAGCCGATGGGGCGGATGGTCGCGGACATCGGCGGCGGCACGATCGACGTGGCTGTGATATCGCTCGGCGGCATCGTGGCCTCCACTTCGGTGAAGTGCGCCGGGGACCGGCTTGATCGCGCGATAGTTGATTATGTAAAGAAACAGCACAATCTAGCGATAGGGGACAAGACGGCGGAAGAATTGAAAATAAAAGTCGGCGCGGCCGTTTCAATGAATGAAGAGATCTCGATGGCGGTAAAGGGGCGCGATATGGTCTCCGGTCTCCCGCGTACAATAGACCTCTCGACGAACGATCTCGTACAGGCCATGACGCGCGAGCTTCGCGAGATGACGCAGGCGATACGCAAAGTGCTCCAAGACACGCCCCCCGAGCTCGCGGCCGACATAATCGACAACGGCATCATTCTCACCGGAGGCACTTCGCAGCTGCGGCAAATGCCCGAGCTTGTTTACCGCCGCACGGGCGTTATCGCGAAGCTCGCGCAAGACCCCTATTACTGCGTCGTCCGCGGCACCGGCACGGCGCTCAAGCATCTGGATACCTATCAGAAGAGCATTCTTGCTAAACAATGAGGCACCATGCGTTTGTGATTGAGGCGGAGGCGGAGGCGGGAATTGCGGCAGCAAAAGAATACGCGAATAATGAATTACGAATTACGAATTATGGCGGGAACCCGGATGTAGTCATTCTGAAATACGGATTACTTTCGGTCGAAGAGGCGCGGCGGATAGCGGAGATCGCGGCGGGGAAGCCGTTCGCAGGCGAGCACAAGGTCGTCATCATCGCGGCGAGCCGCGTGTATCACGAGGCGCAGAACGCGTTGCTGAAGGTATTTGAAGAGCCGCCCCCGGGAACGTATTTGTTCCTCGTGCTGCCAGCGACCGGCTCTCTGTTGCCTACGCTCCGATCTCGTGTCCAAATTCTGCAACAGGAACGGGAATCCGCTAGGATGATATATCATACCAGCACTGACAATGCCGATTATCCTGACAGTGATGGATATCGTAAGTCCATCATTTCAGGACCGGCGGAAGAATTCATGAAAGGAAGCAAAGAAAAACGGAGCGCGATCGTAAAACGGCTAACGAGCGGGAAGGATGAGGAGGAGCGGCGAGAATTGCGCGACGAAGCTCTCGCCATCGTGAACGGAATTGAAGCCGCTTCATATGCCGCCTGTGAAGGTCAGACCTTCACAAAACAGGCCGCGCTGCTTTCCGATATTGCGATCTTGCGCGGCTATCTTCACGACCGCTCGGCGCCGGTTAAGATGATCCTCGAGCATCTTTCAATCGTGACCCCCGATGTAAGGGGTAAAGGATAAGATGCAAGAAAGTTGGAATGCTATACTGAATTAGCTTACATCTACCACTCGCAACTCACCATTGTTTTATGGCCTACGACTTCTCCAAACTAAAATCGCAAATTAAAGAAACCGAAGAATGGCTCACGGCAGAGCTCGCCGGGGTGCGTACCGGCCGCGCGGCGCCATCCCTGCTCGACGGCGTGAAGCCGGAGGCGTATGGCACACGCACGCCCCTGCGCGAGCTGGCAAGCATTTCGGTCGAGGACGCGCGCACGCTGCGCGTCATCCCCTGGGATCGGTCGATAGTGAAAGCGATCGAGAAGGGAATCACTGAAGCAGACCTCGGCGTCGGCATCTCGACTGACGAGCAGGGACTGCGCATCTCTTTCCCCGAGCTCACGAGCGAGCGGAGGGTTCAGCTCTCGAAAATTGCGAGCGACAAGACCGAACAGGCGCGCGTGACTCTGCGCGGGCATCGCACGGAGACGCTCAAAGGAATAGAATCGGCCGAGAAAGAAGGCGGCATGGGCAAAGACGAAGCCGCCCGCCTCAAGAACGAAGTGCAGAAGCTTATCGACGCGGGCAATGAATCTCTCGCGAGCATCCTCGAGCGCAAGCTGACCGAGATCAGGCTTTAGGCTCTAGGCGCTAGCTTAATACAATTGAGTCATTTGCCTCCTATGCTAAAGCCTAACGCCTAGCCCTATGCCCATTCTCGTATTCATCCTCGTCATCGTCGCGCTCATACTCGTACATGAGTTAGGGCATTTCATAGCCGCGAAGCTCTCCGGGATGCGCGTGGACGAATTCGGCCTCGGCTACCCGCCGCGCGCTCTCACTATCGCAAAAAAGGGCGGGACCGAGTACACCTTAAACTGGCTCCCGTTCGGCGGATTTGTGAAGATCTACGGCGAGGACGGTCTCGTTAAAGGAGTCGAGGCCAAAGATCCGAGTGCATTTACGAGTAAGAATAGATTCGCTCAAGCGGTCGTGTTGCTTGCCGGCGTTTCGATGAACCTGCTTTTCGCATACGCGTTAATCGTGGGCGCGCTTATCGCCGGCACTCCGCGCGCCCTCGCCCCGGAAGAGATCACTGAGGCGCGCAACGTCGAGCTCGCGATCGCCAGGGTGCTTCCGGGAAGCCCGGCTGCGCAGGCGGGGCTTAAGCTCGGGGATTCCATCCTGACCGCCGAAGACGGACACAATGCTTTTTCCAGCGCAGATCCTGAAGCCTTCACGAGATTCGTCGCTAGCGGGGAAGGTAATGCGACCATAGCTCTTACAGTCCGGCATGCGGATGGAGAAGAGGAGACTGTCTTCGCGCGTCCGGTAAAAGGACTTGCCACAGAGGAACCCTCGCGAGCGGCGCTCGGCGTTGAGATAGTCCCTATCGGGATCGTATCGGTTCCTGTCGGACAAGCCATTACCGAAGGCGCCACGCTGACGTATAGCGCCACTTGGCTCACAGCGGTCGGGCTCGGGCAGTTTTTCTATAGCCTCTTCACTTTCACCGCCGATCTCTCTCAGGTCTCAGGACCTGTTGGCATTGCGGGGGCGGTCGGCACCGCCTCCTCGCAGGGAGCGGGTAATGTTCTCTCCCTCATGGCGCTCATCTCGATAAATCTCGCCCTCATCAACCTCATCCCAGTGCCTGCTCTCGACGGGGGCCGCTTCCTTTTTGTCCTTATCGAGAGCGTTATCCGCCGTTCTATAACCCCGAAAGTCGCGTATTCGGTGAATGCGGTCGGATTCGCGCTCCTGGTGTTGCTTATGGTGGTCGTAACCGCGAACGACATATTCAAATTAGTCGGTTAAGCCTGTGAAGGTCTGACCTTCACAGGCTATATTTCGCGGCCTTATCCTGTGAAGGTCAGACCTTCACATCCGATAAAATAGTGAAATGACGAGGCCCGTCGCGAGCGCGGCCCTTTCTGCTCTTCATACATCGAAGGGACGAAATTGACTAATGCCTGAAAACAAGAAAGCCACCGCCGAGCAGCAGCCTCTTGCTGTTGCCGGTGATGGCCGTTACGGAAGTTGGGAGAGCTTGCCGGACTCGAGATCGAGGCAGAGCGCCGTTCCTGGTTCGACTCTCCGATAGCGCACGACTTTGTGCGCAACCGGATTGCCGAACAACTCTTTGGCGAGCGCGTCCACGATGCCCATCGGAGAATCGAAATCGCTGACAGAGATGAGCACGTCACATACTCCCGCTGCTGACCGGAGCATGCTGATTTGCACTGCGCCATCGATATACGTGTGTCCTGCGAGGATGTGGGAGCCTTGCGGCCGAACTTTGAGGCGTCTCTCGAGGATTTCAGCGGTTTCCATGCATGGTCGTTGCCACGCGGTGAATACTTTTACCTCGAGGCCGTCAACCTTTCCTTTGATGGCTTCTGCGAGGTTTCTTGCCTGGTGAACACCGGATACGGTCAATGGACCGTCTAACGATGCGCCGCTCTTACACGCGATGACAAGTTTCATCTTTGCCTCCCGAAATCATGATACATGTTCATCGGGTTTTGTCAACTTTCTTTTGCTGAAGGGATTATGAAGGCGTATACTTATTGCCTATGAGACAGTCACGGCTATTTACGAAAGCCCGCCGAGAAGCGCCAGCCGATGAAGTGGCGAAGAATGCTCAATTATTGGTGCGTGCCGGTTACATTCATAAGGAGATGGCTGGCGTATATTCGTATCTGCCTCTCGGTCTGCGAACGCTCAATAACATCGTGCAGGTCATCCGCGAAGAGATGGACGCGATCGGCGGACAGGAACTCATCCTGACTGCGCTGCAGGACAAGGAACTATGGAGCCGTACCGACCGCTGGGACGATGAAAAAGTCGATAACTGGTTCAAGACCTCTTTCAAGAGCGGCGGCGAGACAGGTCTCGCCATCACGCACGAAGAGCCGCTCACGCGCATCATGACCGCGCATATTTCCTCCTACCGCGATTTGCCGGTCTATGCGTATCAATTCCAGAACAAATTCCGCAATGAATTGCGGGCGAAGTCCGGTATCATGCGCGGCAAGGAATTCCTGATGAAGGACCTGTACTCGTTCTCGAGAGACGAGGCGGAGCACGGCGCATTTTATGACCGCGCGCGCGAGGCGTATGCGAAAGTATTCGCTCGCGTCGGGATCGGCAATCGCACATATGTCACGTTTGCTTCCGGCGGGATCTTTAGTGACTTCTCTGAGGAATTCCAAACCGTGTCCGAGGCGGGCGAAGACACGATATATGTTCACGAACAGAAGCGCGTTGCCGTCAATAAAGAAGTCCTGAGCGATGAGGCGCTCGGCAAGCTCGGACTCTCGCGCGGCGATTTGGTCGAAAAGAAAGCTATAGAGGCTGGGAATATATTTCATCTCGGCACGCGCTTTTCGGAAGCGCTCGGGCTTCTTTTTACGGATGAGAAAGGGGAGCGCAAGCCGGTCGTGATGGGCAGTTATGGCATCGGGCCGACACGGCTTATGGGCATCATCGTCGAAGTGCTCGCCGATAACAAAGGACTCGTGTGGCCGGAAGCCGCTGCGCCGTTCAAGTATCATCTCGTCTCGCTCGGCCACGGCGGGGATGAAATTTCCAAAATTGCCGATGCACTGTACGACGATATGCAAAAAGCGGGCGTGGAGGTGCTCTACGACGACCGCGACCTGCGCGCCGGCGAGAAATTCGCTGAGAGCGATCTTCTCGGCCTGCCGAAACGAATCATCGTTGGCAAGGAGGCAGCTGCCTCGGGAATGTTCGAAGTGGTGGATCGCGCGAGCGGCGCGGTAGAGAAAGTTTCCCACGCCAATCTTCTTTCCAGTCTCCAGCCTCCGGCCTCCAGCCTCTAGCGTCATGGCCCGTTTTTCAAAAAGCTCCCTCTTCTCGAGCGATATCGCGATAGATCTTGGAACGACTAACACATTGGTCTACGTGCGCGGAAAGGGAGTACTCATCGCCGAGCCGACCGTCGTGGCGGTGAACGACAAGACGCGGCAAGTGGTTGCGATAGGGAAGGAAGCCAAGAACATGCTCGGCAAGTCGCCAGGGCATATCCGCGTCGTGCGCCCGCTCTCGCGCGGCGTCATCTCCGACTTCGAGATCACCGAAGAATTTCTCACGTACCTTATCAAGAAGGCGCAGAGCGGGCGCACGCGCCTCTTCGGCCCGCGCGTCGTGATCGGCGTGCCGACCGGCGTTACAAATGTGCAAAGCCGGGCGGTGCGCGACGCGGCAAAAAACGCGGGCGCGCGCGAGGCGATCATTCTCGAGGAACCGGTCGCCGGAGCGATCGGCGCGAAATTGCCGGTGTCCGAGGCGGTGGGCACGATGGTACTAGATATTGGCGGCGGTACGACCGACATCGCAGTCATCGCGCTCAAGGGAGTCGTGGCCGCCAAGAGCTCGCATATGGCAGGAGACAAGTTCAACGAGAACATAGTCGATTTCGTACGGAGCGAATTCAAGCTCGGCATCGGCGAACGGACCGCCGAGGAGGTAAAGATAGGGATCGGAGCGGTCATGCCGCTCACGGAGACGCTCTCGCGGAGCGTACGCGGCCGCGATTACGCGACGGGTCTGCCGCGGGAGGTTATGCTTACCGACTCGCACATCCGCGATGCCATCGCGCCCTCGCTCGACGTGCTCATGGATGCGATGAAAGAAGTCATCGAATCTACGCCCGCCGAACTGCTCTCGGACATTCTCGAACGGGGGGTGACTGTTTTTGGCGGAGGGGCGCTTTTGCGCGGCCTGCCTCAAGTGCTTGCCAAGATGCTCGGCGTGCCCGTGCGTGTCGCTCCCGATCCGCTTACCTCCGTGGTGCGCGGCGCGGGCGTCGTGACGGAGGATCCGGCTCCCTATGCCGACTTTTTCATCGATGAGGAAGACTTACTTACCGAATCATAAGACGTTTTTTTCCAGTCTCCCGGGCGGGACGGGAGCGCTTCTCATCGCGCTCGTAGTCCTCGCGCTGCGGCTCGCGTCGCCGGAACTCTTGTGGCGGCTTCTTGCGCCAGTATTCGGCGCGGGAGAGGCCGTTTCCGCGCAAACCCGGTCCGTCCTCGACGGCTTCCGCAATGCCTCCGAACTTGCGGAGCGGACCGAGAAGCTTGAGCGGGAGATCGCCGCTCTTTCGAATCAGAAGGAGGCGCTTGCCCGAGAAAACGCCGATCTGCGCATAATTCTGGGCGACTCTCCGAGAAAGGACGGGAAAGCCAGCATACTCGCCGGAGTGGTCGCCCGGCCGCCGGAAAGCCCGTATGACGCGCTCGTCATCGCGGCCGGACGAGAGGAGGGCGTCGAGGTCGGACAGGAAGCCTTCGGGGAAGCAGACACGCCTATCGGCCTCGTCTCCTCGGTACTCGATCATTTCTCGCGCGTGACGCTCCTCTCGACTCCCGGCTTGCCGACCGGCGGATGGGCGGGTCCGGGGAAGATAGCCGTGACGCTTATCGGCACCGGCGGCGGTACGCTTAGAGCGAGCGCGCCGCGCTCCGCAGGCATTTCTCCCGGCGATACGATCTACGTTCCCGGCCCGGGCATGCTGCCGATCGGAACCGTCGTGCGGGTTGATGAGGACCCGTCCTCCTCCTCTGCCACTCTGCGCATTCGCATGTTCGCGAACCTCTTCTCTACGTCCTGGGTGCTCTTGCGCGATGGCGGGCATGTGCGCCTCATGCCGCTCATCGCGGCGACCTCGACACTACAATGACGCGCGCCTTTCTCACAGCTCTCGTGCTCCTTTCACTCCTATTTTTTCCTTGGCAGTTCACGGCGCTGCTCGTCGCTGGCCTCTCGCTTTATCTGCCGCTCTTGCCGCTTTCAGCGGGCATCCTGTTTGACGCGCTCTACTACGCGCCCAGCGCCAACGCATTGGTGCTGGGCGCGCCTCAGAGCTCCGTGTTCGGATGGCCGTTCGCCACGCTCTTCGGCGCCATACTGACTGCGTGCGTCTTTATCGTGCGGAACCGGCTCAATACCAGCCCCGTTAGAGATTTTGGCCATATCGGAGAATAGCGTAAGTACTTCCGGATCTCTAACGGGGCAGGTAGTATTGGAGAATGAAATGGCGGCGGCCGCTGCGCAAGGATCCTGAGATAGCGCCGGACGAGATCTTCCTCGACGCAGGCGCCTCCGGCTTCGACCGCCAGCAGTTCGAAGGGCGGCTCGAGCAGCCGCTATCGCGCGGCGTCTTCTTCTCGCTCTCGGGCGTTCTCATCCTCCTGTTCATCATCCTTATAGTTCGCGCCGGCAATCTGCAGATATTGCAGGGAGAAGCATTTGCGCGGATGAGCGCGCAGAACCGGCTCGAATCCCATATTCTTTTCGCGCCGCGCGGCGTCATTACAGATGCGAACGGAATTGTATTAGCAGAGAATGCGCAGCTGCCGGACGGAAGCATACGGAGAGTCTATCCTTACCCGGAGCTAGGTTCCGTTATCGGCTATGTCTCCTACCCAAAGAAGGATGCGAAAGGGGTGTACTACGAGACGGAAGAAAAGGGCGTCATCGGACTCGAAGCGGCGCATGACGGGCTGCTCTCCGGAGAGAACGGCCAGGTGCTGACTGAAACGGACGCGCTTGGTGCCGTACGCTCTGAAGGCATATTGATTCCCGCAAAGAGCGGGGAAACACTCGTGCTTGCTATCGATGCGGATCTTGAGCGCCGTTTCGCCGCCGCGATCCGGGGCGTAGTGGAGAGTAAAGGCTTCATCGCCGGGTCCGGCGTGATACTCGACGTACGTTCGGGAGCCGTGCGCGCGATCGTTTCATATCCGAGCTACGACCCGAACATCATGTCCGACGGCTCTCCCGCGGCGACGATCCGCTCATACGGAAGCGATCCGGGACACCCTTTCCTGAATCATGCGGTGCAGGGCCTCTTCACGCCGGGCTCGACCGTCAAGCCGTTCATAGCCGCCGGCGCGCTCACCGACCGACTCATCACGCCGAGCACGGTTATCAATGACGCGGGGTCCATATCGCTTCCCGATCCCTACCACGCCGGGAAGCGGTTCATCTATAACGGATGGAAAGCGCTCGGACCGGTCGACGTCAAGAAGGCGATCGCCTGGTCTTCGGATATTTTCTTTTACACGGTAGGCGGCGGATTCGGGAGCCAGAAAGGGCTCGGCATCGAGCGACTCAAGTATTGGTACGAGCAGTTCGGGCTTGGGATTCCTACCGGCGTGGACCTGCCGGGGGAGGCGGAGGGGCTCATCCCGGACCCTGCCTGGAAGCAGACGGCGCTTGACGAGCCCTGGTATCTTGGGGACACATATTTCACCTCGATCGGGCAGTATTCAATGCAGGTGACGCCCATCCAATTAGCACGCGCTACGGCGGCAATAGCGAACGGAGGGCGGCTCTATACCCCGAGCTTGGTCGAGGGGCATGCGCCCGCCTTCACCACCGTTCCCGTTTCGCCGGAAGCGCTTGCGATCGTGCGCGAGGGGATGCGCATGACGGTCACCGAGGCGCTTGCCGGTGCGCTCAACGTGCCGTATGTGAAAGTCGCGGCGAAGACGGGAACGGCCGAGACCGGTACGCGCAATCAGTACGACAACTCGTGGGTCGAGGGCTTCTTCCCGTATGAGAATCCGCAGTACGCATTCGTAGTCGTGCTCGAGCGCGGGC
Organism: Candidatus Kaiserbacteria bacterium; assembly: GCA_016182485.1. Lineage (GTDB taxonomy): Bacteria > Patescibacteriota > Minisyncoccia > Phycocordibacterales > Phycocordibacteraceae > C7867-001. Next base: position 14,746 of record JACPGH010000004.1, read on the forward strand.
CGGCGGGCTCGGGCTCACAGGCCGTGAATGCTATGCGTTTGTTTCTCGATTCTCTCTATAACGCGAACTCCCCGTATGTAGGCGGCACTGCCACTTCGACGCGATAGTAAAGCCTTTTCTTTGCTACAATTTTAATATGAAATCGAAGTTATTTGACCTTATCGTTGTAGTTGTTTTGCCTATCATTGCGACGATAGCCACTTTTATTTTTACCGCTAACTTGTTCGTTGCGATCCTTCTTTATTTCGGTTTGCCAGCCCTCTACCTTTCTGTCCGCAACACTGCGATTATTTCCAAAAGCGTTCTTTTTGCAGCGATATTCTTCATTCCTCTCTCGCTTTTCTTCGATACGACTCTCGCGGTCAACGGGGCATATATTATTTCGGACACCGTTTTCCCTTTTCGAATCCTTGGCATATCCGCCATCGAGTTATACCTCTACGCTTTCTTCTGGCTGCTTTTCCCGGTCCTCTTTTACGAGCATTTCTTCGATAATGGTAAGAGCGGCGATTCTTTATCCTCGCATGTCAGATACCTGATGTACGCTATGGTGGCGCTTGCGTCTTCCGTAACGGTAATCTTTTTCTTTCATCGCGCCTGGCTTTATGTTCCTTATGCGTATTTTATCCTTGCTTCGGTTTCCATATGTGTTCCGCTGCTGCTTTTCCTATGGAACTACCCGCAGTTCATCGGAAGGTACATCCTCATTTCTGCGTACTTTTTCGGAGTTATGTTCGTATTCGAGTTAGCAGCGTTGCATAACCATCAATGGATTTTCCCCGGACAGTATGTCGGTCTCGTTCGATTCTTCGGATACGCCTTTCCGTTCGAGGAATTCTTATTCTGGATGATTTTCGGCACTCCCGCGTTACTGGTGTATTACGAATACTTTGCAGACAATCGGAAGTTATAAGTGAACCTCGTTGTTTAAGACGATGGACACGTCGTGTCCATCAAGGACAACCTATGTCCTAACTTGCGCTCTGGCGCTGCTCGCGTACAATGCCCTCACTACCATCACCATGGCTGAACCACAAGAAGTAGTCGTCTCGCAAGAGAAGTTCGATGAATTGATAAAGGAGCTCGAGCACTTGAAGACCGTGCGGCGCACCGAGATCGCGAAGAATCTGGAATACGCGCGCTCGCTCGGCGATCTCTCCGAAAACGCGGAGTATCAAGAGGCACGCGATCTACAGGCAGCGACCGAAGAGCGCATCAAGAAGCTTGAGGAGATGGTGAAGAACACGAAGATCGTCACGGAAGGCAAGAAGAAGAATGAGGTCAGCTTCAATTCGAAAGTTTCGATCCGCAAGGAAGGGGGCGACGAGATACATGAATATACGATCGTTGGGAGCGAAGAGGCCGACATGCGTTTGAAGAAGCTCTCGCACCTCTCGCCACTCGGCGCCGCGCTTATGGGGAAGAAAAAGGGAGACGTGTTCACCTTCAACACGCCGAACGGCAAGCAGACCTACACGATCGAGAAAGTGAATTAGGACATCCGATGTCCTAATTTCAAAGCGCATGTTGGGACATCGATGTCCGGACATGGTACGCTGATTCTATGGCGCTTGAAGAAATACGGCGGGAGCGGCTGGAAAAGCTAGAGCGATTAAAGGAAGCGGGCATGGAACCGTATCCGGCGCGGACCGGCCGCACGCACTCCAATCAGCAATTTCTCGATAACCACTCGGCTTTAGAGGCGAACAGCGAAGAGGTGATTATGGCGGGACGGGTAATGTCGATCCGCGAGCATGGCGGCTCGCTTTTTGCCGATATCTTCGACGGCACGGCGAAAGTGCAGGCGTACTTCAAGAAAGAGAGCCTGGGAGAAGCCTTTGAAACATTCACGGCGCTGGTCGATACGGGCGACATTATCGAAGCCGGAGGCGTTGCCTTCACGACCCAGCGAGGCATGCCGTCGCTCCTCGGCAACTCGTGGCGCATGCTCGCCAAGTCGCTCGTTCCCGTTCCGGATCAATGGTTTGGCATCAAGGACGAAGACGAACGCTACCGGAAACGGTATCTGGATATTCTCCTTTCGGATGAGCTGGCGCAGCGCATTCGCCGCCGCTCGCAGTTCTGGAATACGATACGGAGATTCCTGCTAGAACGGGAATTCGTCGAGGTCGAGACGCCGGTCCTTGAGACGACGACAGGGGGCGCGGAGGCCAGGCCCTTTATTACGCACCACAACGCGCTCGATATGGACGTGTATCTGCGCATTTCCGCCGGCGAGCTGTGGCAGAAACGGCTCATGGTAGCCGGCCTGCCGAAGGTATTCGAGATCGGGCGCATATTCCGCAACGAGGGAATGTCCGCCGAACACGCACAAGATTATACGCAAGTCGAATTTTACGAAGCATTCAAGGATTACCGCGCCGGGATGGATATGATCGTCGAACTATACCGGACCATCGCGGAGACCGTATACGGTTCACAGATCTTCTCGATCAAGGGAGTCGATGTCGACCTAAGCCAGGACTGGGCGACATATGATTTCTGCGCGCTCATGCAGGAAGCTTATGGGTTTGATCCTCGCGAGAATATCAAGGCAGAGGAACTGGAGAACCTCTTAAAGGAGGAGGATATTCCTGTCCCGGAGGTGGCCGAGACCGGGCGCATGGTCGATCTGTTATGGAAGAAAATACGGAAGGGAATAGTCGGTCCCGGCTTCCTGGTCAACGTGCCGGTATATCTCGAGCCGCTGGCCAAGAAGAGCGAAGAGGACCCGCGAGTGGTCGAACGTTTCCAAGTGATGATGGCCGGTTCGGAAATTGGAAAGGGTTTCAGCGAGCTGAATGACCCGCTCGATCAGGCCGAGCGCTTCATGGAACAGCAGAAGCTGCGCGAAGCCGGAGACGAGGAGGCGCAGATGCCGGACGCAGATTTCGTCGAGGCATTGGAATATGGCATGCCGCCGGCCTTCGGCTTCGGCATTTCCGAGCGCCTCTTCAGTTTCTTCGAAAACGTTTCCATTCGCGAAGGACAGATCTTCCCGCTCATGCGCCCGCGGGCATGATATGATTTTGCCATGCTGACCAAGGAGGATAAGAACTGGATGGTCGAAAATTTCGTAACACGCAGCGAGTATCGCACTGATGCCGATGCCGTTAAGGAATCGATCTCGGATCTAAGTACTAAAGTAGACAGGGTACTTGTCCAATTGGACAAATTTACGGGAACAGTTAAGACGCTTCAACAGGAGAACGCTATGGGCGCCGTTACGCTGCGCCGCCACGATATTCAAATACACGAACTCGCTGAGGCGACAGGCACAAAGATTTCTGAATAGAAAAGGGAAGCCGCGACCTCAGGGGTCGCGGCTAGTGAGCGTCGATGCTCGATAGATCTAGGCGTATGCGGCGGGAGCGAGCCGCCGCCGGTGCTCTTCGCGGCCCTGCTTGCGCAGCTGGGTCGCTGAGGCCATGGGCATCGGCGCGACCTGCGGCTCGTGGCGCGTCACGAGCCAGACCACCACCACGCCCGATCCCGATCGACCGCCGCTGCCGATCTGATCCAGTCGGCGGCACTCCCACGATTCGCCGTTCTGGGTTGGCATGGCGCCCTGGTAGTGGGGGACGTAGAGCACCCCGCTGTCTCGGGCCTGCCACTGTGGAGTGCGTTTCGTCGAGTTGAAGCCAAGCGAGAACGTGAGCACGATGCGACCGGCGGGCTTCCTGTCTATTTTCGTCGAGCAGCACGCTTCCGAGAAAAGTAAAAAAACTGTACCTTGTCGTATACTGATTTTAGGAGTGGTAATTTTATCTATTCAAATGAGGCGCTTATTTGTGAAAGCATAACCAGAGCTTGACTTGAGATAGGACTCAAATGCGTACGCTTTTTCTTTAGTCGCGAAGGCAGAGTACCAATTTATCGAGTATGGTCGTTTTGTATTTGAGTACGCAGAACGGCCCTCATTGTGCTGATTCAAACGTTTTCTCAGATCGGTAGTAACACCGATATACCGGCTACCATCTTTTTTGCTATGTAGGATATATACGTAGTACATGTCGTTCACTTCTGTCCCACGCCGTGCCGCAGAGCCTCATTGCATTTCAGCCTTGCGGCACTATGCGGGACCCACCACTCCGCTCGGGTAACTAGCCTCATTATATCTCATCTTCTTGCTTGTGCGTGCACCGCGAAGCTCGGTTGTAATCGACCGAGCGGAGTGGTGGGGATAACCTTAATGGTAAAAGTGGGGAAGAGTGGGATATAATTGCACCAATGGTAAGTAGAGTGGGAAGCGGGGATGGTGGCCCTCAGACCCTCAAAAAACCAGATAATCACGATGTTCCTCGGCGAATACCTGCACACCTTTGATACGAAGAATCGGGTTTCGATCCCCTCGAGATTCCGTAAAGATCTCGGCCGCGTCGTGGTAGTCACGCGCGGCCTCGATCATTGCCTCTATGTCTATTCGCGCAAGGCCTGGGAGAAGGAGGCGCGCGCGTATGCCGCAGAGGTGAACGGGAGCGCGGCGCGGCGCGGACTCGCGCGCCTCTTCCTAGCGGGAAGCGCCGAGGTGGAAGTCGATCAGTCCGGCCGGGTGCTCATTCCGGAGGGCTTGAAGTCGTTCGCTTCGATAGGAGAGAAGGTAATTTTCGCCGGCGTCGCCGATCGTGTGGAGATGTGGGAGGAGAACGCCTGGAAGCGATACACCGAAGGGATAGAGCGCGATGCCGACGCCTATGCCGAGAAGGTGGACGCAAAAGGCGTTCCGGCTGCGGCGGACAAATAACCATGACTGACGCTCGTCACGAACCCGTGCTTCTTACCGAAACGATCGAGGCGCTCGCGATCAAGCAGGGTGACACCGTTCTCGACGCGACGCTCGGCGGCGCCGGACATTTTGAAGCGTTACTCTCGAAGCTCGGCGAAGGCGGCGTCATCATCGGCATCGACGCGGATCCGGCGGCAGTGGAGCGGGCACGCAAAACTTACGCGCTAGATCGGCGGCCCGAACGCCCGGTCGCTCATCTGGTCAATGATAATTTTCGCAATTTGGGCAGGATTCTCGAACGGCTCGGCGCCGGCCAGATCGATGCGGCGCTCTTCGATCTGGGGTGGAGCGGCTTTCAGCTGGCCGAACCTCGCGGGTTCTCATTTCAGAGAGACGAGCCGCTCCTCATGACATACGATGGCGAGGGCAGCGGGACGGCCGCAGACATAGTCAATAGCGCGTCCGAAAACGAGCTCGCGGACCTTATCTACGCCTATGGCGAAGAACGATTCGCCCGCGGCATCGCGCGCGCGATAGTCGCGAGACGCTCGAAGGACCGAATACTTACCACTGGCGCTTTGGTGGAAGCCGTCCTTGCCGGCACGCCGGGCTGGTACCACGAGGGTAAGACGCATCCGGCCACGCGCACGTTCCAAGCGCTTCGCATCGCGGCCAATGACGAACTCAACGCGCTGCGCGAAGGTCTCGATGCCGCGCTACAGGCGCTCGCGCCCGGGGGGCGGCTCGCGGTTATTACCTTCCACAGCATCGAGGATCGGATAGTGAAGAACCTCTTGCGAGATTCGGCGCAGTCTGGCTGTGGGACGGTCCGCACGAAAAAGCCCATCGTCCCGACTCGCCCCGAAATCCTGCGCAATCGCCGCGCGCGCAGCGCGAAGTTGCGCTTGTTCGAACGGCAGAGTGCCGATCGGCGGACTGGGACGTCTCTGGACGAGTCCGTTTCCGACGGACTCGCCTCCTCCTTAGGCGCGGCAACCCCGGCTTATGTCTAGAGCTCTCGCACGCGTCTCGTTTTCTCCGGTGAAGCTTTGCGGCGGTCTCGTTGCCGTTCTCGCGCTTACCTATATCGCCCTTATCGCGATAGTCATGAGCTATGCGGTTTTAACTATGGAATTCTCCCAGTCGGTGAAGAACGACGAAGCGGTAGTCGCGGAGCTAGAGAGCCGCTATCTCGCCGCTATCGCGGCTATCACCAATACTGATTATGTGGCGGCCGGGTATGCGACCCCGCAGAAACAATCATTCGTGCCCGCTAAAAATGTGACCGCACTGCGCTAACCGGGTATGCGCGCCCAATTCCGAACCCGGATTCGCGTTGTCCTCGGGCTTGTCGTATTCGCCGCGCTGCTCATAGTCGCGCGCCTCTATTTCGTGCAGATAGTGCGCGGCGAGGATTATGAGCAGAAGATAGACAGGCAGTTCACTGCCGCGAGCGGGCCCTTCGACCGCGGAGCTATTTATTTCATCAGCAAGGAGGGGACGTTCATCTCCGCGGCGACTCTGGCTTCCGGGTTCCTAGTGGCCGTCAACCCGCAGACGCTTACCGATCCGGAGGGGGCGTTCTCCGCTCTTACAGCGGTGGCTTCCTCAACAGTAGACCGCGAATCGTTTATGGCGGCCGCCCGAAAAAAATCCCAAGTGTATATCGAGGTCGCTCACCGCCTCTCCGAGGCAGAGGGAAAGACTCTGGCGGCGAAAAAGATTCCAGGGATACAGGTGTTGCAGGAAAGGTGGCGGCAGTATCCGGGCGGCGCGCTCGCTGCGCAGACTATCGGCATAGTCTCCTACGGTTCCGGCGATACGCTCAGGGGCCAAACAGGCCTCGAAGCGACCTATGATGCGACGCTCGCGCGCTCCGGCAATTCGCTCTTCCGGAATTTTTTTGCGGAGCTTTTCTCGAATGTCGGGAACGTGCTCGTGGACGCCAAGGAAGCCCGCGAGGGGGACATTGTGACAACTATCGAGCCGCAGATTGAGACGCGGCTCGCGGAGGATCTCGCCAAACTCTCGAAACGCTATTCGAGCAAGGAATCCGGCGGCATCATCATGGATCCCTCGACCGGCGCGATAATCGCGCTGGCGACCCACCCTTCCTATGACGCGAACGATCGAAAGAATATATCTCCGAGCCTGCTCGGGAATCCGCTCGTCGAGCATGTGTACGAATTCGGCTCCATCATGAAAACGCTCACTATGGCTGCCGGCCTCGACGCGGGCGTCATCACGCCGGAATCTACGTACAACGATACCGGCTGCATCACTGTTGATCAGAGAACCATCTGCAATCATGACCGCAAGGCGCGCGGCGTAGTTCCCATGCAGCAGGTGCTCTCGCAGTCGCTCAACCTTGGCGCCTCCTGGATCGCGACGGAGCTCGGTCAGGAAAAATTCCGAGAGTACTTCACGAAACTTTTCGGACAGAAAACCGGGATCGACTTGCCGGCGGAGACGGCAGCCCTATTGGGAAATCTCTCGAGTCCCCGGCAGGTCGAGTACGATAACATGTCGTTCGGACAAGGTATCGCGGTTACGCCGATCCAAATGATCCGCGCCCAAGCGGCACTCGCGAACGGCGGCACGATGGTGGAGCCGCATATCGCAGAGAGGATCCAGCTCGATACGGGAATCAGCCGGACTCTGGATTGGGGCGGGAGAGTCGAGATATTCAAGCCAAAAACCGCGCGGGAAGTGAGTGTAATGCTCACAAGCGTCGCAGATAATTCGCTCGGCGGGGGCGCCCATCGGATCCCGACTATGACATTCGCCGCGAAAACGGGAACGGCGCAGTTGACCGACGGTAAAGGCGGCTATCATTCCGACCGGTATTTCCATTCCTTCGTCGGATACTTCCCATCCTACGCGCCAAGGTTTATCATATTACTCTATACCAACGACCCGCAGGGAGTGCAGTATGCTTCGGAAACCCTGACGAATACGTTCATGGATTTGACCCACTTCCTCATCAATTATTACGCCATCCCGCCCGACAGAGGCTTGGTACCCCAGGGCGGCACTCCGCCAGATGGCGCGCGGCAATGAAGGAAATCCTTAAATGGGTGGTGGCGACCGCGCTCGGGCTTATCGCCCGCCTCGTGATGAATCGCTACAGGCCGGGCATCGTGATGGTGACCGGCTCGGTAGGGAAGACATCGACCAAAGATGCGGTCGCTGCCGTGCTCGCCGCGCAGTTCTATGTGAAGAAGAGCGAAAAAAGTTTCAATAGCGAATTCGGCGTACCGTTTACGATCCTTGGCGTTGAAAATCCATGGGGGAATCCGCTCGCATGGCTCAAGGTAGTGAAGAGCGCATTGGCGCTATTGCTTCTGCCCAACCATTATCCGAATCTCTTGGTACTAGAAGTTGGAGCGGACAAGCCCGGCGACCTGGCTCGCATCTTGCGGATAGTCACGCCGGATGCGCTTGTCGTCACGCGCCTGCCGGAGATACCCGTGCATGTTGAAGCGTATGCCTCGCCCGAGGAGGTGCGCGAAGAAGAATTCTCGCCTGCCTACGCGCTTCCTACCGCGGCGCCGCTTATAATCTGCGCCGATGACCGGTACGCGGTCGATATGGCGGTGCGCACGCCCTCGCGGATCATATCGTACGGGTTGGCCAAAGATGCGACCGTGAGGCTAAGCGACATAGATTTTTATTCCGAAGACGGCACTGTGGCTGGGATGCGCGCGACAGTGAGCATCGGATCGGTACAAAAGGACCTCGTAGTGCGGGGAGCGATGGGGAAGACTCAGATACTGCCGCTCGCCGCCGCGCTCGCCGTTGGCGCCGCATTCGATATCCCGCTTTCTGAAATGTGCGAGACGCTTTCGAATTACCAGGCGCCCGCCGGCCGCGGCAGACTCCTCGTAGGGAAGAACGGCTCGGCGCTAATAGATGACTCGTATAACGCCTCTCCGGCCGCAGTGGAGGAAGCATTAATGACTTTAAGAAATTTTCCGCGCCCCTTCTCCGCCGAGGCTCCGAAGGGCAGGCGCATCGCCGTTCTTGGCGATATGCTCGAGCTCGGGCGCTATTCGGTGATGGAGCACGAGCGTGTCGGCGCGCTTGCCGACGAATCGGCCGATATTATCGTAGCGGTCGGCATTCGGGCGAGAGCGTTCGCCGCGGCGGCGCAGAGGGCACAGGCGCTCGTTTTCGAAAATTCCCGCGCCGCCGCGGCGGAGCTGCCCAATCTGGTACAGCCGGGCGATGTCATTTTAATAAAAGGTTCGCAATCTATCCGCACGGAGCGCGTCGTCGAGGCCCTGCTCGCTGATCCGGCGGATGCGAAGCACCTTGTCCGGCAGGACAAGGAATGGAAGCGTCGAGCGTAACATGGAACCTGAATACACGAATTATCTGGCATCCCTGCATGCGAAGCTCGTAACGCCGGATGATGTAATATGCGATGTCATCAAAGAATCGATGCGATTAGATCTGGCAACTAAAATCAGAATCGTTTCTGGCGAAGTGAATGAAGTCTACGATATCACATTAACGAACCATGATCATGTGATTCTGCGGATTTCTCGCAGTGGTGAAAATGACTTTGTGCAGGAAGTTTGGGCCTTGGGACAGGTTATCAAGGTCGGCGTTCCAGTACCCGAAATACTGTCCATATCTCACCGGAAACTCGCCGAAGGAATTCTCTCCTTCTGTGTTATGAAGAAGATTGATGGCGAACCGCTTGAGCGCGGGAAGATAGATTTTAACGCGCTATCGGAAGTATCTAGAAAAGCGTATATCACTAATGCGGGCGAGATACTTTCGAGAATTCATTCGATCAAAACGAAAGGATATGGCTGGATAATCGGGGATGGAAAGGCCGAATTCGATACTTCAAGCCAGATTATTGATAAGGCACTCATGAAAGAGGAGCGATTGTATGATATCGCGGGCCGGTGGGATTTTGAGAAAAGCAAAATTGACGCGGCTCTGAAAATCGTTGATGGATTCCGGACGAGATATTCGGACGCGATCCCTCGATTAAATCACGGGGATTACGGCCACAAGCATTTCATGGTGAAAGATGGAATTATCGTGGCGATACTCGACTGGGGAGGCGTACGAAGCGACACGCCCGTCTATGACTTCATGATCTGGGATTACTGGTTCGGCGACTTCATCCCGACCGCATGGCTCAAGGAAGGGTATAAGGATAAAGAGCTGTTTAATGACGGCTTTGAGGACATGTTGCACACGCTAAGGGTCATGAAAGGAATAGAAGTTATTGATTGGTATGACTCGCAGAATTATAAACAGATGGTAGAGAAGCTTTTTGCGAAATTAACTTCGGACCTGAATTATTTCGCCCACGGAGGTTAAAGCTTTCGCGGATGTAATTAATGATAAGCGGATTTGAAGAAGTATTTCATACAGTGGAAGTTGCTGCGAGCGATTTTGTGGTAGCCAAGAATACGTATGACATTTTCGCGAATGAGGATTTTCTCAAAAAAATGAAAGAAAATGGCACCAAATACATCATCATGACGGGGATATTCACCGATGGATGCGTGCTCGCGTCTATAATCGGCGGCTTCTCGAAGGGCTACAACTTCGTCATCCTTAAAGATCTCGTAGAAACGACGGATGTCGAGATTAGGCAGCGGCTTCAAGATCTATTGATCCGATATACGTTCCCGATGCAATATGGCCGCACCGTTACGTCGAGCGAATTGCTCACAGAAATGACCAGCACGAAAGGCTAACCACCGTAGTGCCGTGAGCGAAGAAAGTGATTTTGATAGACATAATTTTATTTAGCGGTCGCCGCTACCTCAAACCGATTTGAGTCAATCTTTTCGCCGTTGAGATATTGCCGAATGCACCAATCGCGCATTTTAACCCGCCATTCCCAAAAGTCTGGATTGCTTTCTGGGTTATCCTCGGATTCTTTGTCTAAGCTGGATGACCAGATTGCTTTCAGCACTAAAAAATCATTTTCATATTCGCTCATTGCAGGCAAACCTTTTTCTTGTGCCACTTTGTCTATTTCCGCGACGTACTTCACAACTTGGTCGTCCGTAAAAACATACGCCACGCGCTCTTTCGGCCACATTCGCCCAAAATGAATATTGGTCAGCGCGTCATACCCAACAGGGCCGAATCCAGCGAGTTCAAAGTCAATAATTCCATCGTGCAAAATATTGAAAGCGTTGAGGTCGGATTGAATGTAGCCCCACGGAAGCGCCATAATTCGTTCGCTCGCCTTTTCGTACGCTTCGTTGAACATAACGCTTATTTCGGGCGACGGCGGATTATTTCGCATGACATTGGCGAGCGCTGTTATTCCGGCAAGCGCATCTTTGTCGCAAGGTACAAAATTTTTCTGGTCAAACTGCGCCTCGCAATATCGCTTGATGACATCAAGAAAAGCGTCAAACGACTCGTCGCTTACGCGACCTTGCGTTTTGGTTTCCTCCATAAAAATCTCACCAAAGACGCGCTCGCCGATTGATTTCTCGACATAGTACGCCGTCTCGTTTTCGAGCGTCCCTGTTGCTACCACCTCGGGTACTGGAAAACCGCGTTTATAGAGATCTCTTGTTAAATTTACTTCGCCCGCAATTTCTGCCGTGTTTGCAGTTCGTAAATATTCGGTTCTGTCTTCATTGGCAAAAACTTGCCCGCCCCTCAAACGGTTTTTGATATAGGTAAAGGTTTTGCCCTCAACAGAGATATTTTCTGGCTTTTCCTTTTCGGTTTCGTTCATGCTGGTTTTGGCGGGTATTTTTTCCACTTTGCAATTTTATCAGTTTTATCGACTGATTTGTAGCGACGCAAACTAAAAACTTCCTTTCCTCCTTTCGCCTTTCGGCGGAGGGGTCGGGTGAGGAACCGACAACGCGCCGATCCCGTCTACATCCAGTATCAGTAATGATGGACACGACGTGTCCATCATATAGTCAGTCAGAATGATGCTATGTTTGCCTCGCGGTCTGCATCGGTCCTGATCCAATGCAAGGAATCATCTGTATCGTTCGTGTGGCTCCCGTGCAGCTGCGGCAAGAATTTCTCCAGATCGGCCGTGCTCTTGTTTTTTAGCAAAGTCGCGATATCGCTTTCGGTTTCGACCGGAATGTACGTATCGTACATGTACGCGTCGTGATTGAAATCCATATGTTCGTACCATTCATGAAAATATAGCTGGCCGCAGTCGCGGCATTTGAACAGGTCGCGCTTGATATGCGTAGTCTTATTGAAGACATTCACCGATTCGAAATTCAGGTCTTCAAGACCAACCGTAGATTTTTTCCAAAGCGCACAGCGCAGCGGCTCTTTCATATCATTGTTTGGTGAATGCCTCCCGCGGCGAGAGCCGCGATGCCCGGAACGCGGGCAGAAGGCCGGCAATGATCCCGATGACGATGGAAATTAAGAATACGAACGTGCCGAACCAGAAGGGCAGAATGAACAAGTTAAACGTCTTGCCGCCCATCTGAACTGAAATGAAGTTTAACACGGCGTTCGTGATCATACTGAGCGCTATGCCTATGGTCAGGCCGCCGGTGCCGCCGAGCAGTCCGATGACTCCCGATTCCACGAAAAAAAGGTCGCGCACGTTCGCGTTTGTCGCGCCGACGGCTTTCATTATGCCGATTTCGTAAGTGCGCTCGATGAATCCGATCAGCATCGTATTGAACATCCCGATGGCTGACACGATGAGCGCCGTGATCCCGAACACCGCCAGCACGATCGTTATTATATTCGTGATCTTCTCAGCCTGCATGACGAGATCGATGTTCGCGGAAATGATGAATCCTTGCTGGGTAAGCAGGTCGCGAAGCGTCACGAGCGCCTGGGAGTCCTCAGCACGGATGAACACTTCCTTGTACGAGGGGGCAGGGACGGACAGGCTGCCGGTCGGGATTATGACAAGCGGAGGCTCCTGCGCGCCTGACATGATGCCCGCCACTGTAAACGGACGCTCGATCGCAACGCTTGTCACCGTCCCGTCAGGATTCGGCAGATACAATTCCACGCGCACGGCCTTTCCTAGCATATTCGAATCGGCTTTCTGGTTCAAGAGCGTGAGCGCCTGCGCAGAAATCACCACATCGTCCTTTCCGGCGCGAAGCGGTGTGCCGATATCGGGGGTGATACCGGACAGGCGGAAGACGCTCTCTTCGGCAACGCGCACGATCGGCACGAGCCCTGAAGAGTCGCCTATTGTCAGAATGCCAGAGAATTCCGCCACGGCCGAGGTTTCGACTGCGCCAGGGAAGCCCGCGATCTTCGCCACGGTCGAGGTACTGATATTGAGCGAACTCTCGGCCGGGTAGGACGCCGAGAGCGTCGTCAGCGAATCCTGCGAAGTAGTCAGCTTGCCGATCAATATGTATTGCAGCCCATATCCGAGCGACACCAGGAATACGACCGTGCCTATGCCGATCGACATCCCCAGGATCGTGAGAAATGTGCGCGTCGGCTTCGTTCTAAAGATGCGGAGCGACAGGCGGACCAGGTCGATGAACGCAACGGAATGCCTCGGGAGCGACATAGTCTGTTATGAATTGGAAATCATCGCGATCGCGTCGCGCATCGTGCCGGCCTGGCTCCAGGCAAGCACTGCGTCGAGCCGATCCGACATATGCTGAGCGGTGTGCAATGTTAGGCCCATGCCGCCATGTGCCCGAGCCAAGCTCGCGCGCGTGCGAAACTCTTCGCTCGTGATGCGATTACGCAACCGATTGCCGGTCGCTTCATCCAATCTGGCGCATAGCTGGTCGTCCACTTGCCCATGATATTCCATGAGCAGCCATTCGCGAAGAGAGCGGACTTCTTCATTGATCGGCATCTCGGGATTCTTCGATAATTCAGCATAGATATCCGCCAGCTTCGTTTTCTCGGCGAGAATTCGCTCGGTCATCGCGGCAACTCGACGCGCGCGCTGCCGCCAGAGGCCGACGCCGCCTTTGTGATAGGGGAGATCGAGATTCGCTTCGAATGCTGCGGCGTCGATTTCGCCGGAAAGCCGCTGTGCAAGGTACTGCTCAAAACGCTTGATCTCATCGGCAGAGAAGCCGCGCAAGATCATGTTGGAGAGCGATTTGACCATGATCTCCTCTTGCGTCAGCTCCGGATACAATTTTTTGAACAGGTCGGGGGACAGGGGAACCGACGACGCTTGCGCGGCGATCTTTTCTTCGGTGCCTACGGATGTCTTCACGATCACGCCATCTTTTAAATAAACGATCTTGTCCGCATCTCGGACGCTCCACGCTTCGTGAGTCACCATTATGATCGTGCGGCCGTCCTTTTCCTGCAGCTCTTTCAGGAATGTCAGCACGTGCTCCGCATTCTCAGAGTCGAGATTACCGATCGGCTCATCGGCGATAATCAGGGGCGGATTGTTCGCAAGCGCGCGCGCAATGCCGACGCGCTGCTGCTGGCCGCCCGAAAGCTCGGACGGGTACCGCCTCGCATATTCTTCCATACTCAATCGCGCGAGCAGTTTGCGCGCCGCTTCGCGGCGCTCGCCGAGCGGTACGCCGATGAACGTCATCGGAAGCGCGACATTGTCGAGAACGGAAAGAGAAGGGATCAAATTGAAATTCTGGAAAATAATTCCAATGCCCGTCTGACGGAACTGCGCCAGCTCAGGATGCGGCAGCTCCAGCACGTCACTGCCATTAATGTGGATGCTGCCGGTGACGCCTTTGTTCGCAGAAATACCGCCGATCAAATAAATGAGCGTAGTCTTGCCGCAGCCAGACGGCCCGAAGAAGACTACGTATTCGCCCGTGGTTACCTCAAGGTTGATATCCTTCAGCGCGTGCAGCTGCGATGGCTGACCGTAATCGAAATAAAAATTCAAATGATCGATATTGATGAGCGGAGAGGCCATGTGCGCATGAAAATTCTAACATGCGAAGGAGTTATTCACAGGTTTCGAACGCGCCGATTTCAGCACCAAGTTTCTATCCAGGCATTCACGTTCCTGGCAGCTCCAGCATGCCCTTGGCGTCGAAACATCGTGAAGCGGATTAGTGAAAATTCTGTGTAGGCAAAGTGAGAAAGGAAGCAAATATGTGCTAAAATAAGGCGTAATAATTTACAATCTCGTCTCGGCAGGCCGAGAAGTCCTAGTAGCAGAAGATCGCGCGCACCAATAAGTCTGACAAATGTCGTTTAACCATGATGAGGCAATAATAGGGCGCCTTTGGCGCAGATTCGCGAAAACTGGACGCTATAAACGTCAAGTCTGAGGGCATTTGCGGCTAATTGAGATGGTATTGTAAATACGCGCATGCATATTGATTCATGAGTAAGTCCTTTTTGCACAGATCCCTGAATTTCTGCGCGGTATTGACTGTATTCGCAATTCTCGCCGCGCCTTTTCAAGCCTATGCCGCCTCGTACAGTTTCGTGCAGACCGCGTGGACAGAAGAAGCGGCCACTACCGCCGCGCACGCCTCGAATCAATCCGGCTGGACCCAATTCTCCGCTTCTACCACCTCATTTACGACGGCTAACTCCGGCGCTGATCTACAATTAGTCGTATCAGCCTCGACCACATTACAAACCGATAGCGGCTCGACTAACAGCGGATTTAACTTATCAGGGGCTTCGTTGTCGCAGACTTCCGTTTCGGGCAGCGGGAATAGTGCAAGCGTTACATTAGCGACGAATGGGTTCAGTTGGGCTACCACCACAATTGACTCCACGGGAGTTGTGGGGAAATGGAGTTCAGTGGCCCTAGGTTCAGATGGATTTGTAAGAATCAGTTATTACGATGAAACCAATGCTGATCTTAAATTTGTCCAGTGCACAAACGCATCGTGTTCAACCAAAAATGTTACCACGGTGGATTCTACCGGAGCTGTTGGTGAGTATACATCGCTCGGTCTGGGTCCGGACGGCCTCGCCAGGATTAGCTATTACGATGCGACAAACGCAGACTTGAAGTTCGCTCAATGCACCAATGCAGACTGCTCGACCAAAAATATTACTACGGTGGATTCAGCGAATAGTGTGGGCAAATGGTCTTCTCTGGCGATGGGCTCCGACGGCTATGCACGGATTTCGTACAAACACGAAACGAATAACACTAGAAAATTTGCCCAATGTACAAATGATGCTTGCTCTACTTTAAATATCTCAGAACTGTCTGGATCGGATAATTCGACTTGGGGTTCACTGGCTCTTAATAGTTCTGATTTAGGTTATCTGGGCCGTGAAGTCAGCAGCAAATTTCAGCTTACTTCTTGCACCAATGCCGCTTGCACTGCATTTGATATTACTAATCCGATGGGCAATGACACTTTATTGGAGTTCTCCATAACCATAGGTTCGGATGATTTTGCAAGGATATCTGGTCGGCATTGGACGCCAGCTTTATATTTTATCCAATGCACTAATGCAAGTTGTTCAACAAAGAATGTGAATGTGGTTGAAAGCGGCAATACCGGTAGGTTCAACTCCGTAAGGTTGGGTTCGGACGGATTTGCCCGGATTAGCTATCGCAGTCACGACGCCGGGAACCTTACGTTTGCGCAATGCAGTGATGCGGCGTGCTCAACAAGGACGCTTTCCCTACTTGATACGGGCTCGAATAACACCACATCCATGGCTGTTTCCGGCAGCGATGCAAGCTACATAAGTTACTACTCAGGAGACCTTCTCGCTAACCTCAAGTTAGCCTATCAGCGGAGTGTTTATTATTCTGCCGGCACCTACACTTCGGGCGCGATCGATATCGGTTTCAACGTCCCCTCATGGGGGAATCTTTCCTGGACGAATTCGGGGGGGCAAACGATCACTATGAAAGTCCGCTCCGATGCGGACGGCGACTTTTCGAATGCAACGGATTGGGGATCGTGTTCCAGTATTTCAAGCGGCAACGCACTTTCTACCGGAAGCTGTGTTACAGACGGCCATCGGTATATTCAATATCAGGCTTCGCTGTCCACTTCGGATATAGACACGACTCCTTCTTTGGATGACGTCACGATCGGCTACAATATTTACCCCAATTCGGCTACACTCACCTCCTCGAAGTACGATTCCGGTAGTGCTGCAAATGTGATCAGTTCGCTGTCATGGACTGAAGACTCATCACTCCCGTCCGGTACTACGGCTACCGTCTCCCTGCGCACCGCCGGCTCCGAGGTGGCCCTCGACGACGCTTCTTGGACTGACTTCACGAACGCGACGGCAAACTGCACGAACTCATCGGGGGCCGTCAGCTGCGCCGCTGCGGCCATCCCCGCCGCCATGAAGAACGGCTCGGATGACCAATGGTTCCAGTACAAGGTGACTCTCACTTCTACCGGAGCCAATACGCCCACGGTTTCCGACGTTACCGTCCAGTACGTCGTCAATGGCGCGCCGGCTTTCGACGCGACGTACGGGACGAACGGCGTCACGGTCTCGCAGCAGTCCGACGGCACCGTGCTTATTCAATACAAGGCGCTCGACGCAGACACCGAGTCCAATCTCGTTACCCCCTCGTTCGAATACAGCACGAACGGGGGCTCGACGTGGACCAATATCACCTCGCAGTACCTAGCCGACGGCGACCTCAGCGACGTCTCGGTCAATGGGGTAACCTACACGCTCGATTCTGCGACGTGGTCGGCCGCCAGCCAGGCGTCGAACGTCTACGCGGCAAATGCGAAAATCCGCGTGTCGGCAGGCGATAACCAGCTCGCCAATGCGACGACGAGCGCGGCGTCCGCGAACTTCACGCTCGATACGAAAGCGCCGGTTCTGACGGCTATCTTAAACGCATCCGAGAACGCCACGACAACCGTCTCCGTCACCGACGACCTCCAGAGCCGCTACCGCCTCTGCAACGATCCGAGCTTCCCGGATACCGATGCGCAGGGCAATTCCTGCGCGTGGAGCGTGATAGGCGAAGATGTGGCGAGCACGACGGTTTCCTGGACTCCGCGCACCGATGCGCAAGGGGATTCGCCGGTGTATCTCGAGGCGGAAGATACCGTAAACAACGCTACGACGCTCACCATCGTGGCGCCGGCCACGCCCACCTCGTTTGCCATCAGCGACATTTCGAATACGAGCGTCAACGCGTACAAA
Organism: Candidatus Kaiserbacteria bacterium; assembly: GCA_016182485.1. Lineage (GTDB taxonomy): Bacteria > Patescibacteriota > Minisyncoccia > Phycocordibacterales > Phycocordibacteraceae > C7867-001. The sequence continues at coordinate 32,531 of JACPGH010000004.1, forward strand.
GAATTCCTCTCTTGGTCGGTCTTTACCGCGACGACGTCGAGCGCCTTCAGCGCATACCACGTGTACGGTTCCACCGACGGCTCGACGTACACGCTCCTTTCCAGTATCACCGATTCCGCGACCAACTTTTACACGCATACCATCACGACCGCCACTTCGAGCAGGCGTTACTACAGAATTGCCGCGGAGAATGCGCAGGGCAATACTTCTCCCTATACCTCGGTGCTTTCCGATACGCCGGACGGCGATGGTATCACCGACACGACCGCGCCGACGGTTTCCGCCGGTAGCGTCCTCGTCCCTTCGGCGACTCTCTCGAATACGTCCGCCGTCGTAACCTTCAGCGCCGATGAGCTCTCGATCCCCTCGGTGCAGTATCGGATAAACGGAGAATCGGCTTGGACGACTGCCACCGGCACAACATATTCGCTCGCGCATAGCGTTACGCTACAGGGCCTTACCGCCAACACCACCTATAACGTACAAGCGCGGGCGACCGACGTAGTCGGCAACATCGGCAATTTGGTCGCCGGCTCGGACTTCACTACCGACAGCGGACCCGTCATCTCGAACATAGCCGCGAGCGTTGACGATACTTCCGCGACGATTACCTGGCAGACTTCCACGTCCTCCGACTCGTACGTCTATTATTCAACTTCTTCCGCTCTCACGAATGCGAGCTCGCGGGGAAGCGCCGCGCTGGTGAGCTGTTCGGGCGCAGCGTGCGCGCACTCCGTGGCGCTCTCCTCGCTTGCTGAAAATACGACATACTACTACTACGTCACTTCCACCGACGGCGAGAGCAATGTCACGACGGCGAACAATAGCGGAACGTACTATAACTTCACCACCACAGCCGACCTCGATGCGCCGGTGGTGAGCAATATCGCGACCCCGGTCGTCGCGCCTAACGCGGCGGTGATAACCTGGCAAACTGACCGGGTCTCCACTTCCCAGGTAACGTGGGGGACCCAGACCGGGGTGCTTTCCCGCACCACCACTCTCGACGCCACTCAGAGCATTTACCATGTTGTCACGCTCTCGGGCTCCACGCAGGACACCGACGGCGATGTGCAGACGCTCACGCCGGAAGGAACGTATTTCTTCAAAGTGCACTCGACCGGCTCCAACAACGTCTCGACGACTTCAGAAGAGCAATCCTTCGTCGCTCCCCGCACTGGCGATGTCATTGTGGTGTCTACTCATGGAGGCGGAGGCGGAGGCGGGAGCGGAACGCCAGTGTCCGACCGTCCCACGACCCCGCCCACGCTCACCGCCGTGACTGCCGACAGCCCGAGCGCATTCACTGCTACGGTGAAGGCCGATGCGGATCGGGACGTCATCGCCATCGTGCAGTTCGGCCGCGATACGAACTATGGCTCCACGGCGGGAGACCCGGAATATTCAAAATCGAAAGCGGTCAAGCTCGACCGCCTGCTCGAGGGCACCACGTACCACTATAGAATCACAATGACCGACAGGCATGGCAACCAGGCCTCCTCGGGCGACCAGACCTTCAAGACGCAGTATGTCTCCGAAGCGCTCGATGAGCGCACCCTGCTTGAAAAAGCGACCGAGGTCCAAGATCGGATCGAACAGCTTATAGAATCCGCGCTCCCATCGCTTGCTCCGCCTTTCATCACAGATCCAATCATCAGCTCCACGACGGAAAGTACCGCGACCGTATCATGGAAGACCAACATCAGGGCCAGCGGCTCTGTCCGCTACGCGACCGATGAAGAGTTTGCGGAAGGCAATTCGTACGTAACCGAGGTTTCGGAGGGACCGACGGCCACCTCCACGAGGGAACATTCGGTGACTCTCACCGGCCTCTCGCCGGATACTGTCTATCATGTTCAAGCCAGCTCGTATGTCTTTCCGCAGGTGGTCGGTCGCTCCAAGGACCTTATCTTCTCGACCAAGGCGTCGCCGATCATTCCGAACATCGCCGCAGTACGAAATGACGGCTTCTCGATTGCTTGGAAAACGGATCAGCCGACCACCGCTATTCTCGAATACAGGGATCTCAAGACCGGGAGCTCGAACCGCATCGTCGATGTGACGCCGCGTACGTATCATGACGTGAAGGTCGAGAATCTCCCGTCGGGTACTCCGTATGAGATCGCAGTTTCCGGCCGCAATGCCAGCGGCAATTTGATCGAAGCCGCGAAAACGCTCCGAGTGACCACGAGCGTGGACGTGACTCCGCCCGTAATTTCAAACTTCAAAGTGGACAGTGCGCTGGTACCGGGCCGGGCGGGCTTCGTCCAGACTGTCGTTGGCTGGCAGACCGATAAGCCGGCGAACTCCGTACTATATTACGAAGAAGGTGCTGGCGCGGTCGGCACTTCGACCCCGCTCGCCAATAAAGTAGAGGCCGTCGACACGTATACCAAGTCGCACATACTAATCATTCCGAATTTGCGTTCCGGAGCAGTGTATCGCATCAAGGCGCTCTCCACCGACCAGAGCGGCAATACCAAGGTGTTCGGTCCGACCAGCATCATCACTCCGAAGCAGACGCAGTCCGTGCTCGACATAATCGTGAAGAACTTCGAGGAGTCCTTCAGCTTCTTGCTCTCGAACTGATCTAGTCGTTCAAGGGCTCGTTCGCATAGGCGCGGCCAACTGAGTGCGTGTTGAATTGTTCAACACCAGGTGCTGCACAAAATGAAGAACCCCCGGCGCGCTAAATCCGTGGGGACCGCGAGTACGCTATCGGCTACAACTCTCGCCTCGCCGTCGCTCGGCTCGGTCGCAGCCCCGCCTCGTGGTTTTGCGTGCTCGCAAAACATCACTGCGGCTTTCGATTCCCCGGCGCGAAGCTCTCGCTCCGCTTGGGTATGCGTAACGGAAAAACCGCCCGAAGGCGGTTCTTCCTGATCGCATGACCTCACGGGGAATCGGACCCCGGTTCCATCCTTGAGAAGGATGTGTCCTAGCCGCTAGCCTGCCCGTGGACGGGCTCTGCCGGCCAGGGACGATGACCCCTTGATACGTTTGTGACCCCACCGGGATTTGAACCCGGGTTCCCGCCGTGAGAGGGCGATGTCCTAGACCACTAGACGATAGGGCCATTACGAATCGATTCTACTATAGATATTTTTTCTTTGAAACCTTTATGACTCTTCAAATACTTCTCACGATTTCGTGCCTCTTGCCGAATCGGCGGCGACTTCGCCATTGATGGACACGACGTGTCCATCATCGCGAATCTTGGGGAGTTTGCCGGTCGCGCGCCTCGCCCTCGCGGCGCATTTGCGCCGCCTTCGTCGGGCCGAACATCTCTTCAAGCGATATTTCCGGCTGCATTCCCTTGGCTCTTGTTTCAGCCCGACCTTTGCGGAGTTGTTCAGCAATCCCTTTAAGCTTCGGATGATCCTTTTCGATTCTGTCAATAAGCTCCTGCAGTTCGTCTGCGCTGGTAATTACCTCATCGCTCAGTTTTTTCTCAGATTTTCCTTCGGGGCTCATGTTATTGAATCAGAGAATCTACGACCGCCTTGACGTCCGCACCATCAGCCCGGCCTCTGAGCTCCTTCATAAGCACTCCGGTGAATTTGCCCCTAAGCGCCGCCAAGCCGGCGCCGGGCGAACCGCCGTCCTCGGCGGTTTTAGCCGAGACATCCAACTCCTTCATCATTTCGAGAGCGAATAAGCGAATATCTTCTCGGCTCATCATGGAGGGCAGATAGGACTCGATAATCGCGAGCTCGGCTTTCTCGGGTTCCGCGAGATCCGTGCGGCCGGCCGCCTCGAATTGCTGGATGGAATCCTTGCGCTGATTGGCCGCGCGCTTGAGCACTGCTGCCGCCTCCTCGTCCGTTAAGAATTCGTCAGGCTTGCGCTTCTTATTGACAACATCGTTCGTCATCGCGGTCACGAGTGAGCGCAGGGTACGCAACTTCACCTCGTCTCTGGCGCGCAGCGCCTCCGGAATCGAATTCTTCAGTGTTTCGTGTATTACCATACTGCCATTATAATACACACATGGACCTTTTCACCGCCGCCATACTCCTCGTCATTCTGCTCTCCGCCCAGGGCTTAATGCTCTATTTCACCCTGCGCCGGCGCGAGGCACCGAAGGATGAAGGCGGGCTCGTACTCCTCCAACAGCAGATGCAGGAGCTCGCGCGGACGCTCGATATGCGCGTCGCGGACTCCGCGCGCGCAATGCAGGAAAATTCCCATCGACAATTCTCCGAGTCCTCGCGGCTCATTAAAGAAATCACGCAGGAAGTTACGTCGGTAAAAGAAATCGGCCGGCAGACTCAGGGTTTCGCCGAGCAGCTGAAGAACTTGCAGGATATTCTAAAGAACCCCAAACAGCGGGGCATTCTTGGCGAATATTATCTCGAGACAACGCTCCGGAACGTGCTCCCGCCCGGCATGTACCAGATGCAGTATCCTTTTGAAAACGGCGAGATAGTGGACGCCGTCGTCTTCGTGGGAGATAAGATCGTGCCCGTGGATTCGAAATTCTCGCTCGAGAATTACAATCGCCTCATTGCCTGCGATCCCTCCGAGCGCGCCGCGCTCGAGAAAGCGTTCGTGAGCGACCTCAAGCTCCGCATCCAGGAGACCGCCAAATATATCCGGCCGGCAGAAAATACTATGGATTTCGCTTTTATGTTCATACCGTCCGAGGGAATCTATTACGACTTATTGACTAACCAAGTTGGCTCCTCGACTTCGCTCGGAGTAAACGGGGGAGAGGATGAAAACTTAATCCAGCGCGCGGCGAGCAAGTATAAAGTGATCATCGTCTCGCCGACATCCTTCCTCGCGTACCTGCAGACCGTTTTGCAAGGTCTGAAGGCTCTGCAGATCGAGAAAAAGGCCGTTGAGATCCAGCAAAGGGTAGGGGAGCTCGGGAAGCATATCGGCGCGTACGAAGAGTTCTATCGCAAGCTCGGCGTCTCGCTCGGCACGACCGTCTCGCACTACAACAGCGGCTACAAAGAGCTCGGCAAGATTGACAAAGACGTCTACCGCATCGCCGGCGACAAAATCGGCCTCGAGCCCGAGCTTCTAGATAAACCAACGATAGAGGTATAGAATAGACACGGAAAGGAGGTGAGGTCATGGACAGGGACAAATTCGCAAAGCTACAGTGGAAGAGTTGCTTCGGAGGACTCGGGTGCCTCGAGGTAGCCTGCGATGGCGACCAGACGTACATCCGCGACAGTGCAAATCCGGATGTCGTCATCGAGACGCCCTTCGCGTCCTGGGACGCCTTCCGGGCCGCGGTAAAGCGCGGCGCGTTCGACGAGTAGAGCGGCCGCACGCCGCACAAGGCGCGCAACCTTCGGGTCGGGCGCCTTCGCCATTTCGATAATTTTGAGATTCACGAGGAGACCTTGACATCTAACGCAGAGTATATGTATACTAATAATAGATGCATTAGCCGTTCTCTAGCAGTGCACCCAGTGGCGCTGAGGCGCCGAAGGAGACCCGACATGAAGTTCCCGAACATGGACGACGTGCTCGCGTGCTTGAACCAGGCCTGCGCCAACGCGCAGGCGGGCGTCCTCCCGAACGAGGCCTATGCTCTCCTCTCCAAAGAGGGGGACGAGGTGCTCGTCAAGGCCATCTGCCCGGTCTGCGCGGCAGACATGGTCGCGCGCGGGATCCCGGTCGAGAAGATCACGGATCTCGTGGCGCGGAGCACGAGGAACGCCGAACTGGCGTTCCTCGAGAAGGCGGCGCAGGACGAGTGGGATGCGCGCGGGCAGGTGCTCGACAGCATGTCCGCCGCCACGCTCCACGCCTGCCGGGTCCCGGGCTGCATGAGCGGCCCGGAAGTGGTGAGCAAGATGTCGGCAGTCATCCGCAGAGGCGACGACAGCAAGGACGTGATCGTCCCGGTGTGCCCCGAGGACGCCGAGAAGGCGAAGTCGGCGGGCGTGGAGGTGCGCAATCTCCAGGCCGCCATCGATGCGGCCAAGAGAGCCGCGCGGAATCTGCTCCTCTTCGAGGAGGCCGAGCGGCGCAAGGCGCTCGTCACGGAATTCTTCGGCGGGTGCAAGCCGGCGGACCGCCGCGGCACGAGCGTGCCCACCCGACCGGTCCGCTTCGAGAACGGGTTCGCGAACGCCGCTCGGGTCGTCGTCGCCGGCGGCAAGTAGCACAGGGCGATTCAGGGCGCCGACCTACGGGTCGGCGCCTTTCGTTTTTATATTTAATGTGTAGTCACTTCCATCCTATAGGGACTTTGACTGAAAAATTCGGTTGATGAGCTTCGGAAAGCGGCGCATAGTTCGGCCGCCTTTTGTCTAATTGGGCCACAATTTCTCGTGTATGAACAAAATACGCGAGAAATCGCCCTGCTGCAGGGCAG
>JACPGH010000005.1 GCA_016182485.1 Candidatus Kaiserbacteria bacterium
AACGTGCCTCTTGGCTGCCAGCCGGATATCGCACCGGCGTTGTCAACAGCGTAGCCGGATAAAGTGTTATTTGTAGTTGGCGAAGCGAAGTTGGGGTTGAATGAGACGTTAAACGTGGCGGTAAGGGTATTGCCCGAGACGGACGCGCTGCAGGAATGAAGGTTGATATATTCAGGCCCGAATCCTCCTCCATAGATGACGCCTTGCCCGCCTCCGGTGCAATCCATATGCGACCCCGGTTTATAGTCAGTGTTTCCCCAAGACGGCAATCCCCGGGAGGGATCGAACCAACTAAAGTAGCCTCTGTGCTGTCCCGCGTTCACCCCTTGATAATTGACAATTCCGTCCGCGGCTCTAATGTTTGCTCCGCCGTTTGCGTCCGATGCCGTTACGCTGATGTTGTATTTTGACGGATTGCCGCCGTTCGGGTAGACGGGAGAACTGCTGATCGTAACGTTGTCTATGGTGGGGGCGGCGTTCGGAACCGGGCAGGTGAACGGCGCCGATTGCGCGTAGGTACTGCTGTAACCGCTGACATTGTTATACGAATAAACTATGGCCCAGTTATAAGGGGTTCCGGGACCGGCAGACCCCGTAAAAGACGTGCCGTAGATGGGGAAAACGCTTGCATCGTAAGATGTCGGGTAAGCACCGTCGCCGGCGTAATCCAAGTATAAGTGATATTTATCGGCTCCCGAAGCCGCATTCCACGCTATAGAGACGACTCCACTAGATGAGCAGGAAGCTGTTAGGCCGGTAGGTGCTGGTGGGGGCGAAGACGGGGGCGGCGTAGCTGGCGGGTTAGCAGAGCCAGAGCTCGATGATTCAAGAATTCGCGCCGGCGCATTAGGCGCAGTCCTATCCGCTTCTACGCGCATCCAATTACTGCCTGACGTACAACGGAAGGTAGTAGTGTTAGAGCCGCCGCCGCCCGAAGCCCACCGATAGTAGTCGGCTAGATTTTCCGCAGTGCATGTCCATCCGCTTATAGTAATGGTGCCAAATTCCGCGCGGGCTGACGGAACAAAAATAACTAATGATAGAACGATAAAAAACAGATAAAAAATACCAGATGAAGGACGATAGTTTAAATGAATATTCATACTTTACTTCATACTATACATAAGGTTCATGAATACTTAAACGGTTATCCACCGCTACATCTCTTCCTCTCTCTTGGGGTCCTAGAGGAGGGACATGCGAGAATAAGAGCATGCAGACGCTCTTCGACCTGCTCTTCCCTCCCCGGGCGGATGAGAAGATTTTGCGGGAGATACCGCTCGCAGAATTCTGCGCCCTTGAGAGGCCCGGGCTCGTGCCGGAAACACGGCCGGCGAGCGTTTCTCTCCTTACTTTCGGCGATCCGCGCGTGCGCGCGGCGCTCCATGAGGCCAAATACCACGGGAGCGGCCGGGCCTTCCGCTATCTCGGCGCCGTGCTCGCCGATTACCTTTCCGATATGGATGAGGGGTTTACGAAATCCATCATTATAGTGCCGGTGCCGCTCGGCCAAGCGCGCTTGCGTGAGCGGGGATTCAACCAAGCCGAGGAAATAGCCCGCCTTGCTCTCCATAGCCTAGGTGAGGAACTCTTCACCTTGGACGCGTCGTTGCTTGAGCGCGTGAAGGAGACCGAATCACAAGTGAATCTGGAAAGGGAGCGGAGGGAGAAGAACATGCGCGGCGCGTTCAAAGCAACGCGCCGCGCCGATCCGGACTCAGTCTATCTCCTCCTTGACGATACGCTCACCACCGGCGCGACTCTCCAAGCCGCCATCGACGCCCTTCGCGCCGCCGGCGCCGAGCGCATCATCCCGCTCGCTCTGGCCCACTAAATTTGCTATCGTGCAAAAGTATTGGATGGGTGTCTGAGAGGCTGAAAGAGGCGGATTGCTAATCCGCTGTACGGGGTAAAATCCGTACCGAGGGTTCGAATCCCTCCCCATCCGCCAATGATCTGTACCCTATAAAGTGGACACGGGGTCGCGCCGAAGGCGCGACCCCACTGCATTCCCCCGCCGAATCCAGAATCAATACCCGCCGTGTCACTCTTGTACATCCGAGCCGCGCTCCGCGGCAAGGAGCGAATGCCGTTCGAGCTATTTTTAAAATACACCGCTGAGTCTACAGCAAAATGCGAACAGAACCCCGCCGGCGCGGCGCCGGCGGGGTTCTGTTTGCAAACGCAGATGCCGAGCGAACGAGCTTACATCCCCGGTTTGCAGTTGCGGCAGTCGCGCCCGTGCGTGAAGAGTAGCACGAGAGCGGAGAGACCGACTAGAAGGTATACGAGGCCCTCGACTTGCGGCCACTGGCCGAGTACGAGATTGACGACGTTCCAGTTGGCGCCCATATACGTTCCGAGCGCCACGAGACCCCAGTTCAGGGCCCCTATGATTACTAGGACGAACGCGATTTTGTGCAGAGCTCTCATGAAGGGTGTTAGATGGTTAAAGCGGAGGTCCGCCTGCTTCTAGTATGCTCTCTCCTACGCCTGCCGACAGACCCCCCTGTGCAGAACTTCGAAAAGACCGCCACATCGATGCCGTACTATGATTAGGTGACAATTATGATATGAAAGAAGCAGAGACAGAAGAGAAGGACTACGAGACTCTCTCCTTGGACCCCGGCATCTTCACCGATTCAACGCGCGTCCTGACCTCCAAGGAACAGGCGAGGCGCCAGCGCTTGCTCGCAGCGCTGGCAAAGAGTTCGGAGCTCCTCGCCATAGAAAAAAGCATCGATTCAATTCTCGAGGGGATCGCGCAAAGCGTCGGCAGAGCTTTGGACGCAAAGTACGTGAATTTCTGGGATTTCACCCCGGACAAGAAAGGCGTCTATATCCGCGCGGCGTACGGCATGCAGCAGCAATACCTCGAACATTCAAAACGCGTCCCCCTGCTCCTTGGGACTGCTTGGATAGGACGCGCTATGCAGACTGGCAAGATATGGGCGACCTCGAACGTTCAAAAAGATCCTCTCCTTCCCTCCTCGTGGCTTCCGGCGGTGGAGCGGCAAGGATACCACGGGCTTGTCTGCACGCCGCTTAAGATCAAGGATCGCATCATCGGCGGCATGTGCATTTATTACGACGATATCCATGAATTCGAACCGTTCGAGATGACCATAGCGGGCATCGTCGCCAACCAAGCGGCGACCGCAGTCGAGAACAGCCGCATTTTCGTCGAGCTCGAGGCGGAGCGCCGCAAGACGCTTTCCATCGTGCAGAGCCTGAACGACGGCCTTATCATGTACGACTTGCAGGGCGTCATAATATTCTTCAACTCGAGAGCCGAAGCGCTTCTGGGGCTCGCCGCAAAGGAGGTCGTCGGCATATGCCCCTCCGTTTCTTTTGCCGAAGGCCATATACATCGCGAGAACCTGCTTTCCATATACAGCCGGCCGCAGTCCGATTATGAGAATTGGGAGTTCAGTACGGATAAACCCTGCCGCCTAGTTCTGTTGATCACCAGGATCCCTGTCCGGGATGAATTGGGACAGCAAATCGGCATGGTGCAGGTACTGCATGACGTGACGCACGAGCGGGAAGTGGAGCAATTGAAGGCGAACTTCCTCACGACGGCATCCCATCAGCTGCGTACGCCGCTTGCCGGGATCAAATGGGCGCTCGAAGCATTGCACAAGGATAGCGCCGGTTTCACTCCCTCCCAAAAGGCTCTCGTGGAGGAGACCGCTAAGACGAATCAGAATCTCATAACCCTCATAAACGACCTGCTCGACGTTTCCCGCATAGAGGAAAACAAGCTTGGCTGCATTTTGACGGAGACGGATCTCGTCGCGCTCGCGAAGGAGGCCGTCAGCGAATTCAAGGAAGAGGCGACCCGCCTAGGCATCACGCTCGACCTAACTGCGCCGGACCATGCGCTTTCCGCAGTGAGCGTCGACAGGGAGAAAATGATGCTCGCCGTGGGCAACCTGATAGACAACGCGATCAAATACACCCCGGAGGGAGGAACCGTCTCCGTTACCCTTGAAGAAAAGGACGGATCGCTCTCGCTTTCGGTACGGGATACCGGGATCGGCATAGCCGAAAAGGACCAGGCGTTCCTTTTCAACAAATTTTTCCGCTCTCCGAACGCCGTCCTTAAGGAGACGGCGGGATCCGGCCTAGGCCTGTATATCGCAAAGCAGATCGTAGAGATCAATCACGGAACCCTGCGTTTCGCTTCACGCCTTGGAGAAGGCTCGACGTTCTCGATCGAGTTGCCGATTGCCCCTACTCTCAAACAGGCTTAAGCCGTTTCCTTATCGAAGACGGTTCTCTGCGCGGCGCCGTACACGCCTTCGCCGGCAAGGATCACGCGGCGCAAGAAGGCCGTTGCGAGCCCGATGAGGAGACCGAGGAGAATTAGCGCGCCGTACGGCAGCATGGCCCTAAACGCCACTTCGAGAGAATACGCTCCGGCAAATCCGCCGAAGACATACGCGAAGTAGCCGGCGTACGAGAAGAAGTAGGCGGGCGCAAGCTCGAAGAGACTGGTGAGCTCGAGCATGACGATCGTGAAGGCGACGAAGAATACAGTGAGCGGCAAGGCCCACGTGCCTCCCGAGTAGGTGCTGATCTGCGGAGCGACCCAGAGCGTCACATAGCCGAACACAATGCCGCCCAAGAGACCGACGATTTCTTTCGGGAGCCGCCTGAGTTTCGTGGCATCTGGGTCGTAGACGAAGTACATCGGCCAGCTGATGAACGGCACCCACAACGCGAGGCTATAATACTGCCCGGCGACGATCCACAGAGCGGCAACCAGAGCGACAATGAGCGCGACCGGAATAAATTTGGCAACAGTCATATTCGTAGTTTATTCGTAAATAATGGCACTGGGACCGGTCAAGGGCCCGCATGCCGGCTCACGATATCCTCGACTTTCCCAGTTATCTCCTCTATCAAGCTGTTTGCTTTGACCAGATAGCCGGCCGCGCCCAGATCAAGGCCGCGCTTTATTTCCTCTTTGCTGCCCAGATTTGAGAGAATGAGGATTGGGATAGATTTCGTCGATTCTCCTCTTTTCAGCTCGCCCAAAATATCGAAGCCGTTGGCCCCGGGCAAGACAATGTCAAGGAGCACGATATCCGGCTTCCAGGACTGCACCTTTTCTACGACCTGCCTCCCATCCGTAATAAGATCGACGTCAAACCCTTCCTCGCGCAAATGGTTCGTGAGTACACCCGACAGGAGAGAATCATCTTCTACGAGCACTACTCTGCCTTTCTTGCCTTCTGCCGGTGCCATTCTTTCATTATACGAGCGCGGGGGAGGCTTGCGGGAGCTATCAACAGCACTGTTCAGGCGCGGGAGCTGGCATCCGAAAGGATCAGGCCGTCGTCCATCTTCACGATCCGGCCGGTAACGCGGGCGTATTCCTCCTCGTGAGTGACCATGATGATCGTCTGCCCGACGGCGTGGAGCTCCTTGAATATCCCGATGACGCGAGCGGAGGACTCGCGGTCGAGATTGGCGGTTGGCTCGTCGGCAAAAAGCACTTTCGGATCGTGCGCGATCGCCCGGGCGATCGAGACGCGCTGCTGCTCGCCGCCCGAGAGCTGGGAAGGCAGGTTCAGAAGCCGGGGGAGCAGTCCGACGCGCGAGAGCGCCGCCGTGGCCTTCGAGCGGGCGGCTTCCTTCGCGTATCCCTGCATAAGGAGCGGCAGCATGACGTTCTCGAGCGCGGAGAGTTCCGGCAAGAGCGCGTAGTCCTGAAAAACGTAGCCGAAAGAAAGCAGACGTATCTTGATCTCCTCGTTCTGGCTCATGAGACGGGTCGAACGCCCTTCGACGAACACGTCCCCTCCCGAGGGCTCGTCGAGAAGCGACAGCTGATAAAGCAGCGTGCTCTTCCCCGCCCCCGAGCGGCCCATGATAGCGACGAATTCTCCCTGCGCGACCTTAATATCTATGCCTTTAAGCACCCGCGTTTCGCGCTCGCCGTCTTTAAAACTCTTCACCAGCTGTTTGGCTTCAATCATGGTTCGACTACGCTCACCATAAATGTTCGACTTTGCTCACCATAATGGTTCGACTACGCTCACCATAAAATGTTCGACTTTGCTCACCATAAATATCAATTGCGTCCGAGAATGGAATCGAGCGTATTCTTGCGCACGATCATCCGCGCCGGAAGATAGCCGGCGATAATGGTCGTGAGTGTGAGGATCGCGATGCGTATGAGTGTATCTGGGACCGGCGCGACGAGGATGGCGTTGCTGATCGGCAGGCTGATCGGATGCGCGGAAATATACGGAACGAGAAATCCGTACAGTATGGCGAATCCGATACCGCTGCCGATAATCGCGTAAAAAAGGGATTGGCAGACATAGGAAAACTCGATCGCCTCGCCCGATATGCCGATGCCCTTCAAGATGCCTATGAATTTCCGCCGCGTGAGCGCGTTGATGAATATGACGATGAAGATAGTTATCGCGGCGACGGCGAGGCCCACCGAGCCGATCGCGTTGCCGATGGCGGCGAACGTATTCGTGATCTCCGCGATCCCGTTCGGAATCGCGTCGAGGAAGGACTGCACCTTGGCGTCTTCGCCGAGGCCGCTTCGCAGGAGAAGGTCCCGGAAGGCTTCCGCGTCGGCTCCCGGCGCGAGCTTGATGGCGATCTCGTCCACGTTCTGATCGGTCCGCCCGGCGAGCTGGGCGAGCTCGCGCTCTAGCATAAAGACCTTGAGCGCGAGCGGCGAATTCGCCGTAGTGACGAGAATGCCCTTCACCGTAACGATTCGAGTGGACCCGTTTACCGTAAGCCGTATCTTCGTGCCCGGATAGACATTTTTCAGGGGCGTTAGCGTGGGCATTTCCCCGAAAGAATAGCGGTCCACGAACTGCGAGCCGAGTAGGACGGCATCATAATCGCCGGGCGAGAGATATTCGCCCTCGGCGACATACTTCGCCAAACCGGAGAATTTATTCTCGGCGACCGGCTCTATGCCGGTGATAGAAGCCGAGGTCGAGTTGGGCTTCTCGGAAAAATCCGTGCGGTTCTGATAATTCGCTTCGAGCGTGCCGCCCGCGATAGTCCGGTACGCGATCTTCTCCGCCTCCGGCAGGCTGCGGACTAGGGAAAGGATCTCCTGGCTGTTACCGATGTAATCTTCCGTGGCCAGCGCGGAGAGATACACGTCCCCGGTTTCGAGCAGCCGGAACTGGTCCGTGATGCCCTGCACAATGCCTACCAAGATGCCCGTCACGATGACGAGATTTAGGAAGGTGAGCAGCATCACGAAGACGATGAGCGAGGTCGTCCAAAGGCTCGCGCGGCGTATCTGCCGCACGGCGAGAAACCAGCCGACGCGGATATTGGTAAGCGAGAACATACTTACGGCAGTAGCGGCGAGAGCCGAATCACGTCGCCCTCCTCGAGCCCCGACACGATCTCTATCTGTCCGGTCGAGGGAATCCTGCCGGTTGTCACCGGGCGGTTCTCGGTACGCCCGTCTACGACAACTGTCACAAATTTGCCAAGAACACCTTCTCCCACGGCTCCGATCGGTATGACGATCGCGCCCGAGAGCGTACCGGTCGTGATAACGACATCCGCCGTCATACCGCTCCGGATGCGTGAGTCTCTAGATAAAAAAGCGAGGGTCGTTTTATACGTGGGAACGCCGTCTTTAACGGTTTCTGCCGGATCGACCGCGATTACTTTCGCAGGGAAAGCGGCTCCGGAACCGTATGCGTCTAACGTCGTCGTCGCCGTATTGCCGACCGTGACCGTTCCGATGGCGACTTCGGGAACGAACGTCTCTATCTGAAAGAGCCCGTCGCTCTGCATGGAGATCAGGGCGTCCGACGGCGATACTATGGAGCCGGCTTTAGCGTCCATACGCGTCACTATGCCGTCAAAAGGCGCTACGACGCGCGTCTCCGCGAGCGCGGCCGCCGCGCTCGCCACCTCCGCCTGCGCCGCGGCCACCGCCGCTTCTTCGGCGGCGACCGCTTCGAGCGTCGGACCCGCTTGCTTGAGCGCGAGCGTTTTTTCCGCCGAGTCGAGAGTAGCGCTGTCGGCAGTTATGGCAGCGGCGGCCGCGTTTATGCTCGTACGGCCGGCGGCGATATCAGTACCGTACGATGTGAGCGACGCCGCCGTAACAGTGCCGCTCGGCAATCCCTGATTTACCGCCGCGCTTGCATCATTTAAGAGCGCCAGCACCCGCGCAAGGTAGGCTTGCGCCTGTTTGGCCGAGGCGGCGGCGTTGTCATTCGTCAATCGCGCGACCATGAGCGCCCAAGCCGCGAGCGTCTCCTCGACTGCGACACGGTCGCGCTCGAGCGCCGACTTGAGAGTCATATTAGAAACAAGGAAGGTAATCCTCGGATCTTTTGACCGAGAGTCGGAAAAGAACTGATCCACCTTCGTGCGCACAGTATCGTCGGCAGTCGTATAAGCGCTTCGGATGGAGTCGAGAAGCCCGGCGCGCGCGTTCGTGACCGCGATAGCGGCCACCGCGACTTCTTCAGATCGCGTCCCGGCTTTAAGCGAAGCCAGATCCGCCTGCGCCTTCTTGAGCGCCGCCTGTTTCTGCGAAAGAGCCGCGGCCAGATCGCCGTTCTCGATCTGAGCAAGCATGGTGCCCGCACGCACTCTTTGGCCGACTGCGGCGTAGGTACCGGAAATTCGACCGTTCGCCGCGAATCCCAGGCGGACGTCCTGCTTGGCGGTTACGGTCCCTGACACGTTTACCCGCTCGACGACGTTTGCGCGGCGTACGGAGAGCGTGGCTCCCGAGGCGCCTCCCCTGCCGAAAAAGAACCAGGCAAGGAAAAGGACTACCGCCAGAGCGAGCGCGTAGCGCCATCCTCGAGCTGCCAATCGACGGAGGGAGAGAATCATCAGCTGGAGTCTACCACTGCCGGCATTTATGTAAAAAGTCGGACGGCGCCCAGAGCACGTCGAGTATACTAAGGGTAATGTTCTCGTTTCTCCTCGGGTATGCCGTGCTCGCCCTTTGTGTCGTCCTCATTTTTGTTTTCATGCGGCCGCGCCGATACTACCTTATCCGCCATGGCGAAACACTGCTCAATGCGGAACACGTCCGCCAAGGCGTGGAGGGCCCCTTGTCGCGAAAGGGCCGCGCGCAGGCCGCAGCGGTCGCCCGGGCTCTCGAATCGCTTCCGATTGGCCGCATCCTATCCTCCTCGTATCCTCGCGCGCGCGAAACGGCGGAAATACTCCAAGGGAAACTCCACTCCCGCATTCGTTATTCCCCGCTCCTCGGCGAACGCCGGAATCCGCGCGAGATAATCGGCAAATCCGTGGAAGCGCCGGAGGCTGCCCGCATAGTAGATCAGATAGACCTCGCCGTTCACGAGGACGATTACCGCTTTTCGGACGAAGAAAATTTTGCCGATCTCAAGGCGCGGGCCGAGATATGCCTCGTCTGGCTTGCCCGCCAGCATCGGCGCGAGATCGTCGTAGTCACCCACCACCATTTCCTTAAAATGCTGATCGCCTACATGCTCTATCGGGAACGGCTCCATGCCGCCGACTTCGTGAAGCTCTCTTTCTTTAACGTCTCAGATAACGCCGGAATCACCGTCTGCGAGTATCACCCTTGGAAGCGCTTCTCGCGGACGCGCGGCTGGGAGATTCTCGCGTTCAACCAACAAGCCCAGTATCCGCAATTGGATACCGGGCAAGCTTCTTAGTACTCCATCCCGTTCATGCCCGCTCCGGTCGCCTCTTTCTTCGGTTCCGGGATCTCGGCGACGGCGGCTTCAGTGGTAAGGAGCAGTGCGGCGGCGGAAATGGCATTTTCAAGCGCCATGCGCGGCATCTTGGCCGGATCGATGATACCCGCGGCAAGCATGTCCTCGACGACTTCGTCTGTGAGCGCGTTATAGCCCGCATTGGCTTTGCCCGACTGCACTTTGGAGACGATGAGCGAAGCGTCGTCCTTGCCGGCATTGAGCGCGATCTGGGCTAGCGGAGTCTCGAGAGCGCGCGTGACGATATCGAAGCCGGCTTGCTCGTCAGCCGAGAGCTTCCCGCTGCTTGCCATGAGCTTCTTCGCCACTTTGGCGAGCGCCGTGCCGCCTCCGGCGACTACACCCTCTTCTATAGAAGCTTTAGTCGCTTTGACGGCATCGTCTATCTTGTCCTTCAAGTATTTCATTTCGGTCTCGGTCGCCGCGCCGACCCGTATGACGGCCACGCCGCCGGAGAGTTTCGCGACGCGCTCTTCGAGCTTCTCCTTGTCGTACTTGGAGTCGGTGTTCTCGATCTGCGCCGTCAGTTGCGCTGCCCGCGCGGCGATGTCCGCCTTCTTGCCCTTGCCGCCGATGAATGTGGTCGAATCCTTGGTGGCGAGGACGCGCGCCGCCTTGCCAAGCGAGGAGAGCGTCGCGTTCTCGAACGTCATGCCGACCTCGTTGCTGATCACCTGGCCGCCGACGACGGTGGCGATATCGCTAAGCATCTCTTTCTTGCGATCTCCATACCCGGGCGCCTTGACGGCGAGCACGTTGAAGGTGCCGCGCAGCTTATTGAGCACGAAGGTAGTGAGCGCTTCGCCTTCGACGTCGTCTGCGATGATCACGAGCTCTTTGCGGCCCGATTGCGCGATCTTCTCGAGAAGCGGCAGAATTTCCTGCACGTTGCCGATTTTCTTGTCGGTGATGAGAATGAGCGCGTCTTTCATCTCCGCTTCCATACGTTCCGGATTGGTGACCATGTAGGCCGAGACGTACCCTTTATCGGTCTGCAAGCCTTCGACTATGTCGTACGAGAGCTCCATGCCTTGGCTCTCTTCGACCGTCACGACTCCGGAGGCCCCCACTTTATCCACTGTCTCGGCAATAATGCTGCCCAGCTCCTCGGATTCCGCCGAGATCGAGGCCACCTGCTTTATCTCCGCTTTGCCGGAGACCGGCTTCGCCATCTTCTTCAATTCCGCGAGCGCAGTTTCGCGCGCCTTTTCCATGCCTCTCCTGATCGCCATCGCGTTCGCGCCCTTCATCATGTGCTGTAAACCCTCCTCGACCAGCGCTTCGAGCAGGACCACCGAGGTCGTCGTCCCGTCGCCGGCCGTATCGTTCGTCTTCGTCGCCACTTCTTTAACGATCTCCGCGCCCATATTCTCGAACTTATCTTTCAAGGAAATCTCTTTGGCGATCGAAACGCCGTCGTTCGTAATGCGCGGGCCGCCATAGGACTTTTCAATAACGACGTTGCGGCCGCGCGGGCCGAGCGTCACCTTGACGGCATGCGCGGCTTGCGCCACCCCTTTGGCAATAGACTTGCGCGCCTCTTCGGAAAAAAGAATTTGTTTGGCCATAACTCTAGTTACTAGTTGCTAGTTGCTGGAAGCTGGTAAATTCTCTAGCTTCTTTTAATAAGGCTTATCTCGGACTCCGCGAGTACGTACATTTCCTCCCCGTCGATCTTCAAGGGCTCGTCCCACGGTTTTTTGAAAACGATCTCGTCCCCTACCGCGACCTCCATCGCAATACGATCGCCGCTTTCTCCGTGCTTGCCGGGGCCGACGGCAACTACTGTGCCCGTCATGAGCTTATCCTTTTCGACCGTTTCGGGCAGGATGATGCCGGACGCGAGCTTCTTCTCGCCGGCTTTCGCGTCGGGCTTCACGAGAACGCGATCGGCTAGCGGCGTAAACGCCAATTTTTTCGCCATATCTTTTATCTAAAATTAATAATCATCCGTGTCTGCCGTTTTCCTAACTATAAAGAAGTCTTCATCTGCCCGCAACTTGACAGAAAAAATATATGCGACATCATTTATATAGATGTCATTAACGTAAAGAGCTAGTTGTTTGTGGTAATCTGCATCAAGACTGCTACTGTGGGGAGGCCGCATGTCGGTCATTCTGCTTCCGCTGTTCGCATTTGCCCTCACTCTCTTCTTAATCGGCTGGCTGATCGATTCCTGACCAGCCGACCACCCGCCGCCCGCCGCGGGTCCTCAAGGACCCGCGGCGGCCCTCTTTTTATACACACTTGCGCCGCGCCCTTCGCCCGTGGTACGCTCAAAGCACAGATGGAGGCACTCGTACCGGTATTACCGTACGCGGAAATCATCCTTTCAATCCTCCTCATCGTCGGCATCGTACTGCAGCAGCGCGGCGCTACTTTGGGCGGAGCATTCGGGGGAGATAATTTCGCGTCCACGTTCTATAAGCGCCGCGGCGCGGAACGGTTCCTATTCAAGGCGACGATCGTTATCGCCACCCTTTTGGTGCTTTCGGCGATCTCGAATTTCCTTCTGGCACCCCGTTAGAAAACCATTGAGATGCCCGCGCAGACGGAATCTAACTATATGTATGGCCTCACCCTTAACCGATCCGAATAAATTCTTTTCTAACGGGGCTGAGGAGTCGGTACGGCCGAGTCGGTACGAGCTATGGCGGGAACGCCTGGCGCGTCCGCGATCCGTTCCGACATTCGACTCGCTTACTGGCCGCATTCAAGCGTTCTCTCCCGGCGATCGCCTCATTTGGTACGCACTGCTTGGTCTTCTCGCTCTAGCCTCGCTTTCGAGCCTTTATGCGCTCGAACAGCGTCTTCTAGTGACTGTGCCGGCATACGGCGGTACGCTCGTCGAGGGAGAGGTCGGCAGTCCGCGCTTCATCAACCCGCTTCTCGGCATTAGCGATGCGGACCGGGATCTGGCAGCTCTGACGTATGCCGGGCTCATGGGGCCCTCTGGCGACGGTACGCTTGCGCTAGTTCTCGCGGAGAGCTACTCCATATCGCCGGACCACAAGGTCTATACGTTCACGATACGGAAGGACGCCAAGTTCTCGGACGGGAGCCAGGTAACGGCCGCCGACATTATATTCACGGTCCGGAAAGCGCAGGACCCCGGACTAAAGAGCCCCGAGTACGCGGACTGGGCCGGCGTAGCAGTCGAGGCTGTGAACGAGCGGACAGTGCGCTTCGTCTTAAGCAGGCCGTACGCTCCCTTCTTGAGCCTCACCACCCTCGGCATCCTCCCGGCCCGCCTCTGGCAAAATATCTCGGACGAAGAATTTCCTTTCTCCAATCTGCAGACGCAGCCGGTGGGCGCAGGCCCTTTTGCCATAGAGAGCATATCTCGGGATCCCTCGGGGCTTATCGGCAGCGTTTTGCTTAAGGCGAATCCGCGGTACGTGCTCGGGCGGCCTTATCTCGACAGTATCCGTTTCAATTTCTATCCGAGGACTGAGGACCTCGTGACCGCGCGCGCGAGCGGCGCCATCGAGAGCGCCTACGACATCTCGAGCAATAGCGGCGCTTCGCAGGTCCTCTCCGCCCCGTATGCGAGGGTATTCGCCGTGTTCTTCAATCCGAGCGAGAAGCCGGTGTTCGCGCGCCCAGAGGTGCGGGAAGCGCTCTCTCACGCGCTCGACCGAGAGAGCATCATCACCGGCGTGCTCGGAGGATACGCGACGCCCATCATGGGCCCGGTACCTCCGGGAGCGGGTATCGCCCAGGTTCCCGTGCCTCAGGCGGCCAATCCGACCTCCGCAGGGGCGCAAGTACTAAAGAAAGCCGGCTGGATCTACGACGGAGACGCGCGGATATGGAAGCAGAGCGGCGGGAAGCTCGTGCTCGACGGCATAACGATCCGCACTTCGAATGTGCCCGAGCTTAAGAACGTCGCGAGCGCCGTCAAGGGAGAATGGGAGAAGCTCGGCATACCCGTGACCATCGAGCTCTACGAGCCGGGCGACTTGTCCCAAAACGTAATCCGCCCTCGCAAGTATCAAGCCCTGCTATATGGCATGGTGGTCGGCCGCGACCAAGATCTCTACGCCTTCTGGGCCTCGCAGGAGCGGAACGATCCGGGGCTGAACATCGCGCTCTACGCCAATAAGACAGTGGACGGGCTTCTCGAGGACGCGCGCGAGAACGCCGATGCCGTGGCGAGAATAAAGGACCTGCAAAAGATCGAGGATCTCATCGCGGCGGACTATCCGGCGGCATTCATTTATGCTCCGAATTTCACCTACACGGTCCCAGCGGACCTCGCGGGCATCGCGCTCCCGCAGATCGTGACGCCCAAGGACCGTTTCGCTACGGTTGCGTCTTGGTATCGCGCCACGGACGCCGTCTGGCCCTTTTTGGCACCCAATCGTTAAACCTAATATATAGTTCATGAATCAAGCACCAGCTCCCGCGCCCAGTCCTCTTTCGGCGCCGTTCCGTCCAAATCAGCCGCGCCCGCCTGGCAGGCCGGGCAGAAATCCCGAGCGAGGCCGCTTCCGCCACGCGCGCCCGGGAGGCGCTTCCCGACGCATCCAGCGCATACTGCGGCGTCCGACGGCTATGCCGCGGACCGCGCCCAAAGGGGCCGATTATTATCCGGAGAAGCCGGCCGAGAATGTTGTTCGCATCGTACCTCTTGGAGGCGTAGAAGAGGTGGGGCGCAACATGCTCGCCATCGACGCGAACGGAGACATCATCGTGATGGACGCCGGCTTCCACTTCAAGGCCGAGGACGATGCGCCGGGGGTTGACTACACACTCCCGAACACCAAATACCTTGAGAAGAACGCCGACCGCGTGCGGGCGGTCATCATCACGCATGGACACCTGGACCATATCGGCGGCATTCCCTTTACCCTGCCCCGATTCGGCAATCCTCCCATCTATACGCGCCGGGCGACTTCCATCATGATCCAGCGCCGGCAGGAGGAGTATCCGGATGTCCCGAAACCGGAAATTATCGAGATCGAAGTAAATTCCGAGCTCACTATCGGCAATACCCGCGTGCGCTTCTTCCCGGTCACCCACTCGATCCCCGATTCAATGGGCGTATCGATACGTACGCGCTACGGCAACGTCGTTATCTCCGGCGACCTGAAGCTCGAGCACGAGGACGGCATCGCCTCGGAACGCGAGCAGAAAAACTGGGGCGAGGTTTCCAAAGAAGAGAATCTATTCTTCGTCGCCGACTCCACGAACGCCGAGAAGGAGGGCTTTTCTATTCCAGAGAGCCGCGTACTTATGACGCTCGAGGAGATTATGCGCTCGATTACCGGCAGGCTCATCATCGGCACCTTCGCCTCGCAGTTCGAACGGATGATCCACATCATCAAATTCGCGGAGAAATACGGGAAGAAGGTCGTGACTGAAGGCCGCTCCATTAAGACGAACATAGAGATCGCGCAGAAAGCGGGCCTGCTCACGATGGACAAGGGGACGATTATCCCGGCGCAGGAGATGGCCGATTATCCGCCCAATAAGATACTCGTGCTCGCCACCGGCGCGCAGGGCGAGGAGTTCGCCGCTCTCATGCGGATCGCGACCAAACAGCACAAATACATCACCTTTAATGAGCGCGATACGATCGTTCTCTCCTCCTCGGTCATCCCGGGGAACGAGATTTCCGTGCAGAAGCTCAAGGATAATCTCTACCGCAACAACGTTACCATCATTCACTATCGCTCGAGCGACGTGCATTCGACCGGCCACGGCAATGCCGGCGAGCTCGTCTGGATCAACAAGCAGGTCCATGCGAAATTCTTCATGCCCGGCTACGGCTACCGTTCGATGACGACCTGCCACGCGAAGGCGGTCGAGCAGGCGGGATTCCCCAGAGAGAACATCATTATTCCCGACAACGGCATAGTGATAGACATTGAGGACGGCGCTCGCTTGAATGTCCACAAGCAGCGGGTCCCGGCCGCGCCTATGGTCGTGGACGGCTTCACGATCGGCGATATCCAGGAAGTCGTCATCCGCGATCGCCAGTCGCTCGCGAAGGACGGCATGTTCGTAATTATCGCGAGCGTGAATCTCAAGACCGGGAAGCTGCGCAAATCGCCCGATATCATCAGCCGCGGTTTCGTCTATCTGCGCGAGTCGCAAGATCTGCTGAATGAAGCGCGCGTACTCATCAAGAAGACGATCGAGGATTCGACGTATAACATGAATCCGATCGATCTCGATTACGTAAAAAACAATCTTACCGACGTCATCGCCGGCTTTCTCTTCGCGCGCACCAACAAGGCCCCGATGGTGATCCCGGTGCTGATAGGGATGTAACGCTGGAGGCCGGAATCTGGAGAACAGGAAGTCGGGATTATGAACAGGGCTGAAAGCAGGTCTTCTTGACCAGGTGTAGACTGCAGGCAGAAGCTCTTGGGGAGGGCCCTATGCGCGAACACTACATGTTCGTGGACTGGAACCATCTCGTACACCCCGGCGCGGTTCTGCACTGCTACTACATACACAACCACAACGGATATGGCCCTACCGCAAGGAAGGAGCCGGGTGATAAGGTTTGCGATTGTCCTGGACTAGAAGCGGAGCGAGCCGCCCTCCTCGCACGGACGCCGCGACCTGCCTAACCCGCGCTCGCTCGCGTGGACATGAACTCGGCGCCTAAGGAGGGGGCGCCGCGTTTTCGTTTTCAATATCGCCTATAAAATCCCCATACGCGCGCTCTAAATGCGGCCGGCGTCCTGTATAGTCAGAACTATGCTCTTTCATCTGCACCTCCGCAAACGCCTGGCGCAAAAACATTTGGAACCCTATCCGGCCCGCACCCCGTGGCTGCGATTTCTCGATCGGATCATTCTTCTCGTCGGCCTCGGCGGCCCGCTCGCTACCATCCCGCAGATCGTGAAAATATACGGCTCAAAATCTGCCGCGGACATTTCGCCGGCTACGTTCGGGGCATATGCGGCACTCGACATCGTATGGATCTTTTACGGACTGGCTCATCGGGAACGCCCGATAATATGGGCCTATTCTTCGTGGTTGGTGGTCAACACGATCGTTTCCGCCGGTGCATTACTATACGGATAGTTAATCTCGCGGCCACCGTTTCGCCGCGGGCGGCCAGAGTTTGGTCAAAGGGTGTACCGCGCAATCGTGCGGGCGGGCAGAACAGACGTAGCGGCCATAGAGCACGAGCCCGTTATTCACGTATTTCCAATTCTTTTTCGGCACGAGCGCTTCGAGGTCTTTCGAAATTTTGTCCGGATTCCGGCTATCGGAAAGGTCGAAGCGGTATGCGAAGCGCCGCACATGCGTGTCGGTCGCGATGCCTTCCCAAATATCGAACAGTTCGCCGAGCACCACGTGCGCCGTCTTGTAGCCGATCCCCGGTAGTTCGACGAGCTCCGTCTCACTGCGCGGTATGCCTCCGGCATACCGCGCCTCGATTTGCTTTGCCGCGGCAATAATGGATTTGGCCTTGTTGCGGAAGAATGGAATGGACGAAATCTCTTTTGTAAAGACCGCGGGTTTAGCCCGGGTGAAGTCGGGGGCGGTTTTGTATTTTTTAAAAAGAGTTGCAGTAAGCCGGTTGACGGCCTTGTCCGTGCACTGCGCGGAGAGGATGACGGCGACGACGAATTGGAAAGGCGTATGATGCACGAGCTCGCTTTTCGGCTTTGGATACGCTTTCTTCAGGTATGCAACTATCTTTCCGGCGCGTGCCCTTCGTAGCTTTAGCGAAGTAGGGCGGGCCAAGCCCTCGACAGGCTTTGTCATGGTACTTCCTCGGTGATTTCCTCCTCCCGGAACGCGTATCGGAAAAAGAGGAGCGAGAGCGCCCCGGCGGAGAAAAGCGCGAGAAGCAGGGCTATGAGCGGCCCCACGACCGGGACGAGGGTAATGAGTGTCAGGATGAGCATGCCGAGAACGCCATCGCGCCATAAGACGCTTTCGCGTTTCGAAAAACGGCTCACAAGCATGCCGCCGACGAGTATCCCGGCATATATGAACGAAAGAAGAACGAGGAGGGCGTACGCGATGAAAAGCAGGAGCGAAAGACCTATGCCAACGAAGGTCAAGAGGAGCAGGAGGCACAGAATCGGCGTCGCGACAAACACTGCGAATCCGAGAAGCGTGGTGAGCAGGATCTTTCCCGGGCGCGAATACGTCATGTCCGCCACCGCTTTCGCCAGCCCCGGGAAGAGGCCGGCAAGAAGCCCGGCGAGAACAAGCGCGCCGAGAAGCCGCACGACGAGAAAAAGGCCGATGCCCACTATCTCGAGCGCGCGCGAGGCGCTTGGACTCGGCAGATAGGATACGTTCGTATAGGTCACGCCGCCAGTTATCCTCGCCGATTGCGCGATGTCCGCATCTTCGGGGGCCTGGTAGGCCAGTGCGCCGAGAATCGTAGTGCTCGCGGCAACGGTTACATGCCCGGTGGCCACGATATCCACGTTCCCCGAAAAATTGCCTGCGAGTACGATGTTATTGGCGTAGATGGTAACCGAGCCTCCGGCACCGTTCTCGAGCAACACATTCGCGCCAACGATTAATACGGAACCTCGAGCCCGACCGGCATCTCTCACCGAATAGCCCACGGCGACCAAATCTCCCCCGACCGACCCTTCGACGGACACGCTGCCTCCGAAAGCCCGCAGATCCCCGCCGACCGCGCTCTTCGAATTGACCGAACCGCCGAAGAGAAGCGCGTCGCCGGTGACCGGGCTCGCCGAGATCACCGAACCGCCGAGAATCGAGAGGTCGCCGGCAACCGGAGCGGTAAATATCACGGAGGCGCCGGCGGCATAGGCGTTGCCCTGCGAAGAGCTCGCGACAGCGAGCGAACGGGCGGCGAGGAACGAAGCTGCCGGCACGGCAGGCGCGGCGAAAACAAAAACTGGCGCGGCGAGTGAGAAAACGAAAGCGGAAATGAGTGCGAGACGCATGGCTCAGAGTTTCGGCGGCATCGGGAGCAACGGGGGCGCGTTACTCGCCTTCTTCTTCGGCCGGGCTACATGGATAAGAGCGGCGAGAGCGGCGATGCAGAGCGCGAGAACCGCGGAGATGAGGCAATAGAGACAGTAGGCGCGGATGGCGAAAGCCTCGATTAGCGTTAGATAGATGGATACCGCCGCGCCAAGGAGAGAGAGCCAGAACAGCACGCGCCGCAAGAATTCGTCGAACAATAGAAGTTCTAGAGCGGCGAGGATAAATATGACGCTATAGAAAAAAACTCCGTACAATGCGATCGGAACGCCGAAAAAATAAGAATACGCGCTTTGTGCCACGATATCGCAACTCGTTAGCGTCTGCGTGCCGCAGACAAGCGGCGTACCGGCGAGTTCGCTTTGCGCTATGTAGGCCGAGTCGGCGATACCGAGAAATGCGAGGATAAGGATGCCTACCACGCCTGCTCGCTTCATCCCGTTAGAGACGCCTGCCAAGCGCAGGCCAGGACTCGATGAGTCCTTGTCTCTAACGGGATTCATGAGGCAAGGATACGCGCGAGAGCGCCTTCACGCAACCGCGTAGAACCAAATATAAAATAATAGCGGTATGAAGAAATTAACTCCGGAGGCACCGAAGTGTTCTGTAAAAATTGCGACGCGCACTTGGGCCATGTCTTCGACGACGGCCCAGTCGACACGCGCTTGGCTCCCGACAGGCAGGGCAAGCGGTATGCACAAATTCCATCGCTCTCGATTTCGAGCCAAAATGAGTGATGGACATTGATGGACACGACGTGTCCATCAGGGCTTCTCGGCGTAGCGCTGGTGGTAGTCTTCGGCGCGCCAGAAGATTCCGGCCGGTTCGATCGAAGTCGCGACGGTTTTCGGATAATACTGCGGCGCGAATTCTTTCGCGACGCGCTCGGCGATCTCTCGCTGTTCTGGCGAATGATAAAAGATGACCGAGCGATACTGCTCCCCCACGTCCGGCCCCTGCCGGTTCACCTGCGTCGGATCATGGATCGCTAAGAACCGCCGCACAAGCGCTTCGTACGAGATTTTGTCCGGATCGAACGTAATTTTGACGCTCTCCGCGTGGCCGGTCTGCCCCGCGCACACTTGTTCGTAAGTGGGATGCTCGGCATGGCCGCCGCTATACCCCGATACCGCGTCAATCACGCCCGGCGTCGCTCGAAACGCCGCCTCCACGCCCCAGAAGCAGCCCGCCGCGAACGTCGCCTTCTCCCGGTTCATATGACTCATGGTATACCACGTCGAATAAGGTGCGGTGAACCGGCCCGAAATTTGGTAGACTAAAGCGGCTACACCATGGCTTGGTTCATTCCCACCCTGATCGGCGGCGCGGTTGGCAGTACCCTAACCCTTGCGGCGGCCATTATCATCGGCACCTTCATCCTCGAAGACGTTACCGTCGTAATCGTGGGGCTCCTGGCCGCCGAGGGCGTGATCGGGATTCCGCTGGCGCTTATTTCGCTATATGCCGGCATCGTCCTTGGGGACATCGGCCTTTATTGGCTCGGCAGGTACGCGAGCACGCATCCTAGGCTCGAAAAATACGTTGACCACGACATCCTGGCCCCGTTCCGTAATTGGCTCGAGAAGCGCAACGGTCTAGCGCTCTTCTCTGCCCGATTCGTACCCGGCATGCGGCTCCCCACCTATACGGCGAGCGGCTTTTTCGGCTCGCCGTTTTCGTCTTTCGTAGCTACGGCAGTGGTCGCAGCCTCGGTGTGGACTCTCTTCCTTTTCTCCGCGGCCTATTGGTTCGGCAGCGCGACCGAAGAGTGGCTCGGCCCTTTACGGCTCGGCATCGCCGGATTCGTGATACTCATACTGCTTGTAATCGGCCCTCTCAATTTTTTCGCCTACCGAACGAAGAGTAAACGGTCTGAATTAGCCGTCAAGGCGTTTAGGCGGCAGACATCGCATTTGCAGTAGTAATGCCTTCGGCGCTTGCGTAGCTTGTCCCCACGCGGCTGGCAAGCTCTGCAAGTGCTTTGGAGAGCAGATCTTTTGTCGGCGCATCGATGATATTCCAGGAGGCATCGAAAAGCTGCCCCGCGGGGCCGAGATACAATTCCGGCTGGCCGATAACCCGAGCGTCCAAGTGGAGCAGTATCTGCCGCAAATGGCTTTGCGCGACGGCAGTGCCGATGGACCCTACCGAGACGCCAAGGACGAGGGCGGGCTTCCCCGCAAATGAGTTCTGTCCATACGGCCGGCTCGCCCAATCGATCGCATTCTTTAAAACGCCTGGGATTGAGCGATTGTATTCGGGCGTTGCGATGATAACGCCGTCTGCCGCCGCGATCGCGTCCTTAAGCGCCTGGGCTGGAACAGGAAACGCCGCTTCATCGTCTTGGTTGTAGAGAGGGATGCCGCTCAAATCGGCAATCTTGATTTCCATGCCCGCCGGCGCGAGCGGCTGCATCGCGCTCAAGACCGCCGAGTTATACGACTGCCTCCGTAAACTGCCCGAGATTCCAAGGATATGCATGGTCTGATGCTTAAATTGATATTCCCTCAGAGTACCTTATCCGCGACAACGGCCTGACTGTGGATAGCGGTATACTTCAGGCAATGCGTACCAAAATAGCGCGGGCGGTTCTCGTCGCCGTGCTGGCGTTCGCGGCGGGCGGCGCCGGATACCTGCTCGGCAAAGAAAATTCCGGCGCGCAAGCCGCGCCTGTCTCTATCCCCGCGCAAACGGTCTCGGCGCCGCCCGCCGGTTCCGTTCGAGTCATCTACAGTTTAGATCAAAAGCAAAACGACCGGGAAATCATCGCGCTCATAAACGACGCTGAGCGCTACATTTACTTCGCCATATATACTTTCACGCTCGAGAACATCGCCGACGCGCTCGTCGCCGCCAAGAAGCGGGGAGTCGATGTCAGGGGCGTCGTGGATTCCGGGCAGAGCGGCGACAGCTATGGCCGGCCCATCATCGCGAAGTTGAAAGCCGCCGGCATTCCGGTCGTAGCAGAAAAGCACGCGACGGGAAACGGCATCATGCATTTGAAGACGCTCGTGACCGAAAGGGCCTATGCGAACGGCAGCTACAACTGGACCAAGTCGGCAACGACGCTCAATGACGAGATCCTCGAGATCGGCACGGATCCGGCGCTCCGGCAAACGTATGAAAATATCCTGCGGAAATTACTCGATGCCTATCGGGGCAACAGCGCGGCCGCGGGAGCGGCCGCGCAAGTTTCTGTAGGCATAATCGATTACACCGAAGCCCCCGCGCACGTCGGCGAGTACGCCTCCGTGCGCGGCACGCTTGTCTCAACCTACACGTCCAAGACCGGCACCGTCTTTCTCGATTTCTGCAAAGCGTACAAATCCTGTTCGTTCTCGGGCGTAATCTTCGCCGATGATGCGAAAAAATTCGGCGACCTCTCCCGCTACCGGGGCAAAGACGTAACTCTCTCCGGCAAGATTGTTTCCTACGAAGGCCGGGCCGAGATCATCCTCTCCGACCCGGGCCAATTGTCAGCACTTTAAATGACGGTTAACGTAACCGAGTTGCTAAGAGGGAAAGCGGAGGCCTTGTTGTTCACCTGAATAGTATGAGTTCCTAGGCTTACGCTCGACGGGACCACGAAACTTAAAATACTTGAAGAAATAAAAGCGGGCGTAATAGTCTGGCCCGCGCTTCCATCAAGAGCGATGTACGTGGTGCTGTCGAAATTCGAGCCGTACACGAATATGGTACTGCCGAAAGACGCCGATGAGGCGTTGAGAGAAGTGATGGCAGGCGCTGACGGTGACGGATTCAGCGTGAAGCCGATCCGGTTGCTGTTGCAACCACCGGGGCAGGCGTTCGTCACGACGCCCACATGATACGTGTCGGGCGACGCGTTAGCGGCAAAAATCGCATTAATTGAGAAAACCACGCTAGAGGCAGACACCGCGGACGGAACAAACGAGCCGACAAACTTGCCGCTTGTGCCATAAAACTCAACGCTCGACGCTTCGGCCAGATTGGCGCCGTAAATCGTGACGACGGTGCCGGCGGCTCCCTGGCTCGGACTGATGCTTGAGATTGAAGGAACGGCAACGATGCTAAACGCCCGACTTACACCGTCGCCGCAGCTTCCGTGCGACCGCAAACCCGCGTTGTCGCAGGTTACCGATAGACGGTAGTTAGACGCCGGCACGATGTTTGTCGGGATCGTCCAACTGGTAGAGCCGTTATTGGGAACAACCACGGAGAGATACGGAGTCTCTGTCGGCGGGGTGCCAACGGCATCCTGAACGAGCGTAATTTTCACCATCGCGGTGGACGGATAATTTGACGAACTCCACTGAATCGTCTGGGTGGAGCCGGTGGGCCAGGCCGTGGATGGCGTTACGACGCTAAATGAAGGGTATGTGCCTACGACTGTCAACGTAGCCGAATTGCTGATAGGGAAAGCGGAGGCTTTGTTGTTCACCTGAACGGTATGCGTTCCGATACCGACGCTCGCCGGGACCACGAAGCTCAAGGCGCTCGAAGAAAGCAGCGTCGGAACGAGAGTCTGGCCCGTGATCCCATCAATAACGATGGATGTGGTACCGTCGAAATTAGAGCCGTAGACATAGACCGTGCCGCCTATAATCGCCGCCGAGGGACTGATGTATGAGATGGCCGGAGCCTGCTGTGTTGTTACAATGTTGAACGGCGCGTCGCTGGTGTCGGATACTCCGCCTTCAGGCAGAGCGGTAGCACGTACAGGCGCAGATGCATAGATGCTGTACTGGCCTGCGGACAGTTTTGACGGAATGAGCCACTGATAGGGAGACCCTCCGATCCAATTACTCACTATGGTTTGGACAAAACTTGCCCCGGAAGTTCCCGCGAGGCCGCGGTACAGTTGAAGAGTAACCCCGGAAGTTTGTAAGTCGGTAAGCGTCGTAGCAAATGAAATAGGAACTGTTTGACCATCGGTATATGATTCTCCCCCATTCGGCGAAAGGACGGTGATGGAAGTCGCTTGCTGTTCATTTGCCGTGACAACAATTTTTATGTCACTCGTTAAAGCTTTCCCTGATGGTAAGAGATACATCGCTTTTACATGCGCAATGCCCGCGCTCAAGCCACTGATGAATATCTTGCTCGCCAATGTTCCCTTGCCGCCATCCCATTTCAGACTGAGTATGTCCGGTCGATCGGTAGACCACGAGACGGCAACGGGAATCGGCGCTGGCGGGGAACAGAGAACATATGTAGGACATGGCGGCCCCAACGGCGTATATTCCGCCTTGGCTTCTATGGTATTACCCACTTGTATGGCCCCTTCCGCTCTCGCGTTTCCTAATGAAATTTCGAGGGTGCCGACTTCCTTGTTCGGGACCGGAGGATTCGTCACACCGCCGCATCCGAAGAGCTGATTCAGTTTTTTGCGGGTCGAGGGCCCGACATAGCCAGTGCCGTTTTTTAATCGGCTAGGCGTCAATATCTCATCGCGATACTTCTCTTGGAAACCAGTGATCGCCGAGGCGACTGTTTCATCGTAGAGACCCACATCCTTACCGCTTGTTCCCGCGTCAAATCCTTCTTTCGCAAGCACTGTTTGCAGCGCGCTGATTTCCTGACTGCGAGCGCCTATCCCCAAATTGCTATTGAACGTATGGCACCACTGGCCTGTCGTAGTCTGTGTACTGCCGCCTGTGAGGGTTGATTTCACATTCGCTATGATGGCGCTGTCCGCGCCGAAGGAAGAGAGGAGCGAGAGGATAGCGCCAATCTGCGCATCGGTCAGGGTCGCCGCCTGCGTGAATGCCGGCGAGACCAGGATACCGAAGGAGAGCACTGCCCCGAGGATATATTTCTTCATATAGGAAGATGGCCTGGTAACGAGATTATTGTATCACGTTGTGTCTGTGCCATATCCGTGCTATTGTGCACAGCACTTCCAGTGGCTACCGACCGACTTCGCATCAATGCCGAGATACGCGCGCAGGAATTGCGCGTGATAGGCGCGTCCGGCGAGAATCTCGGCATTCTCGCGCTCTCGGCGGCGCTCGCAGCGGCGAAGCAGGCCGGCCTCGACCTGATAGAAATCTCCCCGACGGCGACTCCGCCCGTTGCGAAAATAGCCGATTATGGTAAATTTGAGTACGAGCGGAGCAAGAAGGAGAAGGCGGTCAAGTCGAAGGTCAAGGTCTCGGAAACCAAAGAGGTGCAGATCAAAGTAGGCACCGGCGACCACGACATGCTCTTGAAGGCCAAGAAAGCCGCCGAGTGGCTCGCCGAGGGACACCGTGTGCGAGCCGAGCTCTTCCTCAAAGGCCGGTATAAGGGGATGGACGAGCAGTTCCTCAAGGAACGCCTCACGAAATTCCTCGAGCGCATTCCCTACGCCTATAAGCTCGCGGAACCGATCGGGCGAAGCCCCAAGGGATTCGCCGGAGTCATTGAACGTGATCTCGTCGCTCAGCAAAAGCGAGAAAAATCGAAATTACATCATGAAAACCAATAAATCATACTTGAAACGGATCCGCGTGACGCGCCGAGGCAAGCTTATGGCGCGCGCCACGGGCCAGAATCATTTCAACGCGAAGCAGAGCGGCAGCCAGCGGAGCGGCAAGCGCCGTGCAGTGTCGGTACACCTCACGGCTCGCGCGCGACGCCGCTTCTTGCCCGGCTCCTAGATGCCAGTTTACTAGCCGCTAGTTAACCAGAAACCAGTATGTCCAGAGTCAAAGGAGGAATGATGGCCCAGAAGCGCCGTCGAAATATTTTGGAGAGAGCAAAAGGATACCGCGGCATCCGCTCGAAAAAAGAGCGCTACGCGCACGAGGCATTGATGCGCGCCGGCCGTTACGCCTTCGCGCACCGCAAAGACAAAAAGAACGATTTTCGCCAGCTCTGGATCGTGCGCTTGAACGCCGCCGTCCGCGACAACCTGCCTGCCGGCAGGCAGGCGGCCATCAAGTCCTACAGCACATTTATTGCCGCTCTGAAAAATAAAAACATCCAGCTCGATAGGAAAGTTCTCGCGCAATTCGCCTCCGAGCATCCGGCCGTTTTCGCCCGGATCGCAAAGCAAGTCGCCTAACTGTTTTAAGAATTTATTGATGTCGTAATTTTCATCCTATAGGATGAAAATTACGACATCTGAAAATGCAAGAAATATTTAGCCAGTATATTTAAAACGCGTCACGCGCCTGCCGTTAACCTCGACTTCGCCAGTGAACATCTCGAACGGCCGGGCCCACAATTTCGAGACTTCGTTTTCATACAACGCCTCGTAGATCACCAAGTCTTCGAGCGTCTCGCAGTGCTTCCCCACGCCGATGACCCGGTATCGCTTGCCTTTGTAGTGCTCGTAAATTCCAGGTTTGATTTCCATGATCTTCAGTATAGCAATCCTTGCGGCAGGACGATCGCGCTTGTGCGGCCGCCCTAACATTTTAACTACAAAATATTTATCAACGATATGCGACGGTCGTCTATTATTGTTGATATCACCTATAAACCGAAATGCTCTCGCAAATGCCTGTCATTCTCTATCGCTTCGACCACCATATACAAGACTGCTCCGCCAATTTTCAGTTCCGCCTTTAAAAGCGCGACAAAATCCTCGCAATCATACGGAAAGACCCATACACTGTCTTGCAAGCGTACAAACCCCAGTTCCTGCATTATTATCCGGAGTCGGTTTCGCGTTCGCCTTCGCCGTTCGGGTATATCGAAAATAACCACGCGCCAACTCCCGTTCCACCGCCTCCTTTTGGATAAATCGAGCTTTGCTTTTTCCTGCTCAAAAGCCAGCTTCTTGCGGCCCGCCTCGGTGATCCTAGCATAGGACTTACCATCGCGCTTCTCGAATTTGATATAACCTTGGACCGCCAGTCTTCCGAGCGAGGTTCGGTATTGATAACGCAGTCTAGCTCTTTTCACGCTAGGCAGCTTATCTAAAGCGACGGGCAAATTCGGCGCAACCGATGCCACAAGTGCTACACCCGCAAGAGCGACCGCCGTTAGAAGAGCCACTTGAATATACGCCTTTTGCCTCTTCTTACTTGCTTCCGCCTCTACTTTTCCCATATCAACAATATACGACGACCGTCTATTATGTTTGATAAGCTGGTGTGGATAATTTCTACCTGAATTCAAATTCTATTTACTGAATCTTTGGCAATTTCCCACGTTTGGCCGAATTCGGGGACGATCGCGCGGGCGCCGAGGTAATCATGGATGCGCTGGGCCAAGAAACGCTCGGCTGCAGGCTCGCCGAGCGCCGTAAATATAGTTTTGACGCGCCCGCCCTCTAGGGATTTCTGCGCGAACTCTAGCAAGCCTTCCCGGTCGGCGTGCGCCGACCAGCCCTCGAGCACCTCGACCTTCGCCCGAATGGGTACGTCCGTCCCTGCGATACGCACCGATGACGCTCCCTCCGCTATACGGCGGCCGGGACTCCCCGGCGCCTGGTATCCGACGGTGAAAAGCGTAGTCTTGGGATCGGGCAGGTACCGCGCCTCCCAGCGGCCGATGCGGCCGCCATGGCTCATACCCGCGCCCGCGATAACGATCTTCGGACCTGCTACTTTTTCGATAGCTGCCGACTCCTCGCGCGAAAGCGTCTTTGTTAAAAAAGGAAAATTAAAAATACTTCCTTCTCGCTTCATCTCATCCTCTGCCTCAGGTTTAAAATATGTCGGACCCCATTTCTCGTATACGTCTGTGACGCGTATAGCGAGCGGCGAATCCAGAAAGACAGGGATTTGCGGAAGAGAGTCTTCCGTAAAAAAGTTCGAAAGCTCATAGAGCATGAGTTGCGTCCGCTCAAGAGAGAAGGCGGGGATGAGAATGGCTCCGCCGCGGCTGATTGCGCGTTTCAGTGCCTCGACCAAGATCTCGGCACGCCTCTGCTGAGGCGGATGCGCGCGATTGCCGTAGACGCTCTCCATCACGAGAACATCGGCGTCGGGCACCGGCTCAAAGTCTGGCAAGAGCGGCGAGGGCGAATTGCCGATGTCGCCCGTGAACGCTACAGAGATATTCTCTTCGCTCTGTATCCGAACGCTCGCCGAGCCGAGAATGTGTCCGGAGTCGCGCAAATATGCCGAGAGCCCGGGGGCCACTTCTTTTTCAGTGTGGTACTCGAGCGGCTCGATGAGCATAAGTGCGGAATCCACGTCTTGCTCCTCGTATAGCGGTTCTCGGCCAAGTCGCCTTGCTTCTTCTCGCAAAATACTTGCGGAATCGCGCAGAATAAGTTCCGCCAAATCCCGCGTCGGCGGCGTCATATGGATCCTTCCTCGAAAACCTTCCTTTACAAGCTTCGGGATACGGCCGACATGATCGAGATGCGCGTGCGTGACGATAAGCGCGCCGATCGAAGAAACATCGTACGGAAACGGTCCATACACCTCTTCGACGGCAATGTCCGCGCCCTGCTCAATGCCGCAGTCTATCAGTATCTTGCTCTGAGAACTTTCAAGCAGAAAGTTAGAACCCGTAACCTTGCCCGCGCCGCCGTAGAATTTTAATCGTAACGACATGCGGAAACTGTAGCATGCGTGACACGCTTCTCGTGCCGACGATTACAGTGCACAGAGCGCAAGAAAATCGTCCCGAGCGAAGGCGAGGGACGATTTTCTTGCTGGAGCCATTCCATTTAGCAACTTATATATGCCAGGTGGGTGCGGCAACGATAGCTGTCGGATTCTCTCGCGAGCTTCACCAAGCTATCTTAATGCGCTGCTCCCGAAAATTCGGCAAGTTGCGTTTTTAAGAATGGCTCCTATTTAAAGTATACACCCGCTGTCAATACTTCGATGAATGATCGATTAACTTAGAATGCTGCGTATATCCTGGTCGTAAAGCGTGGCTTCGTGGGGCACCCGATAGCGGACGATCTCGCTGGCTGTAAACCAGTGCGGGATCTCCATTTGCGCCTCGGCGACTGAACCGGACGCATGAATGAGATTACGGATCGCCCGATTGTCCGAATCGGACATGGAATACGAGTCGAGCACGAAATCTCCGCGGATCGTGCCGATGCCCGCGCTACGAGGTTCCGTGCCGCCCGTGATTTTCCGTACCAGCTCGACCGCGTGCGCTCCTTCCCAAACCATCGCGATCACCGGGCCACTCGTCATGTACTCTTTAAGACGTTCGACGACGGAATTCGCCACTGCTATAGGATCGTTCGAAGGAGGGATCTCCCCTTTCTGTATATAGCTTGCTATCGCTTTCTCTCCGACGTTCTTTTTCCAATCCGGATCAAGCAGATAATGCCGCTCGATCATCTCCTCTGTTGGCACGAGCATCTTAAGACCGACGAGTTTGAGCCCTATGCGCTCATACCGTTTCATTATCTCTCCGATAAGCGCCCGCTGAATGCCGTCCGGCTTCACGATCACGAGCGTCTGTTCTGTGCGTGGATGTGCCATTTTATAGCAAGATAGGCGTTAGGCGCTAGGCTTTAGCAATAACGTATTCGCTAGAGCCTAATGCCTAGTGCCTGAATTTTAGGCCTGATATCTGGTAATGATACGCGCCCCATCCTTTTCGAGCAAGATGGTGTGCTCGAAATGCGCGGAGCGCGAGCCGTCCTTGGTGCGGAAAGTGTAGCCGTCGGGAGATAGTACGACAGCTCCCTTCCCCGCCGAAGAAATAGGCTCGAGCGCGAGCACCATGCCCTCTTTTAGAAGAGGTCCGGTGCCGGTGCGGCCATAGTTCGCAATGAAAGGCTCCTCATGCACGCGCGCGCCTACGCCGTGCCCGCCGAGTTCTTTCACGACCGAGAAGCCGGCGGCCTCGATCTCTCTTTGTATGGCGTGCGAGATATCGCCCATATGATTTCCGGCCTTTGCTGCGGCAATGCCCGCAGCGAGCGCATTCTCCGTCGCGCGGATTAATCTTTTGGACTCATCACTAACCGCGCCTACCTGCACCGTGACAGCGGCATCGACAATGACACCTGCATGCGTGAGACCCAGATCAAGCCCTGCAATGTCGCCTTCTTCGAGTTTTTTTGACGATTCGTTCGGAATCCCATGCACTATCTCGTCGTTAACCGACACGCAGAGCGTAGCGGGATAAGGCCGAGACGCGCCTTCGGGCGTATAGCCGAGAAATGCCGGCAAGTCGCCGCCGTCGCGGATCAGTTTCTCCGCCAGATCATCGAGCTCTTCGGTGTTTACGCCGGGAGCCACGCGCGACGCAACCTGGCTTAAAATTGCAGCCAGCCGCTTGCCGCCTTCGATTAACGCCGCTTTTTGCTCCAGTGACGCAATTGTCATGCGATGCCGAGCACGGCGCGGATATCAGCGGCGATTTCTTCCCGTGTCCGCTCGCCATTTATCTCGGTCAGAAGTCCCGCCTGCCGCACGACATCTATCGCCTTATTCGTGCTCGCGTAGTACTCAGCGAGCCGCATGTCGACGGCATGATCGTCGGCGCGGGCTTCTTTTTCTTTCCTGAGCGCGATGCGCGCCTTAATCTCCTCGTCCGATACGACTAGGTGAAATATTGTGAATGGCTTGTTGAGCCAGGTGAGCGACTGGAGGACTATTTCCGCCTCGGGCGGCGTCCTCGTTGTACCGTCAAAGATAATGCTGCCGTTCTCCGGAATGCCCAGAATGGTTTTCAAATACACATAGGCCGCGAGCCAATACGGCGTGAGAATGCCTGCATCCATGGTTTCCTTCAGCTTATGGCCAACAGCTCCGCCGTTCGCCGCGATCTCGCGCATGCCGGCGCTCGTGCTGACGACCGGCCATCCAGTGGCCTCGCTCAACAGCTTAGTCTGATCACCCTTACCGCTGCCCGGTTTTCCTAAGAAGAGTACGATGCGCGATTCCATTCCATTACTCTACCATCTTCAATACTCCCGCAAAGAAAGCTGGGCGTCGATTTTCTGAACGAGGTCGAGCGCGACTTGAACGGCGATGAGGAGGGCGGTGCCTCCCAAGACGAGCGTCGTGACTCCCGTAAGTCCCTGGATGATGGACGGCGCAACGGCGAGAAGGCCGAGGAAC
This sequence comes from Candidatus Kaiserbacteria bacterium, assembly GCA_016182485.1. Lineage (GTDB taxonomy): Bacteria > Patescibacteriota > Minisyncoccia > Phycocordibacterales > Phycocordibacteraceae > C7867-001. The sequence goes on from JACPGH010000005.1 coordinate 30,638, forward strand.
ACGGCGCCCGGGAAGGTGATATGGTTCACTACCCTGCCAATATACTTCTCAGTCTCATTGCCCGGACGGACTCCCGGCACGAATGCGCCGGTCTTCTGCAGGTTCTCTGCGACGCGATGCGGCTCGAACGTGACTGCAGTGTAGAAATAGGTGAACAGCACGACTAGGCAGAAATATACCGCGCCGTATTGCCAAGGGTTAGAGAGGAAAGCGGCGTACCAGCGAGCCGCGTCCGCCGCGAAGGCTAGGTTCGCCACATTACCCACTATAGAGAGCGCCATCTGCGGCAGGAGGAGGAGCGAGAGCGCGAAAATTATCGGTATTACGCCGGCCTGTAGGAGCCGGATCGGAAGATAGGTCGCCGCGCCCTGAGAAAGAGCGGCGCCGCGCACGGCCCGGGCATAGGCGATCGGGATCGAGCGTTCGGCGTCCGAGACGACGACGACGGCATAGATCATAAGCGCTGCCAGAACTAAGAAGCCCAAATAGGCCGGCAGATTCGCCGCGGTCGAAGCAAAGATGGTCTGGGAGATGCCGCCCGGTATTCCCGAGAGGATGCCTGCGAGAATGATGAGGGAAACGCCGTTGCCGATGCCGAATTCGGTGACGAGCTCTCCGAGCCACATCGTGAGCATGGAGCCGGCCGCGATGACCAGAATGTTCGCCACTAGCGCCGTGGAAGAAAGCGGCATAATTACTCCCTGGTTCTTGAGCAGGAACAGGAAGCCGATGCTCTGGAGGATCGCGATAGGCACGGCGAGATACCGGCTCCAGCCGATAAATTTCGCCCGACCGGCTTCCCCTTCTTCGAAATAGGCCTGCTTGATCTGCGGGAAAATGATCGTCCCGAGCTGCATGAGAATAGAAGCGGTGATGTATGGCCCGACCGCGAGCATTACTATTGAGAGCTGCGAGAGGCCGCCGCCTGAGAATATGTTGAGAAGGCCGAAGAACTGATTTTCCGCAAAGAATGAGGCCAGCGCCGCGCGGTTGACTCCCGGGACCGGAATGGCAGAGAGGAGGCGGAAAACGGCCAGCGCGCCCGCTAGAAACAAGATGCGCAGACGAAGCTCGCGATCGGTGAGCGTGAGCCGTAGCTTATGGATAAATGAGTCAAGCATGACAGTTCGGCTGGTTCACCGTGAATAGGTGCCGCCCGCGGCAGTGAGCGCAGCGAGCGCACTGCCTGAAATCGCGCAGCCGGAAACGGCAAGCGGCTTGGAAAGAGCGCCTCCCCCAAGGATCTTCACTTGCGGAACCCGGCCTTTCGCTCGGCGCACGAGGCCTTTGGCAAGAAGAGACGCCGGCGTAACTCCCTCGCCGGAAACATAGCGCGCCTCCAGCGCTTCGAGGTTCACCACCGAGACCGCGATCCGGTTCGCGCGGACCGTGCGCGCGCGGTTTTTGCCGTGGCCGCGGCGTTTCGGCAGTTTTTTGATTATATCTCGCATCTGCGGCCGTATCTTATGGCCGGCGCGCGCCGACTGGCCTTTCGTGCCCCGGCCGGAAGTCTTCCCGCGCTTGCCGCCGCGGCCTACGTACGATGCCTTCTGTTTCTTCGTGCGAGGGGCGAGTGAGTTAAGTTGCATGGTGAAATATTAGCGCGAACGGCTTGCCGCGAGCGTAGTCGAGCGGAGCTCCTTGAGCGCCTCGACCGTCGCCCGCGCGATCGTGAGCTTGTTTTTCGTGCGCGAGTGGATCTTGGTGACCACGTCTGTCACGCCGGCGAGCTCGAGCACGGTACGCACGGCCGAACCGGCGACCAGCCCGCGGCCTTTCGAGGGAATGATCTCCACGATGGAGGAGGCGTATTTCGCGGACACCTGGTGCGGAATCGAATTGGCGGAGGTGCGCGGCACCGTAAATAAGTGCTTCTTGGCATCCCGCGTCGCCTTATCGATGGCAAGCGCCGTGTCCACTCCCTTTCCGAGTCCCACCCCTACGCGGCCTTTCTTGTCGCCGATGATAACGGCGAGACTGAAGCTGAAGCGGCGGCCGCCGGCCATCACGCGAGCCACGCGGCGCGCCTCGATCGTAACCTGATCGAATTCTCCGCGCTCGCGCGGAGCGCGCGGGCCTCGGCCTCTCGGAGCGCGGCCGCGCATCGAGCCGCGTCCCGCGTGAAAAGGTCCGCGTTCCTGTGCGGGCTGCGCGGCCGCCGGCGTCGATTCGGCGGGCTCCGTGACGAGCGCCACTTCTTCTTGGATCACTTCTTTTTCGGGAATGGTTGCCATTTTTCTATATTTAAATGTTAAAAATATTTGAATTTAAAATATAAGCCCGCCTGCGCGCGCCGCCTCCGCAAGCATCTGCACATGCCCGCCATAGCGGTAGCCGCCGCGATCGAAGACGACCGACTTCACGCCGAGGTCCTTGGCCGCTTTCGCTATCGCCTCGCCTACCGCCTTCGCCTGCACGGATTGAGAGCCTTTGAACGTACGCCCGTGCGCCGAAGCGACAGTCCTCCGCCTCGCGTCATCGATGAGTTGCGCGGAAACGAACTGATTCGACTTGTATACGGAAAGCCGCGGACGCTCGCTCGTCCCGACAATTTTTGCGCGTATGCGCTTGTGGCGGCGCTTCCTGAGTTCGTTCTTGGATTTGAATTTGTGTTGCATGTTTTTTGCTAGAGCCTAGCGCCTAAAGCCTAGTTAGACGACCTTCTTGCCCTGCTTGCGGCGGACAACTTCGGTATCGTAGTGCATGCCCTTCCCCAGATACGGTTCCGGGGGCTTCACGCGCCGTACGACCGCGGAAAATTGTCCGACCGATTCCTTGTTCGGGCTCGCGAAGGTTATGACGTTCTTCTCCACGGTAACAGCGACATCTTCGGGAATAGGCAGCTTCACCGGATGGGAGAAACCAACTGAGAGCACGAGTTCTTTGCCTTTCAGCTCTACGCGATAACCAACGCCTTCGAGGATCAGCTTTTTTACGTAGGGCGTCTCCACGCCAGCGATCATGTTCTTGAGATGCGAGGCGAATGTGCCGGTCAGAGCCCGAGCGAGCCGAGAGTTCTCCTTGGGCGCAACGGATACGCCCTCTGCGCCTACTGTGATGGATATCGTCGGGTGCACGCGCTTGGCGAGCGTGCCCTTGGCGCCCTTCACGGTGAGAGTGCCGCCGGCGACCGAGACCTCGGCCTTGCCTATAGCGATGGGTTTTTTAGCGAGACGGCTCATATAAGTGGGGTGCCAATATTCGTATCATTTGTCTTTATTCGCATATCATTCGTATCACCAGATCTCAAAAAGCTCTTCTCCGCCGACTCGATTCCTGCGCGCTTCTCCGTCCGAAAGGACGCCGAGAGACGTCGAGAGGATGCGCGCCCCGGTGCCGCCCTTCACGCGATGCGCGGCGGTGTGCGGCGCATACAGCCGCCGGCCGGGCTTGCTCACCCGCTTTACCCCGCGCAGGCGCGGGATGCCGCGCTCGTCATAAGCCAGGCTCGCCACGATCTCCTTGCGCACCTCGCTCTGCCCGATCGCTCTGACGTCGACCTCGGCGATAAAACCGAGCTCTTTCAGCTTCTTCGCGACGGCTAGGAGGTGAGTCGAGTGGGCAACCACCACCGTCGGCTTGCCGATACGGGCGGCATTCTGCAGTCGTATGATGAAATCCCCGATGCTGTCAGTTACCATAGTGATGAGTGAAATCGAACTACCATGACGCTTTTTTAACTCCCGGAATCTTGCCTTCGCGCGCGAGCCTACGGAATTCGATGCGCGAGAGACCGAACGCACGCATATACCCGCGCGAGCGGCCGGAGATAGCGCAACGGCTCTTCAGCCGCACCGGCGAAGAATTTCTCGGAAGTTTCTGCAGGGCCTCCCAGTCGCCACCAGCCTTAAGCGCCGCGCGCTTCGCGGCGTACTTTCTCACGAGCCTCTCCTTCTTGGCGAGGCGCGCCAGCTGGGATTTCTTAGCCATAACAAAAATAAAGCTCCGAGGAGCGTGCTCGTAGCGTATCAGCGTTTGGCGACCGAGTCAACGACGAGAGGAAGGCCAAGATGGCGCAGGAACGCCTCGGCCTCGGCCTTTGACGAGGCAGTCGTTACGATCGTGATAGCGAGACCGAACACGTCCTTCAGGTCCTCGTCGGAGGTCTCCGGGAAGATCGTATTCTCTTTGATGCCGACGGTGACATTCCCCATATCATCAATAGCTTTGGCTGAAAGGCCTCGGAAGTCGCGAGTGCGCGGCAGGGCGATGTGGATGAGCTTGTCGAGGAAATCGTACATGCGGGCGCCGCGCAGAGTCACCTGAAGGCCAACTACGTCTCCCTCGCGCACCTTGAAGGAAGCGATCGAAAGGCGCGCCGTGCGTGCGGAAGGCTTCTGCCCCGTGATGCGAGCCAGACGATCCTCGATCAATTCGAGTTGTTTTTTGTCCCGCTTCTTGCCGACGCCGGAGGACACGATGACCTTGGTCACGCGCGGGCCCTGCATAGGACTCGTGTACCCGAAGGCCTCGCGGAGCGCGAGATAAGCGGCCTGCTGTTTTTGCTTGGTGAGAGACATAATTAAATATTTAAATATTTAAATATTTAAAGCTACTTGCTTTTGCCCTTCGGCGCACCGAACGCCGATTCGACCTTTCCCTTCCCCGTGCGCACGACATTGCTCGCGTCTATCGGGCGCGGGCGCTCTACAATGCGCCCTACCTTGCCCGCGGCGCCCTTAAGGTGCCGCTTCGCGAGCGCGACGCCTTCTACGACGACCTTGTTCTCGCGCGGCAGGGCGCGCAGGATTACTCCGGACTTTCCTTTGTCCTTGCCGGTAATCACTTTCACGGAATCGCCTTTTTTAATTTTCATAAGACTTAATATGACGCATGCGGCCTATACGACCTCGGGCGCGAGCGAGACTATCGCGTGCCATCCTCGCTCGGAAAGCTCCCGCGGCACGGGCCCGAAGATGCGATTCCCTTTCGGTCCCATCTCCTTGCCCTGCTTCTCGATGAGCACGACGGCGTTATCATCAAAACGGATGTGCGAGCCGTCTTTGCGGCCGAAGGGCTTTGTCTGCCGCACGACTACGGCCCGATAGATATCCTTCTTCTTCACGCCCGCGCGCGGCGCCGCGGTCTGTATAGAGACGACGACAATGTCGCCGATGCGCGCATAGCGGCGCTTGCTGCCTCCAAGCACCTTGAAGATCCGGGCGACCTTGCCGCCGGAATTGTCTGCTACCGTAACGATGGATTGGGGTTGAAGCATAGGTAGATAAGTAGGCTCTAGGCTCTAGGCTCTAGGCTGATACGGAAATGCTTGCGTTTTGAAATGGGTCGCGTAGCCACAATGGTGACTTTATCGCCTACCTGCGCGGCATTGCCTGGATTGTGGGCGAGAAATTTTTTCGAACGAACAAGGTATTTCTTGTATTTCGGGTGCTTCTCGAAGCGGTCGACCCGCACGGTGGCCGTCTCCTGCATGGCCGTCTTGACGACGGTTCCGACGAACGATTGAGGTCGACCCTGAACGGAGCGAGCGAGGCGAGTGAGTTTTTGTTCCATGTTATGCGTGCGCGGCTTTCGCCTTTCGAGCGTGTTGTTCGGTTACTATGCGGGCAATGGTCTTGCGCAGTTTCTGCGGCGCGTTCGAATCCTTGGGGCGCGCGCCGGCAGCCGCGAACCGCTCGGTCCGCAGGCTGTTCTTGGTCTCGACAAGAAGCTTCGAGAGCTCTTGATCTGATTTGGACGCCATGGAATCTCTTTTTGTCATAGTTTCGCGGAGTATGCAACTTTTAGCGGCGCGATACGATGATCGTATTCACCGGCAACTTCATGCCCGCTTCCCGCAGGTGCGCGCGGGCCACGTTCTCCGGCACTCCGTCGAGTTCGAAGAGCATGCGGCCCGGACGCACCTGGAACACGAAGTGCTTGAGATCGCCTTTGCCCTTGCCCATGCCCACCTCCGCCGGCTTGGCAGTTATCGGCCGGTCCGGGAAAATGCGGATCCAAAGCTTCCCTGTCTTCGCCGTCGCGCGGGTAAGCACTTTGCGCGCGGCTTCGATCTGGTTGCTCGTCATGCGGGCGTTCGTCACGGCCTTCAAGCCGAAAGAGCCGAACGCGAGAGTGGTACCGCGCGTATCGGGCCGCCTGAGGCGCTTTGGCGAGAGTCTCTGCGTCTGCCATTTGCGATGTTTGACCTTCTTGGGGAAAAGCATATTGAAATATTTAGGCTTCCGCGCGCACGGGACTCTTTCGGTCCTGATACACATTCCCTCGGTAGATCCACACCTTTACCCCGATCACGCCATAAGGCAGGCGCGCGTCCTGGTGCGCGAAATCAATATCGGCGCGGAATGTCTGGAGCGGGATGCGGCCCTTCTTCAGCTGCTCTTTCCGGCTCATTTCCGCGCCGCCCAAGCGGCCGGCGAGCGCGATGCGCACGCCCTCGACCTCCCGCGCGGCGATGACCTTTTCGACCGTTTGCTTCAGCACGCGGCGGAACGGCAAACGCTTCTCCAATCCCTCTACGACCATCGCGGCGACGACGGCCGCGTCCGTTTCCGGCTGGCGCACTTCGATGATGTCGAGCTTGACCTGCTTGCCCAGTACCGAATCAGATTTGGTACTGGGCTTGCCCGCCGACCGGGAAGCTTTTTGAATTACCTCCGTGAGTTCTTTGCGCAATTTCGTCGCGTTTTCTCCCGAGCGGCCGATGACAAGCCCCGGGCGCGCGGTGGAGAGAATAATCCGCAGCTCGCCGGCCGAACGCTCTATCTCGATATCGCTCACGTACATGCCGCGCAGGCGCTTCGCAAGGAAGCGGCGGATCGTCTCGTCTACCTTTATGTTATCGCGATAGCTCTTCTTGTCGGCAGCGAACCAGCGGCTCTTCCAGTCTCGGATGATGCCGAGGCGATGCGCGTATGGATGTACGATGTGAGTCATAGCTAGAGCCTAGTGCCTAGAGCCTAGTTCCACGGTAATGCGGCTCTTGCGCCGGCGGATGAGCGCGGCGCTGCCGCGCGCGCGAGGCATGTACTTCTTGAGCATTCCGGCGCTGCCCACCGTGACGCTCTTCACGACGAGCGTCTCCGCATCTACCCCCTGTGCCTTAGCGTTCGCCGCGGCGCTCTCTATAAGCTTTTTCATGGGTTCGGCCGCGCGCTTGGGAAGGAACGCGAGCGAAGCAAGCGCATGAGGCACCTTCTTTCCCTTCACTAGGTCGGCGACGAGCCGGACCTTGCGGGGCGACTGGTTATAGCTTTTGAGCGAGGCAGTAGCCATATTTACTTCTTTGCTGCCGGAGCCGCTTTGGCGGCCTGGGCAGAGGCGATCTCCGCCTGCTGTTTCTTCTGCTCCATCTCCTTCTGCATCTTGCCTCCATGGCGCACGAAGCGCTTGGTAGGCGAAAATTCGCCCAAGCGATGGCCGACCATCTCTTCGGTGATAAGCACCTCGATGTGCTGTTTGCCGTTATGGACGCCGAGCTTGAATCCGACCATCTCCGGGCTTATCTGGCTCCGGCGCGCCCACGTATTTATGACTCCGGCAGAGGCCGGTCTCGAATTAAGCACCTTCTTCAGGAGCTTCACGTCCACGAAGGGACCTTTCTTGAGCGAGCGTGACATGGGTATGCAAAAGCCCGCGCCTGCCGGCAGGCAGGCGCGGGCGCGCAAGCCAAACCTGAAAGCTGTGGGATACCTCAAATGTACCGGAACCTCGCCAAAAAGTCAAAACTTTGACAAATATTACAGCTAACGTCTAGACATTTGCCTTTTCCAGGCGTCGGATGCGGCGCTCGTGATCGAGAATTTTGACGGAATCCTTATCAACTGCTCGGGCGACACCGTCGAGTGTTTCTTTCATATCCTCAACAGCATCTTCAAGGGCGCCAGTACGCTTTTCTATCGCGGTCATGCGGTATTCCAGTCCGTCAAATCGCTCTTCGAATTTATTCTCTATTTTCTCAAAACCAGTTTGGACAGCTCCCAGTACATCGGAAAGCGTTGGTTCATATGTATCTGATTTCTTGGCGCGCTTCATGCGGAACATTGTAGCACGCGCGCAAAACACAATCGGCCGCCCGCGGGAAGCCGGTTGCGCTGAACTCAATATTATCCCTTGCGGTTCTTCCCTACCTTCCGGCGGGAAATAATAAACACATTTGAATACTTCTTTGGCGTGCGCGTCTTCTGTCCCTTGCCGGAGGGCTTGCCCCACTTAGTCTTCGCGCGGCGCGTACCTCGGCCCTGGCGTCCTTCGCCGCCGCCGTGCGGGTGATCCACTGGATTCATCGCGGTACCGCGCACTGTCGGACGGATGCCGAGCCAGCGGCTGCGCCCGGCTTTGCCTATGACGACGAGATTCGACTCCTCGTTCCCTACCTGCCCGATGGATGCCCAGCAGAGATCGGAAACTTTGCGCACTTCAGTCGAAGGCAGCTTCACCTGGGCATAGCCGGCGTCATGTGCGACGACCTCGGCAAAATTGCCGGCGGAGCGGACGAGTACGCCGCCCGCCTCAGGCGAAAGCTCTATATTGTAAACGAACGTGCCGACCGGGATGCGGCCGAGCGGAAGCCGGTTACCCGCTTTAAGCGGCGCATCGGCCGAGACGATAAGTGTACTGCCTACTTTCACGTCCTTCGGCAGAATGACGTAACGGCGCTCGCCATCTTTGTAGAGAACCCGGCCAATGAACGCCGAGCGGAACGGGTCGTATTCTACGGTTTCAACTACCGCAGGAATGTCTTTCTTGTTGAAGGAGAAATCAATCGCGCGGAAACGCTGCTTATGCCCGCCGCCCTGATGGCGGGTCGTGATGCGGCCGAAGGCGTTCCTGCCGCCCTGACTTTTCTTTTTCTTGAGCAATGGCTTATGGGGCGCGTCGCCCGACAAGAGCTCCCGGTACGGGAGCGTGGTCATGAAGCGGCGGCTCTTGGTGGTGGGACGATAGGATTTCATAAAACTAGTGGCTAGGTGCTAGTAACTGGAGACTAGTTAGGCGAATTGAATCGTGTCGCCGGCGTTCAAATACACGTACGCCTTGCGTCTGGCCGCGCGCGTGCCGAAGCCGCGCTTCGTGCGAAGGGCTTTGCGCTTCGCCGACAGGTTCACGACACGGATTTTCCTCGGCACGACGTTGAAGATCTCCTTTACCGCCCCGGCTATCTGGGCTTTAGTCGCCCAGGCGGGAACTGAAAAAGCGTATACGCCCTTTTCCGTCGCAATGAGCGCCTTCTCCGAGAACCAGGGCGCGCGGATGATCTCATGCGCAATCCCATTTGAAAGCTTCGAGGCCCGCGCATGGCGAACGACCGCCTTGCTTTCTTTCTTGTCCTCCTTCTTTTTTGTACCGAAGAGTGCCATGGTGATTTATTTAGTTTCCGCACGGGAGAGCAGCGCGGCGAACGCCGCTTCTGGCTTCTCTATGACGACATATTTATGCGAGAGCAGGGCGAGCGGGTTTAGGCTCCGCGCCTCCTCCGTCGCGACGCCGTGAAGATTGCGGAAACTCTTTATCACGTTCGTATTATAGGCATGCAAAACAATGAGAACCGACTTCGATCCGTTTTCCGAAAGAAGTTTCGCCTTCGCCGATTTTGAAAGAGCGACGAGAGCGGCAAGCGCCTCCTTCGTCTTGGGCGCGGCAAAAGACAAGCCGTCGACGAGCACGATCTCGCCATCTTTAGCTTTCTTAGAGAGGACGGCCGCGAGCGCGCCGAATTTCATCTTCTTATTGATCTTCTCGCTGTAATCGCGCTCCTTGCGCGGACCGAACGTGATGCCGCCGTGGCGCCAGATGGGAGAACGCGTCGAGCTGTGGCGAGCCTGCCCTGTTCCTTTCTGGCGCCATGGCTTTCTGCCGCCTCCGGAAACTTCGGATCGGTCCTTGGTGTGCGCGCGGTTCTGCCGCGCGTTCGCCTGCATAGCGGTCACGACCTGGTGCACTAGGTCGCTCCGCCACGGGGCGGCGAAAATCTTTTCCGGCAGCGCGATAGTGGAAACCTTGTCGCCCTTCATCGAATAGACTTGGGCTTCGGCCAGGACCGAGGCTGCGGCCTTCTCTACGCGCGCCTTCGGCGCGCGCGTTCTTTTTTCTTCTGTTTTGATTTTCGTTTCCATAGTTGTCTACTTGCTGCTTACTACTTCCAGAATAGTGCCGCGGCGGCCAGGCACCGCTCCGGAGACGACCATCTCGCCCGTTTCGGCGTCTATAGCGAGCACTTTCAGATTCTTCACGGTAACCCGGTCGTGACCCATGCGGCCCGCCATCCGCATGCCCTTCGCGACGCGGCCGCCGGCGCGGCCGCTCGACCCGCCGATGGAACCCGGCTCGCGCTCCGAGTGCTTCTGGCCGTGGGTTCTCGGCCCGCCGTGGAATCCGTGCCGCTTCACGACGCCCGCGAAGCCTTTGCCTTTCGTAAGGCCGGATATATTCACGACATCGCCGATCTTGAAAATTGAAATGTCTATCGTGCCGCCGACTTCTGGAGCCGACGCTTCGGTCGGCCCCCCGACCATCTGCGCGTCGGGGCCGCCATCGAGACGGAATTCTCGAATCGCCTCATAGCCACTCCCTTTCGTGTGACCCAAGACCGCCTTGCTGATGTTTTTTGTTTTTCGTTTGCCTATTCCAAGCTGCACTGCTGCATAGCCGTCCTTTCCCTCCGCAGTTTTGACCTGCGTCACGACAACCGGGTCCACTTTAAGCAGCGTACCTGCCCGGGCGCGGCCATCCTCCCCGAAAAGCCGGGTCATGGATTCCTTCTTGGCGAGAATGAATTTCATCGTCTGTTTGATTTGTCGAAATCAAAGATTTCGACGCAAATCGCCCCAGCATCGCTACGGGGCGATTTGCTGGAGGTCCCTCGCGATTACGCTCGGGACATAGCGACCTACGCACTCTACACAACCCGCCGAAAATCAGCAAGCCCCGCCAGCGGCGGGGCTTGGATCGTCAGGAACGCTTTAGACGGTCGCAGAACCGGATGAATGAATCCGCCGCGGCCTTATGAAATTCGATGACCTCATCGAACTCTCTCCGCAATGCGCGCTCGTACTCATTGATCGCGTGCACCGGGGAGTGGCCAGTTTCGCGCATGCGCCTGATGAGCTCCATGCCCGTGTTATAGTTCGCAATTGTATTTTGCGAAACCCGATTGAGGCCTTCGAGAAGCTGGCGTACGCGCTCTTCGACTAACGCGCGGAACTCGGCATCATTCTGCGCGCGCGCCGCCGCGAGCCGTTCCTCGAGTCTCTGCCGCAACGCCTCGAGCTGTTCCTCTGCGTATCCCATGCAATCCTCCGGGAAAGAATTTGTACATCCTCGAAAATCCTACCTATCAAATTCTTCAGTTTTTGTGAATCAAGAGAGGCGCCCTAGTGCCTAGAATTTAGATCATCTTCTAGTCTGCTTCCTTTTCTTCATGTTCGTTATTTTGCATGGTCGTGAGACTTAACGAACATTGATCGCCGCATTAGCGGAGGAAGAAGTTGCAAAGCCGCCGAAAAGCTCCTGCATAACGTCTCGAAGAGAACCGGCCTCGGAAGGAGGAGCGATCGAGAAGGCCTTTCCGTGATCTCCGAGTGAAATCTCGAAAGAAAGTGTCGACCGCGCGCCGGTCGCGATGTCATCAATTGTCATCGGAGCAGCTTTTATTTTGTACATATATTTATCCTGCGCCCCGATCCAGAGGTCGAGGGCCATCTCCTTCCCTATCCATTGGTCCAGTTCCCGTTGCGTCTCGGCCGCTTCTTCCGGAGTCGTGGTCGACCGGAGGTCGGACGTAAGCTTCCTTAACAAATCGGCGAGCTTCTTTTCGTATGTGGCGACGAGCGCAAGGTGGCGCGTAGGCGTTTCAGAGATCGTTTCATTGCCGAGATCTGTAAGAGATCGTACATAACTCCCGCCTTGGGCATACGCCATAAGCGCCTCTGCATCCTGCCTGATCGCGGGCCACGCCTCCGCCGGAATTGTGCTCGTGGCGTTGTCTGCCTTGATCCATTTGTTCTCGATGGATTCCGCGAACCCGTTTGCAAGACCGGAAATCATCCCAAGCATGAGATTCGTCTTAGGATCCGTAGCATGAAAATCGAGTTTTAGCGCGTTAAGCACCAAATACAAATCTTTGCCGTCATAGATTCCGCGCGCGGACAATTCTCCCGAGCCGGTCGTCGTGACAGCGCTGGACGCAAAGCTCATGCTTAGGGTTACATCCCCACGCGAATCGGCGGCATGACGGTCAATGAGCCCGCGTGTTTCCAGAGTGAACGTACCGGACATAGGCAAGACGTCTTTTCCTATTGCCGTTCCCTCAATGCTTCCGGTCGACGTAGCGGCAAAAGCGACCGATGATATATTCCCCATCGCCTCGAAGCTATTTTGCAGTATTTCTTGCGGAGATTGCTGAAGCGGCGCAGGGAACAGCAGGTCGCGATATTGATAAGCGGCAAACGCTCCCCCACCGCCGACCAGGATGCATGCGCCGGCAATGATCAAATTTCGCCACGAACGTGAACTCGGCTTCGGGGACACGAGTACGGTGCCTGCGGGGGCCGTTATTGGCGAATACACCGGCTGTGCTTTCGGCTCGGTCTGGCTAAGGGTTGGGGCCGGAGCAAATGCTTGAGCTATATCGGGATCAGTCCATCCATTGGCTCGCAAATTATTTTCGACAGTCTCGCGCGAAGAGCCGTTCGCGAGCTGCTCGCGAACGTACGTAAGGAGCGCTTCGGTAATCATGCTTTGATTGTAAACAAAACCCGCACGCAAATTTTCTCTATCAACAAATAACGCCTGTTCTGTCAGAACAGCAAAACCGCCCCGTATGGGGCGGTTTTGCGTGCTAGCGCCTAGTCCCTAGCCGTTTAAATCATCTTCCCCGCTTCGCTAAAGCTACTCGGGGCACGCACGTCAAACCATTTTTACATCAATTGTCACGCCGCTTGGCAGATTCAGGTTCGTGAGCGCTTCGACGACTTTCGGAGTCGGGTTCAGGATATCTATCAGACGCTTGTGGATCCGCATCTCGAACTGCTCGCGCGAATTCTTGTAGATGAAGGTGGAACGGTTCACGGTCCAGCGCTTAGTCTCTACCGGCAGAGGAACGGGGCCGACGACTGTGGCGTCGAAGCGGGCCGCCGTGTCCATGATCTGCTTCACCGAGAGGTCGAGGATCTTGTGCTCATAGGCGGAAACGCGAATGCGCAACTTGTGGTCGGTAGTCGCAGCACTTGCCGCCGCCGTCGCAGCCTTTTTTGCTACGCGCTTGGGAGCGTTCTTCGGAGCACCAGATTTCTTCATTTTTACTTGTGCGGTTGCCATGTGGCTGGTTTGCTAGTAACTAGTTTCTAGTCACTAGTTAACTAGTCTACGCTGTTATCTTCGTTACGACGCCTGCTCCGACCGTCTTGCCGCCCTCGCGGATAGCGAAGTGCTGCTCTCCTTCGAGCGCGACCGGCGCAACGAGCTTTACCTTGAAGGTAACCGTGTCGCCCGGCATGACCATCTCTTTGCCCTCCGGGAGAGTAACCTCGCCAGTCACGTCCGTCGTGCGGATATAGAACTGCGGCTTGTAGCCGGAGAAGAACGGCGTGTGACGACCTCCCTCGTCCTTGCCTAGCACGTAGACTTCGGCCTCGAAGTCGGTGTGCGGCGTGACCGAGCCCGTCTTAGCGAGCACCTGCCCGCGATGTACGTCCTCTTTCTTCGTGCCGCGCAGGAGGATACCGGCGTTATCGCCCGCCTGCCCTTCCTGGAGCTGCTTGTTGAACATCTCGATGCCCGTAACAGTTGTCTTAGCGGTCGGCTTGATACCGACGATCTCGATCTCCTCGCCGACCTTGATGATGCCGCGTTCGACGCGGCCGGTCACTACCGTGCCGCGGCCTTCGATCGAGAATATGTCTTCTATCGGCATGAGGAACGGCTTGGCCGTCTCGCGCTCGGGCATGTCGAAGTACGTGTCCATAGTGTCGACGAGTTCCTTCATCTTGGCTGCCCACTCGTCATTAACGTCCTTCGCTTCGAGCGCCTTCAGGCCTGAACCGCGGATGATCGGCGTGCCCTTGCCGTCGTAGCCCTGCTTGCCGAGAAGCTCACGGATCTCTTCTTCGACGAGATCAATTAGATCGGCCTCGGCGACCATATCTACCTTATTCAAGAAGACAATGAGCTTCTTCAGGCCCACCTGCTTCGCGAGCAGGATGTGCTCGCGCGTCTGGGGCATGACCCCGTCAGTCGCGGCGACCACAAGGACGGCGCCATCCATCTGGGCGGCGCCCGTGATCATGTTCTTGATGTAGTCGGCGTGTCCCGGCGCGTCGATGTGCGCGTAGTGCCGGTTCGGCGTCTCGTACTCCGAGTGATGGAGTGCGATAGTGATGCCGCGCGCCTTTTCTTCAGGAGCGGAGTCTATCTTGTCGACGCCTTCGACACGGGCGCCATAGCCCTGTCCCGTGAGCATCGAGAGCACATGCAAAATGCCTGCCGTAAGGGTCGTCTTGCCGTGGTCCACGTGACCGATGGTGCCGACGTTCATGTGCGGCTTGGCCCGGTTAAATTCTGCCATAATCGTTACGTAATTCTCAATTTACAATTTTCAATTTCCAATGAGTTGCCATCGGATTTATTTGAAAATTGCAAAATTAAAAATTGAAAATTATTAATAAATCCGACTCGGGTCGGAAAACACTCCCGGCCCGTCAGCAGAACCAGCGACAAGCCAAAGAGCGACGCCACAATGCGTTATCTAGCAATGTAACCGACCCTTCACAAAAACGCAAGGTTCTGCTAGGGTAGCCATGGGTAAAATCTTCTATAACCAGTCAGGAGGACTGCTTGAAAACGGCTGACGATTTCCTTCGGGCGATCGAAAACAATCCCGGCGTAGTGGCATCTGCCCTCGATGGATGGTCTACGGAAGAAGTTGCGGCTGCGGTCCAAGAGCTCGGACAGCGGTTTAGCATCACGGTTCGCCGCATCTGGCCGCCGGCACACGTGAAAATCGACTAGACAACGCGGCGGGCCGTACTACGGCCCGCTGCGTATCATTTCCACTTTGGCAAAATCATTCTGTTATTTTCGTACCGGTCGCGGCGGCGAGTTCGTGAATCTGCACGTCGTGGCGATGGAGGACAGCAGCACCGAATTTGCTTTCCTGATCGAGATCGGCGACCTTGCCCGTGAAGCCGTCCACGGCATTAAGCGTTTTCTGTACGAGCTCCTTTACCTCCGAGATGTCTTCCTTCAGCTCATCCCGAATGATATACATCTCCTTCTTGGTGGCGAGATTCGCAAGCGCCCAGTCTTTCGTGGCGAACTTTTGTTCGAACCTTTGTTCAAGCTTCTCCGCATCTGCGTCGGTAATCATGCCAAGATAATAACACGCCTGCCGATGTCATAGTGGTCGAACTCCATCGTCATCGAGCCGCGGCCTTCGGTCAGATGCGATAAATCCAACTATGCGGACCACAGGTGAGGAAAAGTGCTGTGGAACCGTCAATGAAACGAAAAATGATCCTGTATTGTCTGTTGATTCTAAAACTCCACAGCTCGCGCTGTTTCGGATGTAGTTTTTCTGTTTGAAGAGATGTGTGGAAGGGGTTCTCGCGGAATAATGCCCACTTCTTCTGCGCTTGTCGGCGAACAGGAGGTGGGAGTGCCGCAAAGCGCCGTATGAATTCTTCGGTGATTTCTATCGCGATCATGCAAAGCGCACTTTGCCTGAAGGTGACATCCTGTGGGTGCGGCCGGCGCGATAATCAGCTTCAGCGCGAGCGACGCTTTCAAGGAAAGCCGGATTGAAAAGGCCGAACGTCGCAGCGAGTCGCTCTAGGCGGTCGGCGTCTATCTCCAGGACTAGTTTGCGTCCTTTAGTGGAACGAATCGTAGTTGAGACTTTGGCCATGATTCAAGTATACCATATCACATTACGAAAATGCGGCCAAGACCCGCGCGAGCAATGGTTACCGCACTCAACCCGTGGCTACTTCCTGCTCGCGATGATGTCCTGCGCGATGTTCGCGGGAACGACGTCATAGTGGTCGAACTCCATCGTCATCGAGCCGCGGCCTTCGGTCATGGAGCGGAGCGTGGTGGTGTAGCCGAACATTTCCGAGAGCGGCACTTTCGCCTTTATCACTTTGTTCATACTGCGCTCTTCCATCCCCTCGATCTGGCCGCGCTTGCCGGAGAGCGAGCCGGTGATATCGCCCATGAATTGCTCGGGCACGATGACTTCGATGCGCATGATAGGTTCGAGGATAACCGCTTTGGCTCTCGCGGCCGCTTCTTGGAACGCCATCGACGCCGCTATCTTGAAGGCGATTTCTGAAGAGTCCACGTCGTGATACGAGCCGTCGTAGAGGTCGATGGAGATGTCCACCATCGGGAAGCCGGCGAGGAAGCCTCTCGCCATCGCTTCGCGAACTCCCTTCTCCACTGCGGGGATGAATTCCTGCGGGACGACGCCTCCCTTGATGCTGTTGATGAATTCGAAATGGTCCTCGCGCGTAACGTTCTTTGCCACCTTCTTTTCCGGATCTACCGGCTCCATTTTCTTCATCTTGATGCGCACGTGGCCGTACTGGCCTCGCCCGCCGGTCTGCTTGATATACTTGCCCTCGGCCTCCGCGCTTCCTAGGATCGTCTCACGATAGGCCACCTGCGGCTTCCCCACATCCGCGACGACATTGAACTCCCGCTTCATGCGATCCACGAGTATTTCCAAATGCAGTTCGCCCATGCCGGAGATAATGGTCTCGCCGGTTTCTTCGTCGCTCGTAATGCGGAAGGTCGGGTCTTCATCGCTAAGCTTCCTGAGCGCGAGACCCATTTTTTCCTGATCCGCCTTTGTCTTCGGCTCAATGCGCAGCGATACGACCGGTTCTGGGAATTTAATTTCCTCCAGAATGATCGGATTCGCCTCATCGCAAAGCGTGTGAGAGGTCTTGGTATCTTTCAATCCAACGGCCGCCGCGATTTCTCCCGTAAAGACTTTCTCCACTTCTTCGCGTTTATCCGCCTGCAGCCGCACGATGCGGCCGACGCGCTCTTTCGAACCCGTGTTCGAATTATAGACATAGGACCCGGCAGTGAGCATACCGGAATAGACGCGGAAGAAAGTCAGCGCGCCGACGAAAGGGTCGGTCTGGAGCTTGAACGCGAGGGCGCAGAACGGCTCGTCGTCGGAGGCGTGTCGCTCTATTGGCTCGCCGGTCTTCGGATTAGTGCCGGTTGCCGGCGGGAGATCGAGCGGCGACGGCAAATAATCCACTACGCCGTCGAGGATGAGCTGCACGCCCTTATTCTTGAGAGCAGAACCGGTATAAACCGGAAAAATTTGATTTGCGATGACCGCCTTGCGCAAGATTTTCTTCAGTTCTTCGAGAGAAGGCTCGTTCCCTTCGAGATACGCGCTCATCGCCGCATCGTCCTGCTCGACGATCCGCTCGACGAGCTCGGCGCGGTATTTCTTCGCGTCTTCAAGCAGGTCGGACGGGATTTCCCCTTCGATAACATCCTCCCCCATGTTGCCCCCGAAGGTGAAGGCCTTCATAGCGAGCAGGTCGATGACTCCTTCGTGCTGTCCTTCGAGCCCGATGGGGATCTGCATTCGGATCGCCTTCGGCGAGAGCCGGTCGAGGATACTCTTGTACGAATTTTCGAACGAAGCGCCCGTGCGGTCGAGCTTGTTGATGAAGCAGATGCGGGGCACATTCGCCTCGTCGGCATAACGCCAGTTGGTCTCGGACTGCGGCTCCACGCCCGCGACGCCGTCGAAGACTACGATCGCGCCGTCCAAGACGCGCATCGAGCGCTTCACCTCGGCGGTGAAGTCGATATGTCCAGGAGTATCGATGATATTGAAACGATATTTCTTTGCAATATCTTTTTTGTCTTTTTCGGACGTCTTGCTCCAGAAGCAGGTGATAGCCGCGGCCGTGATAGTAATGCCGCGCTCGCGCTCCTGCTCCATCCAGTCGGTGGTCGTCTCGCCTTCGTGCACCTCGCCGATCTTATGCTGACTGCCGGTGTAGAAAAGAATGCGCTCGCTCGCGGTCGTCTTCCCCGCATCGATGTGAGCGATGATGCCGAAATTGCGGACTTTATCAAGTGGATAATCTCTGTTCATAAATAAGAATTATAAATCCCGACGTTGGCAGTCGGGATGCCGACTTTGCGTCAGTGTTGAACACACAATAAATGAAAGACTGATGAAATGCAAAGCGCTGGCGTATACTAGATGAAATGGCCAAATTTGAGCTCGACCGGATGGTCGAATTTCATAAGCTCCTGCATGCCTTCGCCCGCGTCGAACGGACCGGGCTCCGCATCCACGGCAGCGACGCAAAAGAAAGCGATATTGAACATAGCTTCTTCCTTGCTATGCTCGCCTGGTACATTATCGAGACCGCGCAGCTTCCGCTCGACGTAAGTCAAGCCATGCGGTATGCGCTAGTACACGATTTCGTAGAAGTGTACGCGGGCGACACCTACATTCTTGATTCTGAAGGCGCTAAAACGAAGCATGAACGTGAAGAAGCTGCCCGACAACGACTCGAGAAGGAATTTCCGGAATTCAAGGCGCTTCACGAGACAATTCTCGCTTACGAAGCCCAGGCGGACGAAGAGTCTCGGTTCATCAAGGCGCTCGATAAGGTCGATCCGGTCCTCTCGAATTATTTACAAAGCGGCCGCGGCTGGAAGGAAATGGGAGTCGATTTCGACTGGCTTGTTTTGCATAAGCGAGAAAAGCTCGCGAGCCATGTTGATATGCGCGAACTTTTCGAAGAAATCATCGCCCGCATCGAGCCGCGCAAGAGCGATTTCTTCCCGAAATGACCTAAAATGAATCGCCCCAAGGTTCCTTCCAATTTGTTCCTTAATCATAGCGGTCGTTAGAGTTATGGAACAGCTAACCAAAATAGGAAAATAATCACTAGGAAAGACCAAAGTGCTTCCGCAGCATGTCGTCGCGCTCTATTTCTTCAGCAACGATGTACACGATGCTTTTCCCGAGACGCAGATTCGTTCGCAGAAATACTAGGAGTTCTTCACTGTCGTACGGGTAGACCCATACGCTGTTCTGGATTTTGACGAAACCGTTTCTTTGGAGAAGCGCTCTGAAGCGGTCTCGCACTTTTCTCCGCCGCTCCCAAATATCAAAAATAATCATGCGCCATTTGCCATCCCATTGCTTTGGATTCGCTCTCTCGAAGCGCTTATTCTCCTCCTCCATGGAAACCGCTACTCGGACACCTCTGGCAGTAAGCCTCAAGGCCGACCCTTGTTTTGTCCGTACTCGCTCAAGAAGCCCACGCGCGCGCAGGCGGTTTATTGCCTGGCATATTCGCCGATTCAATCGGGGCTTAGGGCCAATATATTTCTCCACGTATTTGAGCAGCCGTGCGGCATTCGGCGCCGTTAAGATCAATCCGAGTCCGGCAGTCAGATAAATTGACCCCAGTACCACCGCCTGTATTTTCTCTCGTTTAGCCCTCTGCCGGACTTTTTCTTCCATGCGCATGTTCCTTAGTATACACGACCGTTATTGATATGGAACACAGCTCGTGGACAGGCGTATTTTGAAGTCAGAATTACCAAGCGAAGTGCGCGGACGCGATAGACCGCACAATTTTACAGATGAATGCGCCTACGAGGAATCCGGCAGTCATCCATGCGACAATAGCAGCAAAGACGGCGGCCTGCGCCGGAATGCCAAAATATCCCTCGATTTCCAGAAGAGGATATGTTAAAGGTATCATCACTTTTGCCAAAATACTCATTTCCGGAGCGGCGTCCATAAAAGCGAAGAAGTTGAGACCGTAGCGGAAATCCGTCGCCCATATCCAGACTAATGTTGCAACTGGGAAAAGCGCCCCAATAAAACCGGAAAAAAGGTACCAGAAGCGCTTTCGCGTCAACTTTTCAGAATCGCTCATTTCTAAACAGTAGCACGGCTACCAAGCAAAGTGCGCAAAAGCTTTATTTGCTTCCGCCATTCTGTGCATTTCGTCCTTCTTTTTGATCGCCTCCCCTTCGTTCTTTGACGCGAGAAGGATTTCATTCGCGAGCTTCTCGGCCATAGGTTTGCCTTTCTTCGAACGCGCCGCGCCGATTATCCATCGGAATGCGAGAGCGAGCCTGTGCTGTTGAGGCACTTCGCGGGGCACCTGGTAATTCGCGCCGCCGACGCGCCGCGAGCGGACTTCCATAAGGGGCGAGACGTTGCGGATAGCGGCCTCGAAAGTTTCCATCGGTTCGGCGCCGTCCTTTTTCAAGATGTCGAACGCACCGTAGACCACGGCCCGAGCCGTATCTTTCTTACCGTCCCACATAACTGCATTGATGAAGCGGGTCAGGGTTTCGGACCCGTACTTCAAATCAGGACGCCATGTTCTTTTCTTTTTAAGTGGTCGTCTCATTGTATTTCTAAAGCCTAGTGCCTAGAGCCTATTTCGGCCTCTTAGCGCCGTACCGAGAGCGTGCCGTGCGGCGCTTCTCGACGCCGGACGCATCAAGCTTGCCGCGCACTATCGTATACTGGACGCCGATATCCTTCACGCGGCCGCCGCGCAGCATTACAACAGAGTGCTCCTGTAGATTGTGGCCCATGCCAGGAATATAGGCGGTTACCTCCATCCCGTTCGTCAGCCGCACGCGCGCGATCTTGCGGATAGCGGAGTTCGGCTTGCGCGGCGTCTTCGTCGTCACCTTCGTAGCTACGCCACGTTTGAAGGGAGAAGGATAATAAGTCGGCCGGTTCTCGAGGGAGTTGAATCCGCGGGCAAGCGCAGGCACGCTCGTCTTGAACGGCCTCTGCTTGCGCCCTTTTTTAGTAAGCTGATTGATAGTGGACATTTACAAAAAGAAGACCCGCCTGTCTGCCGCCAGGCAGGCGGAGGGTCCAATACAATATATATGAATGACCGAAGGAATGCAACTGGGAGCTACGGCTCGATGGGTTCTCGGTAAGGATCTAACGAATACGCCGGGGTGGACGGGCGATTAGAGGCGGCCACTGGCGGAGTTGGCGCGATAGGCTCGACGTTCGGCGTTTGCGCGACAGGCTGGACTACGCCCGGCAGATTCGCTGGGACTGCGGTCTTATCCAGCTTTATATCAATGTGAGGTTCTTCATGGTCCTCAAGGAGCTTGGTACTCTCCTGAACCGGCTTAATCACGGCTTGTGTTGGAACTGGCGGATGATTGGGCAGTTTGTTCTCCAGATGAAAATGCCCGGGCTCGCCGGCTGACACCCCTCCGGCGCTAGCGGGTGCAGGGGCGGCGGGAGTCGGAAGCGGAGGCACCTGTACGCGCGGAATGCCCGGCGCGGGCGCGGGCGGTTTCAAGGGTTCCTGCATTCCTGTTTTGCGTTCTTCTTCGCGCAGCGGCACAAACACTTCTTGATTTATATCAGTAAAGATGTCTTTAAGTGTTTGCTCCGAAACCGGCAGTTTTGCATGCAGTTCACTCGCGAACTCATCGGGACTCTCGAGACCAATGAGCAGACGAGTAAGTGCCCTCTCAAGTATTCCTCCCTCATCAATGTGAAGAGCATACCGCTCCATGATTAACTGCGCCGTATCGCTCAGTCTTCCTTCCATAATAAACTTCTGGATAGGCAGCGGCAGTGTCGCGGTCGCTGACTCTATTTTCTCTCGCAGAGAGGTGTCAGGCATAAAGTTGCATTACGAGGAGGCTGCTCCGCCTCCGCTCGTCGGTGGGGGTGGAGCCGCAAGCTTCTCTTCTTTTTCAAGTATGGCCTCAAGCCTTTCTGTTAATTTAACGTCTCTTCCTTTTTTTGCTTCACCTTCGATTTTCAGTTTTGCCTCCCGACGCGCACCTCCGACAGCAGTAGGCCAGTCATAGGGTGCTCTCCACATTTTCGGCTCTAGTGCCCGCGCATATTTCAGTTGTGGCGCTGCAGATGTTTCCTTGATCTTTGTATCCAAATCCAGCGCAACTTTATCGTGGCGTAATTTCTCAATCTCGATTTCTCTACGGATTGGCTCTAGTTTCTCGCGCTCTTTCTTCACGAGATCCGCATGGCTTTCTTTTGCTCTATTGTATTCGTCCTGTCTTTCTGCCACATCGGTGCTTTTTCCAGACTTACGCGCATCCTCTAACGCCTGGTACTTGAGCTTAAGCTCTTCTCTGCTCACGTTGACGAGCTCTTTAGTTGCCTCCAGTTGCTCTTGCTCTTTAGCTTCGAGCGGCTTCATATTTGTTTTATGCTGCCTTTCTTCCTCGCTCTTAGCGTTTTTCGCGGCGTCTTCTGCCGCCTTTTCTGCCGTCGTTTGCTTCAAACTTTTCGCATAATCAACGCGGGCTTTCGTAAGCTCATCTTCGCGTCCTTTATAGCCGCCTTTTGGCGGGGCACCGGCATCAAAACCCATTTTCTTCCCTACTGTGCCGAAGGTCTTAGTGCCACGGATATCGTATGTTGCCTTCGCCCCTCGATCTACAATTCCAGCCGCGAAACGGCCCCATTCAGAACGACCAAAGCCACTCGACCGTATTCTTTGAGCCGTATAGTTGGAGAGACGCCCGACAGAGCGTCGGCCGACGGCCGCTGTCGCGCCGACTGTTAGCGCAAAAGCTGTTTTGGTCGCCCAGTCCGCGCCGAAGGCGGCCATTTTTTTCGCGGCTATGATGACCACGGCCAGGAGCCCCATCGCGACCAAGAAAGAGAGCATTACACTGCCGAAATTCAGAATGCTCCCGCCCGGCTCAAACACCTCCGTGAAGCCGCGGGAATTGCTATCCACCCCGAAACCGGAGAGAAAGGATGGGTGCAGGATGACGCGCAGGGCGACATAGAGCAAAAGAAGCAGAACAGGCGCGGTAATCGCTTGTTGGAGGAGCATCTTCCACCAATCCTTCCCTATGCTTAGGTTCGGCATCACCCAGCTGGCGAATCCAATTGGCGCGGTGATAATGAGATAAAGCAATACCACGAAGCGCGCGATCAGTATGAAAGCAAGCGCGAAAAGCACGACCGCCGTCGTGAGAAAAAGCAGGATGCCGAGAAATCCTATACCGATCGGTGCATCGAGTATCGCTTTATTGTTGCCGTCGCGCATCTCGCCAAAGATGCGTTGCAAACCAAGTTTCGCCATTATGGCATTCGATATCCGCTCATCCGGGATCGAGGTTATGGCTCCCGTCACAGAAGCCGACTGCGCCGGGCCGCTATAGATCTGATTGTAGAATTGAGTCGCGAAGAGATTGCTCGTATCGATCACCGCTTCGGCAATAAAAAGAGAGAAGTTGATGAGCACGGCGGCCATGAGCATCTTCGGCAGCGCCTTAGACGACCAGCCGTAGAGGGGGAAGTTAAGAATAGTCGCGATCCCGGCGGCCAAAAAGCCGAATATTAGGATGATATTCCCTATGTCGCGCATTATCTGCCACACGAGGCCGATCGCGGACAATTTGTGCACATACGTTCCCATGGTCACCACGGTGTAGAAGACGGCGTAATTAAGCGTGAGAGCTGCTACACCCATCAGCCATCCGAAAAGATTCATGACGAAGGCCATGACGAAGTTGTAGGAAGCACTGCCTTCGGGACCTTTGAACTGGGTCGTAATATTGCCGCCAGCCGGTGGAGGGGCGGTAGCTGCTGCAGTGCCTTGGGCAGAAGCACCGGTCTGTTGCACTTGTTCCGCACCCGCAGCAGCAGCCTCTGCATCAAGAGCTTGCGCATGCGCGGCGGGCGCGTTCGCGCCCGCCGCGCCTAGCGCGATTATGACGAGTGGAACTGCTAGAAGCCGCCTGGTTATCATGGCGCCTCTATAATCATCGGCGCCTGACAAGACGACTGCAACGTCTGCGCACTTACCGTGACGATATTCATTTGACTGAGAAGCGTGCCCGCGCCGGAACCCGCCTGCGCTTTCGCATACTCTGCGTCCGCGATTGAAACCGAAGTCGCCTGAAGCGCGGTAGAGGCGCGCGCGAGCACAGACTGAACCTGCGCGGCATACCCGGCCGCGGCGCTCGCCTGACTCGGACACGAATTCTGCAGCGCCGTAACGCTGGCCTGCGCCGTATTAGCGGCCGCGATTATCGATTCCCAAGCCGTGCGGTACTGCGCCATGACACAGGAGGACTCGAGTACGCCGATTCTTAATTCTACGAATTTCATTTGATCGATAAGGGGCAACCCGTCAGGCGTAAGATAGTCGAAATTGGCAGCCGTAACTGCTCCCGAAGACTGGGCATCCGCTTCCGCCTGCGCGACATCTGAGGGAGTAGGTCGCATTGTTCGAAGCGCTTGCATATCCGCAACATAACTGGCGCTCGTATCGCCGCCGGTATTCAGGTCCGCTTGCATGCGCCCTACTGCGGCGCTCGCATCCGCGGCTATTCGCGCGGCCTCGGCGGACTGCGCGAACACCAATTGGATTTGACTCGGTACGCCACTGCCGGCTGCCTGAGCTGGACAGTATCTGGCAAAGGTCTCTGCATTCGCGCTAGCGCTATTCGCTGCGGCGGTAATGGCGTTCCATGCCGCCTGATACCGCGCGATGCGCTCCGACATGTCAGAACCGGAGGTTGGCAGAGTCGAAGCGTTCTCAAAGACGTCCGAAGCGGTCACCCCCGCGTAGCCCGGAGCCGATAACTGGCCTAGTGCCGAGGGCCTGCCTCCGGAAGATTGCGCCGCTCCCGCAAGGCCGAGAGAGTTCCCGTATCCTCCGATAAGCTGAGCTGATATGTTCAAGCTTTGCATAGCCGAAGCCACGTTGCCCAGAATCGAATTAATTTCAGACCCCGCTTCCCCTGCCGCCGCAAGCTTGTCTTGATTGGCGCTCATTGCCTTGTTCAATGCCGCTGAAATAGAAGACCCGGGAGTTTTAATCGTGCCCGGCGAACCATCCGACTTCGTACAGTTGGGCGTATCATAGGCAACGCCGGCATCCAGACCAAAATCGTCCGTTACCTGATTCGAAGCCAGATCCCCGCACCAAGAAAGCATTCCCTGCCCCCAATCAAGCATTTTCGCGCTCGCCGTCTGCGCGCTCGCGATAAGCGTGCTCAACTGGCTCTGCGAAGCGTTGTAAAGGAGATACGGATTGTTCTGCGGCTGGGTCGTAAGCGCGAACCAGGTCCTTACCCCTCCCTTGGACCAATCCCCCGCCAGAAATGCGTTTATGTCCGGCGATGTCCGCGAGAGCGTGTCCTGATTGGCGGCGAAGAAGCCGGCGGCGCTAGTTTGCTGGAGATAATTCGTGCGGAGCGACGAGGCGACGGCTCCCGCGAAGGGAGAATCGGCCCGCGAGAGCTGCGCGAAGAAGACCAGCGCCTGCTTGTCGCCCACCTTCTGCATGTGCTCGTTTACGTTCTGGACGAATTGCGGCGCCCCTGTGCCGTTCGTCTGGCCCGCGACGAACGCCACTACGCTCGCGGTCATTGCCTGAAGCACGTTTCCGGACAAAATGTACGCAAGCGGCTTGATGATGTACTTGTCCGCCACGAGCAGCTCTAATGAGGCTTTGTTGGCAAGATCGGCTGCCTTTGATATTCCTGTATTGATGGCGGTAAGTATGCTTTTATTGGAAGTAATAGTGTTTTTGATGGCCGAAATCGTTTCCTGCACAGTGCCGACACCGCCAGTAACCGTTACGGCATTCGCGCGGCTTTTTTGCGGAGCGAAACCGGCAAGAGCGGCGAAAACGATAATTAGGATGAGTTTCCGATTCATGGCGTGTCTTCAGATTCCTCCATGATTGCCGTAATGAGATTCACGAATGAGGCGCCGCCCTCACCGGGTTTAAATGCTATCCCCGCATTTTTATACGCCTTGTCTATATCATTGAGAGCTATTCCGAGCGAGACGACCGCTTGCGGATATTGATAGAGTGCGAGCATTGCCGCCAGCGGGTCGGTATTCACGCGGGCGAAATCTGCCGTGACTTCGCTCACGCGCATCATCGAGTTAATCAGGGTGAGATCGGCGGCCGCCAGTTCTTTAGGCACTGGCAGTACTGCGAGCCCCAACGCTGATCCACGATACGCCTTGGCTATAGAAGCTATATGGGCGGGCGCCGAGGTATCTCCGTTCTCAAGGGCGCTTTGAAGATAATTGAGCTCGCTAGTGGTGGCGTTGCTCGTGTTATTGAGAAGTACCGCTTCGGCATTCACGGCAAATTCTTTTAATGCCGCCTGGCTGGAACCGGAAATTTTTAAGTCTCTCTCCGTTTTGAAATCGGGCGCCGAGCTTATTGACTGCGAGAGCAATCCCAGGACTTGGTCGGCGACCGCGTTGACATCGGCCTGCGAGAGGGCCGCCCCGCCTTTCGCGCGTTTCGCCTCCAGATAGGCGGCGAGAAAATTGCGCGAAAAGGCCGCGGTCAGCGTATTTTCTCCCGGCACTGGCGGCAAAGACGAATCTAGCGCAGCAGAAGAAGAAGTAGCTACCGAGATGTCCGCCAGAGCTTTCGGCACGATTAGGCCCTTTGCGACCGCCTCGCCGTCCGGCATCCCGAGACGGAAGGAATCAGCTACGTTTGCATCCGTCCCGTAGAGCGCCTCCTCCCAATCGGGCAAACCGTCCGAGTCTGAATCGCGCGTCGCGATCGCATTCAGAAGCGCCGACTCGGCACTAGCCGCTGCTCCGGGAGGCGAGCCCACTCCCCTCGCGAGGACGAACGCGCCCGCAATAAGCGCGGCGGAGATAAATACGGCGAGCGGGATGCGCAAATTTCCGAGAATCCTCCCCATGATATTCATAGTGAAGTATAGCAGTCAGGAACGGAAACTGAGCGGAAGCCCCCGTGTTCTGTGTATTAGCGAAATTCTGCCCGGCCGGCCGAGAGCCACGTCTCAAGCGGCAGGTCCTCTGCTCGGGCGCTCTCGGGAATGCCGGCGGCCTGAAGGGCTTTCGCCGAAATGACGGAGGCGCGGATGAGATTATTCCTCACTAATTTGCGCTTATGCGCGAAGCCGGCGTGCAGGAGCTCGAAAAAATGCTTTTCTTCTTTGGCATTTTTGAAATTTCTGCGCGAGATATCCCGAATGGCAAGGACGGCGGAATCCACTTTCGGGGCGGGCCGGAATGCGCCGCGCGGGACGGTAAATTCGTATCGCGGCGTGCCATAGGCTTTGACCGAAAGCGAGAGGAGGCTTTCCTTGCCCTTCGAAGCTTTAGCGGAGTAGGGTTTGCCCGAGCGCGCAACCCGTTCAGCCACTTCTTTCTGTACGAGAAGCATCATAGACCTCGGCTGATTGCGCGCTTCGAGAAACATGCGGATGATCTCGCCCGTGAGATAGTAAGGAATGTTCGCTATCACATGATAACCATCTTTTACGCTATAGCGTGAATTAAGGTTATGCCCGACCCAATCGCGGATGTCGGCGTGCACGAGCTCGAGGCGGCCGCCCGCGATTTCTTTTGCAAAAGTTTCCTTCAATTCTGCAACGAGCGCCGCGTCCATTTCGACAGCGATTACTTTTTTGGCTCGCGCGAGAAGCGCTTTAGTCAAGATGCCCCGGCCGGGCCCGATTTCGAGCACGGTAGCATCTTTCGGCAGCTCGGCGGATTTTACGATCCGCTCCGCGATGCGCGGATGCATGAGAAAATGCTGGCCGAGCGATTTCTTGGGGCGTGAAGCCCGCAGGTTGAAAAGAGAGTTGAATTGGCCTAGCGGCCGGAGCGCTCTCTTTTCGGCCTGTGGGCGAACGCCCCTACGCCTCAATAGTTTCCTCGGCATCCGATTCATCATAGAGCATTGCGCCGCCCGTGCGCGGGATATCGGCGAGAAAAGAGGACGGTTCGGTAATGGAATCGCTGCCGTAGATCTTGCGGACGCGCGCGAGCGTGAGTATAAGCCGTTCTTTCGCCCGGGTCATCGCGACGTAAAATAGCCGCCGCTCCTCTTCCTCGTCGCGCTCTCGTCCCCCCGCCTGCGAATCTCCGCCGATATTTTCATGCGGGAAAAGCCCTTCTTCCATGCCGCTTACGAATACCGTCTCGAACTCAAGCCCCTTGGCGGCGTGCACGGTCATCATCGTGACTCCGCGCTTCTCTCCTCCTTGCCCCGAGCGTGTTGAGGGGTGGTCCATCTCGTCCTGATCGCTCGCGAGCGCCGCCTCGGCGAGAAAGGCCGCTATCCCCTCTTTCCCAGGAGTACCGTCATGACGCGCGGCTACTGAAGCGAGCTCCTCGATATTCTCGAACCGCTCGCGATCCTCCTCGCTTCCTTCGTCGAGCAAAGTTTTGCGCATGCCGCTCTTCTCTACTACGAGCTTGGCAAACTCCGAGGGAGCGAGCGTTTCGGCGGCGCGCGAAAGCTCTGCGATAAGCCGTTCGAACTGCTCTATCTTGGCCAGCTCGCCCGCGCGCAGATCGCCCCTCTTACCGGCAAGCAGTTTCCCCAAGGTCACCTTGCCGATGCCGCGCGGCGGCGACGCCGCCGCGCGCATCTTATCGGCTTCGCGCGAAGGATCGAGCGCAAGGCGCATCCAAGCGAGCGCGTCTTTCACCTCCTTGCGCGCGAAGAAGCGCGTCCCAAGGAGCTTGTACGGCACCCCGGCGCGCAAAAGTCCCTCCTCGAGCGCCCGCGACTGGAAATTGGTTCTGAAAAGTATCGCGATATCTTCCGGTTTCCGGCCTTCGAGCATCAAGCCTCTTATCCGTCCAGCTATCCAGAGTGCCTCGTCCTCCGCGTTTATGGCGCAGTGCAAGAGGATGGGCGCGCCGGCGGAGTTCTCCGAGGTGGACTTTTTTTCTTTGCGGTTCTTGTTCTGCGCTATAACGGCATTCGCGGCCTCGACCAGGTTCTTCGTCGCGCGATAATTGCGCTCCAGAACGATGGTCTGCGCGCCGGGATAGCGCTTTTCGAAATTGAGTATGTTCTCCATCTTCGCTCCTCGCCATCCGTATATTGCCTGATCGCCATCGCCGACCACAAACAGATTCCTATGCTTTTCTGCAAGCAAGCCGGCCAGTCGTTCCTGCAAATCGTTCGTGTCCTGATATTCGTCTATATGGATATAACGCCAGCGGTCCTGCGCAAGCGCGCGAATATCTTCGTATTGCTCGAGCAGTCGGACGGGCAGCGCGATAAGATCGTCGAAATCGAGCGCTTTCTCGGCCGAAAGTGTCTTTTCATACCGCTGCCAAACCTCCGCTACGATCCGGTTGCCGAAGCTCGACCGGCTATGCTTCTCATAAAAGTCCGCCGCGCGCAGTCCTTCTCCCTTACTTCGGGAGATGCGGGAGAGAACGGCTCTCGGCGACAGCTCTTTCGCCCCCACATCAAGCGCCTTAAGCGCCGCCGCGACCGCCTTTTCCGAATCGTCGCGGTCATAAACGCTGAAATAGCGCGGGATGCCGATCCGCGAGCCATAAGTTTCAAGCAGGTAACGTCCGAGGCCGTGGAATGTGCCGATGAAAGGCATCCCGGCAGGTGCTGTTAGTCGGCTCACGGTGGACGGCTCATACCCGAGCATCTTTTGAACCCGCTCTCTCATTTCTCTCGCGGCTTTGTTCGTGAACGTGATCGCGAGGATAGTCTGCCCCGGCACGCCTTCTCTTATCAAATGATAGATCCGGGTCGTAAGCACGCGCGTTTTCCCCGAGCCGGCGCCGGCCAGCACCGAAACGGGGCCGTCTCCCGCCAAGACGGCGCGCTTTTGCGCTTCGTTCAATCCTTCGAGGTACTTCACGTTCCGACTATACCCCAAAAACCGCTTTCCCCAACGTCCCGGGGAGCCGGTTGACCGCACGGCCGGCATCGAGTATTATGTTCCCATTAACTGATACGGAGGCATTCAAGAAATGGCTTATATGCTGAATGTAAGCCATTTTTGTATTCAGGCTGATCCGCCGAAAGACCCCGAGCGCCTATAAATCTGAAACCAAAATCTTACGGGCGATTCTCGCCGCAAAGCAGGCTCGCATGGCAACTCGTCGCCGGGCTGGCGATTATCGCTATCGTAATAGCGCCCAAGCATGCGGGCGCTTTCTGGCCGTTCTCTACCCGAGTGGATGCCGCGGCGAGCGCGCTCGTGCCGAGCGCCTCGACTCCGGCCTTGGTCGCCTCGACGAACCGCGACCCGAACGTGAGCATGCCGATCGCGCTCGCGACTTCAGGCAACACGGCGCTCCTCCCCTTCAGCGGCCCCGCCGGCACCTTGAGCGACGTGGCGAGCGCGCCTCCTCCCGATCGCATTTCGATATACGTAGTGCGTCCGGGCGACACGCTTTCTGAGATCGCCGACATGTTCGGCGTGTCGGTCAATACCATCAAATGGGCGAATGACTTAAAGAGCGCGGGCGCCGTGCACCCGGGCGATACGCTTCTCATCCTGCCTATTTCCGGCGTTCAGCGCACCGTCGCGAAAGGAGATACTTTGAAATCCATCGCCAAAAAATACAATGCGGACGCGGAAGAAATCGCCCGATTCAACGGACTCGACCCCGCTCTCCCGCTTGCGATCGGCTCGACAGTCATAATACCTGGCGGCGAAGTAGCGCCTGCGCCTGCTCCCGTAAGGCCTGAAGGCAGTAACCTTGCCGCCAGAGGCGGCGGAGCAATACAATCCGGCTACTTTAGCAATCCCATCCCGGGCGCCGTAGTTACGCAGGGGCTGCACGGCTGGAACGGCGTAGACTTCGGCGCTCCGCGCGGCACGCCTATTAAGGCTGCCGCTAACGGAGTAGTCATCGTCTCTAAAAATGGCGGTTGGAACGGCGGATATGGCAAATATGTCGTTATCACTCATGAGAACGGGACGCAGACGCTCTATTCACACAACAGCAGCAACAGCGTCAGTGTGGGACAGCCGATCGCGCAGGGCCAAGTTATCGGCTACGTCGGTTCTACCGGCGAATCGACCGGCCCGCACCTCCACTACGAAGTCCGCGGCGCGGCCAATCCTTTCCGGAACTGCTCGATCGGCAGGGTCTGTTATGCCCAATAAAACGTACGACTAGGACGAACGCCCTCTGATTTCCTTACAGGCCGCTCTTAAATCCGAGAAAAACTAGTCTTTCTTTTCAACGACCTGCCCGTTCGGAAGCCGCACGTAACCGGCTTTCATGATCATTTCTCCAACGATATCGCGCGGCGCTTCCCTTTTTAATTGCGAACCCGACATGCCGCCAATTTTTACCCTCTTAGCGAAGCTCGCGATGAGCCGGCTGCATTCCTCGGCAAGCGAATTTAAATGTTTAAACGTTTCAATATTTAAATATCCTATGTCAGAAGCGACATATAACTGGGCGCGCACTTCCCCGGCGGACGCCTTAGCGATGTACAAATAATTCAAGAATTCGTACTTTGTGCCGCTCTCAAATCCTTCCGCTATGTTGGAGACGATCGATACCGATGCGCGCTGAATTTGGTCGCGGAAGCCGTTGTCTCTGCACGCTGTGAACGCTTTATAAACAAGTTTCGTGAGCTCACGCGCTTTCTTAAACATCATTAGGTCTTCAAATCTTTGTATGGTTGCCATCTTCAAATGT
Source organism: Candidatus Kaiserbacteria bacterium (assembly GCA_016182485.1). Taxonomy (GTDB): domain Bacteria; phylum Patescibacteriota; class Minisyncoccia; order Phycocordibacterales; family Phycocordibacteraceae; genus C7867-001. Next base: position 62,070 of record JACPGH010000005.1, read on the forward strand.
TTAAATGTTTAAATGTTTAAATGTTTAAATGTTTAAATGTTTAAATGTTTAAATGTTTAAATGTTTAAATTTCTGCGAATAATCAGCCCGAAAGTAGATCCAAATCCACTTCCAAATCTTCAATTTTGGTTTTAATTAGCTTTTTTGCGTCGTTAAGCGCCTTCTTGTATATATGTTCGCCCATAGATCGTAAAAAGAAATCGAGTATCTGCTCAGCGGCTACAAAGCCGATTATTTCATCTCGTTCATTTTGAAAGAAACTGATTATCTCGTTCAAGTATGCGGTCTTGGCTTCTTTCGAAGCAAAATCGAATTTGTTTTTCTTTTCCATAATTTACATTTTTACATATTTAAATATTTCTACTCGAACCCGAACAGGCCGCGGGGACGATATTGGAGAGCCTCGTGTACGAATGCGGGCGTAACCGATTCGGCGCCGGCGAGGTCTGCAATAGTCCGCGCGACCCGCATAGTGCGATGGAAACTGCGCGGAGAGAGGTTCAGGCGGGAGGCCGCGGCCATAAGGGTCTCTTTCGCGGCGGCGCTCATGCCGCTTTTCTCATCGAGCTCGCGGGAGGAAAGCGCGGCATTCGTCGCTCCCCGCTTGCCTGTGCGCGCTTCCGCCTTGCGCCGGGCCCTGACAACCCTCTCCCGCACTGACTGGGACGATTCCCCGCGGGAAAGCTGCGCGAGCGTGTCATGCGGCACGAGCGGCACTTCTATCCAGAGGTCGAGGCGATCGACTATCGGGCGAGAGATCCGGCGCGCCTGCTTGGCCGCCGCGCGCATCGCTACGCGCATGTCCTCGGAGAGCGTGCTGGCCGGATTCATCGCCGCCACTATCATGCAATCGGCCGGAAAAGTGATCGTCGCGCGAGCGCGCGAAACGGTCACCACCCGGTCTTCGAGAGGCTGGCGCAGCGCTTCGAGCGTGCGCGAATCGAATTCGGGGAACTCATCCAGGAAAAGGACGCCTTTGTGGGCGAGAGTGACCTCGCCCGCCTTCGGGAAAGCGCCGCCGCCCACGATAGCGACGTGCGAGATGGAGTGGTGCGGCGCCCGGAAAGGCGGCCAGTGCACCGCCCCGCCATCTGGAAGCAGGCCGGCGGTCGAGTGAATAGCGGTCACTTCGAGCATTTCATCATCGGAGAGGGGCGGCAGTATGCCGGCGAGCGCGCGAGCAAGCATGGTCTTCCCTGTGCCGGGCGGCCCGTAAAAGACGATATTGTGCCGGCCCGCGGCCGCGATCTCGAGCGCGCGCTTCGCGCTCTCCTGCCCTTTTATATCCGCTAGATCGAGCGCGGGCGGCGGCGTCGGCACGTTTCTCGCCCGCACGAGCCGCGGGAGCCTCTTCTCCTCCGTAAAATGCTTGATCAGATCAGCGAGCGATTCGGGCGCATGCACGGTTACCCCTTCTGCGAGCAGGGCCTCGGGAGCATTCCCCGGCGGAACGAAAATTGTTCTTACGCCCTGCCGCTTGGCGGCGAGCACCTGCGGCAGAACGCCCCGCACGGCGCGCAGCATTCCGTCGAGCGAAAGCTCCCCTATATAGAGCGCCTCTTCTGGCGGCAGGACGATATCGCTTGCGGCGGCGAGATACGCGAGCGCGAGCGCGAGATCGTAGTGCGAGCCTTCTTTCTTCAGATCGGCGGGCGAGAGCGAGAGCACGATGCGCTTATTCTGCTGTTTGGGCGGCTTGTACCCGGAGTGCCGGATCGCCGCGCTTACCCGATCACGCGCCTCCTCGACCGCCTTGTCCGCAAGCCCGACAACGGAGAATGCGTGGAGTCCGCGAGTGAGATCGGCTTCGACTGAAACGAGTTCCGCGGAGGAACCGACCGGCTGCGCCGCGAGAGTTTTAGCGTATCCGCGCTTCGGAAGAGTTGCCTCTACTGTGCCGGGGCGTTTTTTCGATTTCGGCGCGGGAGGCATCGGCGGTCAGCGGTGCGCGATACAGGTCGTCGCGGCGGGATCCGCTTCGAGCCGCGCTTCCTCTATAGGCTTGCCGCATATTTCGCAGATGCCGTACGTCTCGGCCTCTATTCGGGAAAGAGCGGCAAGCACCATGTCATATCGGGCTTCCAGATCCGCGAGCACTGCCGCGTCATTCTCGCGGCTCGTGATTATATCGGCCTGATCGGCGGGATCCGACTCCGCCCCTCCCTCGGGCGGCACCGGCTCCCAGTCCCCGGGCACGTTCTCGTTCTTCCTGCCTACCGTTGCTAGCGAGGATTCGAGTGCGGCCTTCTCCGCCTGCAATCTGTCTTTGAAACGCTCGGATTTCATCTTGATATGATACCAAATATCTACTCCTCCCGAGAGGTTGCGAGCCGCTCGAGTATTTCCGCGAAGGCCTCCGGATTGCGCGCGATTATGAGCGTGCTCTGATTCCAATATCCGTAGAGAATGATGCTTCTCCTCTCTGAGTCCCGATATATCCGTACGTCATGGTTCACTATATCCTCGTCCCGGAAACCGGCGGCAACCGCCGGGACTGGAACCGTAGAGGTAGCTGCTGTTGAGGATGCCGTCGCGCTCGCCCCTGCGGCCCTATAGGGCGGATACAGGAGAGCGAGCGCGCTCGGCATGACCGTTTCCCAGCCGAGCATTCCCGAGAGCGTACTGCCGTAGGAAGTAACCGAGAGGATGAAAAAAGGGCTTTGTTCTCCGCCGGCATTGATCACCCCCGCCATGCTGCCTAACGGCTGAATATTGCGCAAGAGAACTCCGGGAGCTGAGACGTTGAGTTGCGAGAATACGTCTTCGGTCGTCGTCGCAGGAGCGAGATAGAGGAACCGAATGGTCCCCGGAGCGAGTCCGCGAGTAAGCGATTGCTCGATAGCTTGCGTTAGCTTTGCGCCGGTTCCCGAGATCTCTTCGCGCTCATCCACGAATATGGGCGCCCGGACGCTCGGCGCAAGGATCACGGGGACGAGCGTCGACTGGTATCGCAGAAATGCGACGGCCGCGCCAGTGCCGCCGGCGAGGATCAGGATGATCCCCGCGATGACGTAGAGTCGATTGCCGCGCCCGCTAGAGGTGCTTGCCAAACGAACGACACGAGGCGCCGAGTCCTGCTCGGCGGCCAGCACCGTTGCCGGCGAGGCTCCTTCTTTTTGTACTTTGTCAGTGAAGTCGCTGGCATAGGTCTCCAGAGGCGCGACGAGCGGCTCTGGTTTCGGCACGGCAGACGGAATTTTCGCAAGAGGCGGGAGGGGAACCGGAGGAACAAGCGGCTTTTCTTTCGGGGATTCCCTTGTCGACTGCAAGGGGCTCTCTAATGGAGCGAGTTCAGGGGTGCCCCCTTTCTGGAGCATTTCCATATCGCCCGCGAACGTGCGAATGAATTTCTTCGGCAATGCCTTCTCCATCGCCTCTATAGTAACGCAGGAAATGCGCGCGAGTATGGATTATGCCCGCGCGCCGCGTCGTCTTAGCCGCGGGAAGAGATAGTGAAGCGACGCTGATCCTCGCACATGTCGGTGAAGGCGTGCGCCGCCTCCTTGAGCTTGCCGGAGGAGGACTTCCCGAACGCGATCACTTCCACCTGACAGCCTTCATGCAGATCAAGGTACTGGATGAGCGGAACAAAATCGCCGTCCCCGGTGACAAGCACCACCGTGTCGAGTTTGGGAGCGAGCTTCACTGCGTCGATCGCGAGCCCGACGTCCCAGTCGGCCTTCTTCGCCCCATCGGCGAACACTTGCAGGTCTTTTACTTTCGTCTCGATGCCCATCTTCGTGAGCGCTTCGAAGAAATTCTTTTCTTCGCCGCTCTCCGTTTTTATGACATACGCGATCGCGCGCACGAGGATGCGGCCTCCGACCGCCTCTTCGAGGATGTTGGCAAAATTCACGCGGGCTTTATATAAGTGCTTGGCGCTGTGATAGAGATTCTGCGTGTCTATGAAAACGCCGACGCGCTGAGCTGGATGTTTGATTACGGCCATGAAATTAGTTGGTTAGGCGCTAGGCTCTAGGCGCTAGCAAAATACATTATTAAAAGTGCACCTTCTCATGCTAACACGCAGCTAGAGCCTAAAGCCTAGTGCCTGGGCTTTGGCCTACTTTTTTAAATCCAGCTTCTTCACGAGCGCATTGTAACGGCGCTTATCGTGCGTCTCGAGATAACGCAGATGCGTGCGGCGCGTGGCCACCATCTGCAGAAGCCCGCGGCGGGAATGGAAATCCTTGGGATTCTTCTTCAAATGCTTAGCGAGGTCGTCGATCTGCTTGGACAGAAGCGCTACCTGTACGTCCGGCGACCCGGTGTCCGCGTCGTGCCGGGCGGCATTTTTAATGATTGCCGCCTTTTTCTTGGTGGTAAGCATGGATATCCGACTTTACCACGCCCAACGCTAAAACGCAAGTCCAGCTTTTTAGCTCGTATCACAGGATTAATGTGCGCACATAGCTTGTTATACTCTTCGCATGAATGCGGAGACGGCGAAGCGGCAGTTTCTGGAATATATCGAGATCGAGCGCGGGCGCGCCGTGAAAACCGTCGAGAATTATGACCGGTATCTCTCGCGCTTTTTTACGCAGATGAAAATAGGGGACGTACGCGATATCGATGAAAAGAGCGTGCGCGAATTTCGCCTGTGGCTCAACCGTCAACCCTCTTTCGCTAAAGCTACGGAGGGCGCAGCCGGGACATTAAAAAAGCGGACCCAAAATTATTACATGATCGCGCTCCGCGCGTTCCTGAAGTTTCTGCGCAAGCGGGATATCGCGGCGATTTCTCCGGAAAAGATAGAGCTTGCTAAGCTGCCGGAGCGTCAACTCGATTTAATTACGCCGGCAGAGCTCGAGCGCCTCATGCGGGCGCCTTCTGACGCGCTGGAAAAGGAAAAGGACCCGGACAAAATAACCCGATGCGCGCGCGACCGGGCAATTTTAGAGCTCCTCTTCTCTACCGGCCTGCGCGTCTCGGAGCTCTGCTCGCTCGACAGCGACCTGGATCTCTCGCGCGATGAGTTCTCCGTGCGGGGCAAAGGCGAGAAAGTGCGGGTCGTCTTTCTCTCCCCTGCCGCCAAAGAGGCCATTCGCGCTTATTTAAAGCTGCGCAAAGATATGGAAGAGGCGCTCTTCGTGGACGGCCGCCCCGAGAAACCGCACCGCATCACTCCGCGCGACGTGCAAAGGCATTTGAAAAAATATGTCGTCCGGGCAGGCATTACGAATATTGTGACGCCCCACACCCTGCGTCACGCATTCGCCACCGATCTCTTGCGCAATGGCGCCGACATCCGCTCGGTGCAACAGCTCCTCGGCCACGCTTCCATCAACACGACGCAGATCTACACGCATGTCACCGACGCGCATTTGCGCGAGATACATAAAAAATATCATTCGAAAAATCGCAAGTAACCATATCCAAGATAATCGACGGTCGTCCATTATTTTGGATATTCCTTTGTTTTAGTATTTTGCAAAATACTAAAATGCTCACTTTTCTCGTACCAAGAAGTACTCCGCCTTTGGCGATTTTTCGTACATTTCAAGCAGACCCTTGATATCGCCGATCTGCGACTCGTGTTGCTTGAGCGCTTCGAGCTTTTTCTGCCAAGTGCCAGTGACGTTGGAAACGTATTTTATGTCCGATTTTTTGTACCCGGGCGGTACATAAATAAAATATTTCCATTTCCGGCGCTTGGGCGTTTCGAGCCTGCAAAATTGCAGAAGCTTTTTCACGAATGGTAGTCGCTCGAATACGTAGTTCGAGACCATCGCCATCGTAATATGGTCGATGTGGCCCGAGACGCCGCGCGGCTCGTAGGTGAGAAGAGTATCCGGTTTTATTTTCTTTAAAATGCGTTCGATCTTCCGCGCAATGTCGTGGTATAGGTTATTCGAGAGCGCCCCGTCCTTAAATCCTAAGAAAAATACCTCTTTTACGCCGAGGATTTTCGCCGCTCGCTTAAGTTCCAGGGCGCGGATATTCCCGAGCGCTTTTGCGCCCCTCTTTCCCCTATATTCGCCCGCCTCCCCCTTCGTCGCGCATATAAGATAGACGTCGCGCTCCTGCGCGAACTTCGCGATAGTCCCGCCTGGCCCGAAGGCCTCGTCATCCGGATGCGCGAATATGCAAACCAATGGCTTCATGTTGAGACTATACACCTGCGACAAAGATGTAGAATACCCGCATGAAACTCGCGTCGTGGAATGTGAACGGCCTGCGGTCGCTTGCGCCGCAGCAAAATCTTTTTGCGAAGCAGACGCCGAATTACTGGGAAATTTTCCTTCAAGCAGTAAGGCCTGACATCTTCTGTTTGCAAGAGGTGAAAGCGAGCCCGGAACAAATTCCGGAAGCGATGCGCTCCCCTGCCGGATACTCCTCATTTTTCTCCGCTTGCCGCACGCGCAAGGGCTATAGCGGCGTCGCGCTTTATACAAAGGTTAAACCTTTGTCAGTTGTATATGATCTCGGCATCCCGGAATTTGACGAGGAGGGCCGCTTTATCGGCGCCGAATACGAAGATTTCTGGCTCCTGAATGTCTATTTCCCGAACGGCGGCCGCGGCCCAGAACGGCTCGACTATAAATTGCGTTTCTATGACGCCTTTCTTCTCTTTGCCGAAAAATTGCGTAAAAATAAACCGGTCATATTTTGCGGAGACATAAATACAGCCCACGAAGAGATCGATTTGGCGCGGCCGAAAGAAAATGAACGCAATACAGGCTTTTTGCCCGAAGAGCGCGCGTGGCTCGACGAGGTTGTGGCCGCCGGTTATGTGGACTCGTTCCGCCATTTCCATCCGCATACGCGGGATGCCTACTCCTTCTGGGATTCCTACACGTATGCCCGCGAACGCAATGTCGGCTGGCGCATCGACTACTTCTTCGTCGCGCGCGAATTTATGCCGCGCGTCCAGAAGGCCGAAATCCACTCCCAAATCTTCGGCTCCGACCACTGCCCTGTTTCTATTGTTCTTTCGTAAAATCGCTCTTCTGAACCTCGAATTCGTTTCGAAACTCGGAACAGCGGGCGAAGTGATGGGCACGACGTGTCCATCACTTCGCCCAGTCAGCACTTCAGGAAGCATCGAAAGCCTTGATAGTCCTGATCACCCTCTCTCGAGCTTCCGCAGACAACTTCAACAAGAGATTGATCACCTCGGCTTCATTCACGCTTCTCGTCAGGGAAGGTCTGGATATACCTCTACTCTGGTTCAGACGATGTTCTTTCTCCCCGTTTAGCAGCATAACCTCGAGCTCCGCACTCTGTTTCGGGGAGAGTCGGTAGCCCCGTGTCAGGGCCGCAAGCTTTCTGTGCGTGGGGCGGTATTTCCCAGACTCTATTTGCGAGAGGCTCACGCGGTTCCGGATGCCGCCTTTTACTGAAGACATCCGTTCCAGCACCTCAGCTTGGGTCATCTGGTTTGCTTCTCGGATCTGTCTCAGGTGCGTGCCGATCTCATTCATCAAGATGCCTTCCTCCTCTACTCACAAGGTTCGCAAGGTCCCTTCCCGGTCTGTAAAGTGATGGACACGACGTGGTCCATCACTCCTCAAAGTAACTAACAAATATATATGTATATATTTCCGACATCGTTCTCCTATCAGATATACATATAAAGATTAAATATAGCGTGCTATGCACTAACAAAAATATACTGTTGTCAGAATTTCCGACATATGATACTTTGACGACATGCTGGAGGAAGGACTGGCCAAAGCTGGCTTAAATGCCAAAGAAGCGGCGATTTATCTCGCCGCGCTTGAGTCGGGCCCCTCGAGCATTCTGCAACTCAGCCGGAAGACGGGTATCAAGCGGCCGACGATATACGAAATGATGCCCTCATTGCTCCGCTCCGGCGTCATAGCGCAAACAGCCAAGGGGAAGCGCAAGCAATTCGTGGCTGAGCCGCCCGAGAAGCTCTTTGAGGCCAAAAGGCAGGAGCTGAATTCCCTTCGCGAGCTCCTCCCTACTCTCGAAGCGTTCCGCAATGCGTCTATCGAAAAGCCGGATATTAAGTGGTTTCAGGGTATTGAAAACATCCAAGAAATTTTGTGGGACATGGTGAGCAACACGAGCGTGAAAGAGCAGCTGCTCGCAATTGAGGGCCAGTTCAACTCTATCTACCAAAAGCTTGGGGACGAATTCTTCCAGAAACTCTTGAGGGAGAAAGCCCGCCGTAATCTCGAATCGCTCACAATTTCGACCATGAGTCCGCAGGAGCTGGAGAAAACGGTCCGGGACGCTCCCTGGAGCGTCGGCCACCAGATCGAAGTCCGCCTTATCGAAGATGCGAATAATGACTTCAAACTCAATTTCTTCATATATCAGGATAAAGTAACGATAATTTCTGCCTTGCAGGAGGTAGCGCTAGTGATTGAAAACAAGATCCTGTTCAACAGCCTCAAACTTCTCTTTATGACCCTCTGGAAAACAGCGCGAGAAACTCCCTATCGAATCTCGTAATTCGCGGCCCGACCACTGCCCCGTTTCGATTGCTCTCTCATAAAACAAAACCGCCGGATGTTATCCGACGGTTCAATGCGCAGAGCAGGGTTACAACTGTGGGGTAAGGCTCCCCTAAATACTCACCTGCTTTCTGGGCGCTGCGCCGCCCCGGTGACGCTCCATATGCCTCAAGCTCTCCGCCTTATTATTGAGGCACACCCGCCACCCGGCTGAATCAGATCTTTTCGACAATCACAGTCGTCACGTAATAGACGTGACGCGCGATTCCTTGCATCATGCTGCGCTCGGTGCGATAGTCCCACGTTCCGTGGAGCGCCAAGCTCGTAGTCGCAGACACAATCCGCCAGCTGCTGCCAAGCTCCCGAAGACGCTTCTCAAGCTCTTCCTCAGGCGAATCGTTACGCGAACCCACGATGATTACTTTCTGTTCCATGTATGCCTCCTTTCTATTCGTAATCTTCATCGTGAGGAACGGGATCCGCTATCCTTTGGGAGGCAAATGGAAATTCCTTGCACTTTCGGCAATACAGATCTTTACAGTCATACTGGTTAATTGCGAAAGTGAGGCCACCGCCGCAATGTGGGCAACAAGCATCTCCTCGTCCCATTAGACTCTCCTTATCCTGCCTCCCCTTTCGGATGAGGACTTTCGGCCAAAGAACATGAGCGAACATCTTCGCTCTTCTGAAAATCCAATTCGCATCAGATTTTCGGAACAGCGGGCGAATTCTCATTCGCCCTTGCCTCCTTTCTCAAGTAGCGCTCTAACAACCTTGACGACCTCTTCAACCGGGTGGCACTCCAGAAAGTCGCGATACCCGGCGCTGATGAGTGGACCACGCCCTTTCCCATTGAGTTCGGCATTGACGTCAGAAATGTCGATCCCGATGAGTTGGAAGGCGCGCACCACAGCCTCCGCATTCTCATATACGGCTCCGCAGTACTCGATTTCCCCTTTGAAGGAACTGACTGAACATCCCGTGCATCCTTGAACGGCATAGCCGAAGGCGAGGCGCAGAACAAAGAGTTTCTCCTCGATACTAAACATAGTGCCATTCTCCCAGTTCCTGCCTGCCCTTTCGGGTCAGGGCTTATGGGTTCAATGTTCAACGTCTCTGGCACCACAATAGCAGGCGCAACACCTTTTGTCAATATTGGTTATGACACAATTAAATGTCATTGGTGTTTGCATTACATAGGTATTTTGATACGCTGTCATATATCCTATGACAGGCAGATCCGTGACAGAAGAACAGCCATTGATTAACCGCCTTGCGGAATGGGGGCTGACGCGGGCGGAGGCCGAAGTGTATGTCTATTTGCTCCAGCGGCCGACCGAGAGCGGCGGGTCGAAGATCGCCGTGGGGACCGGCCTACACCGGCAGTATGTCTATATCGCCCTAGAGAAGCTCCTTGCTGCAGGCCTCGTTGAGGCAATTCCATTCGGCAAGCATAAAAAGTACAGAGCCCGCTCCCCGCTCGAGATCGAGAAGATCACGCGCAAGAGGAGTGTGGCGGCAAGCGACCTGGTGCACGAATTGAATAAGATAAGCGCCATTCATAGCGAACAGGACTTCGAAGTGCTGCAGGGCGCAAATCAAATCCAGCAATATGAGATGGACTATGTCTATGGATGTACGGAGGGAGAAGAGGAGCTCATTATCGGCGGGCATTCCAAAGGTTTTTTCGACCTAATGGGCGATGGTCTAGAGGAATATATAGAGGAGAAAGAGCGTAAAGGCATAAAAGTACAATATATTGGCAGCTTGAGCGAGAAGCCGCTCTACGAGCTAAACATTAGCTCGTACGGAAATCAGAATTATCGCTATTTAGAGGGGATGCACGAAGGAGTAACGCACTTGGTGATCCGGAAAGATTCAGTTTCCTTTTGGAGTTTTCTCACTCCCCCGCTGGTCTATGTGATCAAGTCTGCGACTGTGGCAGATGACTACCGGAAATTTTTCCAGCTGCTTTGGGATATCGCCGGCAAACAGGGCTAAAGGACATCCTTCAACCCGCTCGGGATGAGTTTTCCACAGGGATGTCCTTTACAATGTCTTTTATCATTCTAAACTTGGCTAAGGAGGAGGCGGTGTGCGGCTAGGCTCAGGACCGGCTCCATTGGATGTTCTTTAGGAGTTCTTTTAACATCAGACGCTCTGTGAGTAACCTGCCTGCGCCAGCGGCGATCCGCTAACACTACCGGGCACGGGACCCGAACGGAAGCGCAATAGTGCTTTTGACAAAAGCCACCCACCATTTCTCCGACTGAGGCACCATCATTTACGCCCCGCTCCTTTTACGCCGCAGTCACCCGCTGGGTGGCTTTGTTGTTTACTCTGAGCTTTAGTGAAGGAAGCGAACTGGCCTTCCTATTTAAACTAAGAATGTTTCGCGTGAACCATATATGCGTCCAAGTTGTGAAGGTCTGACCTTCACAACTTAATGAAAGCAAATTACATTCGATATATTCGCATGATTTACAAGATATATCGGACTGTGAAGGTCTGACCTTCACAAGTTAATGAAGTTGCTTTTAACTCCCATTATCTATTGAAATCAATCGATTTAGCACACGTGGTGTTTTTCCATTATTTGGCGTACTTCCTCATTTTCGGCGGCTTCCCGCCTTTTCTTCCCCGCTTCCCCAAGCCTCTTGAGTTCATTCTCGTCCAGCATTAACAGTTCTTCGGTTCTCTTATCTAGATAGTCATGCACGTTTCGCGCGGAATCGTCCAAGACTTCTTCGAGCAGTGCATTCAGGACATATCCTATCCTAGGCCCCGGTTTCGCGTGGAACTTCTCCATTATCCTGGTGCCATCTGTCTTCAGCATCTTCACAGAGATAGGATCTCGAAGAGCCTGTTCCACCATAGCTTTGTACTTCCTGAATCTAAAAGGCTGTTCCTTAGGCCGTCCCGTCCCAATCCGGTCGCATATACGGAGGTTAAGCAAGTCCCAAATATTTTCCTGTCCAACATTCGTAACCATTCTGCGTACGGCCGATAACGTTATCTGATCAGGATCAGAAAAGAACATGTGCCACCGGACAAGCTTTACTACCTTGTCTATTGTTTCGCGTGGAAAGTGCAGCTCCTCTAGAGCTTTTTTGGTTACACGTGAACCAACCACGTCGTGTCCATGAAAGGTCCAGTCTTTTTTTTCGTCGGACCATCGGCGGCTCTCGGGCTTCGCTATGTCATGGAAGAGCCCGGCAATCGTAACGTCGAAGCCGAAGCGCTTATCCGCCCCGTGCTGCATTGTACGGAGATTGTGCTCAAAGACATCGTAGCTATGCGCCTGGTTTTGCTCGACGCCAATACCTCGCACTAAATCGCCGACTATGAATTCGAGAATGCCGAGCTGGTGGGCGAGCACGAGCGCATTCATCGGCTTCTTTGACTCTAGAATACGCACAAGCTCATCTCGAATCCTCTCGCGCGAAATTTGGCTTAAATGCTGACTGTTTTGCTTAATGGCAGCGGCCGTGTCGCTCTCTATGCCGAAGTCGAGCTCAGCCACAAGCCGCACGGCCCGGAGCATTCGCAGGGCGTCCTCATCAAAGCGTTCTCCGGCGTTCCCGACGGCTCGTATTATCTTGTCCTTTATGTCCTTTTGACCATCATACGGGTCCACTATTTGTCCTTTATCTGCATCGAGAGCGATGGCATTTATCGTAAAGTCACGCCGGGCAAGGTCTTGGAGAAGGGAAGTGCCAAATTCGACCTTGTCCGGCCGACGCTTGTCGGAATAGCCGGATTCGGTGCGGTAAGGTGTCACCTCGACTATTGCCAGCCGCTCGTCCTCTGAACCGGTCTTCACGCCCACCGTGCCGTATTCATTTTCATAAAAAGAATCAGGAAATACGGCCTGGATTTGCTCCGGGGTAGCGTTCGTGGTGAGGTCCCAGTCCTTCGGCTCGCGGCCGAGGATAAGGTCGCGGACACAGCCGCCCACCAAATACGCTTCAAATCCCTTTTCATGAAGGGAGTTCGATACCCGAGAAATCTCTTCCGGGATAGGGAAGCGCATATCCACAATGCTAGCATAGCGTGCTAACTTAGATTCGAGGAACATTGTGGTTCCTCTCTTCGTCCCGGTATCGTTCAAGCAAATACCGGAGCTCGCTCGGCGAACTCTTCGCCCCGGTGGTGAAATGGATATCACAGCTGACTTCGGATCAGCTATTCTGGGTTCGAATCCTGGCCGGGGCACATTGCGAAAGGCGGCCTCAGAGAGGCCGCCCTGTGAGATGCGCGGAACTAGGCTTTGTCGCGAGGCGGTATCCAGCGCGGTAGACCTCGAGGGCCTACTGACCAGTAGCCGCCCCTCCGCTCCAACCGATCCAGGCGATCGAACTCCTCCTCTGTAGGCTTGTGCCATGGCCGCAAAGCCAATGCCCCCAAGATTCCAAAAAGAACAGGCAGTCCGATGAGGAGAAACAAGAGCACTAGCCCACTCCAGTCCCCAAACACAGCTACCTCCCTTCTGGATGAATGCGTCGAACAAGGCGGCCAGTCTTGTTGATGTGCAGCTGCCGGAGCGCCTTCCCGATCTGCCGACGCTCGTGCCGGATCGCGGAGGGGAAGTCTTTGTGCTTGCCAGACTGCACCTCCTTGAGCAAATCTACGTAGCAGGCGTTGAGGAACTGCAAGAGTCCTCTTACTGCCGGTTTGTTGAATCCGCTTGGTGGCATTTCGCCCTCCTCTCGTGTACTTGCCCCAAATTGGAATATAAAAACTGTAAATAATTTAGCAAGGAAGCGGGCATATTTCTATGGAAATTGTACTTTTCGTTCAAAATCCATTATTCTATCTGCAATGCTTTACAGCAAGGACATCGAACTAGAGGATAAAGTCATCGAATCGCTGGCCGCCGGCAGCATGAGCATCAATGCTATCCACTCGCGTCTCGGGAAAGATACAAAGGTCTCCCTGCGCGCGGTGTATAAGGCGATAGACAAGCTCCGCAAAGCCGGTGTCCTCTTGAAAGCGGGGAAGCGAGTACTGATTGATCAAGAGTGGGCCAAGCGAGTCGAGGAGAAATTCAACGCCATCGTCCCCGCTTTTCTCTTGCAGAAGGGCGAGCGCGCAGTCTACTCGTTCACCTCGATAGAGAACTTGGACGCTTTCTGGAAAACCATCGTCTTGCCGCTCGAGCGTTCCGTTCCGAACGGAGAGATCTTTTTCTATAATCCGCACAATTTCTGGGCGTACATGCCCGCCCGGAAGGAAAGTGAAGATGCGTATTATCGGCACTTTGCCGAAACTAACCGATTCGGCTTCTTCACGGTCGGCGGAGATACTGCGGCAGATATTGAATTCAAGCGGGCGTATCAAAACGACCGCCTTCAAATTGACTTGCAGCCCATCGCCGCGCTCGGCCGACGAGACCACATTACCGTAGTCGGACCCTTCATCATCACCGTTCGGCTTGCTAAAGGCATTGCTGAGCGTATCGACGAACTGTATGCGTCTGGGGAAGGGATCGAGTATCTCCTCCTCGCAATTTCTCAGACCTGCGAACGCCCGGGGAAGGTCCGATTTGTCCTTGAGAATAACCCCGCTAGAGCTTCAGAACTACGCCGGCTACTGGCTAAAAATTTCTACTTCACCTCCTCTGAGTACGGGCATGGAGGCTCCATACCTGCACCTCGTTCGGCATAATAGAATCAAACTAGTTCGTTTCTCTTAGGTCACTCGGTGCGGGTAGCCGGGATCGAACCGGCGCTAGCTGATTGGCAACCAGCTGTTCTACCACTAAACCATACCCGCGAACACTGTTTATCTTCTCATATTCCTGCAATCTATTCAATTCAGAGGCAAACTGGGGCTTGCCAAACTGAAATGTCGTTGGGGAAAACTCAGTGGATATGTGGATAAAAGACACTTGGGGATTTATGAAGAATTCTTAATAGTCCGTGAAATACTACGTATATGAGCCATATTTTTAAAGGCCGTGGACTTAAGTGACAAAACGCGGAAAGAGATAGGCGCTTTGGGGGAAAATGTAGCCGCGGAGTACCTGCGCCGGCGGGGTTTCTCGATCCTGGACCGAAATTTCGTGCGCAAAACCGGCGAACTCGACTTGATCGCTGCAGAGGGAGATACCCTGCATTTCGTAGAGGTAAAAACTGTTTGTACCGATTCCTTTCCTAAAACAGAGACGGGTGAAGATGAATATGATCCGGCAGTCAATCTACACCAAAACAAGATCCGGCATGTTGCGCGGACAGGCGAGTGGTATGTCCTTGAGAAAAACTGGGGAGGGGAGTGGCAGGTGGACGGCTGCCTCGTGTGGCTGCGCCGCCGTGACGGCGTAGCGCGGGTTCGCTACCTGCCGCAAATTGTGTAAAGTAAAAGCATGCGAAAGCGGGCTGTGCCCGCCGTAGCATAAGCCTCGGCGGGCCGGCGTATGACGGTAGTACGCATCCTTTGGGAGGATGATGACCGAGTCCGACTCTCGGCGGCCCGACAATGAACATAAATGATAAGATTTATGGAACGGTTGAAGTGTCCGAGCCGGTTCTGCTTGAAATTCTCAACGGACCCTCGTTAGAGCGGCTCAAAGATATCGACCAATTCGGATATTTCACACCCTATGCCCAAGAACGGCATTTCTCGCGTTTCGAACATTCGGTTGGCGTTTTCCTGCTCTTACAAAAATATGGCGCATCGCTTGAGGAGCAAGTCGCCGGGCTTATTCACGACGTCTCACATTCAGCTTTCTCTCATTGCGTTGACTATGTTCTTGCTGCCAGCAGGGCAGAGAAGCAAGAGCATCAGGACAGCATCTTTGATACGTTCGTGCGGCGATCCGAACTGCCCGCTATCCTAGAGAAACGTGGCTTCGAGACAGGCAATGTTCTTGACGATTCTCGTCATCCGCTCAAAGAAACGCAGCTACCTGACTTATGCGCCGACAGGATTGATTACACTTTGAGAGATATCTGCTTGTCAGGCGAGCGCGAAATTGCTCTCTCATTTCTGGACAAGCTCTCAGCTGAAAATGGGCGATGGATCTTTATGGATTATACGAGCGCAAGAGAATTTGCAGAGCGGTACGCGTATCTAAATAAGACTTACTGGGCAGGCGTAACGACCGCCGCTATGTTTTATACAGTCGGAGAATATCTTAAGCACGCGCTTTCAAAAGCGTATATTCTAGAAAACGATTTGTACACAACTGATACCCATGTGCTTGCAAAAATAGCCAAACATCATTCGTATGATACTGAACTTATGCTCTTATACGACAAAATGAATAATCGGATACCATTTAAGAACGACCCGACTAACTACGACGCTATCGTGAAATGCAAGTCTCGAGCCATTAATCCTCTCTGCCGGTACGAAAAATCAATCAAACGCGTCTCCGAAGTGGATCCAGCATGGCTCGATGTAATCGAGAGAGAATCGAAGCCAAAAGTGTTCTATCTAAAATTCGAACGATAGGCCCTTAAGGTAGACCCGTCGTAATTATCTTCTCGAGTTCCGGGATGCGGGAGGCGAAGGCGGCGACAGAGTCCGCTATCGGGGCGGCGAGCAGGAGATCGAGCGCCTGACCAGTCTCGCTCGCATATTGAGCGCGGACATACGTAGCGGAAAGTGCATTTAGCGAGCGGGAGCTCGTCTCACCGGTAACTGTGCTGGTGGTAATGAGGCCGACGAGCTTTCCAGAGCTGTCTGTCACCCCGCCGCCGGAGGAACCTTCCTGCGCCGCGGCGGAACCGCCGAGCGCGAGCACGTCGGCGGTATTCGTGCCGAACGTGAACAGCTCCTTCACCGATCCATACACGACGATAGGGTAAAGCGCGGAGCGGATCTGCTCTGCGTCCAAGAATTGCGCGCCATAGGAGGCAATGGCGACTCCGACGCCTTGGACTGGCGGCGCGGCAGAGAGAGAAATGAACGGGAATCGCGAGGGCAGCGGTTCGGAAGTCATACTCTTCGTGACTGCGAGCAGGGCGTAATCATATTGGCCGTCTCCGTCCGCTTCTGCCTCCGTTACCACCCTGGGGTTGGTCTTAAGCCAGGCGGGCGAGACGTACACGAGGGAAGCTTGATACATATCTTTTGCCGGGTTTCCCGAGCGGATCCGACAGGACACGCTCTGGTCGGCAAGCAGCAGATACTGGGCTATGTGCGCATTCGTCAGAATTATCCCTTTGGGATCGATGAATATGCCTCCGCCGCTCGTCGAACGGATGCGACCGCCTGCGGGCGCATAGCACAGAATGTTGACCAGCGCGCCGCGGAGCATTTGCGCGCCCGCGTCCAGAGAGCCGGCATCCGTGGATGCCTCGATTGGCAAAGATACCGGGGCGGCAGAAACGGTCGTTTCTGCTGGGGGCGGCGCGACTTTAGCCACCGGAGGCTCTTTCTCCTCCTTTTTCTCCACAACTGTGGTGGAAGTGGCCTGAGTTGAATTGTCAGCCTCCGAAGAAAAGCCTGCGTCCGTGGCCGGCGAACCGGCGAGAGGGGCAGGGGCATAGTACTGTCGAACTGTCTCCGCCGGATTGAGGAGCTTGAAAATAGCGAGGCCGCCTACGGCAAACAGGAGAAGGGCAAATAGGTACGGCGCGTACCGGCTCCAGCGGGACATGTTCTTCATACGCTACCGCACTACTTCGCGACTTTCCAGCCGCTTCGAAGTGCGCGGCAAAAATGCTATTTTGAAAGAAGGCCCTACTTCGTAAAGCTACGAAGGGCAATGCGGGATTAGTTTAGTGGCAGAACTGCAGATTTCCAATCTGCTAGCGGGAGTTCGATTCTCCCATCCCGCACATTATTCCAATATCCAAAGAACGCCGTAGACGAGCGCGGCGCAGAGCAAAGAAACAGGCAGGAGCTGATATTCGGTAGCGCGGCCGAGCAGCCACAAAGCGGAGTTCAAGACCATCCCGAACGCGAAAACCCCGAGAGCGCTAAATAAGCGATGCGCCGCGCGACGGCGCGAAGAGAGCAAGGGCACAGCATCTGCGTTTTCCAATCCTTCGATATCCGGCACATGAGCGACAGCGCGAGGGACTTCTAATTGCGAAAGGGCAGGGGATGCGGTCTTCATAGTAATTACATTTTTTATACAGCGTACTCATTAAAATATTAAAATCAAATTAAGAAAATTCAGAATTTTGACAAGCGAATTCAGTTATGCATAATGAAAAGCGGGAAATCTTTCACGGAGGAGGTCCGCATGTGGCAAGATGTGCTTCGTGCAATCGGCCGGGGACTCGCGGCGGTGGCCACGGCGCTGTTCCTGCCGCCCCTTCAGGCGACCGGCGATGCCTTGGGCGCCTTCGTCCGCCGGCTCGCGCCATTCGTGGTGCTCGGGATCATTTTCCTGATCCTATGGCACACGAACCCGCAACTGCTGAACACGCTTCTCGAGTTCGGCATTGCGGTCGCGGTGATCATCGTCGCCTTCTGGGCGATTGGCAGGGGCCACCGCCGACGATGAGCCGCAAGCGAAACGCTTGCCTCCGGAGGAAGGCGGGCGTTCGTTCCAATCGCGGCTCTCCCGAGCCGCGATTTGCTTTATCCTGAAAAAGAGTACGCTAATCCCATGGAACCCCTAGCAGCCCGGATTCGGCCGCAGACCTTGGACGAGGTCGTCGGGCAGGAACATCTTGTCGGAGAAGGGAAGCCCTTGCGGGTCGCGGTCGAGAAGAAACATTTATTTTCTTTTATTCTCTGGGGCGCGCCCGGGACCGGGAAGACAACTATCGCGCGCATCTATGCGCGAGCGCTCGATGCCGCGCTGTATGAGCTCTCGGCGGTCTCCGCCGGCAAAGAAGACATTCGCAAAATTGTCCAACCGAGAAGTACCTTAGCGAAGCCTATAGGCCAAACTAAGGTACTGGCGGCAGAAATGGCGCAAGAGAGACCGAAAGTCCTTTTTCTGGACGAGATACATCGCTTCAATAAAGCACAGCAGGATTTCCTCCTGCCCTATGTCGAGAGCGGGGAACTGACGCTTATCGGCGCGACGACGGAGAATCCGTCGTTCGAAGTGATCGCTCCATTACTATCGCGCTGCCGCGTCTTCGTGCTCGAGCCGCTCTCTGAAGAAGCCCTGCGCGCCATCGTGAAAAGCACCAAACTGAAAGTAGATAGAGCCGCGTTCGAGTGGCTCCTCGGATACGCGAACGGCGACGCGCGCAAGGCGCTCGGGATGCTCGAAGGCGCGACGAGCTTGTACGGGAAAGTTTCTGTTGACACCTTGAACCGCGCGCTCGAATCGCCGCACCTGCGCTACGACAAGAAAGGCGAGGAGCACTACGACACCATCAGCGCATTCATTAAAAGCATGCGGGCAAGTCAGCCGGATGCGGCGCTCTATTATCTGGCGCGCATGGTCGAGGCAGGCGAGGACCCGCTCTTTATCGCCCGCAGAATGGTCGTGTTCGCTTCCGAGGATATCGGCCTTGCCCAGCCGACGGCGCTCGTCGTCGCGAACGAAGTCTTCCGCGCTTGCGAGACGATCGGCTACCCGGAGTGCGCCATCAATCTAGCCCACGGCGTCGCGTATCTCGCGCAAGCCAAGAAAGACCGCTCAGCTTACGACGCCCTGCGCGCCGCCCAAGCGGATGTGCGCACCTTCGGCAATCTCCCGGTCCCGAAAAAAATCCGCAATCCGGTCACGAAGCTCATGAAAGAGCTCGACTACGGCAAGGGCTATGAAAAATACCCCTCGAAGGGACTCGGGGCAAGTCCCGACGAATCCTATCTGCCGGACAAATTAAAGAAAAAGAAGTACTTGAAGTAGCGAAACTCATGTGGACTGCACAAAATCAGCGTGCCGATTCTTTATTACCCTCCACCTCTGCAATAATCCCTCGTAAAATCTCGTTCGCATCTATGACGCGCGAATGATCCTGCATGAATTTGAGGAACGAGAGCAGCATCTTTTGGATTTCAGAATTGCGGATCTCAATAACCAGCTCTTCTCCGAGGGCCATCAGGTAGATGGATTGTTTAAAAATGAAGACCTGGCTGGCATGGTTAAAATATTCGCCTTCTACCACACCCACTCTCGTCGTGCGGCCTTCGAAATCCCTCGCCCACGAGACTCCCAATTCTCTCGCCATTCTTTCAAGCTCCCCGTCTTGGAATATTGACTCGGCAATGATGTTGTTTTTCTTCAGCGCACGATTGAAACGGTTCGTCTCCTGAAGAGAGAACGTTTTATTCCAATTTACAGCCGCACTATCGCCAACGAGAGAATAGAATCTCTCATTCTTGTGCGCAAAGAGCAGTTCGCCCAGCACCTTTCGAATCGAGTCCTGGCCGCGATGAATGATGACCGTGGCATCCGAAAGGCCGTGCACCTCCTCAGTCCCTTCCGGAATCTTTAGAAGCGTCCGCTTAGCCGCATACAGCACCCCCTCGATATCTCGCTCGGGGGCGAGCCGCCACATTTTCTTGCCGCTCGTAATATGAGACTCAGCCAAACCGCGCTTTTTCAGATTGTAGAGAATCGCGTAGGCCGCCGTGCGAGACACTCTCGTTGCACGCGCCAATAAAAGAGGCGTATCAACACCACTCTGGAGGGCAGTGAGTATCTTTTCTTCTTTCTTTGAGAGTCCAAGTAGCTTGAGGGTTTCAGAAGCGGGCATACCGGAAGGGTAGCAAATGGGGCAATTCTGTCAAGTTATTTAGACACATATATACTCTGAAATTGCTATTTAGAATAAGACTTTTCTATCAGTAATCACTCTATGACAGGATTATTTTTTACTGTCAACTGCAAGACGAATACACTTAATTCAGACCGATCCTTGAAAGGAGGTGAACGCCCATGCCGACGGCCAACTCGGGTTCCGCCGGGAAGAGCCGCAAGGCTCTGCCGGCCAAGCGCCCCTCCAAGTAGGGCGCGGGGAACCTGTCAGCTCCGGGCTGACCGAGTGCGCGCGCCACTTGGGAACAGAAGTGCGCGCAGCATTCAAAACACCAAGAGAAAGGAGGTGATGTCCATGGCCACAGCCAACGCCGGTTCCGCTGGCAAGAGCCGCAAGGCTCTGCCGGCAAGACGCCCCTCCAAGTAGGAGACGGGCGGAAGCGGGGACTTGTCCCCGCTTCTTTGTTATCAACCCAGACTGCTACTATGGAGAGGACAATGGAAGGCCAACCGAAGCAGAAACTCGAGAGCCAAGAAGCGCTGTCAGAACTGACGTTGCAGACCGAGCTGCGCGAGAGCGGGGAGTACGCCTACGCCCCGTCCGCATCGCACTGGTACTGGAACATGGTGGACGGCAAGCCGTTCAGCGACACGCAGAAAGCGGAGCTTCTCCTGGCGCAAAAAGACGAGCTTCCGTATCTGGTCTCCGCCTTGTTGGAGAGGACCTGCAATCTCCGCTGCGCGCACTGCATCTACCAAGACGAGCAGAGCAGCAGGAAGGCGTCGGAGGAAGGCCAGCTAGCGGCGGTCGTCGAGCACATAATCCGTACGATGCCGCAAGGCCCCGCAGAGCAGAGGGCCAAGTTCATGTCCGCCGGCAGAATCCTGCGGCCGTGGCACCTCGACATCTTCAAGAAACTTCGCGAGAGCCGGCCGGACGTGCAGCTTGGCGTCATCGACAACGGCACGTACACGAAACTGTTGCGCACATGGCCAGAAGGATTGCAACTGGACTGGCTCGACATCTCTGTGGACGGCACCGAGGCGAACCATGACAAGCAGAGAGGGGAGTCCTCATACGCCGCGGCTATGGAGGGACTGCGGCATGCGCGCGAAATCACTCGCTCTCGTGAAGAGGGCGGATATGTGGCATCGCTGCTGACGCTCACCAACATCAACGCGGGCGACGTCTTGCAAGTAGCCAATACTCTTCTCAATGAGAAGGCCGGCGAACCGCTGGCAGACAAGCTGAACCTCACGACCATGGGGCCGACCAACGCGATCAATGCGCGCCTCGAGATAAGTCAGCTCGACTTCGCGCAGGCGTGGGACGGACTCAAAGAGGCGTGTGCGAAATACAACACGCCAGGCAACGAGCGTGTCTCGCTCGGCCTGTACCGCGTCGAGGACGTGGAGAAGCTCGCCGCAGTGGTCGGAGAAGGGAAATTCTTAGAGTCCTTTCCAGCCGACGAGGACAAGGCGCGCGAGCGGGTCACGTTCCGAGGCAACTTCGTCGAAACGCATGTCGACGGCGTGCCCGTCTCCTACCTGCCCATCTCGATCTGGCCGCCTGAAGAATTCTTGATCGATGCGGATGGGGCATACCGCCTCGCCTACGAAGGCCAGTTCACGCTCGAGGAGCTGCGTGCGGGCTCACAAGAAAGCTGGGACGGCCACAGCGCGCGCGACTACACCGTCACGCAGCTCACGCCAGAGACGGACTTCCGCGCTGTGTACGAGCAAGCCGTGGATATCTACTGGCAACGCTTCGGCCACGCAAAGCTCGATCAGGAATTCGCCGCGTTCGCGCGAATACGCGAAAAGGCCCGACAAGAGGGCAGGTAAAAACATGGATGTAACGGTCCCGCATTCATCGCTGAATGCGGGACTTCTTATTGGTTAGAGCGAAAAGGCCGATATGGTATACTCGAATCGTATGACTTTAGCTCAAGTCAAAAAACTCGTGCGACAAACGGAGAAGGCGGCGAAGCTCGTCTCGCGCAACCGCCTCCTCATCGAGACGTATTTGAGCATGCGAGAGGCTAAAGAAGGGAAAGTAACCTCGCATAAATCAACGAAAGCATTGTTCAAGCGCCTGCATATATGATCCCCGAGCGGCGAATCGATACTACGCCGCACTTTGATCATGCACTCACGCACTTTCTCAAAGCTCACCCAGACCTGCGGGAGAAGACACTTGTCCTCATTGATCGACTCGCAATAGACCCTTTTGACCCACGCAACAAGACGCATCGGTTATCAGGCCCGCTCAAGTCGCTGTGGGGAGCGCATATTTCATTTCAGTATCGCCTCATATTCGCGATTTCGGACGACGCCATTTTGTTAATAAACACAGGTTCGCACGATGAGGTGTATTAGCAGAGCCTAATTTAAGCATCGAGCGTCATCCACTGGAGCGCGAAGATGCTTTTCAGCGTTCGGGCGATGCCGGCGCTCTCAATAATGAGCCCGAGCTGGTCCTGAAAGGACATGATGCCGATTCTGTCCGGCCCGTAGAGATTGACCTCGACCAAGAGAGGGAATTGTTCCGGGTCGATGAGTTTGGTGGTGCGTAAGGACTTGTTATCTATGCCCTTATAGTCCCGGATTATCGGCAGATCCGGCGCGATCGCTTCTACCCAGATCTTTTTCTCCAGCCGCTTCGGCACATAGTATTCATCGAGAAATTTCTGATCGAATTTATGGATCATTTCTTCCGAAACCCACGTCTGCATCTTTTGATCCGGAAAGCGGAGCGTGTCTTTGTACACGTCTTTAATTCCTTCGATGCCTTCGAAATAGCGAATGCGCGGCTTTTTCTTCAGCGTGTTCGTGATGGAGAGCAATTCAGGCAAAATCTTCTCGATCGAAGATTTCTTTTCGTCGAGCAATTCGACTATTTTCCGCGGGTCCTCCGCTATGTATATGATTTTCTTTTGTCTTTTGGCCGTACTCACGAGTCCGGAACGCTTGAGCGATTCCACGGTGTCATAAAGGGTCGTCCGTTTCAGCTTAGACTTCTTCACGAGCTGGCCCATGTGAGCCTCGCCAAGCTCGAGGAGAGCCAGGTAGGCCGCAGCCTCCTTGTCGTCGAGCCCGGTGCCTTTCAAATCAGAAATCGTCATGGTTTTGGTATAAGTGTCGTCCTTTAGGTCAACTTTTACATCATACACAAAGCCAGTATTTATGCAACTTTCTAGGCACTATTGGCCGGAATATGACCCATTTATTGACATTACTACTCCACGGTGTCATAATGGCCTCAGGAAGTTGAACATTGATCCGTAAGTCCTGAGCCGCAAGGCCAGGCAGGACGAGGAGATGGCAATGAAGATCCTGGTGATTGATGACAAGATCGCGAATCAGGAGTCCGCCCGCACCACGCTCGCGGGACACGACCTGACAGTTCTCGGCACTACCGTCGAGGCCGGAGCCCTGTTCAGCAAGTACAGCAAAGTGAAGTTCGACTTCGACGTCGTGCTGACCGACCTCATGATGCCGGTCGATCACAAGGGCTACGCCGGCCAGTCCACGCCCTTCGGGCCTGACGGCACGGCGGTCGACCCTGCGTCCTGCGTCGGCGAAAAGCCCGTCGGGCTCGGGTTCGCTCTGCTCGCTGCCAAGAAAGGCGCGAAGTTCGTCGCCGTGGTGACGGGTATCGGCCATCACTCCGACCCGATCGTCGCCCAGTTCGATTTCTTCGGATACGGAGAAAGCACGATTCGCGTGGAGGACGCGAAGGTGATGCTCGTCAACGGTGGCGGCACATCCGAGCACGTGAAGGACTGGGGAGCGGTCTTAGAAGCGCTCATTAAGAAGTAGCCTCCAGCGTGGAGCAAACCACGTTAAAAAGCTCGGGCGAAGTGCAATGCTTCGCCCGCTGTTCCGAAAATCTGATGCGAATTGGATTTTCAGAAGAGCGGATGGGGTTATCTACAGCGGCAAGACTTCATGTTGACCTCGTGTGTGGATAGGTTATACTGGCTATGAAAATCACCGGCGCCTCCCGCAAGGGATTGTGCCGGTTTTTCGTTCTCCAATAACGAGAATCACATGCTACCATCATTTGCATGAGAGAAACCGAACGTGTCGAGATTCTCATCGACGCAGGGAACTTCTATCATCTTGCGCTTAAGAAACTTGGCGTCGCGGAAATAGATTTCGATTATGAGGCCTTTGTTTCTTTTCTCATGAACGGCCGCACGCTCGTCCCTGAAGGGAAGCGATTATATGTCGGTACCGTACGCGAAAAAGAAGGCGATTTGAGGACGAAGAACGCGATGGCCGAACAGCGCCGGTTCTTGTCAGTGCTCCTATCGGCGAAATGGCAGATAAAGACCAGCAAACTCCGATCGCGCATTGAAGAGATAGCTGTTGATTCGCGCATGCAGGAGTACAAAACTCTGACTGCCGCGGGTGTTCAAACGATTCACGTTGAACGCATGCGCGAAAAGGGTATCGATGTGAAAATCGCGACTGATCTCATCGTCGGAGCAGTAGACGATAAATATGATACTGCAATTGTCATCAGTTCAGATACCGATTTAGTTCCCGCCATTGACTGGGTTCGGATGCGAAAGAAGAAACGCGCCGAGTACGTAGGATTTTCAATTCCCGATGCTCGCGGCAACGCCTATGCGTCGAAGCCGACGTTTGCGCTCATCGCGCGGACGGATGTCCAGCGCATCCTAGTTGAATCGGACATACGGCGTTTTATTAAGCAAAAACTCATGCCATAGCGCAACGCTTCGCCCGCTGTTCTGAGAACCGATCGAGTTCGGGATTCAGAAGAGCGGAACACGAAACAGAAGAGCCGCGACAGGGTCGCGGCTCTTGAAGCAAGCATCGCCTGGCATGCCGGCGGGATGAGGGGATTCCTAGTCGACCCCGGAGAAGAACTGCCAGATGGGCGCACAGCGCGCCCGCCAGGTATAGAGGTGAATGACCGCGTCAACCAACGCTGCGCATGCGACGAGTGCGAGCAGAGCATGGAGCCTCGTCATAGCCGCCTACTCATGCCGACGGGGTGGATGGTTTCGCTTCGTAGACTTCGATGAAGCCCTGGCAGGTGCAGGGCACTTCGACGGAACGGAGAGTGATGTAAAAGGCCCCGTTCCTCTTGGCGACGACGACGCCGTCGCACTCGGTGATCGTCTCACCGCGCTTGATGTGAATACGCTCGCGCCTCATCTGACCCATAGGACCTCCTTAGGGAGCAGTCTGCATAGACTTTAATACGAAATTCATCTTTACAGAAGAGGCCTGCTACAGTTGCGCGAGATAGCGTTCGAGTATGGTAGACTCGTCGAGATCGTCGCGGCCGAAACGCTCTTTTTGCGCGCGCATGAGCGGGATGAGTTCTTCGGCGCTTTTCCATTCAAGCTCGCTCTTTCCCTCGGCATCGGAGAGGTCGCGCCTTTCACCGGCGTCCTTTTGGTACGTGCTGAGAAAGTAGAGCGTCGTTTTCTGGAATGGCTTCTTGCCTTCGCGGTCATTACCGGCATAGGCAGTAGCCACGATAGCGCCGAGATAGCCATCGAGGGAGGCGGCGGCGTTAAATTCTTCCGCGAGCCCGCGAGCGAGAGCATGTTCCAGAGTCTCGTTCGGCTCGAGCGTCTCGCGCATCAAAATATAGAAATCGGTAATGGCCTCTCCCGCCCAGAACCCTTTCGCCGCGTCAGCAGGGAAGTGGTGGACGCGCACTAACCCTTCGGCATTCCGCATGACAGCTCCTACGGAAATGTGCTGGGCATGGCCCTCGTGACCAGCGTAGTAGTTGTTCATGCGGATAGTATACAAAATGAAACAAAATGTGTTCGATGCTACAGTACGTGTACGAACAATGCCAAGCAACGAGGGGGCTCCAATGGAGAAGGCCGAGCAGATGGAAACGCACGAGGAGAAGGCGGTGCGTTTATCACGCGCTCTTGAGGAGTCTAGAGACCCGGAGTTTATAAAGCAAAACCTGCCGGAACTCTTCGACATTTTGGAGAACGAGCTCGGCTTATCGCTACTCAAGGGGAAAGAGGTAAATGCGATATATAGGCGCTTCATTGAAGGCGGGTGCCTCGTGCGTGTGGAAAAATTCACACGCATTATGGAAGCGCTCGAATTGAACCATGGCTTCAAGGTCGGCGAGCGCATGGGCGACTCGCACTATGCCAATGCCGTCATCCCGGATCCGGAGGGCATTAGGCTCGCCTTCGCGGAGGGACAAATGTCCGGGTCGCTCCGAGTCGCCATGGGACTCGGAAAGTCACTGGTCGGATTTCAAACAGCAGCTGACCATATAACCGTATCCGCCGTCGATTTCGCCGAGGAGGATCCGCGCGACACTGGCAAGCGCGGGCATCTCTGCCGGCATGTTGAGGGAGAAATAATGGGGGAGGATATTCGCGGCGTCGTGATGCGCATACCTCGCGCGGTGGTTAGCGAGTCTCTACTGACAGACGAGGAGTCAGAAGGAAACGGGCAATTCGTATTTCGCGGATTTTTGACTTGAATTGCGAACCGCGAATAGCGCGGCCCCGACGCACCGTCGGGGCCGCGTTGGCTAGAGCCTAGCACCTAACTGGCTAGCGGATCGCCTCCTTGAGCGCCTTCGCCGGGCGGAACTTCGCCGTGCGGGTCGCCGCGATGCGGATCGTCTCGCCGGTGCGCGGGTTACGACCCTCCCGCGCCGGGCGCGCCTTGGTCGCGAAGATGCCGAGTCCGGCGACCGATACCTCGTCGCCAGATTTCAGACTGGAAACGATACAATCTATCACCGTCTCAACGGCGCGCTCCGCGTCGGCCTTCGTCGAGCCGAGCGTGCTGTGCACCTTGTCAATTATGTCTGCTTTGTTGGCCATGGGAATGTTTAATCGGGTAATGAAATAAGTATAGAATGCGCCGCTTTTCGCGCAATACCCTTGCCAACTCCCAGTGGATAGCGCGGAATAAAAAACAACAGGCTCCCTCCGCTTCGCCGTTCCGCGAAGCTTCAGGGAGCCGAGGACGTGCCGGGGCGGAATCATTCTTTTTTCCTGTCCGGCACGCATGTTTCTCCGTCAAAACGGCTGTACTCCGGGTAATTCACCCGGCAGTACTCGTTCAGAAGCTCGTCCACTAGGACACGAGCCTCCTTGGAGCTGACCTTTTCTGGTAAACGGCGAGCTCGCTCGCACTCTACCAGACGGCCCGCAAGTTCCGGATGCTCCGAGCAGACAGTGCGGGGCGCCGCTAGGGCGAACGATACCGGCCTTGTGAGCGTTCCTGCGAGCAACAGCACGCAAAGGGATATTGGCAGGCGGTGGCGGTACATGACACACCTCCGTGATCTGGGGAATGGAACGAACTCTGACAAAATACAAGCACACTTACCGTGCGAATTCAACCACCCTATTCTCGCGGATTATGTTTACCTTGATCTCGCCCGGGTAACGGAGTTCCTCTTGGATACGTGCCGCGATATCCCTGGCGAGCTTGTGCATCGCGATGTCGGAAACCTTGCCGGGATTCACGAAAACGCGGATCTCGCGGCCGGCGGAGATGGCATACACTTTCTCCACTCCACCGAACGTCGTGGCCAGGCGCTCGAGATCGCCCAGGCGCTCGAGATAGCGGTCCACCGTGTCGCGCCGGGCGCCCGGCCGGCCGGCCGAGATCGCGTCTGCGACCTGTACCACGACCGCTTCGGGCGTTTCGTAGGGGAAATCCTCGTGGTGCGACTGCATAGCGAGAATGACGCGCTTGTCGACGCCGAATTTCTCGAGGAGCCGCCGGCCGATCTCGACGTGCGTGCCCTGCACTTCGTGGTCCACCGCCTTGCCGATGTCATGGAGGAGCGCTCCGGCCCGCGCGATAGCGGGATCAGCGCCCACTTCGGCGGCGAGCATGCCCGCGATATGCGCCATCTCTATCGAATGCTGGAGCACGTTCTGGCCGAAACTCGAGCGAAAATGGAGACGGCCTAGCAGAGCGATCAGCCGCGGATCGAGGCCGAGGACGCCGCATTCGTACGCCGCCTCTTCGCCTTTCTGCTTCACTATCTCGGCGATCTCTACCCGCGTCTTTTCGACTGTCTCCTCTATTTTCGCCGGCTGGATGCGGCCGTCGGCTATCAACTTCTCGAGCGCGATCTTGGCGATAGCGCGACGCAGAGGGTCGAAGGAGGAGAGCGAGATCCGGTCAGGCGCGTCGTCGATAAGGACGTCCACGCCGGTCGCGCGCTCGAAAGCCTTGATGTTGCGGCCCTCCTTGCCGATGATCTTTCCCTTCACGTCCTCGGAAGGGAGAGGGACCGAGAGCGAGACGACATCGGCATTCACCGCATTTCCCAAGCGGTGGATGCTCGAGATGAGGATCTCGCGCGCCTTGGCCTCGAGCCGTTCCCGCCCGTGGGCGGCAAGCTTCTGCAAGCGCAGGAGGATAGCTTCCTCGTGTGTCCGCTCGATTTCCGAAAAAAGCTGCTCGCGCGCTTTCTCCTCGGTCAGGTGCGCAACCTTTGCCAATTCTTTGATACGCTCTCCCGCCAGGCGTTCTGCTTCTTGTTTGAGCTTGGAAGCTTCTAGTTCGCGAGTGCGCACCTCGTCTTCTTTCTCGTCGAAGTCGCGCTGGCGGGAGTCTAGGAATTCCTCCCGCGAGGCAATGTGCTCCTCTCTTGCCGTCAATTTCTCTTCTCGCTCCTCGACAGTCGCCAAGCGCTCGGTCTCGATGACCTCTCCGCGAAATTCCGCATCGGTGATGATCTTCGCCGCCTGCTCCTTCGCCTGGAGCAGTTTGCGCTTCGTTTCGATCTCGACGGAGCTGCGCTGGGCAAGGCCGATCAAGACGCGCAGCACATAACCCAAAACGACGCCGCCCACGCCTGAAAGCGCGAGCATTACCAATATTATGTTGAGTGACATACGCCCGTTTCAATTATCCGCCGCGCCGGCACGGGCGCGGAGGTCAAGAATCAATAAATTCCCCGAACAGCTCCGACTGTAGCACAAAATTATTATTTATACACTTGGTCCACCAAGCCGTACTTCTTCGCTTCTTCTGCGGTCATGAAGAAGTCGCGCTCGACGTCTTTTTCTATCTTCTCGAACGGCTGACCGGTATTCTTCGCGAGAATTTGGTTCAAGCGCTCGCGCAGCTTCACGATCTGCTTCGCGGTGATCTCGATATCGGTCGCTTGACCTTCGGCGCCGCCGTGCGGCTGATGGATCATCACCTCGGCATTCGGGAGCGCGAAGCGCTTGCCCTTCTCCCCGGCAGAAAGGAGGATCGCCGCGCCCGAAGCCGCCATGCCCACGCACACAGTCGAAACCGGCGGTTTGACATGATTCATGGTATCCACCATCGCGAGCGTAGAGGTCACCGACCCGCCCGGCGAGTTGATGTAGAGATAAATGTCCTTCTTCGGATCCTCCGCTTCAAGAAACAGGAGCTGGGCAATGACCAGATTCGCCGTATCGTCGTCGATCGGCCCGCCGAGAAATACGATGCGCTCCTTAAGGAGGCGGGAGTAGATGTCGTAGGCGCGCTCGCCGAACTGGCTCTTCTCGACGACCATCGGCACGAGCATGGAAGCACGCGGTGATGTGGTTTTCATAATATTAGTACGCTACCTAAAACCCCGCAATAAATCAAATTCCTAAGGGGTAAACCCGGCAGGAATTTGATTTTGCTCCGCGATCCGCTTGCCCCATGTGTAGAAGGCGCCGATGATGATCATGAGCATAATGACGATTATGGAGAGCACGGCGCCCCACGATTGCCGCTTGGATGAGGGTACGCCCGGTGCCAAATCTGATTTGGCACCGGGCATTGCGGGCGTCGTGGTTTTCATGGGTGCAGAAACGGAAACTGGAGCTGAGGGAGCCTGAGGGAGCGCGTCTTCCGTCATCGAGACGCGCAACTCTTCTTCGGGTTTGAGGAGGAACGATGCCATGGCATAAGTATAGCAAACCCCGCCTGTTCCTAAGAACAGGCGGGGTGCTTTTTTCAGAAATTATTTGCCCGATTTCTCTTGATACATATTGTGCGCCCGGTCAAAAGCCGCTTCCGCTTTGCCGCCGAAGCCGGTCACTTCAACAACCTTGTTCTGAAGATTTTTGTACGTCTTGTAGAAATGCTCCACTTCTTTGAGCGTATGCTTATTGACGTCCTTTAGGTCCTGCACCTCCTTCCATCGAGGGTCATCAACCGGCACCCCGATAACCTTATCGTCGGCATCGCCGCCGTCGATCATGTGCATGATGGCGACCGGTCGGACGCGCACCAAGATTCCCGGCGCAAGCGGATAAGTCGTAAGTACGATGACGTCGAGCGCGTCGCCGTCATCCCACAATGTTTGCGGCACGAAGCCGTAATCGACGGGGAATTGCTGGGTAGTATAAGAAACTCGATCTAGCGCGATGAGGCCCGTTTTCTTGTCAATTTCGTACTTATTCATCGAGCCTTTCGGGATCTCGACGATAACGCTCATTTCTTCTTTCGTGCCCGGCTCAATATCGTGCAGTAAATTCATATGAAAATAAAATAGCAGACTGAGGCGCTAGGCGCTACTCGCCTCGCTGAAGTCCGGCGAAGCGGGAGCTTTAGCAGTAATGCAAATCCTCAATCAACCAACGAGACCCTCGCGGGCTGAACAGAGGAGCAAACGCACGGAACCATCCGGCGTTTGTCCAACCGATTAACCAAAGAACAAAAAGAACTGCTTGCCCGTCGCGCGAAGCGCGAGCAGGGCTGGAGCCCATTTACGGCTGGGCTCCCCGCACCGGTGTCGCCGCTTAACGGCAGGCGACACGTGCCGTCCACTTGATTTCTATTTCGTCAGCCGGCAAGTGAATAAACCCGGCTCCTGACTCCCCGCGGATAAGCGGGAAGATACCCTTAGCCCGGCCTGCCCTGAACTTGTCGAAGGGCAAAGGGCGTCGGGGTATGTCGCCGTCGCATGCGCTTCGTCCCTAGCGTGTTCGCGCTATAGGCGGGACGTCGCCGCACGCGCGGGCGGATGTGCACTGCAACGGGCTCGCTTAGAGCCCGCTCCACGGATTTTTCATCCGTGCACCTCCTTTCTCGCCGATTTAACCCTCGGGCGCGGGGTTCGCCGCGACGCGAACTACTTCTTCGCGCGCCTTCAGGGAATCGCTCACCCTTCTTCGCTTTTGAGCTACGAAGGGCGCAGTGCGATCCCTCGTACCGTACCGATCCATACAACAAGTAAAGAGGTTTAACCTCTTTACTTCGTCGCGGATGCAGTCCGGCAACGAGGAACAACATTGCAGTAGCCGCTCCGCCCGCTGGCGGACGCGACGATTGTTCTGCCTTGTCCCTGGCTACCTATGGGTTCTGTCAGAGAACCACTGGCTTGCTAACACCCTAGCATACTCTGTCTACTTTGTCAAGTAGTTTTTGAGACCGCAACATGCGCTACTTGAGATAAGCAGCAAATAAGCCAAATTATCGGGCAGGCAGCAGGAGCTAGATTCTAGCAGTCACCTAGCGCCTAGAGCCTAGTTAATCGTCCTTCGCTTTGTCGCGGTCTTCTTCTTTGTCGGCGACGGTCTCGTCGCTCGCGGGAAGCTCGGTCAGTTCTTCTTCGGCAGGCAGGGCGGTTATCTCGGACGAGTCGTCAGTGATTATTTCAGAGGCTTCAGTAGGCATCGCGCCCATTGCTACAGCGGGCTCTTCGCCGGTACTTCCTGCGTCAGTACTTCCTGTGTCAGCATCTTCGACACCTTCGGTACTTACGGCACTTCCTGCGTCAGCACTGACAGCTTCGCCGCCGCCAGCCGAAACGATATCGATGTTCCAGCCGGTCAGCTTCGCGGCCAGCCGCACATTCTGCCCGCCGCGGCCGATGGCGGGCGACTGCTCGTCTTCGGTGACCGTAACCTTTGCGCGGTGGTCGGCCTCGTCTAGCGCGACCTCGAGCGGCTTGGCGGGGGAGAGCGCTTGCCGCACGAATTCGCGCGCGTCGGAATTCCACTCGATGATGTCGATGCGCTCGCCGCCAAGCTCGCTCATGACTATCGAGACGCGCACGCCGCGCTGGCCGACGAGCGACCCGACCGGGTCGACGTGCGTATCGAGCGAGACGAGGGCGATCTTCGTGCGGCTGCCAGGCTCGCGCGCGATAGCTTTCACTTCGATCGCGCCCGAAGCCAATTCCGGCGCTTCAAGTTCGAAAAGTTTAATGACAAATTTCGGATGCGCGCGCGAGAGCCGCAGATAGACGCCGCGGAAACCTTCGTCCACCGAGTACAAATAAGCACGGATGCGCTCGCCGATACGGTAGCGCTCGCCCGGGATCTGTTCTTCATAGGGGATAATACCGGTCGTGCGCCCGAGATCCACGAAAATCGCCCCGCGCTCCATGCGTTGGACGATCCCGGATACGATCTGACCCTTCTTCTCGCTGAATTCTTCCATCATTGATAGCTTTTCAGCCTCGCGGACTTTCTGGATGACGACCTGCTTGGCCGTCTGCGCCGCAATGCGGCCGAAATCGTCCTGCGGCTCTAGCGGGAAGATGATCTCTTCGCCCACTTGCGCGCCGCGCTTGATGAGCCGCGCGTCGGCGAGCAGGATGTGCTTCTCGGGGTCGAAGCGCGGCAATTCGCCCTCCTGCAGTTCTTCCTCATGCTCGTAACGGCTGGCTTCGAGTTTCTGGTTTCTGGTTTCTGGTTCACCGGCTTCCGAAGCAAATCGCACGGTCGTTTCGTCGACGACGGTCTTCACCTGCTCGAAGGCGATAGTGCCCGTGTTGAGATCGAGCTTGGCGCGCACTACCTGCCCGCGCTTGCCGTATTCGCGCTTATAGGCAGTCGCCATCGCCGCCTCGATAGCTTCTATCATCGTTTCTTTGCTGATGCCCCGGTCCTCGAACTCGCCGAGTACTGCGTGGATTGTTTTTAGGTCAATCATGGTCGCTATGGATTATGTATGTACTTACAGCACTAAATCTCTTTGATAACGAAAGCCCCGCCGGGGCTTTCAGATGCGCCAATGCTACCAAAAGCGCTCTGTCCGCGCAACTTCATTCGAATAGCTGCGCATGTGACCCTGTATCTACAAACACAATGATGCGTCCGCCGCGTATCTCATACATCAGCAATAAATCGTCTTTAATATGGCATTCGCGATAGCCAGCAAATTCACCCGAAAGAGCATGGTCTCGATACTTTTCCGGCAGAATCTTACCGGAACACAGGTATTCTGTTACCAACTTAAAGTCATATGCGAGGTTGGAGGTAAGCCTTCCAGATTTTTTCAGTTTCCGGAATGAGCGGTTGAAAATATGCCGAGATCCTTGAAAAGTTCTTTGGTGCTGGTGTACTTCTTACCGTTCTTGATAGCATCGGCGACCTCGCGGTCCCATTTTGCCCGCAATGCGGCAGGATTCTTGGTGGGCATAAAGGGCAGGCCTTGCTCCGTCACCACCTGATTCAAGAAAAGCTTCACGCCACTAGATAAGTCCAGCCCAACTCCTTCGAGCGCCTTCTTGGCGGCCTTCTTGGTTTTTTCTTCAATTCTGACATTCAACGTAGTCATGCGCCTATGATATACAATGTGCGCTCATCGTCAATACACACTGAAACGCGACGCTACTTTGAGCGTCCACGCGATCGTGCGGACATGCACCAGGCTGCCACAGTGATGGACACGTCGTGTCCATCAAACCCACCTCCATTAAAGCTAGTCTGCTTTATATTGGGTTTCTTTGGCGGAGTCCCAGAGCATTTTAAAGAGTTGGCGCTGGTTACGCGCAAGTACGGGATCATAGATTTCTACTAAATAGTGCGGCTTCTCGCGCGTGCGGACCATCAGAATATAGTCTCCCGCAACCCAGAGAGAAGAATCGAATTCATTTCCCGGCGGGAGCGGCCGCACGCGGCGTTCCCCGTGTCTTTTCTCCATTTCTCCTTCGATATCTGCGCGATTCGAGAAAAAACGGACTTTTACAGAGGGATCGAACTTCCAACTGGATTCGATAAATTCCTCATATTGCTCGGTAAAGGAGTGGTCCTGATAACCCCACCAGGTATTGTCGTATCGCTTGCCATTTTTCATCCACGTCTCCATCTGTTTATGCAAGTAGTCGCTTAAATCGCGCTCTTGAACGAATTTGATCTTTGGGATCGAATAGTTCTGGCTCATCGCCATCTCAGAGAGCTCCGCCGAGAGGGAAGCGGCTAACCGCATCTTATCCCGAATCTCCCGCTCTTCCTGCTCAACCGCTCTCATAATGGCATCCGGCCCTTCTGACGCTAAATAAGTGATCTTGCCGCTCAGAGGACTGGGAAATTCGCCGAGAGCGGCCTTGGACCCGCACAAAATCATGAACGGAGGAGGGTAGCGTGGAGTTAGTGATAAAACTGGTTCGAGAGGTTCGAGTGTAACCCGTACGCATCCACTATCAGTGAGCCAGCAGGCTACCGCTTTTTCACCGTGTATCTGTACTTGAGAGACGAACAGGCGAGAGTCAGGACTAGGAGGGCTGACCATAGGGGCACAGAAGGCGTACACAGGAGCATCATCGAAGACAGGCTGGCTACAAGAGACGAGCTGCAGGAGGCTTGCTACCGAGCTCATGACAAGTTGGATAGGTTGCTCAAAATTGAGCAGTACTATCTGCACACTGCTGGTTGGGAACCGGCAGTCGTAAAAGAGGCGGTACAGCCCATAAGAGAAGAGATCGAGAAGTTGCGCCCGCTCGCTTCAAAGCTGAAGGCGCTCGCTACAGCGCTGTAAGACAGACAGGCCAAGAGCCTGACTTGCGTAAACGTGCGGAAAACGCGCCGGAGCGAAGCTCCGGCGCGTTATACTTTTGACAATGCAAGTATCCGAAGCCGAGCTCAAGGAGTTTATTCTCGACTCGGGGCTCGTGCCTAAAAAAGAAATTGACGCCGCCGCCGAAGAGGCGGCGAAGCGCGAGCAATCGCTCGGCGATATCCTCGTCTCCCGCGGCTCGCTTTCTGAAGACGCCCTGCGGCGCATCCAGGCGTACGTGCTCGGCATCCCGTTCGTGAACCTGAAGGACCATCGCGTGCCCGTAGAAGTGCTCGCGCTCATTCCCGAGCCCATCGCGCGCACGCATAACATCATCGCGTACAAGAAAGACGAGACCGCCCAGTCTCTTGAGGTCGCCATGCTCGACGTTGCCGATCTCGCCGCGATCGACTCGGTCCGCAAGAAGACCGGCCTTAAGATATTGCCGAGGCTCACCGACACCGAGAGCATCAAGGCCGCGCTCTTGCAGTATCAGAAATCGCTCAAGGACGAGTTCGGCGACATCATCTCGGCCGAAGCGGGAAAAATCCGCCATATCACGGAAGGCGGAAAGGATCTTTCGGGCGACGACTTGAAAAAGATGGCGGAGGATCTGCCTATCGTGCGCATCGTGGATACGCTCCTGCGGCACGCGATAGTCCAGGACGCTTCCGACATCCATATAGAACCGATGGAAACCGAGGTATTGGTCCGTTACCGCATCGACGGCATCCTGCACGATGCCATGACCCTGCCGAAGATCGCCGCCGCCGGCATCGTCGCGCGCATCAAAGTGCTCTCCAATCTGAAGCTCGACGAGAAGCGGCTGCCGCAGGACGGCCGCTTCAAAATGGAGACCGAATCGGACCGCGTTTCCTTCCGCGTCTCGATCCTCCCGACCTTCTTCGGCGAGAAGACGGTGATGCGTCTGTTGCGCGAGACTGGCGAAGGCTTCACGCTCGAGATGCTCGGGCTCCACGGCGAGACGCTCGAGAAGATCCATCAGGCGCTCAAGCAGACGACCGGCATCATCCTAATCTCCGGCCCGACCGGTTCCGGTAAGACGACGACCCTATATACGATGCTCGACATCCTGAACCAGCCGGGAGTCAACATCTCGACCATCGAGGATCCGATCGAGTATCAGATGAAGCGCGTGAACCAGTCGCAAGTGAGCCCCCAGATCGGCTTTACCTTCGCGAACGGCCTGCGCTCTCTCGTGCGTCAGGACCCGGACATAATAATGGTCGGCGAGATCCGCGACGGCGAGACGGCCTCGCTCGCCATCAACGCCGCGCTTACGGGCCACCTCGTGCTTTCTACGATCCACACTAACAGCGCCTCTGGCGCAATTCCGCGGCTCATCGATATGGGAGTGGAGCCGTTCCTTCTCGTTTCCACTATCCGCGTGATCGTCGGCCAGCGCCTCGTGCGCCGGCTCTGCGAAACCAAGGAGACCTACGCGATGGACGCGGCGATGCGCGCTAAGATCGCGCGCGAAGAAGAATTCGCGAGCGCGTTCCGGGCTCTGACCGAAGAGAAGCTCGTGAAAGCGGGGGCAACGCTTGACTCGCTTCAGTTCTACCGCCCGACAGCAAGCCCTGACTGCGCAGACGGGTATAAGAGCCGCATCGGGATCCATGAGGTGCTCGCCGTCTCGCCCGCGATCCGCGACATCATCCTGCACTCCGGCACCTCCGACGCGCTCGAGGCGCAGGCGAAGAAGGAAGGCATGCTGACGATGATCGAGGACGGCCTCTACAAAGCCGCGCGCGGCATCACTTCGATCGAGGAAGTGCTGCGCACCGTAACCGAACAAACATGATCCCGTTAGAAATCGCGGACGCCATTTTATGAAACGCTATACTATAATTGTCGTATGACTAGTTTCTTTAGCAAAAAATGCGGAGTTGAGAGATGGTCCGCGTCCTATTTCTAACGGGATGAAATTCCGCATCACAGTACGAAAAGAAGGCGTTCCCGATGAAGTGCGCGCCGTCGAGGCGGCCTCCCGCTTTGAGGTGTACGATCACGTGAGGAGCGAGGGCGGTTTCGTCGTCTCTATCTCGCCGCGCTATAGCTGGTCCTGGAGAGAACTTTCCCGCTTCAATTTTACGATCGGCACGGGCATACGGCGCATCGAGGTCGTGCGTACCGCCAAGAATCTGGCGGCTATGCTTTCGGCCGGCCTTTCCATCTCGCGCGCGCTCAGCGTCATCGAGCGGCAATCGGGCAATAAGCGGCTGAAGGCAGTCGCCGAAGGCCTGGCGGAATCAGTAAAAAAGGGTTCTTCATTCCATGAAGCGCTGGCCGGATACCCGCGCGTGTTCTCGCCGCTTTTCATTGCGATGGCCCGGGCAGGCGAAGAGTCGGGGACCTTGGCCGATTCGCTCAAGGTCATCGCGCTTCAAATGGAGCATTCCGAGGAGCTCGTGAAGAAGATAAAAGGAGCGATGATTTATCCGATAATCGTCATATCTGCGGTTATCACCGTCGGCATCCTGATGCTCATCTACGTAGTGCCGACTCTCACAAACACGTTCACTTCGCTCGGGGTCGAGGTGCCGCTCGCGACCCGCGTTATTATCGCGTTGTCGAATTTCCTCGTCGGGAATCTCGCCCTCGCGCTTTTTGCGCTCGCAGCCCTTATTACGGGACTTATCGCGTTCCTGAGATCGAAGCCGGGAAGAACGACCGTGCTCGCCGTAGCGCTCCATCTGCCAGTCATCAAGGACCTCGTACGCGAAACGTACACGGCGCGCGCGGCCCGGACGCTCTCTTCGCTACTGTCCGCCGGCGTTCCGGTGCTCGAGGCTTTATCCATAACGAAGGAGGTGGTGCATGCCTCCGCGTTCGCCCGCGTCGTTGAGCTCGCCGAAGAGCACGTGCGGAAAGGGGAACCGCTCTCCGCTTCTTTCAGCCAGCATACGAAGCTCTATCCCATTCTCATGAGCGATATGCTCGCCGTAGGCGAAGAGACTGGGAAGGTAGCCGAGATGCTGAAGCAGATCGCCGAATTCTACGAAGAAGACGTCGCGGGAAAAACAAAGGACCTCTCGGCGATCATCGAGCCGCTCCTCATGCTCTTTATCGGCGCGTTCGTCGGCATCTTCGCCGTCTCGATGATCGCGCCGATCTACCAGATCTCATCGGCGATATAAAGATATGCGCTCGAAGGGATTCACACTGATTGAAGTCACGGTCGCGGTAGCGATTATCGCCATCGTCATCACGGGAGTGAGCGCTGTGCTCGCGCGCCTGCCGATGAACGCCAGGCAGGCGCGCGACCAGAGCCTCGCCCTTACGATGGCCCGAACGCAAATCGAGCGGCTGCGCGGAGCCGGATACGGCGCGCTCCCGGCAAGCGGACCGTTCACCGATCCGCTGCTTGCCTCGCTCCCAGGAGCGGCGGCCTCGACGGCCGTGAGTTCGTACAGCGCGCGGACCAAGCAGGCGAGCGTGTCCGTGTCGTGGCTCGAGGCGGGGCAGATTGCAGCGGTCGTGCTTACGACCCTCGTCACTCAGGATGCCGGACTGCCATGACGCTGGAAACTAGAGACTTGATACTGGATGCTGGCAAGACGGAGGGAACAACCAGAAACCAGCACCGAGCGGCCAGCCGCCAGGGGTTTACGCTCGTGGAAACGAGCATCGTCATTGCGCTCACGGTATTCGAGCTCGCCGCGCTCACGAATCTCTACATCCTTTTCAATTCGACGTACGGGTATGAGGAGGCTTCGATCGCCACTGCCGGCAGCTCGAGCGCGGCAATGAGCGCCTTCGGCGAAGCCGTCTTGCCCGCCCGACGAATACTCTCTTCCCGCGATTTTACCGGCACGGTCTACGAATCTGCTGCCGCGACTCTTGTGCTTGAGGTGCCGGCAGTCGACAGCGCCGGCGGTCTCATTCCAGACACGTACGACCACATCGCGTTCTATACCTCCGGAAACTCGCTCTACCGACTCACTGAGTCGGCGCCCGGCAGTATCCGCCGCTCTGGTCTTACTCTGCTTTCCTCGACTCTCGCGTCGCTCTCATTCGCATATGACAATCCTGCCGTTGAGAGCTCGACGAGCGTCGCGGCGGACCTCTCGACACGAGCGCAATTCAAACAGCAGGCAGTCGAGAGCCGTCTCTCTGGCATTTGGTACTTGCGCAATTTGCCATGAATCTGGAGCCTGGAAACTTGATACTGGAGGCTGGCGGAAAGAGGCCCAGTAACCAGCAACTAGCAACTAGCAACCAGCGTGGCTACGTTCTCTTGCTTACACTGGTTTTTATGGGCATCTTCGCAACAGTCGCAACTGCGCTCGTAGGTTCCGTAATTTCTTACGGGAAAGTAGAGCGATCTAGAGTAGCGAGCGCTCAAGCGCTCGCCATTGCGGAAGGCGCGCTCGATCTCGCCGTCGAGCGATTAAATGACGATCCATTCTACGGCGGCACTGCTGAAACGTCCCTAGGAGAAGGGACATTCACGATCGAAGTCGCGACCATCGACCAAGAAACAAGGCGGGTCACCGCCACCGGTTATGTGCCGAGCAGCGGGGAAAGGAGGGCAATGAAGACAGTCCGAGCGAATGTCGGGATAGTGGATTCCCGCATCTCATTCCATTACGGAATACAGTCGGGGAACGGCGGTTTCGAGATGCGCAACAATTCGATAGTAAGCGGAAATATTTTCTCGAACGGAAGAGTGGCAGGCGACGGGACCAATAATATGGTGTACGGGGATATCATTTCCGCGGGCGCGAACGGCCTCGTCTACGGCGTGCATGCGACCGGAACCGTGCGCGCGCACTCGATCGGAAACGCATCGGCCAACACGATTATTGACACGGATGCTCATTACTATGAGACAAAGGTGAATACGAC
The DNA here is from genome assembly GCA_016182485.1 of Candidatus Kaiserbacteria bacterium. Lineage (GTDB taxonomy): Bacteria > Patescibacteriota > Minisyncoccia > Phycocordibacterales > Phycocordibacteraceae > C7867-001. Next base: position 101,733 of record JACPGH010000005.1, read on the forward strand.
TGTGGCCGGGACTTCTTTCCCGGGCAGCGCGGATCAGACGAGCGCCCCGCTGCCTATATCCGACGCTCAGATCGCTTCTTGGGAAGCGCAAGCGGCCGCTGGAGGAGTCGCGAGCTGTTCGGGAGGCCAGTATACGATTTCTTCCGGAGCAATCTCGCTCGGACCCGTTAAAATCCCCTGCGATCTCGTGATAAGCAATAGCGCCGTCGTTACCGTACGAGGCCATATCTGGGTAGCGGGGAATATCTCGGTGCAGAACTCCGCCAAGGTGAAAATGGACCCGTCGCTGGGATCGAAAAATGTCGCCATCATCGCCGATAATCCGGCGAACCGCTTGACGAGCAGTATAATCACCGTCCGGAATACAGCCACGTTCGAGAATTCCGGAACTCCCGGCTCGTTCGTCTTCCTAATTTCGCAGAACAACAGCGCGGAGCTGGGCGGCGCCGTCGTGGCCTTCGAACTGGGCAACAGCGCTTCCGCGCTCGTCGCATACGCCGCGCACGGGCTCATTCCGCTTGCCAATTCTGTGTCGCTCAGAGAGGTGACCGGCTACAAAATTACGCTCGCAAATTCCGCGAGCATCGTGTACGACACCGGCCTCCCTAGCTCTGTTTTTGAATCGGGTCCGGGCGGGAGCTGGAGCTTCGTCCCAGGCACGTACGCGATAACGCGCTAGCTATTAGGCTCTAGGCTCTAGGCGCTAGCAGCCCCAGATCAGGAATAAGCTAGAGCCTAGCGCCTGTCCGAGTGCCTAGAGCCTGCTACTATTAAGGAATGCTTATCGTCGCGAATTGGAAGGCATACGTGGAGGACCTCGCCCGCGCGAAAAAGCTTTTGGCCGTCTCTAAGCGACTTGCGCGACAAAGCCAGGCGACTATCGTACTCGCTCCCCCCGCGCCGCTCTTAGGCGCGCTCGCGCTGAACAACCGGTCTAACGTGGCCTTCGCCGCGCAAGACATATCGGTGACGACTGGCGGCGCGCAGACCGGCGAGATAACCGCCGGCGCATTCGAGGCGGTCGGCGCCGCCTATGCGCTTATCGGACACTCCGAACGCCGCGCGAGAGGAGATACGGCCGTTTCAGTTGCGGAGAAAATTTCCCACGCGCTCGCTCAAGGTTTGAGGCCAATTCTATGCGTCGGCGAACCTGAACGGGATGCCGAGGGACGGTATCTCTCGTTCATACGCGAAGAACTGACATCCGCCCTGTCTGCTGTCGCGCCCAGGGAGCGCGCGGAAATAATTGTCGCCTACGAACCGCTCTGGGCGATCGGTAAGAGTGCCGACGCAGCCGCGAGCGCGAATGACCTCGGCGAAATGACCCTCTATATCCGCAAAGTGCTCGCCGAACTGCTCCCGGGCCGTCCTTCGCCGGAGGCTTCGGCGAGGCGAGGCAAAAGCTCGCGAGAATCGCTCGTTCTCTATGGCGGCTCCGTAGAGCCGGACAATATTCGCGACCTCGCGGCAAGCTCCGGCCTGGATGGGTTTCTTATCGGCCACGCCTCGGTGGATCCCCGACTATTCGCGGCTTCGGTAAAGCAGCTCGCGTAGCATGAGGAGCGTCATATCCATCCCGCGCTTCGAGCACATCCCCATCCTCGTACGCGCGGCGCTCAACGTTCCGATCAAAGACGGGAAAATACTCGACGACTATCGCTTGCGCCGGGCCCTCACTACGGTCCGCTTTCTCACGCATCGCCGCGCGCGCGTAATCTTAATCGGCCATGTCGGAGAAGCCGGCCTGCCGGCAGGCAGGCAGGGGACGGAAACGCTTGCGGATGTCGCGCGAGCGCTTGGTTCCCACATTCCCCACGTATCATTCTGCAAGGAATCGGTCGGGGCCGCCGCGCGAGCGGCAGCGCGCGCGCTGCCGAGCGGGCACGTGCTCGTACTCGAGAACCTGCGCCGACACCGGGGAGAGACAGCGAACGACCCCGCCTTCGCGCACGCGCTCGCGGAGCTCGCGGACGTATTCGTCCAGGACTCCTTCGATGCCAGCCATAGGCCTCACGCCTCGATCGTCGGCATACCGAAAATATTGCCTTCATACGCCGGCCTCCTGCTCGAAGAAGAAGTGCATGAACTCGAGAAAGCGCGGACGCCCAAGCATCCTGCGCTCGCCGCGATCGGCGGCATGAAATTCAGCACGAAAGAACCGGCGCTGGAATCGCTAGTCGAAACGTACGACCATGTGTTCGTCGGCGGCGCGCTAGCGACGGATTTTTTGAAAGCGGCGGGCATGGAGATAGGGAAGTCTCTCGTATCAGCCGCTCCGGATGCGGCAATTAAGACTCTCCTTGAGAATAGGAAGCTCGTCCTGCCGATCGACGCCTGGGTCGTACCGGCTCTTGAGGAAGGGAAACCCGATGCGCATCGATATGCGCGGCTGTCCTCGATAGAAAGCGTGCGTCCGGATGAAGTCATTCTGGATCACGGCCCCGGCACTGCGGCGCTTCTCGCCGGCCTCGCGCAGAAAGCGCGCGCTGTCCTATGGAACGGCCCGCTCGGCAATTATGAGAACGGATTCAAGCAGGGAACTCAGGATTTCGCCCGAGCTGTGGCTGACTCGAGCGCCCGGTCGGTCATTGGCGGCGGCGATACGATCGCGGCCATCGAGGATCTCGGTTTGTTGCCAAGATTCTCGTTCATCTCCACCGGGGGCGGCGCCATGCTCGAATTCCTCGCCCGCGGCACGCTCCCAGGCATCGAGGCGTTGAATTAACAATTGGCGCGACCCGTTTCGTTTTTATATGCACTGCGAGCGGAATTCATCGAGGCCTAAGTTTTAATGTGCATACTAAAAAACGGAAAGGAGGGCATGATGGCCCTTAGTTTGTTTCTCGCGCGGACGCCCGATGGGGGAGTGTATGCGGTGAACACGAATCTCTCGACCATTGAATTGGTCCGAGGCTGGCTTGAGGAGGCGGGGAGCAAGGACGAGGTCGTGTGGTTCGAGTCATTCGCGCCCACCGCCGAGTCGGACGAGCGCATGAACATCGTCGCCGAAGGATTGGCCGCTCTCTGCCAACTCGGCCCCTTCGCCGACGGGCTCGACCGGCTCCTCACCCGGCTCGCGCGAGGCGCAATGGATGTGGAGCGCCTGCGCCTCACAATGGCTAATCCCGGGCCTTAGGGCCCGGTTCTTTTTTCTATCCACAAAGATGGACGGTCGTCGTATATCGTTGATAAGTAAAGAAGCGGGGCTACGCTGCGGAAACCGAGTCGCTGAATTTTTGCGGAATGAGGTGGATGTGTACGTGCGGTACGTCTTTGCCAACGATAGAGAGCCGCACGTAATCGGCGTCATATTTTTCTTTCAATTCTTTGGCTAACGTGCGCGCCACCTTGAAAAGATCATTCGCGATATCATCCGGCAATTCCCAAAACCACCGGTAATGCGCCGAGGGGACGACGAGCGTATGGCCCGGCCGTACGGGCCGATAGTCGGGAAACGAGACTATCTTGTCATCCTCGTGATGCGCCTTCTCGCTCGGCACTTCGCCCCGCACGATCTTGCAGAAAATACAGCTTGCTTCGGAAGAATTTGTGAGGTCATCCATTCCAGTAGGATACCGCAATCCATTCTTGGTACAATCGAGTGCACGATGTTCCAATTACATGACCCGCTCGATTCCGTGATCCGAGAAGAACTCTCCGCCTACGACGACCTCACTGCCGCCCTGCTCGCCCGCCGCGGCATCGCTACCAAATTGGAGGCCGAGAAATTCCTGAACCCTTCCTATGACGCGCATCTCTTCGATCCGCTTCTTATGACCGACATGCCGCGAGCCGCCGAGCGGCTCGCGGCGGCTATTATTTCCGGAGAGAAAATCGCGGTTTGGAGCGACTACGACTGCGACGGGATTCCAGGCGGCGTTCTGCTGCACGATTTCCTGAAAAAAACCGGCGCGCACTTTGAGAATTACATTCCGCATCGGCACGAAGAAGGGTACGGCATGAACGTAAACGGGGTTGAGAAGCTGGCAAAGGAAGGCGTGGCGCTCATCGTCACGGTAGATTCCGGCATCGTGGATGTCGAACCGATCGCGCACGCGAAAGAATTGGGAATGGACGTTATCGTGACGGACCACCATTTGCCTCGCCGCGCCGAAGCTTCAAGCGGGGGCGGGCCGAAGATTATTTTGCCGGACGCGTACGCAATAGTGAACCCGAACGCCCGTCCCTCTGAAACATATCCGTTCAAAGAGCTTTGCGGCGCGGCTGTCGCGTGGAAACTAGTGTGCGCTACGTTACGTGTCGAGCCGAAATTGAGAGAGCGGATACCGCTAGGATGGGAAAAGTGGCTTCTCGACATGGTCGGGCTCGCGACTATCGCCGACATGGTTCCGCTTGTCGGCGAGAACCGCGTACTCGCGACCTACGGCTTGAAGGTCTTGCGCCGTTCGCCGCGCCTGGGCCTGCAAAAATTGTGCCGCGCGATGCGGGTGGACCAGCGCGAGCTTACGGAAGACGATATCGGCTTCATGCTCGCGCCGCGCGTGAACGCGGCGAGCCGCATGGGCGATGCGCGAGACGCGTTTCGTCTCTTCACGACTGCGGACGAGGCGGAAGCCGAGGCGCTCGCGAAAAAATTGGAGCAGGCGAATAGACAGCGCAAGGCCGAGTCCGGCGCGATTACTCGCGCCGTGCATACGCGGCTCAAAGAGCGAGAGGTGCGGAGCATAATCGCTCTCGGCGATCCCGCATGGCGGCCCGCATTGCTCGGGCTCGTTGCCGGCACTATTGCAGATGAGTACGAGCGTCCGGTGTTCTTGTGGGGAAGAGAAGGGAACTTGAGTCTTAAGGGTTCGGCGCGGAGCGGGGGCGCGACGCATATCGTCGAACTTATGCGTTCAACTGAAAATACGTTCGCCGAATTCGGCGGGCATGCGGCAGCCGGCGGTTTTACCGTTAAAGATACCGAAGTCTTTTTCCTTGAAGACCGTCTGGTCGCGGCGCATGCGCAGCTTATGAAATATGTAACGGCCGACACCGAATTAGCTCTGCGCGCCGACCTTGTTGTCGCACCCGAAGAACTGGACAGTTCATTCCTCACGCGTATGGAAAAGCTCGCCCCTTTTGGAGTGCAGAATCCTAAACCAGTGTTCCTATTGCGCGGCATATCCGCGCTCGCTATTTCACACTTCGGAAAAAATGAAGAGCATTTAAAAGTTAAGATCGGCCCCTCATCTCACAGCCTCGATGCGGTCACTTTCTTCGCGAAGGATTCTCTCCTGCGCACCGCGCGCGAGATGGCGCTCGGCAAGCGGGCGAACGTTCTCGCGCACATCGAGCGCGACGGCTTCAAACGCGGCAATCTGGTCCGCTTGCGCCTGCTCGACATAAAGCTCGTGTAACACGAAGTTAGGACATCCGATGTCCTAACTTAAGGGAAATCAGACGCCCCAATATGAGCGTGTATACTCTTAAAATGCAATTCACTATCCACGCCGACGGGGGCGCGAGAGGAAACCCGGGGCCGGCCGGTGCGGGCGCTATTGTCCGTGACGAACTCGGCAATGCGGTTGCGAGCGTCTCGCAGTTTCTCGGGCATCAGACGAATAATTTTGCGGAATACGAAGCGGTGATACTTGCATTTGAAAAATTAGCGGCGCTCGTTCCGGAAGGGAAGCGCGGCGGAACCGATGTAATAGTAAAAATGGACAGCGAACTAATCGTGAAGCAGATGCGCGGCGAGTACAAGGTGAAGCATCCGAATTTAAAAGCGCAGCATGCGCGGCTGCTGCAGTTAATCGGCGCGTTTAAATCCGTAACGTTCGCGCACGTTCCGCGCGCGCAAAACTCCGACGCCGACGCGCTCGCCAACGCAGCCATGGACCGCGGTGTTTCATGAAAATATCAATTCTTATCACGGGTGTTTCCGGATCCGGAAAATCAGCGTTTACTAAACCATGAGCATTCTCGTCGCTGTCGTTTCCGGATTCGCGAGCGGAGTGTTCCTCCGCTCGCTGTTCTTTTTTGGTTCGACTCCGCTCACCACAAGTGACTGGCCGGTGATAGCGTTTTTGTTTTTGCTGGCGACGATTCTTATCGTCGTCCCGAGTCTTTTCGAGGGACCGCCTCGGACCATTTTCAAACTGGGCGCGTTGTTCTGCATTTTTGCCGCCCTTGGCATGCTGCGTGCCGCGCTCGCTGAGACGCCGTTGCCGCCAGCCTTCGCAAGCCGCGTCGGCGAGCGCGTCTCGTATGACGGGATCGTAGTTTCGGATCCGGATGTGCGCGACAAGAATCAGCGCGTCGAGATCCGCGTGGCGCAAGGTAGCGAGTCCGTCAAGGTACTCGCCGTCGCGCCGCGCTCGCCGGCCGTCGCGGTGGGCGAGCGCGTCTTTGTATCCGGCACGCTCGAAGTGCCCGAACCATTTGCCGCCGACGGCGGGCGTATATTTCGCTATGATAAATATTTGCAGCGCGACGGAGTACGCTTCTTATTAAACTTTGCTTCAATTCGCATCGAGTCTTCTGCGCCTTGGTACTCCGTGCCGGCGGCGCTTGCCAAAATAAAACACGCGTTTCTTAACGGTGCGCGGACTACGCTGCCCGAACCGTACTCCGCGCTTGCGAGCGGCATAGTTATAGGAGGCAAATCAAGCCTCGGTCCGGAGCTCAAGGACGCGTTCACCCGTTCAGGACTTATCCACGTTGTCGTGCTTTCGGGCCACAACGTGATGATAGTCGCGAGCTGGGCGATCGCGTTTTTCCTGTTCGGTTTCGCGCGCGCGGAGCAGCTGATCCGCAAACGCATTCCGAGCGGCGCGGGCCCCGTTACAAATCGTATTTCTAACGGGGCGGGCATTGCGGCCGGAGCGATCGCGCTCGTTTTGTTCGTCGGCATCGCAGGCGCTTCGGCTACTGCGATCCGCGCCGCCCTCATGGCCCTCTTGGCTCTCTACGCCCGCGCGACCGGCCGCTCCTACGCGGCCGGTCGCGCGCTCTTCGCCGTCATCTTCCTCATGCTCTTATGGAATCCGCTTTATCTCGCGTTCGATCCCGGCTTCGGCCTCTCGGTCGCCGCGACTGCCGGCCTCATTTGGCTCGCGCCTGTTATCGAGGAGCGGCTCGTCAGGATGCGTGTGCGGAGAGTAGGCCAAGTGCAGCGACGTCCCCGAGCACCTAAAGGTGCGAGGGGTTCGAGCGAAACGCTCTCCGCGCATGCAACTGGCGAGCCGCGTCCATCGTGGCGAAACGCTCTCGAAAATTTTTCTTCCGAGCGAGCGCCTTCGTTCTGGCTCAACGCCGTCGCGACGACCCTCTCCGCGCAGATCGCGGTCCTGCCGCTCCTGCTGTATCAAACCGGCAACCTGTCGTTGGTCGCTATTCCCGCGAATTTGATCGCCGCGCTTCTCATTCCGCTCGCGATGGCTTCTGCTTATCTTGCCGGCTTCGGCGGCGTGTTATTCTCCGCAATTTACCCTCTGCCTGCAGTTTTGGGCCTGCCCGCCTATCTCGTTACTGTCGGGCTCATATGGATCGCGCAAACGAGCGCGGCGCTTCCGTTTGCCGCGCTCGCTCTGCCCGCTTTTCCGTTCTGGCTCGTGCTCGCCGCCTACGCCCTGCTTATTTATTCGCTCTGCCGGCTGGCGGATTCAAAACGCTTTTCCACGATGCCCCGATTGAGATTCGCGAAGAACGCCTCGATGTAGTTCTTCTTATCCGCAGGCACGTAGTCGACCATATACGCATGCTCCCAGAGGTCGAGTGCGAGCAGGATCGGCAGACCGGCGAGCTGCCCGAGCTCATGATCGGCGACAAAAACGGTGTGGAGCGTCTTCGCCCTTGGGTCTGCGTAGACCACTACCCAGCCGACGCCTCGACTGCCGGCAACTTCTATTACATGTTCACGGAAATTCTCTCCGCTTCCATACTTTTCTATAACTGATAGGGCGAGCGCTGAACTGGGTTCCGGTGCCATAGGTCCGCCCTCAAACTGTTCGAAATAGTATTCATGCATGCGCATGCCGTTAAATTCAAACGAGAGCCGCCGGCGCAGTTCTGCGATCACATATTGATCGGAGCCGCCTTCTTTCAGTTTCTGGATCTGCTCGATGATGAGATTCACATGCTTCACATACCCTTCGTACAAACCGAGGTGCACCTTGATCTGCTTTTCGGACAGGCCCTCGAGAGCCGGCAGGTTGAATGTTCTTGGCGAGTAGGTCATATAAAGTAATCTATCATGAAGCGGATGCCGCGCGAGATCCCAAAATCTTTCTTGCTTATTATCCTCCTCGCGCTGCTCGCTGCGAATTTATTTCTAGCCGGAATGTTTTCCGCCTCGACGCGCATTGTCGAATTTGCGGCAGGGAAGGGTAAAGCGGCTCTTCTCCAAACAGGAAGCGGTGCGACTCTTCTTATAGATACCGGAGCAGACGCGAGTATTCTCCGCGCTATGGGCGAATCACTGCCGCCCTGGCGCCGGCGCCTCGATGCAGTCGTGCTCACTGGCGCCCCTTCTGGCGGCCTGTCGGCCGTGCTCGAGCGATATTCCGTCGAGAACATAATCCGCTTCGGCACGCGGGAGATGCCCTATGGCGCCCGTTTGAAAATCGATGATTCTATAGCCGAGATCGACGGCCCGGGAAAATTCTCGATCAAATGACGCCCGCTTTCTTGAGCGCGGCGAAAGCGCCGTTCTTCTTTATGGTCTTCAGCCCTTTCACAGAGACGTCTACGATGACGGTCTTTTCGAGCTCCGGAACATAGAGGCGGCGGCGCTGGAGATTGGCCTTCCGGCGGACTTTGCCGGTCGGATTGAATTGCGTCGCGCGCGTGCGGTTACTGTATCGGCCGCCGATCTGCGTCGACTTGCCCGTAATTTCACACTGTCTTGCCATAATTGCCGCATGCTACCATAAGCTTCTGCATAGGTAAACCATGACCCCGGAAATCACCCTTTCCCTCATTATTCTCATTCTCTCGGTCATCGCGCACGAAGTGGCGCACGGGTATGCCGCTAACGCGCTAGGCGATCCTACCGCACGGCTCGCCGGCCGGCTCACGCTGAACCCCTTGCCGCACATCGATTTCTTGGGATCGGTCATCCTGCCCGCTCTGCTCGTCTTCTCGGGTTCGCCGATCTTGTTCGGCTGGGCCAAGCCGGTGCCGTACAATCCGTACAATCTTCGCAATCAGCGATGGGGAGAAGCGTTCGTTGCCGTCGCGGGCAGCGCGACCAACCTCCTGCTCGCCGTTATATTCGGCCTCCTCGTCCGGTATGGATCCGCGGGCGGCATGTTTTTCGTTCCGGGAAGCCCGGCTCTCTCGCTTGCCGCGACCATCGCATTCGTGAATCTCTTCCTGGGGCTCTTCAATCTGATCCCATTTCCACCCCTCGACGGCTTCACGGTCCTGCGCTGCGCGCTCCCTTGGAGTCTTTCTCGCGGCCTACTCTCCTTCGAAAGCTCCGTCCGGGGATTGGGCGCCATCTCGCTCATACTTTTCATCCTCATTTTCGCCTCTGTCCTCGCCAGGCCGTTCTACGGCCTCGTGCTCCTGCTCTTCGGCCTCCTCACGGGAGCGGCTTGACGCCCCAGATTTAACTTCTCGGCCGATCGGTGATAATCTTTATAATAGAATCCGCAGTGAAAGGAGGTGGCGACATGCGAGTGGGCGCCTATGGGCGGATACCGATGCCCGTAACGCCGTCGAACGAGCGCGTCGACCAGCTGTGGCTGCGCTGGTTGCGCGAGAAGCTGCGCCGACGGAAACGAGCGCAAGCTGCCAAGACGGCCCGCCCCTAGGCGGGCCGTCTATATTGATAAGTCATTTTTGCTCGGGGCCATTTGACTAAGTATATACCGGCGTATATACTGCCCGCATGACGACAACGATCCAAAAGTGGGGGAACAGCTATGCCGTGCGCCTTCCCAAGACCGCCGTGCGTAAGCTTAATCTGCGGGCTGGTCAGTCCGTGGAGATTCGGGAAGCCGCTCACGGCAACGCGCCTTTCCTCTCCATTATTCCCACGCGACACCGTGTGCCGCCCCTTTCGGAAATGCTCGCGCGCATCACGAAGAAAAACCGCCATTCCGTCACCGATTGGGGCGAAGCGGTCGGGCAAGAGATATGGTAGCGAAGCGCCCGCGCGTTCCTTGTCGCGGCGATATCATGTGGCTTGACTTCAACCCGGTTCGCGGGCATGAACAGGACGGAAGACGCCCGGCGCTTGTAATTTCTCCGGAGAAATACAATGTGGCGGCGGGACTCGCGCTGGTATGCCCCGTAACCTCTAAAACAAAAGGGTATCCTTTCGAGGTTGAATTCAAAATAAAGGCCGCGCAGGGAATAATACTCGCCGATCAGATCCGCGCGATAGACTGGACAAAGCGCCGCGCGGAGAAGCTCGGGACCGTATCAGAAGCGGTCATAACAACGGTGCAGGACTGCGTGAGAAAGCTCATCTTGGATTAGGTATTGACATATTTAAATAGAGTGTAGTATACTTTAAATTAGAAGTGCGGCTCTGTCAAAAAACGTTGTAAGTACGCCGCCCGGCGTTCACCGGGCACTGTCCCTGAGGAGGGGCATCATGAAGAAGTTCGCCGCGCAGTTCACGCTCGCGTTCGCGTTCGTCATTGGGATCGCCGCGCTCGTCGCGCCGGCGCCCGCCGCGGCCGCCCAGGAGTGCGAGATCCGGTTCTGCTGGACCCAGGGCTACGTCGCCCCGGCCGGGCTCCTGGCGGCCAACCGGGTCCCCGTGCGATTCAACCTTCTCGATGACTTCGGCAACGTCATCGGCCAGATCCTGGTGTCGTCGGTCGCGATGAGCGACTTCCTGTCGCTCTACTCGACCTTCGGAATGCCGCCGATCGAGGTGGTGACGAAGCCCGTCTTCTACAGGGACGGGACGATCGGCGCCGGGTGGGTTCTCAAGCCGGTGTGCCTGTATCCGGCAGAGGGGCCGACCGGCAGCCTCTGTGGCTGGCACGAGCCGGAGCCGACCGAGCCGCCCGTCCCGGACGGCAAGGGGTAGCACAGTTCCCGAAGGGGTCGTCTCGCCATCGGCGGACGACCCCTTCACTCTTTAGTGCCGAAAAGTGTTTCGAGATTAAAGAGTGATTAATTAAGTGAGTTTGAACAGCACGATGAAATTCGCGCGCTTCCTACTGGTATACTTATGCGCAATGGAATACCAGGTGCCGCAGTTCATCGAAGTAGAAGACAAGATCGTCGGGCCGCTGACGCTCAAGCAGTTCATCTACCTCGCAGGCGGCGGGGGACTGTGCATCGTTTTCTTCGTGTACTTGCATCTCATACTCGCCCTTCTCTTCTCGGCGCCGATCGTCGCGCTCGCCGTCGCCCTCGCGTTCTACAAGAAAAACGGCAAGCCTTTCGTGGAGATAGTCGAGGCCGGCTTCAATTATTACGTTACCGGCAAGTTGTTTCTCTGGAAGCACGAGGAGCCGACCGCCAAGGAGAATAGCGCTGCCGCCGCGGCGGCGGCGGCGCAAGAGTCGGCAAGCCGCGCGAAGAATCCCAGACTTACGCGCGGCAAGCTCACCGAACTCGCTTGGGCGCTTGACGTCAAGGCGCTCGGCGGCACCCCGCAGAGCCGCGAACAATGATCATGCCTACGAGAGCCCCCGGAGCCACCCAGCAGTTCGTCCCGGTCAAAGAGATACGGAACGGCGTTGTCGTTCTTAAAGACGGAGGCTATCGCGGCATCCTTATCTGTTCCTCCATAAACTTCGGCCTGAAGTCGGCCGAGGAGCAGCACGCGATCACGGTAGGCTTCCAGAACTTCCTCAACACGCTCGATTTCTCGATCCAGATAGTCGTGAATTCGCGCAAGATGGACCTCCGCCCATACCTCTCGCTTCTTGAGCAGAAAGGCGCCGATCAAAAAAGCGAACTGATGCGGATACAGCTGCGCGAATACATGGCGTTCATCCGCTCCTTCACCGAACAGGCGAATATCATGACGAAATCTTTTTATATCGTCGTGCCCTATGCGCCGCATGTCTCCGCTACGAGCGCCCTCAATATTCTAGGACGTAAAGGTCCCAAAAACACGGCCGAGACGACCTTCGAAGAGGATCGCGCACAGCTGGAACAGAGACTCGCGCTCGTCGCGGGCGGCCTCGGCGGCACCGGCGTGCGCGCCGTCCCGCTCGGGACGGAAGAGGTCATCGAACTTCTATATCGATCCTTCAATCCGGGGGAGTTGGAAAATCCAATAAGGCTAGATAGTTAGGCTCTAGGCGCTAGGCTCTAGCTCAATACAAAAACCATGAAGATTTCGCACGACGAACTTGCTAAGTTTCTGGATGCAGCAAACAAGTCGACATACGCAAATAAAGACGCGCCGAAATCAGCGTCTTTGAGACCGTCCTCGGAGGACTACCATTTCGAGCTGGGGGACCTTGCCTATCATGACACCTACTTTGGTGCGCGCGATTTTATCGGGGAAGAAGTTGTGTACAAAATCTCGAAACCAGTGTGGGGTATGAATTATTACGGCTATTTATTGAATCCCGACATATCTGCTGATGAAGTCTACACGGTTCTTCGTTCGGCATTATACAGCGATACATTACCAGTACGAGGACCTCGAGAGCACATTCGAGGAACTAGTAAGTATGCGAATCAAGTTGATGGAACGCTAAATAGATTTTCGGGCGAAGAAAAGATCTATTTTGATACGGAATTGGTGTACTGCTGTTGGTATCACGGCGGAAGTATTGAATGATATGCAAACATTTCGGGATCTCGTCGTTTGGCAGAAGGCGGTCGAACTTGCTAAACAAATATATATCCTGACACATCAGTTTCCCACGGAAGAGCGATTCGGTCTGGCTTCGCAAATGCAACGAGCCGCCGTCTCGATTCCCTCGAACATCGCTGAAGGAAAGCTGCGCGGGTCGTCGAAAGAATTTATACACTTCCTGCGTGTTGCCTTCGGGTCTGGTGGCGAACTTGAGACACAGATAGAAATCGCAAAGCGCTTACCGAGAACGGCAGCATTGAATTTCGCGTCGGTAGAAGCACTTCTCGATGAAATAATGCGGATGCTGAATGCTATGATTTCTGGTAGCGGGCATAAGCTAGCGCCTAGAGCCTAGCGCCTGTATTTATGGCCTTATTAGACTTTCTCAACCGCAAGAGACAAGAACCGGAGATCGTACCGGTCCTTCCGAAAGACATTTACCGGCAGGGCTCGCTCAATCTAGTGGATACCATCGCGCCTACGGCGCTCAAGATCTCTCCAAGAGAGCTCGAGCTGGGCGAGAAATTCGTACGCGCGTTCTACACCATCTCGTATCCGCGCTTCCTGACCGACAGCTGGTTCTCGCCGGTCATCAACCTCGACAAAGTGCTCGACGTTTCCATTTTTATTCATCCGATCGAGACGGGACAGGCGCTGCGCGCATTCCAGAAAAAGGTCGCTGAAGTCCAGAGCCAGATCAACGAGCGAGAATCCAGAGGCCTCGTGCGCGACCCTCTGCTCGATACTGCGTACCAAGATCTGGAAACGCTACGCGACAGTCTCCAGCAGGCGCAGGAGAAGCTGTTTGAAGTCGGGCTCTACCTTGCGCTCTATGGAGATTCCAAAGAAGAAATAGACAAGACCGAGGGCGACATACGCGGCATACTCGACGCTAAGCTGGTCTACACGAAGCCCGCGCTCTTCCAGCAAGAGCAAGGCTTTCGTTCCTGCCTGCCTCTCGGCTCCGACGAGCTCATGGTGCATTCGAAATTGAACTCTTCGCCCATCTCCTCTTTCTTCCCGTTCGTCTCGTTCGACCTCACTAGCGACCGCGGCATCCTCTACGGCCTGAACCGCCACAATTCCTCGCTTATCCTCTTCGACCGTTTCTCCCTCGAGAACTACAACTCCGTCGTGTTCGCGAAATCCGGCTCCGGCAAGAGCTACGCGACCAAGCTCGAGATCCTGCGCTCCTTGATGTTCGGGACCAACGTCATCGTTATCGATCCCGAACGAGAATACGATCAACTCGTGGAAGCCACCGGCGGACGCTCCTTCCACATCTCGCTCTCCTCGGAGCACCACATCAACCCGTTCGACTTGCCGCCGATCCGGGAGGATGAGAATCCGCGCGACATCCTGCGCTCGAACATCATCACGCTCGTCGGCCTTTTCCGCATCATGCTCGGCGGCCTCTCGCCAGAGGAGGACGCCATCATTGATCGGGCCATCAGCGAGACATACGCGCTCAAGGATATTACCGGAGACGCCGACTTCTCCGGCGCCGAACCGCCGCTGCTCTCCGATTTCGAGCAGGTGCTCTCGGGCATGGAAGGCAGCGAGTCGCTCGTCGAGCGGCTCTCGAAGTACACCCGCGGCACGTGGGCGGGGTTCTTGAACCAGCCGACCAACATCGATATCAATCAGCAGTTCGTCGTCTTCTCCGTACGCGACATGGAGGACGAGCTCAAGCCCGTGGCGATGTACATCATCACGCACTATATCTGGAACGCGGTCCGCCACGAGCTCAAGAAACGCCTGCTCATTATCGACGAGGCGTGGTGGATGATGAAGAGCGAAGACACCGCTTCCTTTCTCTACTCGGTCGCCAAGCGCGGGCGCAAGTATTATCTGGGCGTCGCCACCATCACGCAGGACGTCGAGGACTTCTTGAAAAGTCCCTACGGCCGCCCGATCCTCACTAACTCCTCCCTCCAGCTTTTGCTCAAGCAGTCGACAACGACTATCGACGTGCTGCAGCAGACTTTCAATCTTACCGACGAAGAGAAGTATCTCTTGCTCGAGGCCGGGGTAGGCGAGGGGCTTTTCTTCGCCGGCTTAAAGCACGTCGCAATCAAGGTCGTCGCGAGCTATACCGAGGATCAGATAATCACCTCCGATCCCTCGCAGCTTCTCGCGATAAAGGCGGAGAAGGACCGCCATGCCGCAGAGAAACAATAAACTACCGCCGCGGCCGCCGACCGTAACCTGGAAAAATGCGGTTCCCTTAGTGGCAGTGGCCGCCGTGTTCGACGCGGCGCGCATGTTCTTCGAGATGTTCTGGCTCTTCGGCCCAGTACTGCTCGGAGCTTACTGCACCGGCAAAGTGAGCGAATACGTAGGAATGCTTGGGGGCGCGACCGTGGCGGCCTGCGGCGCCGGCGCCACCATCGTGGGCTACGTTTTTAGCCCTCATCTCGTTGTCTTTGGCTCCATAATGGCTATCGCTGTCGGAATTTTTGGCTGGCTCACGGTGATGCTTCTGCTCGCGATGTTTAACGCCCGGATTTTCAAGACAGTCGCGAACGGCTGGCTCTGGTCCCTGCTCGGCCTCGGCGTCAGCGTCATACCTATTGTAGGCGCAATTCCCTCAATTACACTCTCTTTGCTCAAGCTATATCATGCGCAAATAAAAAAGGATCGCGCAGGACTCAAGGAGTGGCAAAAAACTACGCAAGAGATCCTCAAAAAAGTGGAGCGCGCCCGGCAAGAAGCGGAACTTGCGCGCTTATATCAAGAACAGGCCGCCGCCGAGGAAGAAATCCCCGAAGAGAGGCCGAAAGCCGCCTAACCGCGCCCGGAGAGATATATACTATGCACATGTACTCTCGCGCCCTGCGAGCCACTGCGCTCCTTTCTCTCGCCCTCTTTCTCCCGGCACTGGCAGCCGCGCAGTTCGTCGGCGGGCCGAGCACGGCCCCGTTCTCTATCTCTCTCAGCCCGCGATATCCCGCTCCCCAATCCCAGGCCGTTCTCTCGCTTCTCTCAAGCTCGATTAATCTCGCGAATGCGAAACTGTCGGTAACTGTCGCGGGCAAGACAATATACGAAGGCGCCGCGCAGCCGGTCGCTATCCCGATCGGCAACACGGGAGAAATAACTTCGATCACTGCCGTCATTTCTGCCGGCGGCCGGAATTATAGCCAATCCATCCAAGTCCAACCACAGGACGTGGCGCTCATAGTTGAACCTGTCTCCTCGGCGCCGCTTCTCTATCCCGGGAAGCCTATGGTCCCCCTTGAAGGGAGCGCGCGGATGGTGGCCATCGCGAACCTGCGCGATGGCAGCGGGCGAATGCTCGCGCCGAATACGCTCTCGTACTCCTGGACCGTGGACGGAACGAATCTCGCAAGCGCCTCGGGCATAGGGAAGAGCTCGCTCATGGTGGTTTCTCCTTTGCAGTACCGGCAGAGAACGGTATCCGTAAGAGTCGAGAGCCCGGATGGGAAGCTCTCGGGCGGAGCCGAGCATTCTCTTTCTCCAGCGCAGCCGGTCGCGCGCATTTATCGGAACGACCCTCTCCTCGGCATACTTTTCAACCGCGCGCTTTCCGGTAATTTCGCGATAACTACTTCAGAGGAGAGCCTTTATGCAGCGGTGTTTTCCCTCCCGGTCACAAGCGGCGCGCCGCTCCTGCAATGGTTTTTGAACGGCAAGGCGGCCCAGTCCGGGAGCAGCATAACCTTGCGGCCGGGCGGCAACGGGGAAGGGACGGCGTCTCTCTCCCTGACAGCCTCCGCGGCCGACACGAAAGCGACAGCGACCCTGCCCCTCTCCTTCGGCACGCCGGCCGGAGGGAATCTTCTCGGCCTATGAAGAAAATCATTATTGTTGCCGCCCTATTCCTCCTAAGTCTGGCCCCGCATGCCCTCGCGGCAGAAAGCGGCTTTGTGGCGCTCGCCCCAATTACGGGTCTCACGGATCAAAGCACGACCGCGCTGGTGAATTCAGGCGATCTTTCCGCTTTCTTCAACAATCTATACAAATACCTCATCGGGCTCGCGGCCATTCTTGCGATCATTCAAATCATGTATGGCGGCATTAGGATCGCCACGAACCAAGATAACGTGAGTCTGGTAACGGATATGAGAGGACGCATCGTGCAGGCGCTCTTCGGTCTCGTGCTCGTCCTCTCGCCGGCGATAGTCTTCTCGATCATCAATCCGCGCATTTTGGATCTCTCTATCGGCCTCTCGCCGCTGGACTTGCCGGCGCCAGTGTCGAGGTCCTCGGACGGGACATCGACAACAACTATTTCCGCAGAGGATAGAACCGTTCGGGAAGCAATGGGGGGCAGAGTGGTTTGGAGTTTTACAATCAATAATGCCGCGCAAACGGGACGCCAGGCAACTGGAGCGATCCTCGACGACAAACAACAGCAGTGTACACGGGATACCGGAGGTACCGGTATTATCTTGCCCGACCCTCAAACTGGCGGAGGTGCTTTCGCTTATGTCTGTCAGACATGTCCTCCCAATACAACCATGGTCTTGCTCTCGCGCGGGCGCCCAGGTCCTGGGCCACGCGGGGCATGCCAACCGAATTAGCTGCTATGCGCCGCACACTTATCATTGCCGGAATACTTCTGCTCATCATCGGAGCCGGTCTTGCGTACTTCTATTTCTTCGAGAAGCCTCGAGGTATCGCTGTCGTGCCGCAAGGAGCGGTGAATTTCCCGACGGCCGGGCAGCGGGAACCTACAGCTGGCGGAGGCGCCTCGACCGCCTCAACCCAGACCGCCGCGCCGGAAGCCGTATCCTCGCGCCTCACGAGGATTAGCGGCGGGCCGGTAGTGCCCGGCGAAGCGGTCGTCGACATTCCGGCCAAAAACGCGAGTCCCGTTGGAGATCAAATTTCCAACGGGGCAAGCAGCTCCCCCTCCTCGACCTCGCTCGGGGTAAACGACGTCGCAGTTTCGTACATCGAACGGCAGAGCGGGAACGTATACGTCTACGTAAAAAGCGCCGGCACGGTGGCGCGCAAAACGAACAAAACTCTCCCAGGCATTCAGTCAGCGCTCTGGGTTCCCGATGGTTCGACCGCCTTCGTGCGCTACCTCTCGGGCGCCGACTTCTCGAGCGTCAGCACGTATGCATTGCCCGTAGATAACGGGCTATCCGCCGACAGACAGGGATTCTTCCTCCCGCAAAACCTCGCGGACATCGCCATAGCCTCTTCGAGCCCCGTTGGAAATCCGATTTCCAACGGGGCGAGCATACTCACTCTCGCCTCCGGCGTGAACGGCTCCGTCGCTTCGCTCGGCAAAATTGACGGTTCGCGCACTTCGGACGCGTTCACTACGCCGCTCTCGGCTCTGCGTATCGCCTTCGCGGGCAAGAACCAATACCTCGCTTTCACCAAGCCGACCTCGTCCTTGCCCGGGTATGCTTTCTTCGTAGATAAAAATGGCCGTTTCTCCCGCGTCGCCGGGCCAGCCAATGGACTCGTAGCCCTTCCGAGCCCGTCGGGGAAGCACGTGCTCATAAGCTATATCCAAGACGGCTCGATGCAGCTCGCCCTTATTACGGCGGCCACCGGGGAAACGACGACCCTGCCTGTGGCGACCATCGCCGATAAATGCGTGTGGACGGCCGATGACTCCGCTGTCTACTGCGGAATCCCCGTATCTCCGTCTGCTATTTATCAATACCCGGACGACTGGTACCAGGGCGCCGTCGCGTTCTCGGATAGGATCTGGAAGATCGATGTCACCGACCGTTTCGCGCAACTGGTGTTCGACTTTTCTCTAGAGACCGAGAGCGCGCTAGATGCGCAGGCAATGGCTATCAACCCCTTAGGGACTATGCTCGTATTCGTTAACAAGAACGATGGCTCGCTCTGGGCTTATTCGCTCTAGACTTTAGCGGCTAAAGCACCCGCTTCTTTATCGAGCGTGCGGCGTACGTGCCATTCCTGGACCACGCCGGCGAGATTGGTCGTGATGAAATACAACGCCACCGCGCCGGAAGTCGTGTATGAGATGGTGCCGATGAGGAACGGGAAGACATACTTGAGCTGCATCCCCATCATCTTCTGGAAATCCCCTTGAAAGCCGCCCGTCCCGGGCGTCGGCTTCATCGTGCCGGAAAGGGCTGCTTGAGCC
The DNA here is from genome assembly GCA_016182485.1 of Candidatus Kaiserbacteria bacterium. Classification (GTDB taxonomy): domain Bacteria; phylum Patescibacteriota; class Minisyncoccia; order Phycocordibacterales; family Phycocordibacteraceae; genus C7867-001. The sequence goes on from JACPGH010000005.1 coordinate 120,563, forward strand.
TGGAAAAATTGCGTTACCGCCGCGAGGACCGCCAGAACGAGGCTTTTGCCCGCGACTGAAATGAGGCCGAGAAATTGCAGAGAGACTAATTGCGGCACGGGGGTGAAGGCGTAGAGGCGCGCGGCATTGATCGCCGGAAAGGGCTCGTAGAAGAAGACCCAGTAGAGAGCGAGCAGGATGGGGATCTGTATGAAAAGCGTCAAAATGCTCGCGAACGGGTTTACGCGCGCTTCGCGATAAAGCGCGAGCGTCTGCACCGCTTCTTTTTCCTTATCTCCCTTATGTTTCTCCTTGAGCTCTTTGAGGCGCGGCTCGAGCTCTTTCATCGCGCGCTGGGTGCGGGCGGCGGAGAGCGAGAAGGGAAGTAAGACGAGCCGGATAACGATAGTGACAAGGATAATGGCCACGCCCACGTCGCCGTTCGGAATTACCGCTACGAGCGCGACCAGGGCGTTGTAAATCGGATTATAGAAAACCGCGTGGAAGAACGTTGAGACCCAGGCCATCTCGCTATAGTACGGTTAACGGTCGGTTTTTGAAAGCAGTCCTATCAATTCTGCCCGGATCTCGCTGGCCGTCATATCTAGAACCGAGGCTTTTGGGTAGATCAAAAGGGAAGGGGGCAGGGCAGAGAGCGCGCGGAGAGCTCCCAGGACTCGACGTTTGAGGCGGTGGCGAGTGACTGAGAGCCGGGCGGTCTTTTTAGGGACGATGACGGCATAGCCTGTGGCTCCTCTGGGCACTATGACTTGGAAATGCGCGGAGGAGAGCCTCAAGGCGCCTTTAATAGCCTTGGGGAAGGCGGTTCTCGAGAGCCGCTGGCTCCTGGGGAACACGGTTAGACCGCGAGGCGCGTGCGCCCCGCGCGGCGGCGACGGCGGACGATCTTCCTGCCAGAGCTGGTCTCTGCCCGCGCGCGAAAGCCGTGGGTTCGGGCGCGTTTACGCTTCTTGGGTTGGTAGGTGAAAGACATTGTTGAGTCAAGACGCTGCTATGCACACGATAGTAACAGGTTTTAAACAAATTGCCACAGTGTTGCTTTTCCCGAGCCAGCGTATAATCCAGGCAATGGATCGAAGCAATCCGAGAGAACTCTGGGAATACACGCTGACCCAAGTAGAGCTCTCGATATCTCCCGCTAACTTCAACACCTGGTTCCGCAACAGTTTCATACACAAAATAGGAGAGGACGGCGTTATTTATATAGGAATCCCTAGTCAATTCTTTAAGGATTGGTATTTGAAAAAGTTCCATACTCTTCTCTTAAAGATTTTCCGAGATATCTCGTTTGAGTTCCGGAATATCGAGTACGTCATCGTGAAGGACGAGCGGCGCAAGGCCGCGCCCCGGGAGACAAAAAGCGTCCCGGGGGCCATGGAACTCCCGCTCAACGAGTTCTACATCAACAAAAGCGACAATTTGAACCCGCGCTACACCTTCGATACGTTCGTCATCGGGTCGTTCAACAGCCTTGCTTACGCGGCCGCTCAAGCGGCGCTTGAGCATCCCGGCATAATCTACAACCCGCTCTTTGTCTACGGGGATACCGGCCGCGGCAAAACGCATCTTATCCAGGCAATCGGCAATCATTTTAAAAAGCAGTACCCGGGCCGCAAGGTCTATTATCTGACATCCGAAAAATTCACGGTCGATTACACCGACTCCGTGCAGGCGGGGACTGCGAATCGTTTTAAAGACAAATATCGCCAATACGATCTTCTTATCATGGACGATGTGCAGTTCCTGTCGAAAAAAGAGAAGACCGAGGAGGAGCTTTTCCATCTATTCAACGCGCTTCACGACGCGAATAAACAGATTATTTTTTCCTCAGACAGGTCGCCGGCCGCTATCCCAGATATCGCCGAGCGCCTGAAGGGCCGTCTAGCGAGCGGAATGACTGTAGATATAGGCGAACCGGATCCTGAGTCGCGCATGGCCATTATCCGCAAGAAATCAGCCTCGCACGGCATCCTCCTCTCGGAGGAGGTTGTAGAGTACGTCGCGACCTCGGTATCCGGCTCGATTCGCGAGCTTGAAGGGATGGTAAATAGCATAATTTGCCATGCGCAGGCGCGGGGCTCTACGCCAAACATCTCGGAAGTGCGGCAGTCAATCCGTTCTTTCATGCGGCCGCAGAAGAACATATCAGTGAAGAATGTCGTCGACCGGGTCGCTAGTTTCTATGGTATCGATGAAGAAAGCATCTATGAGAAGACCCGCCGGAGAGAAGTGGTGCGCCCGCGACAGGTCATCATGTACCTGTTGCGGGAAGATTTCAGTATTTCGTACCCGACTATCGGCACGAAGATAGGCGGGCGCGATCATACGACGGTTATCCACTCCTGTGAAAAAATAAAAAAAGAAATCGTGGTGGATAACGAGCTCGCAAAAGAGATTCAGAACATACGCACCCTTCTCGTATGAACACCTTCTCGGACTTTTCCACTCGTTCTGAATTATCGCCCACTGCTTTCTACCTAGTCCTTGCTGTATTTTTTGAACTTATACACCTATCCCCACTCCTAATAAATTCCGTATGAATATTTCAATAAATAAAAAGATATTCTCTGAGGCTGTGCATAAAGCTTCCAGATTCTCCGAGCGCAAGACCGGAACACTGCCAATCCTTTCTTCCATCCTCATTCTCTCAAGCGATGAGGGGATCAAAATGCGTGCGACTAATTTAGAGATCGGCATCGATCTGAAAGTCGAAGGAGAATCTAAATCGCACGGGGTCGCGGCAGTTCCTGCGACCGTCCTCGGACAGATCGCCGGTTCCTTAAGCGGAGACGGGAATGTAACCCTGGAACATACCGGAGAGCTAGTGTCGTTCAATAGCGGGACTGGCAAGAGCCTTATAAAGACCATTCCGTACGAAGATTTCCCCTCGATCCCGTTTCCAGAAAATCCTAAGAACAGGATAGTATTACCGGGAGTCCTTCTCCAATCCCTCCTGTCTTCTATAGTCTCGTGCGCCTCTGCTTCTACGGTCCGTCCCGAATTGGCGAGCGTTTATCTCTCTGTAGAAGGCGGGGTCCTGACGGCGGTAGCGACTGATTCTTTTCGTTTAGCGGAGAAGAAGGTGCCGTTGTCGCAAAAAGGCACTCAAGGGAAATTCCTAATTCCTGCCAAGAACGCGGCGGATATTGCGCAGACGCTTCCGGACGAGGATGTGATAGTCTCTTTCGACGAACATCAGGTAGCGTTCGTGAGTACTAAGGGAATGATAGTGTCGCGCCTCACGAACGCCACCTATCCGGATTACCGGCAGATCATACCCAAGGAATCAATCGTAGAAGCAAGTGTCCTTCGGAAGGATTTTGAATTGGCGCTCAAGCGCAGCAGTATTTTTTCGGATTCGTTCCAGAAGGTGAAATTGACGTTCGATCCGAAGAAGAACGCACTCTCTCTTTACTCACGCAACGCCGATATCGGAGAATCCACGGAAACGCTTCCGGCAAAAGTCGAAGGGAACGCGCTTGAAATATCCTTTAATCACCATTATCTCTCGGCGGCTCTGGGGCTCACGCAAGCCGAAAGCCTCTCCTTCTGCGCGGCCGGCCCCGGCCGCCCGCTCATCATCAAAGGCCTCGGCGACACATCTCTTCTGTATCTCGTCTCCCCGATGAATCAATGAGTATGAAGTCGGTTGTAATTTGCGGGAGTCGCCGTCATATCAACTCCGGAAGAGTTAATACCTATGAAAATAATTCTCGGTTCATCCTCAAAATATCGAAAGCGAGTTTTGGAAGAAAATGGATACAAGTTCGGGATAATGATTCCGGACATAGACGAAAAGAAAATAAGAACCGAGGATCCTTACGAATTGCCTCTAATGATCGCTGAAGCTAAAGCGGCTGCACTCATTCCGAAAATTCCCGACCCAGCTCTCTTGATCACTTCAGATCAAATCGTCGTTTGTGATAGGCAGGTGTATGAAAAACCACAAACGGAAGAAGAAGCGAGATCCTTCCTTCAAAAATACAGTTCAGGATATCCTCGACAGCGTCATTGGCTTGCCCACAGATCTTCTTAAGAAGCTACTGGACGAAGTCGAGCCTTAGAGATTGTGAAGTAAAGAGGTTTGACCTCTTTACTTCAGGGCGCCGCGGTCGTAGTCGTGCCAACGGAAGCCGCGTCAACAGAAAGCGGCACGGGGAGCATAACGCCGCCGGCGAAGAGGTCCGGGCGCGCGGCGTACCACGCCGACACCGCATATTCCCAATAATTGAACTGCGGATCTGCCCAAGGGTTGTCCGGAGAAGGCCCTTGCGGATCGTTCTTATTCACCCAATAAAGCTCGCTGTGGGGAACTACCTGCCCCTGTGCATCGGGGATGCGCCAGTCGCCCCGCAGCATCGGCGGCACGGAGGCATAGATAGGACTGGGCTCGCCGAAATAGGCAGGCGGATATTTCGAGAGAGCATAGGACATCGCCTCTTTCCACATCGGCGCCGCGATGAGCCCGGCGAGCGATTTAGCCGGCGTGTTGTCGTTGTTGCCTACCCACACGCCGATAGCAATTGAGGGCGTGAAGCCCACGGTCCAGGCATCGCGGGAGTTGTCCGTAGTACCGGTTTTGACGGCGACTTCATGTCCGGGGATGTCGAGCACGCCTCCCGGCCGATATTCGGGGATGCGCGCGATCGGGTCGGAGAGCATTGCCGAGATATCCCGCGCGATGTTCTGCGGAACGACCTGGACCGGCTGCTGCGTATACTTCGCGAGCACATTCCCCTGCGCGTCCGTGACCTCAAGGATTCCGGTCGGCTTGTTTAAGACGCCGTCGTTGCCGAAAACGCTAAATGCGCCGACGAGATCGAGAAGCCGTACTTCGCCGCCGCCGAGGACAAGCGTAAGCCCGTATTGGCTCGCGTTGCCGAGCGTCGTAAGCCCGAAGGATTTGGCGAGGTTGACCGCCTCCGTTATCCCGGCCATATAGAGCACCTTGATGGCAGGAATGTTGATGGACTGCGCGAGCGCCGTCTCGAAGGTCATCGGACCGCGGTGCGCGTTGTCGTAGTTCTTCGGCGCGTAGCAGGGATAGGTGTTGTTGAACGTATCCGAGGGATTGCAGGCCGTGGAAAATTGCGTCGGCACGTCGAAGACCACCGTATTGCGCGTAAATCCGCGCATGAGCGCGAGCGCATAAATAAACGGCTTCATGGTGGAACCGGGCTGGCGCAGCGCGAGGGTAGCGTTGTATTGCCCGTCTATCTCCTTGTCAAAGAAATAGCGGGAACCTACCATCGCAAGGATTTGTCCCGTCGCGGGCTCGACCGCGGCAAGAGCCGCGTTTTTGGCGCCGCCATTGGCCTGATTCTTTAGCGCGGTCTTATTCGTGATCTCCTCCGCTTTCACTTGCAGGTCCGCGTCGAGCGTCGTCGTTACTTTGAGGCCGGACATAAGGGCGTTAGGCCCGTACATCTCCTCGAGCTGACCCAGAATATAAAATACGAAATGAGGGGCAATGATGGCATTTTTTCCGGTGGTAGAGAAAGCGATGTCCTCGGCTTTCGCGGCCGCGAGAGCCGCGTCGTCGATGAAGCCAAGCGCGCGCATACGCTCAAGAACGACATCCCGGCGCGCATCGAGCTCCGCTCGATGCGCGCCATAAGGCGAGAAGTAGCTCGGCGCCTGGATCATGGCGGCGAGGTACGCCGCCTGAGCGGGGGAGAGATCTTTTGCGCTTATGCCGAAGTACGCTTCAGAAGCGGCCTCGATGCCGTAGAGCGTGCCGCCGTACGGGATGTCATTCAGATAGGCTTCGAGGATCTGGTCCTTCGCGTACATCTGCTCGAGCTTGATCGCGAGGACTAGCTCCTGGATCTTGCGCGTGAAGCTCTTCTTGTTGGTGAGGAGAACATTCTTCACCACCTGCTGGGTTATGGTCGAGCCGCCCTGCGAGAGACTTCCGCCGAGAATGTCAGCGATGATGGCCCGGATTATCGAGGTGATACGAATGCCGCCGTGCTGATAGAAGCTCGAGTCCTCGATCGCAATGGTGGCCTGAATGGCGTTCGGGGAGATGTCCGCTAAAGGAACGATCTCCCGTTTCGCGTCCCGGTTGTAGTCATAGAGAAGCACTTGCCCGGTGCGGTCATAGATCTTAGTGGACTGGTCTACCTGCCGGGACGCGAAGGAATTGATGTCGGGCGTCGAGGTAAGCGCCACGTCGAGAAGCATGATGCCGGCGAGAAGGAAGCCGCAGCCGAGCAGTACCAATATAGAAACGACGACCGTATGTCGTTTCGGCATACGCATTGGGAAACGCATCGCCCTATGTTACCATTCTTCCCTTTCGAGCTTGGCCCCGCCGTCTTCCCGAGGGTCAAATTCGTCTTCTTCAAGCCCCAATTCCTCGTCTTCTATATCCAAAACTTCTTTGTCATCGTCGATCATAGGGCTATATGTACCAAAAATCTTTTTCCGCGCAAGGGGGTCTCATTTAGCCTGGGGATAGAGGGCTAATGCGAGCGAGCTAGAGCGGTGATGCCGATCGCGATCGCGTCGAGTTCGTCGTCGAGGCGCTTCTTGCCGGCCGGCGGACGCGGAAGCGCGAGGAGTTTTGGGATCATCCGGGCGATCGCGGCTTTGTCCGCGTTGCCGTAGCCGGTGACGGCGCTCTTCACTTGCTGAGGGGAGCACTCAAGGACGGGAAGCGCGGCGGCGCCGGCCGCCGCGAGGATGGCGCCGCGCGCCTCCGCGACGCCGATGGCTGTCTTCTTGTTGATACTGAAAAAAAGCGTTTCGATAGCGAGCGAATTCGGCCGATACTTTTTGATGGCGCTTGTAACCGCTTGAGAAACGCGCGCGAGGCGGGTCGCGCGCGCGCCGGCGGCAGGCACGACACAGCCGCTCATAAGGAGAGTCGGCCGGGATGGATCGCCCTCGACGACCGCGATGCCGCAACGGTCATATCCCGGGTCGATCGCGAGAACGCGGGAAATCGGCGACCGGGCGATTTGACGAGCCTTTGGGTCCGCATACCGCGGCTCCGGGTTGCGAGGGCGCCGAGCCAAAGCTCTCGCAAATCGCTCGGTCGCCTCACTCTTGCGTGCTTTCATAGCCGCGCGCGTTCGTGAATACCTGCTGGACGTCTTCGTGGTCGTCGAGGGCGGTCAAGAGGGAGGAAAGTCCTTCCTCGTCTGCCCCCGATAGCTCAAAGAGGGGCTCGTTCGGCGTATATAAGCCCGAACCCTTCGTGAAAGCCCAGCTCGCGGCGCCCGGGCTCGCGAGCGCTACTCCGTGCTGCGAGAGCAGGTGTTTTATTTCTTGAGTGGTGCGATTTTTATTGTCCGTAAGTGCCTCGACTAAAATCGCAATACCGCCCGGGCCGTACGCCTCGTACAGGATTTGCTCCAGATCTCCGGAATCTTTAGAAATGCCTTTCGCGACGGCGCGCTCGATATTCTCTTTGGGCATGTTCGCCGCCTTCGCGCGGGCGATGACCGCCGCGAGCGCCGGCACCGTCACGGAGCCGCCCGCTTTCTTCGACTCCACCGTGAGCAGGCGCGCGAAGCGGGAAAAAACGCGGCTTCTCGCGGCGTCCGCCGCACCCTTCTGCCGTTTAATCTGCGCCCATTTGCTGTGTCCGGACATACAAATAGTAAACAGTAAGCAGTTTGCAGTAGGCAGTCAGAAAATGCAATTACAAATCCTCGGGCCGTATGTCAGCAGCTTTTAGTATTTCGTGTAGAGTGCCCTTCGGCAAATCGCGAGTGTGAATCGGCACGCTAATGCGCCGGGCATCCCGAACAAAGATATGATGGCTCCCGGTGATGTGGTCAAGGACAAAACCATGCGCGACAAGGATCTTTGCGATTTGCTTGCCGGTCCGCGCCGGAAGTTTCGGCATATCACGCGGCGACAGTGGTCATGGATATGATGTTGCCGGAATCGAGGCCGGGGATATGCTTGCCTGCCCGCCGTGCGCTTACGAGATAACCAGTAATCGCGTCTTCAGCCATTTTGTGCGCCTGCTCGACCGTTTTGCCGTAGGTGATGCAGCCCGGAAGAGAAGGAATGATAACCGTGTAACCACCCTCCGGCTCGGGACGGAGAATGGTCTGAAAGGAATATTTTTTCTGAGCGCGCTTCATAATAATATTATATCATACCCGATTCATTTTTAGCATCCCGTGAGCATCTTTTGCCGTGGCTGTTTATAGCAATGCCTCGCCAGTGAGATACGAGCGGCCTTTCATCGTGAGGATGCGGCCGCGGGGGGAGCGCTCGAGAAAGCCGAGGCGCAGAAGGAAGGGTTCGTACAGGCCCTCGACCGTGTCGGGATCTTCGTGGAGGGAAGCGGCCAGGGCCCGCACGCCGGCCGGCCCGCCCCTGAAGCTTTTGTGGAGGGCTTCGAGATAGCGGCGGTCGTCTTTCATCAGGCCGAGCGCATCGATGCCGAAAAGCTCGCAGGCTTCGTCGCAGAGCTCTGCGGAGATCGGCAGCTCATGCACCTCCGAATAGTCGCGAACGCGCTTCAGAAGCGCGTTCGCGACGCGCGGCGTCGCGCGGCTCCTGCCCGCGATGCGCTCGATGACTTCTTTCGGGGCCGCTAGGTTGAGTAAGCGGGCTGAGCGGCGGAGGATGTCGCGCACTTCCGCATCGCTGTAGAAGTCGAGCTGGAAAATGCCGCCGCCGAAGCGCGAGCGCAGAGGGCCGGAAAGTTCTGCGACGCGGGTTGTTGCGCCGACGAGGGTGAAGGGCGGCAAAGCCAGCTCAACCGTGCGCGCCGAAGGCCCTTTCCCGAGCACGATATCGAGATGTCCCGATTCTAGTGCGGGGTAGAGCAATTCCTCGATCTTGCGCGAGAGCCGGTGGATTTCGTCAATGAAAAGAACGGTATTCGGTTCGAGGTTCGTGAGTATCGCGGCGAGATCCGCGGCCCGCTCGATCGCGACTCCCGAAGTGCTCTTTAGCGGCGCGGCGAGCGTGAGGGCGACCAGGTGCGCGAGCGTAGTCTTCCCGACGCCAGGCGGGCCATAAAATAGAATGTGTTCCGGCATCCCGCCTCGCTTCCTCGCCGCGTCGATCGCGATGCGCAGATTCGCTTTCACCTGAGCTTGGCCGACGTATTCATCCCACTCGCTCGGTCGGAGGGCCGCATCAAGCGTCTGCCCGTTCTTTTCGGTTAATGAATTGTCCGGAGCTGCTTTTAGGGAAGGCCTTGACATTGATGAGTGATGATGCTAACATTCTATCACAGTTTTGGCGCCTCTGCATTTGCCCAAGAGCGGCACATGCCCCGGCATAAGTGTTCCCTTAATTCCGTTCATACTCCTCTGGGCAAGGCTTGACGGCTTCGGGCGTCTCCCCAAGGACTTTTTGGTCCGTTGCTTCGGCATTGCGGCTGGGAAACTCCTCAGGTGTTTCGTTCTCCCCGCTTTATTGCGGGTTATTGCCCGGGGGAGTACGGGCGGAATTTTTATAAAAGATCGAGCAATGCTTTGCCTCTCCCGAGGACCGGCTCGTAAATGAGTTCGATCTTTGTCGGTGTAAATTTGTACCACGACCAGCCTTCCGCAAGATGCTTTTCGCCGTCTCGCAAGGGTTCTTTGTTTCGCTTCGCGCGGTCTTTTTCGGCGCGGATTTCTTCCCGGGTCATTATGCACCGAGGGCTTGGGCCAACACCGGCACGTCGGCCGTTACGGTAGTCCACACGATCGCCAGATCAATTTCAAAATAATCATGGGTCGCATTGTCACGGAACCCGGCGATTTCTTTCCACGGCAGTGCTATCGTAGATTTCGTTTCTTGGGAGAGGCGTTTTGCGAGTTCGCCGATAATCGCGAGCTGCATGATTACGGCGCTTTGCGTTTTCTCATCATTCTTGAATGACGGCTCATCCATTCCTTCGGTAAAGCGCTTTATTTTTGCAACTGCGTCGCGCATTTGCGCCAAGTGCACGTCGTCAGTCTTCATAAATAACCTCTGCGTCTTTCAGGACGTAGGGCTTCACGTGCGGATTAAGAGAGTCCTCGGTTACAACATCCACATCGCACTCGAGCGATTGCTTCAGCTCTTCAACAAGCCGCACATACGAAATGAGCCCGAACGGGCGCCCGAGTCGGATAAGGAAGTCAATATCGCTGTCCGCACGCGCGTCTCCGCGCGCGCGAGAGCCGAACACAGACGCGCGCTTCACGCCGTATGAGCGCAGTATCGGAGCGCTTTTCTGACCTATCTCCGCGATATTCATGGCGCAAGTATAGCACGGGAGCTTATCGCGTGAGGCATGTGCGTTCGCGAATTTGACTTTTGGGTCTTATACACGCGGGAGGTCTACGGTGTCGGCGACTTCGGAAAGGGAGGTGATGCCGGAGAGCGCCTTGAGTATGCCGTCCTGGGCCATAGTTAAGTAGCCCTGCTTGGCGGCGAGCTTCGCGATCTCGTTAGAGGGCGGATTGTCGCGCAGGAAAGTGGCGAGCTCGTCATCCATAAATATCGCTTCGTAGAGGCCGATGCGGCCTTTGTAGCCGGTATCGTCTTCGCTCTCGACGGGTTCCCACACCGTTTCGATCTTCTCCGGGATTAGCGATTTATCGGCAAGGGGCTCGAAGACTTTGGCGATCATGGCTCTCTCTTCTGCAGTAAGGGCGCGTTCTTTTTTCTTGTCCGGATGGAGCTTGCGCAAGAGGCGCTGCGCCATCGAGACCGTGACCGCGGAACCGAAATTTTTGGGGTCGGCGCCGAGGTCCGCGAGGCGCGGAAAGGTGCCGGCAGAATCATTGGTGTGAAGCGTCGAGAAGACGAAGTGGCCGGTGAGCGCGGCTTGGATCGCTATATCGGCGGTTTCGCCGTCGCGGATCTCTCCCACCATTATCACGTCCGGGTCCTGGCGCACGATCGAGCGCAGGCCCGCCGCGAAGGTATACTTCTTGCCCTCGACCTGCGTCTGCACGATGCCATCGAGGTGGTATTCGACCGGATCCTCGATGGTAATTATTTTTATATCGGAAGAATGAATGCCGCGAAGAAACGCGTAGAGCGTCGTCGTCTTACCGCTCCCGGTCGGGCCGGTTGTGAGTAGCATGCCGTTCGGCCGCCGGATCTCGTCCTCGAGCCGCGCAAGCAGTTTCGAATGAATGCCGAGTTCCTTGTAGGACACCAAAGTCGCCTTCGGGTCGAGGATGCGCATCACGATCGATTCGCCGTAGTTGCCTGGAATAAAAGAAGCGCGTATCTCGATCTGCTCGCTCTTCGCATCCGGACCCGGCCGCGAAATGCTGAAGCGGCCGTCCTGAGCGCGGTCCGAAATATTTATTTTCACTCCCGAAAGGAGTTTGATACGCGAATTAAGCTGACGATACGCCGCCGCATCGAAGAAGTACGTATCGACGAGTATGCCGTCGAGCCGCAGGCGCAGACGCACCTTCTCTTCTTCCGGTTCGAAGTGAATGTCCGAGGCTCGCAGGGCGAAAGCGCCGGTGAACATCGTCTCGATTATCTTCGAAATGCGGTCGAGCGATTTCAGTCCCGCCGCGGCGTCCAATTGCTCCCCAAGCGCCTTTTTGGTGAGCGGCGCCTCCGGCCCGCTCCCTTTAGGATAAGCGGGGATAGCGAACATCCCGGCACGCGACTCGACTGCGTAGGAGAGCTCGCTATATCGTGACAGCGCTTTCTCGAGGCTCTTTTTCGATACGAGGAATTCCTTCAGCTTGAACCCCCACTTTTCGATGTCGGCGCGCATTTTTTCGAGGGCCGGGTTATTTGGATTCGCGATCGCCACAGACAACGTCTTCGCCACTTTTGCGAACGCTGCCGCTTCCGCTTCACGCGCTTCCGCTTCCGGAATGACGCGCAGAGCGTCGGTATCGATCTCCCGCATCGAGAGGTCGGTATAGGTCATGCCGTATTTATCCGAAAGGAGCTGCGCGAGGTCTTCTTCTTCGCGCTCGTGCACTTCGGCGAGTTTTTTCGCCTCGTGCGCGGTATCAAAGGGTACGTCCATGGCCGTATAGTAACATCTGAAAGGGAAGCAAACCGGTTGAACTTGACAGAACGGCATAAAGCGTGCTAACATAGCAATAGGTTTTACACCAAATCCGAAAGGAGGCTTCAATCATGAAGCTGATCGTTCTTTTCATCACGGTCGTCGCTGTCGCAGTGCCGGCTTTCGCGCAATCGCAGGGCTCCATGCCGCGGATGCAGTCCTCGTGCGCGCCTCCGGGGCAGTGGGTCCCGCGTACGGGCCCTTCGGGCCCGTACTGGAACTGCGAGGCGACGTTCATACCGTCCGCGCCGTCTCCGGTCGTAGTGTATCCGCCGGTGGTCGTGTACCAGCCGGCACCAGTCTACGTGCCGGTGTACCAGGTACCGGACTCGGCGGCCGCGATCCGGTTCTGGCTCGCGACCGGGGTCAACCCGTTGGTTAGCCAGGTTTTTCCGGTCGCGCCGTGCTTCGGGTCGTGTGTGTCCGTCAGTGTGGGGGCAACGTTCCCCATCGGCGGCGGACACCGGCATCATCGCCGGCGGTAGTTCCTCTCGTGCGCCCGACCTTCTTCGGAAAGTCGGGCGCACTCTCGTTTTCGGCGGTACAATGGCTCGATGGAGAAGAAGATCGAGGATCTCGAGGCGCTGACCGAAGAGGCAAAACGATTTGTGGAGACGCTCGCTCCGGCCGCGAATGCCGCGACGCTCGTCGCTCTCTCGGGCGAGCTCGGCGCGGGGAAAACCGCTTTTACGAAAGCGGTCGCAAGAGCGCTAGGCGTGGAAGAAACGGTAACCAGCCCGACTTTCGTTCTTGAAAAAATTTACCTGCTGCCCGCAAAGAAACCGTTCAAGCGGCTCGTGCATATTGACGCGTACCGGCTCACCTCCGGCGCCGAGCTCGCGCCGCTCGGCTTCGACGAGCTCATGAAGGATCCTAGTAATCTTGTGTTGCTCGAGTGGCCGGAGCATGTCGCCGACGCTTTGCCCGCTCCTGCCGCACGCCTCTCGTTTACGGCCCTCCCGGACGGTTCCCATAAAATTTCCTATGGCTAAAAAAGCGAACAAGCGCGCCCGCCTCGACTCGCCGTCTTCGGCGAGGCGGGTCGTCCTGCTCGACGTGCACGCGATCATCCATAGGGCGTATCACGCCCTGCCTGAGCTCACCGGCCCCGGCGGCATGCCGACCGGCGCCCTATACGGGCTCATTTCAATGCTGCTAAAAATCTTCGGAGAGCTTAAGCCCGACCATATCGCCGCCTGCTACGACCTCGCCGCCCCGACGATCCGACACGAAGCGTTCGAAGGGTACAAAGCGACCCGGGTGAAGATTGAGGATTCGCTGGCGCTCCAGATCGGCCAATCGAGGAAGGTATTCCAAGCTTTCTCCATCCCGGTCTATGAAAGGGCAGGATTCGAGGCAGATGATCTCTTGGGCACCATCGCGCATGAGCTCAAGGGACGCGACGACATTGACGTCATCATCGCTTCCGGGGATATGGATACGCTCCAGCTTGTCGACGATGCGCGCGTGCGCGTATATACGCTGAAGAAAGGCATCAACGACACCATTTTGTACGATGAGAAGGCTGTGCGTGCGCGGTTCGGTTTCCCGCCCGCGCTCATTCCCGACTGGAAAGGTCTGCGCGGCGACCCTTCGGACAACATCAAGGGCGTCCCAGGCATCGGTGAGAAGACGGCGACCGAACTCATAACGAATTTCGGGAGCGTCGAGAAGATATACGCCGCGCTCAAAAAAGGCGAAGAGGCGTTCCTAAAAAAAGGAATTAAGGCCCGTATGGTAGGACTGCTTAAGGAGCATGAAGAAGACGCGCGCTTCTCGAAATCGCTCGCTACCATACGGCTCGACGCGCCTATCGCCTTTACGCTCCCTGAAGAGACGTGGCAGGGACACGCGGATGTGCAGAAAGTGACCGCGCTTCTCGACGAGTTCGGCTTCCGTTCCTTGCGCGACCGGGCGCGGGCAGTTCTTGGCGTTCCGGCGCAATCTGATGAATCTTCGGGTCCGCATATCACGGATGATGAAAGCGGGAGCGCCACGCCAAAGCCTTCACAGATTGCGCCGGAACGCCTATGCGAGGGACAGGTAATGCTCTGGCTTATTTCATCGGAATTCACGAATCCCTCGCTTGACGACATTCTGGCATTTACGCGCGAGCGGACATTCGAGGGCGCATACGCGAAACTCGAGGGAGACTTGGAAAAAGCGAGGAAGGTCAAGGACGTATATGAGCGGATCGAAAAGCCGCTCATACCGATAGTGCGGGAGATGAACGCGCATGGCGTCCTCATTGACCCTGTTGTCCTAAAAAATCTGGCCGGCAAGTATCGGGAGGAGTTAGAGGTACGGGAAAAGCAGATTTATGCGGCCGCCGGGCACGAGTTCAATATCAGCTCTCCCAAACAGCTCGGCGACGTCCTCTTCGACGAGCTTAAGATCATTCCTGATCGGCAGAAAAGGACGGCGGGCGGCCAACGCTCCACGCGGGAAAGCGAGCTCGAGAAGATCCGCGATGCGCACCCGGTCGTGGGCGCCATTCTCGAGTATCGCGAACTTAAGAAGCTGCTCTCCACCTATATCGAGAATGTTCCGCCGCTTCTCGATTCCGAGAACCGCCTGCACGCCGAATTCCTCCAGACTGGCACAACGACCGGGCGGATGGCGAGCCAGAATCCGAACCTGCAGAATATCCCGCTCCATTCCGAACGCGGGCGGGCTATCCGGCACGCTTTTGTCGCGCCCGCAGATTTCCTGCTCGTCTCTCTCGATTATTCGCAGGTAGAACTGCGCATCGCCGCCATACTTTCCGGCGATCCGGAACTCGGCGCGATTTTCAAAAGCGGTAGGGACGTACACCAAGAAGTGGCGGCGCGCGTCTTCCATGTCTCTCCGGAACATGTCGACAGCGAGATGCGCCGGCGCGCCAAAGTCATCAATTTCGGCATTCTCTACGGCATGGGCGTTAATGCGCTCCGGGCCCAGCTCAGCTCGACGACAGCCGACGCGCACCGGTACCTCGAAGAGTATTTCGCTACTTTCAAAACGCTCGCCGAATACCTTGAGAGCACGAAAGGCTTCGCGCGCAAGCACGGATACACAGAGACGCTCTTCGGCCGGCGCCGGCAATTCCCGGAAATGCAGTCGACACTCCCGTATGTGCGGGCCCAAGCCGAGCGTATGGCGATAAACGCGCCGATCCAGGGCACGCAGGCGGACATTATCAAGCTTGCGATGGTGCGCGTGGACGAGATGCTTAAAAAGGAGAAAGCGCAGGAAGACGCGCACCTCTTATTGCAGGTGCATGACGAGTTGGTGTATGAGATCCGAGAGAAGCGGGCGGGCGAACTTGGCGGGAAGATCAAGAAGATCATGGAATCGGTTCTGAGCGAAGAGCAGGCGCGCGACGTGCCGGTCGTTGCCTCAATGAAATCAGGTCCGAATTGGGGCGTCATGAACGGGGTCGCATGACCTGACGCGGCGATGATCTACCTCTTTTACGGTTCCGATATCGAGAAGACGCGCGCGAAAGCCTTCGAGTGGATCGCTGCGGCGCGTAAAAAAGAACCGAATCTGGCGTATGCGCGTCTCGCGCGCGAAGAGCTCACCGAGAGCGTGCTCGAAGACGCGGCGCTCTCGGGCGGCCTTTTCGTGAGGCGCCTCCTCGTGCTATTCGACGACCCATTTGGGAACATGAGGGACATCGTAAGTCCATCATCGGATGAGGGACTTACGATGTCCAAGCACGGCGAGGCGCAGGATCTGCTCGAAGAACACCTCGACCGGCTAGCCGATTCTGATAACGCGATTATTATCCTCGCGCCGAAACTGGCTCTCGCGAAGGCAAGGAAAATAGCCGCCAAAGCCAAGTTCGCGTATGAATACAACTTGCCCCCCTCGGCCGCTAAGCCCGTACGAGGGTTTAATGCGGCGCTCGTGAACGCGCTCGCTGTCCGCTCGCGAGAGAGATTGTGGCTCGAGATCGTACGGGCGCTCCGCGCCGGCGATGCGCCCGAGATGCTGCATGGCCTCTTGCATTGGAAAGCGCGCGATTTGATGGACCTGTCTGCCGGCAGGCAGGCAAAGGGAAGCCGACCGTGGAGTGCCGCCGAAGCGCGTAAACTATCGCTCTCGCTCATCGCGCTCCTCCAAGATTCCCGCCGCAAGAACCTTGATCTCGCAGAATCGCTTGAGCGCTTCGCGCTTAGCATCTGACCATGGAGCACGTCGCTATCATGCAAAAGTCCTGGGGCCTGACGCAAAAGATCCTCGACGGCAGAAAAACGATAGAATCGCGCTGGTATGCGGTGCGCCACAAGCCCTGGGATGTCGTTCAGGCGGGCGAGACGATCTATTTCAAGGACGCAGGACAGCTGGCGACGATACGGGCGGAAGCGGAGAAGGTTTTGCAATTCGTGGATCTGACGCCCAAGCGCGTCGGAGAGATCCTTGAGAAATACGGAGAAAAAGATGGCATAGAAAAAGCGGATGTATCCAAATTTCTCAAAAAATTCAAGGATAAGAACTACTGCGTTCTCATTTTTCTGAAAAATCCCCGGAAGATCAAGCCATTCAACATCAACAAATCCGGCTTCGGCGCGATGTCGGCCTGGATCACGGTCGATTCCGTTTCTAAGATCAAGAAATAAGTCGATACTTGTACATTTGCGCCAGAAGAATCTTAAGCGTAGGATGCCGCCAGAAGCGCGCAGCTAAAGATCACGGGAGGAGCCGATGAATATCAGGGGCATTTTGACCGATTTCGACGGAGTCCTCCTGGATTCATTCAGGGAAGGTCTCCGGCGCATCAAGCTTGTATGCGCTCTCCATGACCGCCCGTTCGGCCGAGAGACACGAAAGGAGCTGTTCAACCGCTGGGGCCTGCCCGGCATCGAACTGCTCATGCAGTGTCTCGGCGTGAACGAGACGCTCGCGCGCCGGATGTACATTGATTGGGAAAGACTCGATAAGGCAGATCCACCGCCGCTTGTTCCCGGTGCTCGTGAGGTGCTCGTCTGGCTGCGTCAGAACGGATTCAAGGTCGCGCTCATCACGTCCCGTCATCGCGCAAATCTGCTCGAGGTACTCGACCAACTCGATCTTGAACGAGAATTCGCGGTGGTAACAGCGAAAGAGGACGTGCCGGGATACCACAAGCCGGATCCGCGCGTGTTCCGCCACGCGCTCGAGGCGCTCGAGGCGCAATGCGGCATCTTAGCAAAGCAGTGCATCTTCGTCGGCGATACACCGAGCGACACGGTCGCTGGACACAATGCAGAACTCGAGACACTCATCGTGCAGACGGGACCGTACATGCTCGAGCACATCGAGCGGTATCCGGTCGCTCTCGGAAACGTCTTGAAATCCATTGACGATCTCCCGTACTGGATCGAGCGACGTCACGATGGCCCGCTCAAGATTCTGTACGGGTAGCCGCCCCGGCGCGCGACGCGCCGGGGCGCTCTATTTAGGGGTACAATAACCCCATGAACGTATTTCAAAAACGCATCAAGAAGTTCGCCGAAGACCGAGATTGGGGGCAATTCCATAATCCGAAAGACCTGCTTCTCGGCATTGTAGAAGAAATAGGGGAGATACGAAATATAGTTAAATGGGAGCAGGATCCGCAGGTTCTCAAGAAAGTTTTGCACAAAAATAAGAAGGAACTCGAAGATAACATAGGCGATATTTATTGGTTTTTAGCACTATTAGCGAACGAGAACGGCGTGAACATAGATACTGCTATCGACGGCGTTATAAAGAAAAACATCAAGCGCTTTCCGATAAAAGATACGAAGTCGCGCCACACCAATATCCATCTGGGCGGCAAAGATGAGCAGTACGCGTAGACTTACTGTTGGTTTCTTTTGTTCTCGCGCTCCTGCACGGCGTCTTCGTCCATGCCGAAGTGGTGGGCGAATTCGTGCCAGATGGTGTCCGCGATAACATCGCGCACATCTATAGCGTCCCCTCGCGCCGCCGTTTCAATCGGATTTTGAAAAAGCGTTATGGTATCTGGCGGAACGACGGTATCTTCGTAGTTACGAGCCGTGAGCGGCACGCCGTGGTAATAGCCGAGCAGGGTTTCGCCGCCACTTAACCCTTCGAGTCGGCGCACTTCCTCAGACGGCTCATCTTCTATAAGAATTGCGACATTACGTATTTTTTCACGCACTGCCGCTGGAAGGCGTTCGCATCCTTCGCGCACCAGTTTTTCGAATTTCGTACGCTCCATGTGTATGTGTGCGCCCAGATGGATTTGAACCATCGACCTGCCGCTTAAAAGGCGGATGCTCTACCAGACTGAGCTATGGGCGCGAAGTGAGGAACGAAGAACGAATGCACCTCTCTACTTACAACTTATCACTTACTGCTTATACCTTCTAGTACGAGAACGCGTCTACCGTATTGCCCTGCGCGTCGACCAGGCGCACCACCTCGAGCCGCGAACGCCATAGGGGCGCCGTGCGGCCGAGGTATACGCGCCAGGTGTCGCCTTTGAAATTCGCGTCGTTCTGATGCGCGGAAACGCAGCCGTTGTAATTCAAATACTTCACCATGAAGGCCCCGCAGGCACTCGAGACCGAGACTGGCGGCGAGAGCGCGACCTGGCAGCGAGAGAGCTTGTCGACGTAATCGATGCAGGAGGGATCGCGGATGTACTGCGCGCCGTAATAGGCGCGCAGCTCGTCGCTCGGCGCGGGGCATATTTGCGGCAGAGCCGGCGAGAAGGTCTGGTACGCCGCAAAATAGCCGATGCATTTGTTCTCGCGGAAAGAGGCGCCGATGGGCGACTGCCCAGAGAATATTGTCGCGCGCATGCCTGGCTTAAGGATTATGTCCTCCGCCGCATTCACCGTGCCGCTTGTGGGCGTCTCTGTGCCCTTGG
Source organism: Candidatus Kaiserbacteria bacterium (assembly GCA_016182485.1). GTDB lineage: Bacteria > Patescibacteriota > Minisyncoccia > Phycocordibacterales > Phycocordibacteraceae > C7867-001. Next base: position 139,405 of record JACPGH010000005.1, read on the forward strand.
GGATCAAAGACCCGTTGCCGGTCGCTCCGCTTGAAAGAGACCAGCCGGAGATGTTGACCGGAGCTGACGCGTTCGAAGCGAGCGATATCTCGATGTATTCGGCGCTCGGGTTCGCGGAGCCTGCGCTCGAAATGTAATGATTCATACTCACCTGGCCGCGATAGAGCGAGGGTGTCCCGAAGGCGGTCGGCAAAGTCGGACCTAGCGTTCCTCCGGAACCGTCCAACGCTCCGCCGCCGCTTGAAGAGCCTGGCAGAGTTACGTTCGTGCCTCCGATGCCGAAGGGAGCGCGGGGCAGGGAAAGATAAGTCCCTCCCCCGAGCTGTCCCGGAAGCGAGAGCGTGGGGCCGGTGTATGCAATGGGATGAAATGGTCCGCCGACCGCTACCCAGACTAGGAATATGAAGGCGAAGATCCCGACGAAGAACCACGCATCGTGCTCCATGGAGAAATACTAACAGGCGCTAGGCTTTAGGCGCTAGCTAATCCGAAAAAACTACTAAAGCCTAGCGCCTAAAGCCTAGTTTCTCTAGTTCTTCGCGCACTACGCTCGCGTCGTCCCACGGTTCTTTCGCCCCTTTAGCGCCCATGATGTACGGGTCGGTGCCTTTGCCGGAAATCAAGACGGCTACATCGCGCTTATCCTGAGCGAGCGAAGCGAGTCGAAGGGCCGCGCGGATTGCTTCCCGTCTGTCCATGATTATCTCGGGCTTACGCGCCATGCCTTTTGCCATCGCGAGAACTATGGCTCGCGGATCCTCGTCATACGGATCTTCATTCGTGAGGATCACGGTGTCGCACGCTTCATCGGCGATGCGGCCCATCTCGGGCCGCTTCCAGGTATCGCGGCCGCCGCCGGTGTTCCCGAGCACGCAGATCTTTCGCCGGTCCGGGTACGCGCTATAGAGAGCCCGGAGGGAATCGGGCGTATGCGCGTAGTCCACGATGGCCAAGAAGTCCTGCCCGGCTTCGATCCGTTCGAGACGGCCGCGCACTATTGGGAGATGCGCGAGCGCCTTAGCGGCAGTTGCGAGAGGCACTCCAAAAGCTTCGCACAGCTTGATCGCCGCGAGCGCGTTCATCGCGTTAAAAATGCCGGGCAAAGGCAGTGAGAACGGAGCGCTTCCGTATTCGAAGCTGACTCCGCGTTCGCCGTTGCGCACGTTCGCGAGTTCTGTTTCGCTGAATCCGATAGGTCTGGCTACACGCGCGTTCAGAAAGGCGCGGCTCTCCGGCACATCCCAATTGGCGACAAGGACTCCGTGTTTCTTCGCAGAGCGCTCGAGCGTTGCGACAATGGCGCGCTTGGCGGCCACGTACTTTTCGAAGGAGCCGTGGCTCTCGATATGCTCGCGCTGGATATTCGTAACTATGAGCCCATTGAGAGCGAGGAACCAATGCCGGTGTTGCAGGACGCTCTCAGAGGTCACCTCGATGACGAAATGCGTGCAGCCGGCAGCGAGCGCCTTGCGCATGAAGGCTTGGACGAAGCCGCGGCCCTGAAGGGTCATCTTGTAGGGATTCGGGCGCGATTCATCCTCAATAGCGAAGCGAATGGTGGAAACCAAGGCTGTCTTGTGTCCCGCCTGCCGCAAAATCGAAAAAACCAATTCGCAAGTAGTAGATTTGCCTTTCGTTCCCGTAACCCCTATTACGACAAGGCGACGGGCGGGGAATCGATACGACAAGGTCATAAGAAGCGCGAGTGCCCGGTGATACAGCGGGCGCAGAGGTCGTACGGCCGCCTCCGGGACTACCTTCTTCATGAGACGAACCGCCCAGCTGATCAGTCCGTACATACTTAATGCGCCGAAAGGGCGGCTTTAAGCCTGGCCTCCTTGCCTACTGCACTCTCGGGAATTGCGCCGAGTGCTTTGCGCGCTTCGCGCTCGGTGTACCCAAGTGCGACGAGCGTGTCGAACACCTCGCCATCGGAACCGCTGTGCCCTGCGTCCCCCATCTTTTCTGATAGTTCGACAAGCAGTTTCTCGGCGCTTTTTTTCCCGATACCGACCACTTTGGTGAGATACGCGAGGTCGCGCTTCGCTATCGCGCCTTCGAGAGCGCCTCGCGGAGCGCGGCGCAGGTAGGAGAGGGCGGTTTTGGGGCCAATGCCCGAAACGCTAAGCAGTTTTTCGAAAAAATCCCGGTCCTCCGGGTCGCGGAAGCCATAGAGCTCCAGGCCGTCCTGTTTGACCGCCAGGTGTGTTGAGAGCGCCGCCTCACTGCCGACGAGAAGCGCCTGCGGCGCGCTCATAAACACCTCCACTCCGAAACCTGCTACCTCGATAACAGCGCTCGTGAGCCCCGCTTCGAGCACCTTCCCGCGGATTTGCCGGATCATAAAGGAATGATACAAGCACTAGGCTCTAGGTACTAGCAGAGATATTTGTTGCGCGAATCACACATATGCCGTACATTAGCCGAGTATGGCAATCACCAGTTCCGCCAAGAAGGCAGCCAGAGTAGCGGCGCGTAAGCGCGTTTTTAACGTACGTCGCGCAAACGCGCTCCACGGCGCCACTAAGTCGCTCACGCAGGCGCTGGCCGCTAAAGATGTTGCAGGTGCCGAGAAATTGCTCCCTGCCGCTTATAAGGCGATAGACAAGGCCTATAAGCGCGGCGTCATCAAAGGCAACACGGCAGCCCGCAAGAAATCCCGCCTCGCCCTCGCTATCGCCCGCGCCCGAGCTTAAATTTTCTGGCGACGCAACCCTCGAAAGCTTGCCAATGTGCTACACTTGGCATCTATGAAGCGCGGGAATAAAAAGCCCTCTCCAAAAAACGCTCCCTCCAAGGACATGAGCGTCTCGGAACTCGCAGGGATGGTTGCGCGAGGATTCGCGGAAGTCAGTCAAGACTTCAAGGATGTCCGGCGGGAAATGGATGAGGGCTTCGCGAGAGTAGATGGGCGCGTCAACATTCTCGAACATAAAGTCGATAGGATACAGGACTCGGTGAATGAACTCACCTATGATTCGCGCAAGACGCGCACGCGCCTCGAAAATCTGGAATTGAAAGTATTCGGCTCGATCCAAGAGCCGTAGTTTCAGTATTGTGCAGTATTCTTGAATTAATCCGAACGCGTTTCGCCGCCTGCGGCGGCGAGGAAGTCCCCCCGCGAAAATTCAGAAAGGCGGCGGCCTGTACTGAGCGAAGTCGAAGTGAGCCGCACCGCTGACAATTTCAAGTTTTTCTTTGGCGGCAAATTCAGAAATAAAAACTCTATGCTAATCGTAATACGGCAACAAATTATTAACTTCATTACCCTCGGCAAGCACTCTGCTGATGTTGAAAGCATAAGCTCCTGCTTGGGATATAGTTTCGCGAGATCTCACCAATTGCGCAGGAGTTTTCTGTTGTTGGTTCGCCCAGTTTGGATATAGTAACAAATCTCTTTCTATGACCCATTGCCCACCAACTTTATCAATTTTTGCGGGAGTTAAAAGTTTCGATATCGAACTCGGCATTTGTGCATATGAATCGCTCGGTTCAATACCAGAAATAGGATTTGGTTTTAGTAAATGCCTCGTTGGTTCAGTAGTAAAAAACTTTACGAACGCAGAAGCTTGTTCCTTGGTATTAACCTGGCCAGTTATAAGAGAAAGTTCATCGACACCTTTTACTTGTGTAATATTTCCACTAGAAACTTCTAAATCAAATAATTTTCCCATAGGAACGATGCTCGCATCGTATTCCATATATAACTTGTGGCCAGACTTTAGAGGAAAATTGACGGACAAAATTTTACCATTCAAAGATTGTGGTGTTATCGGCGCTATAGGGTTATTACCTGTCGTAACTACAGGTTGCTGGGGTGGAGGATTTGTAGTGGTTGGCGAAATATTTGGTGCAGAAATATTTTTAGAGACAAAAAAGTATGTTATTGCACCCAGAGCTACAATTAGCACCAGTATCAACACGATATTTTTTTGATTCATATATTATTCGTTAATAATTTTAGATTTTATGATTAAAAAATTTTCTTTCCCCTCTCCTTCGCTAAAAGCTACGGACGGGCACGGCAAGCCGACGTTTTTCTACGGGTTCTTTTGCGGTTTTGAGCGGTGCGGCTCTGATCAATCATACCACCTCTCTTGTCCAGTGCTCGCGCCGTGACGCTTGCTTCCTAGGAGCGAATCTGATATAATCTCATATATCCCCTATACGAGATTAGTTATGAATAAACTCGACAAAAGAATACTAGAGCTGCCCACTTCGATATTAGATGTGCTCAGTCGGATCGACGAACTCAAAGGGCAGTGGGTCGGCGGGGCGCAGTTGAATCCCCAAGTATTGGGGAGATTGAAGCGTTCCACACTCGTCACATCAACGGGGGCGTCGACCCGCATTGAAGGCGCGAAACTATCGGACGAAGATGTGGAGAAATTGATGCGGGGGCTCTCAATGCAAAAATTCGCCGACCGCGACAAGCAGGAAGTGAGGGGGTATTACGAATTGCTTGAAAACGTGTTCGCGGCGTGGGAGAAAATCCCCCTTACCGAGAGCACCGTCAAACATTTTCACAGCGAGCTGTTGAAGTACGTCGAGAAGGACACGCGGCATCGCGGAGAATACAAAAGAACCGAGAACCGCGTTGAGATGATCAACGAGGCCGGTGACTCGATCGGCGTTCTGTTCGACACCACGCCGGCGTACCTCGCGCCCAAGGAGATGCAAGACTTGGTGGAGTGGACACGGGACGCGCTCCAAACGCGCCGCTACCATCCGCTGCTCGTCATAGGCAACTTTCTCGTGGAGTTCTTGCAAATTCACCCGTTTCAAGACGGCAATGGGCGCTTGTCGCGCGTGCTCACCAACCTCATGATGCTTCAGGCGGGGTATTCATACATGCCATATGTGTCGCATGAGAAATTGGTGGAGGACGATAAAGCCGATTACTATGTCGCGCTTCGCCGAAGCCAAAAGACTTTTAAAACTCAGTACGAGAAAGCAACTCCATGGTTAGAATTCTTCCTCAACGTACTGCTGGCACAGATCAAAGAAGCCATCGCCCTGTTGTCCCGCGAGAATATCGAAAGAATACTGTCACCCAAACAGCTTGCGGTGTGGCAGTACGTGGAGAAATCTGCGGAAGCGACGCCGCAAGAAATCTCAAAAGCAACCGGCGTATCGCGCCCGACCGTCTCCCAAGCGCTCACCGTACTCGTGCGTCTTAAGAAGGTCGAGCGTGTGGGTCAAGGCAGAACGACGCGGTATCGAAAGAGATAATCGCCAACTGAGGCACCTCGGTCACTTGAATTAACACTGGCTGGTGCTCTCGGACGGAATCGAACCGTCATTTCTTCCTTCGGAGGGAAGTGTCCTATCCGTTGAACGACGAGAGCGAAGTGAGGTCATTAAGAATGATACCTTAGTATCATTCTTATGCACCGAACGAGCTCGCGTATGCCTACATACGAGAGCGAACATTTCAATCCTAACCCCAAAACGTTTTTTGTGCTCCCGGCCAGAATCGAACTGACATCGTCTCCTCCGCAAGGAGATGTCCTATCCATTGAACGACGGGAGCGCTTTTACAATATTAGATATATCAGAACCCGAGCCAGGCCGCCAGCAAGTCGGCGAAGCCGTGGCGGTGCTCCGTCTCGTCAACATGCTGCAGGAAGTACGCGTACACCGCGTCGGCATCCACGCCCTCAAGCGGGATGACGAGGTGCGGCGAGAGCCAGCTATCGGTCTTGACCGAGAGGAGGGGAGGCAGCTGTCCCTCGATATCCTCTAGAGTGCAGAACGAGAGCATATGTTCGAACGTATGGAGCTCTTCGCCGATCATCAGCCCGCGCTCCGTGAGGCGAAAGCGGTGGGTCGCCGGCGGTTTCGCGGCGTGGAGAGCGAGGGTTACGGCCGCCACGATGATGAGGACGGCAAGGAGATAGTTGCTAAAGAGAGAAGCGGCGAAAGCGCCGGCGACGGCGATGATGCCGAGCGCCCAGTACCAGTCGGCGTTCCTCGGATTGTGGTCGTACTCCCTGCCTTCCCACTCGAAGAGAACGGTGCGGGACATTGGGGAAAGTATAGCATCGCTATCTGGGAAAAGTGCGCTACACTGCTGATAATAAAATTGGTAATGAAAAAAGAGAGGAAAAACCTCACAAAGAGGTATCACATTATTTTTGACGCGATCGGCTGCGACAAAAAGCGCATCAGCGACGAGCAGTTCGTATTCAAGCTCCTTATGGAGATACCGAAAATGATCGGCATGAAAATTCTCGCCGGCCCGAACCTGATCCGGGATTACAATCCCGACAATCTGGGCATCACAGGCATCGAGATAATCAGCTTCTCGCACATCTCCATACACACCTTCAGCAGCACCAGAGAGGCATTCGTGGATATTTTTTCCTGCAAGCCCTTCGATCAGGAGAAAGTCAGGCGCTATTTATACAAGGAGTTAAAAGTCTCACCCAAGAATGTAGAGACGCTGACGGTCAAATATCCTTGGGAGCGCTAACCATGCCTCTTGAGTAATTTGGCACAGCAGAGCGCGGCATTGTGGAGACCGACTTCGCCGATGCCGGCATTGAGGAGCGGCACGCCCTTGGGGACGGAGACAACCGAGAGCAGGCTTGAGAATTTGTCCGTCTCTGTTTTAGGTACGCCAACGCCGATGACCGTAATCGGCGACTCCTTAAGATAGCCGGCCACGATCGCTGGCAGGTTCGCGACTGAGTGCGCGATGGCGAGAACCGCGCCGATATTTTCCTTATCCAGTTTCTTGGGGTCCAGTTCTGTCACCAACCCTTTGATATCGCGATGGCAGGAAATGATCTTAATCTCGAACAAGATTCTTTCTTGTTTGAGCAGCCGTTTTATTTCAGCCAAGAGCGGCAGGTCATGCTTGCTCCCGGTTACGATCAGCAGTTTTTTCATGCGGAGGGGGCGAGATTCGAACTCGCGGTGCCCGTAAGGGCACAGTGGATTTCAAGTCCACCGCACTAGACCAACTATGCGACCCCTCCTTAATAGGCTCGCCGTGATGGACACGTCGTGTTCATCATGAGTCTTTACGCCCGTGATGAATTGCGCGGGCGGAACCAAATTAGATAAATAATTTCAAGAATTCCGATCGTATTGACTACCAGCATGACGATGAACCACCCTTTTTGAGTATTGCGTGCCGCATGCCACAGCGCGAGCCCTTTGATGGCGAGACTCCACAGGACGACTATGAAGATAATTGGGAGCAAAATCGCCATAATCCCGTCCGGGAACGGCGTATTCAAGAGCGGCGAATAATTGAAAGCAGTTTCCGGGGAGGTGTTCATGAGGGTAAAATACCATACACTACGCCTATGCGGTATCTTGGAGTGGATTACGGCAGTGCAAAGGTCGGACTCGCGCTTTCTGACGAAGCGGGGACGATGGGGTTCCCGCACGATACGGTGCGGAACACCCCGCGGCTTCTAGAGGAGCTCTGCGCGCTCATTGCCAAAAAGGATATTCGCGCGGTAGTAATCGGAGATTCGCGCACGCTTGCTGGGGGCGAGAATCCCGTAGCGACAGGCGCCCGCGCGCTCGGCGAAGCGCTCGCCGAGCGCGCGGGCGTTCCAGTTTTCTACGAATCGGAAATTTTTACTAGCGCCGAAGCGCGCCGGGCGCCTGAGAAGGCGCCGAAGTCTCGAGCCCCGAAGAAGCGGCCATCCCTAGACGCGTCAGCGGCCGCGCTTATCCTTACCAGCTACTTGACTAGGCAGAAAGGAAGCTAGACGCCCCGCCTTTGCCAAGGCTTCGGCGGGCAAGTAGGCTCTAATAAATAACTATGCGGAAAGAAATTATTTCTCTAACGGAATTCAATAAAATAGAAGTGCAGGTTGGGACCGTGCGCGCCGCAGAACGAGTGCCCGAAACAGACAAGTTGCTGAAGCTCTCGGTGGATTTCGGGGAAGCGGAGGGGCCGCGGCAGATCATTTCCGGCATTGCTGCCTATGTCACAGATCCTGCGGGGCTAGTCGGCAGACAATTATCGTTCGTCACCAACCTCGAGCCGCGAACCATCCGCGGCCTAGAGTCGAACGGCATGCTCTTTGCCGTCGGAACAGGGGAGACATTCGCGTTTCTCGTTCCGGACCGCACAGTTCCTCCCGGAACCAATGCGCACTAACTAGCCAGAAGGCTTTAGGCTCTAGGCCGCTAGCAGTCCGATTCATAATTAGCTCGCGCCTAGCGCCTGTTATTATTGTGATATGTCCCTCCTTTCGAGCGAGCGTTTCCGCGCGGCGTTCGCGCCGCCGCGCTATCTCGCGCTCCCGTTCTCCGGCACAGATCTTTCGGCAAGCGGCGTGAAAGCCGTCAGTCTCTCGCAGGGCGCGCACGGCTTAGTCCTCGAGAGCTACGCGGAAGCGCGTTTCCCCGGCGGCGTATTCGTGAACGGAGACATCATCGAGCACGACGTCGTAATCGAAGCGCTTGGCGTGGCGGCCAGGGCAGCCGGAATAAGCAGTACGAACGCGGCCCTGCCGGAGCCCAAGTCCTATCTTTTCGAGGCCGTGGTGTCCGGAGAGAACAAACGGGAATGGCGTACGGCTCTCGAACAGCATCTAGACGAACTAGTTCCGCTTGATCCCAGAGAAGCAGCCTTCGATATCGTAAAAGTGGGCAACGGGGAGCGAGGGGGACGGTCCGCTGTCCGGGTTGCGGGCGTAGCGTTCGCACAGCGGCTCGTCGACGATACGCTCTCCGTTTTCGACCAAGCGCGCATCGGCGTGCGAGCATTGGAAGGGGAGACCTTCGCTATGGCGCGCGCGCTGCTCTCTTCGAGCGATGACTCCACTGTCCTTATCATTGATGTTGGAAAGACGACTACGAAAATGAGCATCGTAGAGGAACGCATTCCGCGCTTCGCAACGACCATAGATATCGGCGGGCACGCGCTCACGCTGGCCGTTCAGAAGCATTTCGGGGTGACCGAGGAAGAAGCGCGGAGAGTCAAGGCCGAACATGGCATCGTGCCCGAGTCCGGGAATGAAGATTACCTGGCAGCCATGCTCTCTACCATGTCGGCTATTCGGGATGAGATCTCTAGCCGCCTCGAATACTGGCAGAACAAGGCTTTCCCAAGCGGGACTCACAAGCCCGTCGCGCACGCTATCCTCGCGGGGGGCAACGCGTCGGTGCGCGGCTTTCCCGAATATCTGGAAGAAGCTTTGCATATTCCTGTCCGTCTCGGCGATGTATTCACGAATCTGGCGTCGAGGAACTATTGGATCCCGCAACTGGATTACACCGAGTCACTGGCCTATGCGACCGCCATCGGGCTCGCGCTGCGAGACGTCCACCCGTATGCCCCGTAGGACAACATGGCATACTAACAGCAAAGATATGCGTACGATTCATTTCGATACATTACGAAGTTGTCCTACGGGGTATGTTTGACGAACGCACCGATCTTCTTCCGCCCGAACGAGCGCGCTCTCTCCGCAGGGAATACCTGGTCCGTCTCGGGATCGTGAGTCTCCTCTCGATCGCCGTCCTTGCTTGCGTAGCGGCAGTGCTGCTTGTGCCGACATATCTTTATCTCGCGGCGACTGCCCATTCGAAGGAAGCGCAGCTCGCGCGCATCGAAGCCTCTTCTGCCGAGGATTCCCGCGTTTCTGAGCGGCTCTCGGCGCTCGCCGGCAGTCTCGATGCGCTCAGAGCGCTCTCTGCCGTCCCGACCGCGAGCGAGGTGCTGCGGACGGCGCTCGCGCTTCCTCACCCGGGCATCTCCCTCGCCACTTTCGCGTACACTCCCGCGACAGATAAGAAGAGGGGTACTCTTGCCATTACTGGAATTGCGGCTACCCGGGATGCTCTGCGCGCCTACCAGCTCGTGCTCGAGGGGACGCCGCTCTTTGCGTCCGCCACCCTGCCGGTCTCGGCATATGCAAAAGAGACCGACAGCGTTTTCACCATCACCCTCACTCTCGCCTCGTTGGAGAAAGGGTTTCTAACGGAGTTCACGCCATGAAATCCTTTTTGCGCCTCGGTATAGCGCTCCTCGTGTGTTTCGTCGCGCTAGTCGCGTACAGCATCTGGTACGGCGCAGTCGCCGCGTACAGCAGCGACGTAGCGCGGCTCTCTCTAGAGATCAGCAATAAGACAGGAACGAAGCGGCATCTTAATTCCGCGCGCGCTGCTCTCGCCGAGATCGAGAACGATGAGGCTCTGGTGCGGAAATATTTCGTTTCCGAAGCGGATGCCGTAGCTTTCATAAAGGACCTCGAGGCGCACGGACGGGCGCAGAACGCGACGCTTGAAGTCCTGTCTGTTTCCTCCGACAAGTTGAACGGAGGCGCAAAGAGCGCGCTCGCGCTCAGTCTCTCGATGTCCGGCACTTTTGATGCGGTGATGCGGACGCTTGGCGCCATAGAACACGCGCCCTATGCCGTGTCTACCTCCAATCTCGTTTTCAGCAAAGAAGCCGGAGGCTCCTGGCACGCGCAGCTTTCGCTCGTGGCCGGCTCCAGACCCCCAGCCGCTAAACCGCTATGATCTTCTTCTCTAACATCAGCACGCTTCTGAAACGACTCCGCTATGACACGATCGATCCGGCGCGTGACTGGATAACTCTGCTTATGTTGGCCTTTATCGCGTTGGCCGGCATCCTGTCTTGGCATCTGTGGATCTTCCAGACTGTGATAGAGGGAGGAGACTTTTCTGCGACAGAAACCAGCGCGCCGCCGCTCTTCGACCCGGCCGAGCTCCGGACCATCCGCGCCATTTTTGAGGCCAGGGCTGCCGAAGTAAGGAAGTATGAGACCGGTATCTATTCCTTCGCCGACCCTTCGCAATGATGCGCTTGTGCGCTAGGGTAATGGAGTGCGTTCGCCCCCGTATCTTCTCGGATTCGATACGGGGGCTCGTTCGGAGGACAAGAATCCGAAGACGGGTTCTTGTCTCCTCACTTCGCCCCCGTAGTTAAATGGATATAACTGCGGACTTCTAAGCCGCTATTCGAGGTTCGATTCCTCGCGGGGGCATTATAGCTTTTGTGCCGAAGGAGGGATTTGAACCCTCAAGAGGTTGCCCTCACTGCGCCCTGAACGCAGCGCGTCTGCCAATTTCGCCACTTCGGCTCAATTCGATTATGCGCATAGATTTTAGAATCTTCAAATGCTTTCGGCGTAGACAAGGGAGTCCGTCGCGATAATAAAGAAGCGGGCATAGTTTCAAGGCTTCTCGCTTGGAATATTTCAATTGAAAATACAGCCGATTTCCAGACGGGTTTAGATAACCATGCACCCCGGCTTTTTCCAGAATTTCTTTCTGGAGCCAAACCAAATAAGGCCGACTTGCAGATATAAAGGAGATATAAAAACGAAAGCTGTTCTTAAATATGGAATCATAAAAAGAATACGTGCATCCGTCCCCATCAAAATAGCCGCGGAGAAAATCGAAGAAAAATTCATCGGGAATCGAGAGCCGCGAAATCGTTTTTGATTTCGCTGGCGATAAACCGAGACCTAACAAATAGCGATAGAAAAGCACGTCACCGAATTGAGTGTGATAAGCCACGTTGCCCGCCCCAGAATATTTTGGACTTATTTTCGAATGAAGGCCGAGGCATTTCTTAAATAATGCGACCTGTGAGCGATCTTTCGATGTAAAGTCGATATGTCGGCCATCCTTTGAAAGACAGCCATCCGACACGATTAGACCAACAGCATAGGCGAATGTCGAAGACCATTCAATATGAATCTTACCGAGAGGTTTTCCTGACACTGTCTCTACTGTAAAATACTGAGACATATAGCGTATACCATATCCACATAGCTAGGTGGACATGGTTTGAAGAACCCCGTATCGTACTTATTGCGGGCGATTAGCTCAGTTGGTAGAGCATCGCATTTACACTGCGAGGGTCACAGGTTCGAGTCCTGTATCGCCCACAATACGAAGTGTTGTGGAGGACGAGAAAGCCGGAGGGCGACGGCCCGAGGCGGGGTCGCGGAAATTTTCAGCAGAAAATTATCCGTGACCGAGTCCTGTATCGCCCACAATACGAAGTGTTGTGGAATTGCATTCGTGAATTTTCTGTGATATCTGTTAGCCATGCTTTTTGAGAATGTGCTCGTGTTGCGCGACATTATAATCTGGCGCGCCGGAGAATTCGCGATGCATTTATTTCGGGACCGGCTCGCGCAGTTGCGGGCGGTGTTCCTCTCTTAGCAACCTCACTCCACGCCTAAACGTTTGAATGAGATATGGATAAGCATTCGGGGGCGCCGGTATGTGTCGGTATCATCATGGACGGCAATCGCCGCTGGGCAAAGTTGCGCGGACTGCCGGTATTCGAGGGGCACAACGAAGGGTATAAAACGCTCCAAAAAATTGTGCGGCACGCGCGCGATGCGGGCATCCAGCATCTTGTCGCGTACGCTTTTTCAACCGAGAACTGGCAGCGCACGCAAGACGAGGTCGGTTTTTTGTTGAAGCTTTTCCGTTCCATACTCGAAAACGAAACGCAGAAATTAATCGACGAGAGGATCCGAGTACGCTTTATAGGCGATCGGGCGCGTTTCGGCGCAGATCTGCAACAGATGATGCGGAAAATGGAGGAGGCAACGGCCGGCGCCTATGACAGCACGCTTTATCTGGCCATGTCCTACGGCGGGCGCGCGGAGATACTCGCAGCGGCGAACGAGCTGCGCAAGGAGGAGGGGCCAGCTTCCGAAGACGCGTTCGCGCAGAAACTGTGGTCATATCCGATGCCCGATCCGGACATCATCATCCGCACCGGCGGAGAGAAGCGGCTCTCCGGATTCCTTCCTTGGCAGACGGTCTACAGCGAGCTCTTCTTTTCCGACACGCTGTGGCCGGACTTTTCCGAACAAGAATTCGACGCGATCCTCTCTGAATTTTCCGCTCGCGAACGCCGCCACGGAAAATAAAGGCGGGCGAAGCGTCGTGCTTCGCCCGCAGATTCGCGAGCCAGACGTTATTCGCTAGGCCCCATGAGCTCCGCCAGCTGTCCGAGCAGCTTCTCCGCCGTGCGGATCCGCTCGAGCTGCTGCTTCACCTGTTCGAGCTTCCCCTCAAGCTCCGCCTGCTCGGCGAGGATCGCATCTTTCCGGGCGATCAAGAACCTCGCTCGTTCGATCGGATCCGCCGGCTCGAACTTCGGGTCGGTACTCGTGGATAGCATTCGCTCTCCGGCCTTGTACCAGCCGGCATGTTCGCGGCCCTCGGAGACATCCGGTTTGAGCCAGCCGTCGCTCACCATCTGCCGGGGTGATTCTCCCACGCCGCAGTCTCGGCGAATTTTCCCGAGGACCTTCTTGCCGACACTGCCAGGCCTCAGGGTGTTTGCCTCGGCGGCGGCGAGAAACGCCCTCGTAAAACAGTCCATCGCGCTCATTACTGCCTCCTTGGGAAACGGGGTTGTGAGGAAGTCCAGCACGTCCTCGTCCACGCCACGCGCATCTGGCGCGGGCTCGGCTGTTACCTCGCGCGGCACACCGGCCACCGTCGGACGGCGCGGAGCAGGAGCAAGCAGGTCGCCGCACGACTCCAAGACTCGTTTTATTTGCCCTGTATCGAGGACAACAGGATGAACATTATGGTGCTTCCGGATCCTTTCCACATCCGCGTGGTGGACGAACCGAGTGAGAAAGACGAGTCCGACTTTCTCCGTCAAGTTGGACGGGGAAGAGTCGAGGAACACGACCTTGCTGTCAGACAGTTGCCTCGTGAACTGGTTGTGATTCGAGTCCCGCCACCCTACAACGGCTATGGCGAACCCGGATCCGAGAACTTCGCGAGCCTTGCGCACCAGCGCTTGATAGTGTTGGTCAAGCACCGCAACCTCCTCTCGAGCTATTTTGTAAGACCAGAACCCTGCGTTCCACAAATATGTTATTACAAATTCGCAATATGTCAAATAAATGGTACGGTAGAGAGATGGAGCTCCCGATCCTGTACGAAGACGCAGATATCGTCGCGGTCAACAAGCCGGCGGGGCTTTTGACGCACTGTGCCCCGCCGAAGCCAGGCGAAGGGGGGTGCGGCGGGCGCACCGAAGAAGCTTCGGCGGAAGAATGGTTCGAAGAAAAATATCCGGAAGCCGACGGCGGATACGCGCACCGGCTCGATCGCGATACCTCGGGCGTGCTTGTATTCGCCAAAACGAAAGAAGCGTACGAATTCCTGCGCAAGGCTTTCTCCGATCGTGACGTGAAGAAAACCTATCTCGCGTTTGTCTACGGCGTGCCCAAAGAGAAAGAGGGAAGCATAGATTTCGACATCGGCCGCTCGAGAAAAGATTTTCGCCTCCGGAGCGCTCAACCAAAGGCGAAGGGCCGCTTGCGAGAAGCGATGACTCGCTACAAAGTTCTCGGCGAAGCCGAAGGATATTCTCTGCTGGAAGTCTTTCCGGAAACCGGCCGCACTCACCAGATCCGCGTGCACCTGAAAGCGATCCATCATCCGGTGGTCGGCGATGCCCTCTACGCTCCCGGTTTGTCCAAGAGCGGAGCGATTGGATACAAACCGCAGTCCCGTGGGACGCCGAATCTCGGTATCGATCGCCTCGGCCTCCATGCGTACTCGCTCGACCTACCCCTTCTCAAAGGCGGGCGGGTGCAAGTTACGGCTCCGGTGCCGACAGATCTGCTCCCGGCTTTTTCGTCTTTCCCGGAAGCAGTCACTCGTTTCAAAAACCCGCTCGCCGGATAGCCACGAGATATGAACACCCGGCGACGGGCGCCGATTCCCCACGCTACAATTACCGTACGATGAAGTACTCCCTGCTCGCAATTCTGGCAATCTTCATCGCAGGCACTCTTGGGTTTATGTACCGCCAACAAATTATGTCTCTTTTAACTAAAAATACCGCACCGGAAATCGCCGAAGTCCGCGACTTCCAATGCGAAGGGATGGAAGGGTTCACGTTCAAATATCCAGTGTTTAAGGGGTGGAGCCAGGAAAGACGGATCGAAGTTGAGCCGGGAAAGAAATGTAAATTATTCTTTATGAATCTCGCAGACCAGCGGGGATACATAATCGCAGTGACGTATGACCAGATAAATAATCGCAACGACGGTTCGCTTTTCCCGGCGCCGCCTCTTGTCCCGACGAAAGACGCCAGGGAAAATATAAACGGTGTTCTGTACGATATAACCCGGCCGGATATGCAAGGGAACGCAATTTATTTTTACTATAACTTCCGCGGGGACGGATTTTATAAGAATATGGATATGATGAGCGTTGAATCATCTGGGTTGCCAGAATATAACGACGTCTTCCGGCAACAGGTGATCGAGAGTTTTAGGATTTCTTCCAATCAGACAGTGGAAAATTTCGCCCCTAAATTCGCAGGTAATTGGAAGTGGAGGGATGAAAAGTATGTCATGTTGGAAAAAGATGATGGCACAAAGGAGTATCAAGAGGCTAGCCTATACTTGAATATCGAAATAGATGCAAGCATTAATTTAATCGGGGAATGGACGGCAGCAATGAGAGGGGGAAATAGGGTTGACATTTGTAAGAATGAGGCTGGCGATAAGCCATGCCTCTCGGGAGTTATAACTGGCGGTGAAGTAACTATGGACTTTGAAGACGGTTACAGGGGAGGGAGGGGCCGGCTAAAATTAGTATACGATTCACAGTCAGATACTTTGCATTGGAAGATTCTGGAAAGGCCGCAAGGAGAATTTTATTTACCTGTTGAGGCAATCCTTGAAAGAATTCCGGAGCCCTATTATATATGAAATTTGTCTTTGTGATCCTAACATTGTTATTCCTAGGCGGAATAGGTTTTTCCTTTTATATAAGCAAGATGAAAACCCAGAACTTTTCTAGAGAAATTGCAGGCATGGAGAGGAAATCTTTTTGCCTTGGGCGCTTTCTTGTGGACATTCCGGCCAATGCCAGCTTGGCAAGTCAAAGTCAAACCATTGCCAATCTTAAAGTAGAAGTTGAGAAAAATGAGCCAAAAAAGACCGTTGAAGAGATAATACAGGCAATGACCTTAGAGATTTCTAAATTACCCGCGCCGGCCGATGAAAGTGCGACAATTATTAATTCAATATCGCTTGGAGATGAGGCCTGGGGAATTGTATTTCATGATTCGACTGAAGTTCTTGAATCAATTAAGTTGCGCGGCGTTCGGCTAGTTGGAGATAAGCTATTTCGAATTACAGCAGGCGCAGAGATAGATCAGGCGGATGAACTTATACGGTTGGCAAGATCTATCGCTTCAGCGATTAGCTTATCGAAAAATCCATTACAGCCAACTTTTTGCTTACAAGAAGGTTTTTTAAATCTTCCATTTGAATATCAAGAATCCGTAGAAGCCGCGTTTGACTTTGAAGACAGTTCTAAACTAACTATCGAAACCAGGAGTATTGGCAGGGAAACCCCGGTTAGTCTGGGAGCGGAAGCGAAAGAAACTTTGGCAAATCTAGGGGCTAATGGAGTAAAGCCTGCGTTACTGCGCTCCGGAATGAGAAAAATTGCCGATATGTCAGGAGAAGAGCTTCTAATTGAGACGGCCGACGAGAGGAGTGCTTTGTTTCAGTGGAGATTTATTGGCGATCCTAAATCCGGTGAGCGCCCTTATATACAGATAACAGTCGATGCGAACGACGTGACAAACGCTAAGAAATTGATAACGATATGGGATTTGGTCCTTGACTCTTTGCGCCGTAATTTATGAAATTTCGCATCTTTACCGTAATTACCATAATTTTCATAACCGGGGGCGTGGCGTTTTTCCCGCCCGTTCGCGCCCATCATTATAGAATAATTGAACGCAAGATGCCTGTAAACCGATATAATAAAAATGATGAAAACAAATCAAATTCTGCCTAGTTCGAACGAAAAAACAAGTAAAAAATATCTAGTAATGGGTTCTTTTATGACATCGGGACTCCTGCTTCTCGGCGCAATTCTGGCAATCTTCATCGCAGGCACTCTTGGGTTTATGTACCGCCAACAAATTATGTCTCTTTTAACCAAAAATACCGCACCTGAAATAGTCGAAGTCCGCGACTTCCAATGCGACGGTATGGAAGGGTTCACCTTCAAGTACCCGGTGTTTAAGGGGTGGGAGGCGAGTGAGAAAGTGGAATGCATAGATTCTGCCTCAGCCCGGTCCAATTTATTTGAAGTTCATATAATAAAAGGAAAAGATTGGGATTTCGAGACCTTGGAGAATCCATCGGGGATTGTATACGGCCGAGTATATTCATCAGAGGAGGAATCAGCCATTTTTTTGGGAAAAGAAAGCGACGTCATTGTAACACTTAAGAATGCGGATAATCCCGAAAAGAGTTTCTCAAAAGACCTTTTCTGGCAGCAAGTGATTGAGAGTTTCAAGATCGTTGAAGTTTCTCAAGCTGTCAAATTTGCCGGTTCATGGATGTGGAGTGAGGAGGCATGGGGGCAGGATGTAGACAAACTGCAGCCTTTTTTAGCAAGCGAGCAATTTAGTCTGGATCTGGAGGTTACTGGCAATAATATATCGGGTTCTCATTGCTGGAGTAAATCTTATTCCGTGGGAGAAAAAACGGAAACGCAAAAAGATTGTGGCGATCAAGAAAAGATTCCCAGTATCACTGGTAAGATTAACGGTTCGACCGCGGATGTGAGTTTTTCCAGTTATACGGACGGGACAACATACTTGGCAAGATTGGAATATGATTCCGCCTCCGATTCGCTCAGGTGGCAAATTACCGGCTACCCTAAAAAAATAAGCCAATCTGGATTTCCCGCCGAAGTCTCGCTTCGGCGGAAACTAGGAACGCCTCTCTAATATGAAATTCTACATCCTTGCAATAGCTCTGATTCTTACCGCCCTCACCTTTTTCTACCGCCTAGAAATCATGTCTATGTTCTCTAAATCTACTGAACCGGAAATAGCTGAAACCCGCGACTTCCAATGCGAAGGGATGGAAGGGTTCACCTTCAAATACCCGGTGTTTAAAGGGTGGGAGGTATCTTTAATTAGGAATATTAGCGAAGTATGGGATATAGATGTTTTTAAAAACAAGAAGGGAATGAATTCTGGTCCGGAAAAGTGCGAAATTTTACTTAGCGGTGCCAGTTTAAACCGTCCGGAGAAAGTTAAAGAAGAATTTCAGCCCCGCATTCTTGTGCAACAAGATCAGCCTCACGTGGCGATAAGCGAGAATCCTCACGGAATAAGATACGAAAAGCTTTCGGAGGATAAATATTTTTTCAATCTATCAAGTTACGCAGTTAACATCGAGTTATTAAACATTAACGAAAAGTACAGCTTCCCCAAAGAGATCTTTTGGCAGCAGGTGATAGAGAGTTTCAAAATTGTCGATTCGAATGAAAGGAATACTTCAATCAGGCTAGAAGATGAATTGTTGGATACTGCTTGGGTTCAGTTAGATCACGATGGGAATGAAACAGGTTTCGAAATAAATTTCCGAAAAACAAAAAACAACGATCCTTCTCATAATTTCTATGATTATCAAGATTATCTTCATCAAAGACCGGGCGTGAGCGGATACTGGAGGGTTGATGAGAGTACCGTTACGGTTACCCCATATCCTTCAAATATGCCTCCTGTGATATATACGAACGTGATTATTGCGGGGGATATATTAAATGTGACCGATTCGCTTGATGGTGCTAAAGTTAAATTTAAGAAAATACGGTAGCGCTTAACTATATTCGAATGAAATACCCTCTCCTCGCAATTCTGATAATCCTAATCCTTGGCGGCGTTGTCTTTTTCTATCAAGGGAAGTTCATGCCTTCCTTTTCGAGTGAATCGCATGTCGTTTCTCAAGTTGTATTTGGGGAAGAAGCAAGAAAGTCATTTACATACAAGGGTATGCAAATTCATCCTTTTTGCCTGGACTTCATGAGGAATGGAAATGAGTCCGGTATCAATGATAAAGAGTTCCAAATCAATCTAGATGTATGTTCAGCGACTACGAGCCTCGTTGAGGAAAATCAAGGCAGTCTGCATGCCGAGTATCCGCCGTCTGAGGGATTATTCGGAGGAGATTCAAATTATAAAGTCTTGGCCCAAAAGGAAAGAGAATTTTTGGTGAAGATGACCACAAACGGAGGTGGAACCGGATTTTTTGATAGTATCGGATGGGTAAGCGTGGAGGGAAATGAAATTCGCATGAGAAGAGAAGTTGGAGTAGGTGATCGGTGTAACGGAGGATTTACGGAAAACGTCAATTCGGAGACCGGGAACTTGGAAATCAGCGTGAATGTTACCCCTGCGGATATTATTGAACTAGCCGCTAGCAGTACAATCAAGGCGTATGAGGACTTAGAGGCGAGCGCGAATAGCTGTTTTGGAACTGCTAATTATTTATATAATATCAAGGATGAAGAATTAACATTCGATTTCGTTGACCTGGGATCAGGAGAAGGTATGCCTCAAATAGCCGACGAAAATTCAGCATGGACTAATGGATACGCGTATCAGCCTTGTTTCAATAGATTGTTCAACTCTTACATTTCATCCGGAAAAACCAATTTTAAGATTGAGGAGCTGCGTGAGTTTGGAGAGAAATTTTTATCAACTTGCGTGAAAGAATAAGATGAAATATTTTATTTTATTTGTCGTGATCATGCTTGGCGGTACAGCTTATTTCTATCGCCAAGAAATTATGAATATGTTTTCAAAAACCGAGCCTCAAATTCTCGAAACCCGCGACTTCGAGTGCGACGGCATGGAAGGGTTCACGTTCAAATACCCGGTATTCAGAGGGTGGACCTTTGAAGATCCTAGAGCAGCCGCGGATGGAACTTGTTACATTGATATTAGAAGCAATGATGAGCCGTTTTCCGCCCTTGTAAGATATATAAAAATCAGTGCTCAAATTATGCGCAACAGCGCGGACACTAATATAAGTATATCTCCGCCATTCATTCCAACGGATAATGCCAAACTCAATCCGCAAAAAGTTATATATGACAGAGGAAGAAGCGATACAGAAAATGGGACTACCTCTACATATTTTTATGACGGCTCGGAAGGAGATATTTTTATGGTTACAATTGAGCTTTTAGCCCATGGAAACTTCCCTGAAGACACGTTTTGGCAGGAAGTGATCGAAAGTTTTAAATTAATTAGCGATAAGAAGGGCGCGCCCATCATTATGGAATAATCGAATGCAAGATGCCTGTAAACCGTAAAAATTTAACAATCGGCTTTCTACTTCCGCTAGCGCTGTATCTGCTTGGCGTGCTTGTTGAACTTTTGTTTTATTATTTCCATTATCGAAGCGGATTTATTCCTGATACAGTCTACATAAGCATTCCATTTTCTTATTTTCATAATTTTCTGATCGCGTATGCCGTCCTTTTCGGCGTTTCGTCCTTCTTTTTAAGAAGTAATTTATGGCGGGTTGGGCTTTCCATTTTCATACCGATCTTTCTCTGGGGAGCGTTTGCTGCTTTTGATTATATTAGTCCGCCTCGATCTTTCGGCATTCCTCTTTCTTTGGTCATCGGCACTTTTCCTTCTATTGAAATAAGCAGGGTAGTTGAAGAACTTGCATTAAGTCAGATTTCTAAGACAGGGCCCGATCTTGTTAAGTCCGAT
Source organism: Candidatus Kaiserbacteria bacterium (assembly GCA_016182485.1). Taxonomy (GTDB): domain Bacteria; phylum Patescibacteriota; class Minisyncoccia; order Phycocordibacterales; family Phycocordibacteraceae; genus C7867-001. Next base: position 159,947 of record JACPGH010000005.1, read on the forward strand.
CTTTTATCCCTTATCAATGATGAAAAATTGGACGTGGACCCTAGTCAAGTAATCTTGGATAAAGAAGGGAAAATATTGCTTGTGGCTAGTGTGACAAATCCCCGAATTTCATCGGTTATCAAAATCACTCGTTTAAATTCCGATGGGAGCCTTGACGCGTCTTTTGGCGGAAACACTAAATATTTATCACTTGACGGCAGAATATTTTTTGGAGACGCGGAAAATTTCTTTCTTTTGCAACGTAAAGCGTGGCTGCAAAAGTCCGTTATATCTTATGAAAACGCCGAAATTGTCAAAGCGTCTAATTTTGAAGAACCCTCAGAGATAATTTTAAACGAGGAAACCGCTCTTATCGAAGCGGATGGGCGTTTATTCGCGGCGGGAGTCGTTGGGAAAATAGACGAGAAACAGGGTTTTATTAGCTCGCACGGCAGCATCTTAGAAATGCTTGAAGACCCGCCTTTTTATCGAGTTTTAGTAAATACGGAGTCCGTGTTTAGTTCCGCCGAGTTTCGCGACCGGAGCATCAAGCAGTTCCGCATGCTTCCCGATGGAGAAATCCTCGTTCTTTTTTTCCTCGACAGACTTACGGAGGAGCGCGGGTGGAATTTTGGTTCAGGAATCGCGAAATTCGATGCCAGCGGAAAATTAGTTGCGGAATATGTTCACGGTAATTCTTTTGGCGGCGATTCACTGCTTCGGAAAATTAATTTCGATAGTTTCGTGACCGCAGACGGAGCGGTTTCTGACGCATATGGTACTCGAATTTTCGAACCATCTTTTTGGATTGACCGCGAAGGAGGGATTATTTCTACGGCCCGCATTGCAGATCCGATCCGCAAAACCCATCTAGTTCGAATTATGCCAGAAGGGGAATTTGATGCGGAATTCTCGAAAAACGCGCGCGTCGCTTTCCCCTTTGATATCTCAACATTTTCTATCACGCAAGCTGATGAAATCCTCCTGGTTGGAACTGATAAAAATAAAAAACCATCGCTACAAATACGAATTTTAGAGCCAAATGGTAAATTAAAACGAGTAATTATCGGTAATTGATGAATGATAATATGAAATACTCTCTCCTTGCGATTTTACTGATTCTCATCTTTGGCGTTGCCGCTTTTCTCTATCGCGGAAAACTTCCATCCCCTTTCCTTGAGACTTCTGGGCCCGACAGTTTCAGGATAGTTCCTACTGCGGAAAGTTGGCTGGGAACGTACACTTTTTACGAATTTGCCGAACCGAATCGAGCTTGGACTTACGATTTGAGCGTTAAGCAAGAGGGAAGTGCTATTGTGGCCGATTTGGATATTGATGGGTTTCAAACTATAATAAGAATCAGAGCGAAGCCGGTAATAAACGCGAATGGCGATCTGGACTTGATTTTTGATTCTTACCGACCGGAGCACTCTCTCACGCGGTACGCGATTGGCGATCTTCTTTTTACCCTATCCAAACTGGATACCGCCGGAAAATACAGTGTTCGCTGGGGTAAGCTCAAGGCCAATATAAAAGCCAGTCATTATGAATTCGCAGGTCCGTTAAAATAGCAATATGCAGGCGCGGTCTGCCGGGAGGACTTTGTTGACAAGCGCGCCGCGGGGATGGCGAATTTCTCCTAACTGCAACGCGGCTATTGGCATTGGTGCGGAGGCATGGTAATGTACGCGAGCATGGAAAAGGTCATCACGCCGGTCAACGCCGAAGGGCGCGCGAAGCTCGGGGTACGGGCTGGCGATACCGTGCGCGTCATCCAGAACATCATCGAGCTCAAGCGCGGCCGCGGTACCGACAAGAAAGAGAAGACGACAAAGAGCGCCCGCCAGCAAGTTTTCGAAGGGCTAGTGCTCGCCGTGAAGCACGGTACAGAGGCTGGAGCCACCTTTACAGTCCGTGCGGTTCTCTCGGGCAATATAGGCGTCGAGAAGACCTTCCCGCTCTATTCTCCCGCCATCGCCTCGATCGAGATCGTGAAGCGCTCGGACGTCCGCCGCGCCAAGCTCTATTTCATCCGCAATAAGGCGACAAAGGAGGTGCGCCGCCAGCTGCGCAATGCGCGGCTCATGCATCTCGAGAGTGACGAGTCAGTCGCTCCGGCTGAGGCGGTTTCTCCGGAGGCCGAAGTTGCGGCGTAGCGCCGCGTTTGTCCACATCTGCGGGTATTTTCTCAAAAGTAAACTGGTAGACGCAATATACTTGAGCGATGGGTAAACGTGGGCCGAAGCCAAAAAGGGGGGAAGTGGTATGGTCACCGGAGCTGGCATATGCAGTTGGACTTATTGCAACGGACGGCAGTCTTTCTAAAACAGGGCGCCATATCAATCTTACGTCGAAGGATCGTTCTCAATTAAAGACGTTTTTGAGGTGTATTGATAGAGAAAAAGTACGCATTACTAAAAAACGAGGTTTTTATCGCAAATGGATTACTCATGTTCAAGTAGGCGATGTTGTTCTCTACCGTTTTTTGCTCTCAATCGGGCTCGCACCGAACAAAACAAAAACAATCGGAATTCTTGATGTTCCAGATAGATATATTTTTGATTTCTTACGCGGACACCACGATGGAGACGGGTGTTTTTATAGTTATTTTGATCCGCGATGGAAGAAGAGCTTCGTATTTTATCTAGTGTTTGTTTCCGCCAGTGCGAACCATATATACTGGATACGCCAATTATTAGAGCGATTGCTCGGCGTAAGAGGGCACATTACAACTGCGAAAAGCAATTGCGTTCTCCAGTTAAAATATGGGAAACGAGAAGCGCTTCAGATTCTTAAGAAGTTATATGCTGATTCTAAAGCGCCTTGTCTTGCTAGAAAGAGATTGAAAATAGAGCGCGCATTACGTATAGTAGGAGAATCGTTACCAAACTGACGATGTATCGATAAATAATGCCCGGGTGTTGAAATCGGTAGACATTACGCCTTGAGGTGGCGTAGCCCGAAAGGGCGTGGAGGTTCGAGTCCTCTCCCGGGCACTTGCATTTTTTGGATAGGTATGGCATAATGGTTTTCGGATAGTCCCGGAGGCCCGGTAGGCGGGGCAGGGGCAAAGGAGATCTCGAATGATCGAGTTCGAAAATGTCGCCACGCTCGTCGTCATGCTGCTCATTCTCGCGGTGCCGGCGTTTGCGGTGGCAGCAGGAATCGGCGCGTACCGGCTCTCCTGCTGGCTCGCGGATCGCAACCCGATCCGCGTCGAGAACGAGATCCATCAGCGGGCGCGGCTCGTGAGCCGCGAGAAGAACGGGATGGGGCCGAGGAACGGCCCCACCGTCTCAGTGTGTGTGGGCCAGCCGAAGGGCGGCGCCGAGCGCTGGTAGTAACAGCGCGCCGCGCAGGCGCAAAACGGCGGCATCCGCGAGGATGCCGCCGTTTCTCTTTTTGTGGTATAAAAATCTCACGTTCGCAGTCAGCGAACAAGTATGGTGGCTATGGTGTAGCGGTAACACAGCAGCTTGTGGAGCTGTTTTCTCCGGTTCGAATCCGGATAGCCACCCAAAGAACGCCGCGTGATACGATGGGGGCAGCATGAGGAAATTTCTATACGGTCTCGCGCTTGCTGTCGTGATTGTCGCCGTCGGCCTGCTGTATCGGTACGTCGTAGAACGCCCTCCCGAACAAGTCGCGTGCCCGCTTGATGCCAAAGTGTGTCCGGACGGCACGGCGGTCGGCCGCACCGGGCTTTCCTGCACCTTCCCGGTCTGTCCGCCGCCGAACACCTCGCTATCGGATATCGGCGTCGCATTCGCGATCCCCGCAGGCTTTTCTCCCGGAGAAGCGACTGATCCGGCAACGGTCGCCGCGTACGACAACTTCGCTTCCTCGACATCCGCGAGCATCGTTATTCGTCGTTACTCGGTCAACGCTTCGAGCACTCCCCTTGACGTCATTCGACAGACGGCGATAGGGGGAGCCTCCGGAGAGCCGCTTCCGTCCACCGCCTTTTCTTCCGAAGTCATCGGGAACTACCGCTTCACGGTAGCTGCCATCGGGCGATTCGAAGGGGTCATAGATACGGCTTATTACTTTGCTCGCAATAAAGACGTATTACGCTTCGATGCTATTGACCGCGGCGCAGACTGGACCAACCCCTCACTCGGCGTTTCCAAACTACCGGCGCATGCGAGCCTTCGCGCTCTCCTTTCGACACTGCAGGCCCGGTAGGAAATGCATTTCCTACCGGGCAGGGCCAGTGAAATATATAGTGCTACGATATGAGTATTACCGGTGTTACCCATCATAACCATCTATGTACGAACTATTCGATGCGCGAGGAGTACGGGTCGCCCTTATCGGGACTTTCGTGATCCTGGCGCTTTTCCTGCTCGCTCAAACCATAGCCACCGCGAGAACCATCGGCCGCTCCGGCATCCCGGCAACGGATACGATTACCGTCCAAGGACAGGGGCAGGCCGCTTTGCCGCCGGATGTCGCGCGCGTCTCCTTTACTGTTCAGAATATCGCGGCAACGGTGGCGGCCGCGCAGGAGGCGACGACGAAGCAGGCTAACGCCGCTCTCGATTTCGTCAAAGGGCAGAATATCCCCGAAAAAGACGTAAAGACTCTTTCCTACGACATTTCGCCGCAGTACTCGTACCCGAATCCCTGCGTCCCGGGGGCATTCTGTCCTGAATTCAGTCGCGCACCGAAAATAACCGGATACCAGGTATCCCAAACGGTACAAGTCACCATGCGAGATCTGACGAAGGTCGGCGAGATGCTCTCCGGTCTCGGGAAACTTAACGTCCAGAACGTGAACGGACCGGCCTTCGCGCTCGACGATCCGACTGCCGGTTATGACGCCGCGCGCGCCGACGCGATTACCAAGGCGAAAGCGCAGGCAGACTTGCTGTCGAGACAGCTCGGCGTACGCCTCGGGAAGATCGTCAATTTTAGCGAGTCTTCGCGCGGGTATCCGTACCCGGTGGCCTACGGCATGGGCGGCGATATGATGCTTGAATCAAAGGCAGTGCCGCCGGTCGTGCCGACGGGCGAGAATACGTACAACGCGTCGGTCTCGATCACCTACGAGATCCGGTAACAGCTAAAAACAAGGTTCGACCTTAGAGTCCTGAAGGGACGTCTCGATGCCCTGGACCCGTAGTCCCGAGCGCAAATTTGCTGGACTCGTACACTTCCCTTGACAAGGGCCACGCGTAGCTTATAGTCCAAGGGACATGCCGAACGAGACGTCAAGCAAGGCCTGGGTGCCGCGAGTATTGATCGCCGTAGCTTGCGTTCTTGTCGGCGTCGGAGTCGTGGTCCTAATCCTTCTCTCTCAGAGATTAGCCTCGCCGGTCCGCACAGTCGTCCCACTTCCTGCGAACTCAAGAGTATACGAGAACCGTCGGTATGGTTTTTCGGTAGATATCCCACAGGGCTGGACGACTTGCGGTGTCGAGCCGGCGCACAGCGGCGACCGTGACATTGCAGGACCACTCGCCATCGTGATTCTGGTCCCGAGTAAAGAATGTTTAGGGGGGACATTATCCGATCTGCCCATTATGAGCGCCCTGACCATTCATGATGACTCCTATCTACTTGCGACATACCCAACGCTCTCTGCGCTGGAAGAGGGCCTCAGAAGCGTGTTGCCTGGTCAACTATTTAGCTACACCTCCCCCCGCTTTGGTCAGGTCGGACTATTTGAAGTTGCAGACGTGACGGCTATAGAACTGAATGGCATGCCTGCGCTCCGTGTGGTGGCTTATGACCCAATGGGGATCGGTAAATTCGTCAGCACGTATCGCTTCGCTCGCGGAAAACTTCTCAATTACGTCTACTTTGTCGACGGGACAGCGATAGAAGATCAGATCCTACGAACAATCCGTGATATCTAGAGTGCGGCTCCCGATGTGATGGAGGGACTAGAGGTTCTCCGATCAAAGCGTATGATGCGGATCGCGCCGTCGAGCTTCACATAGCTGCCTTCGAACTGTTGCAACATAGTGAATAATAAGTCCTGAAACTTTAGGTTCGTGAAGGGCGGTACAAGGCGTTGACTTAGTTACAGAGCTGTACTAGACTTTCTGTATAAAGCCCGCAGGGGCTTTTTTAAATCGAGAACCCAACATGACATCGCCATTCACGTATCTCAGAAACGTTCGCGCGGAGTTCGCCCATATCGTGTGGCCGACTCGCCGCACTGCTGTCGCGCATACGCTCGTCGTGGTCGTCATCGCGATTATCATGGCGCTCCTCATCGGAGTGCTCGACTATATCTTCGGGACGGCAGTCAATCGCTTCATTATCGGCTAACTCATTCCTAATTCATGGACGACAATCAGATACAAAACCAAGAGAACGGCGATGCGGCGTACGAAGAGGAGGGGATGGCGGATATCGCCCCGTCGGTCGAGAAGGAAGTGCGGGATGAGACTGCGCCGCGCGAAGAAGACGCCCGTTGGTACACCATCCACACGTATGCCGGCTACGAGAACGCGGTCGAGCGCAATCTGAAACAGCGAATCGAGTCGCTCGGCATGGAAGAGAAGATTTTCGATGTAATCGTGCCGACCGAGAAGAAGATCCGCGTTAAGAGCGGCAAGCGCATCGTCGAAGAAGAAAAAATCTACCCGGGATATATCCTCGTGCGCATGATCGCCTCGCCAGAGTCGTGGTTCGTCGTGCGTAATACTCCGCGCGTCACCGGTTTCGTGGGGAGCGGCAACACGCCTGTTCCGATGGAAGACTCGGAAGTAGCCACGCTCATGAAGCGCATGTCGGCCGAGGCGCCCAAGCATAAGATCGATCTTATGAAGGATGATCCGGTCGTCATCGCCGACGGGCCGTTCAAGGACCTCGAGGGCAAGGTGGGTGACATAGACGAGGACCGCGGGAAGGTGAAGGTGATGGTCTCGATGTTCGGCAGAGAAACTCCTGTTGAGCTGGATTTCTTGCAGATTCGAAAGCTCTAGAGTAGAGTCGGATTACCTATGGCTACGGTGGTAAAAAAGATAAAGCTTCAGATTCCCGGCGGCGCGGCGACGCCCGCGCCTCCCGTCGGCACGGCGCTCGGCCCGGCCGGCGTGAACATCGGCCAGTTCGTAACGCAGTTCAATGAAGCGACCAAGGACAAGCGCGGGACGATCATTCCGATAGAGCTTTCCGTCTATGACGACCGCTCCTTCACTTTCATAATGAAGAATCCGCCGGCCTCGCGCCTGATCCTCAAAGCGCTTGGAATCGAAAAAGGCTCAGGCAAGGCGAAGGAATCAAAAGTCGGAACGCTCACCAAGGCGCAGGTCGCGACTATTGTCGAAGAGAAGATGCCGGACCTCTCGGCGAATGATAAGGAAGCAGCTGCGCGCACGATAGCCGGCACGGCCAGGAGCATGGGGGTCGATGTGAAATAAAACATCGACCAGCCGCAGGCCGACGGGCCGAGGCGGGCCCGCGCAAATTTTCAGCAGAAAATTATGCGTGGGTCGATGTGAAATAAATTTCATAAGTTTTCAACTTGTCCGCCGCGCGCGCCGCGGGTAGAGTATCAAAGGACCTGATGCTCATTTCGAGCGCACTAGACCTTTCAAGAAAGGATGACCCGTGGGATCGAAATTGGCCATTTCACGCAGTGAGTTTGATCGCGCCGTCATGCGCGGCGAATTCAGTACCGAGGCGGAGGGCGCGGAGCGGCAGGCCGGAGCGGTCCTCGTGCAGCACGGGGTCGTACTCCTTGCTGCCAATGCCAGCCACCCGATCGGAGAAGTCATTAACTCGATCCTGCATCGGCCGGGATTCGAGATTCAAGAATGCGATCTATACGCGAGAGTCTTTCCGTGCTGCCGACTGTGCGCCGAACTGGTGAGGGCGGCTTCTCCGCGGCGCGTCTTTTTTGCGCATGGAATCGCCACAGAGGCCCAGATGCACGAGTTCGAAGCGCATGGCGTGGAGCTCATCCGCGTCGAGTAGCGCCCATTTACCTCAGCCCCTGGCCGCCATGCGGTCGGGGGCTGCACATTTTAATGGATCTTTGCCATACGGATAAAAACAGCGGCGGCGTCCCGAGAGGGACGCCGCGTGCGTTCACATCCATTCGTAAGTCCAGAACGACGATTCGTACTCATCCTTTTCATGCTGTCGGCTGCGGAGCACTCCGTCTGCGAGGCGCCACTTATTCGCTTCGCGTACGAACTGCGGGAAGAAGGCATCGCCCGCCAGTCCCTGTGCGTGCACGATCGTGCGGTACACCTTCCGCACTAGACCGGCGGAGATGAACATCTCGTAGATCTCTGCGCCGCCGATTACACACGCGCGCCCACCGAGTACCCCGATTGTTGCAAGAACTTCTTCGAGGGACGTTGCGTACCACACCTGCCCCTGATGGCTCGTGAACAGCGCAGGGTTCGTCGTAAGCACCACATGCTGGCGACCGGACAGCGGTTTGCCGTTGCGGGCGAGAATCGAGTCGAATGTCTTGCGGCCCATAACGACAACGCCTATCTCCGTCGTTATCTTCTTGAATCGAGCGAGATCGCTCGGCATCCGCCACGGCAGACGGCCCTTCAGTCCTATGACGCGCTCGGGCGTCATGGCGACGATGAGTGAAAGATCAATGTCCGCGTGGTCCATGGGGACTCCTTTCCTTCGGATTTCTCCTTTCACCTTCGCTTGGAAACCGTTCTCTGTCAATCTTGTCACCCGCTTCGTCAGCGCGTACTGTTTCGACAGGCCGATGTTCATTCAGATTTCATAGTCAAAGACTGATCACAAAAGGAGGTTCGTCATGACAGGAAGCGACTATAAGCTGCCATGTCTCGATTCTGTTCAGCAGCGGGCCCTGCGTATCGTCAAGGGGACCGCCACGTTCAAGGACCGCTTCGTGCCGGAACACGAGACGCTCGTCAAGCTGATCAGCACCCTACGTTCGATGGGATGCGTAATCGGCTTCACGACCGGCGTCTGGGACCTCTTTCACCTCGGGCATCCCGAGTACATCCAGAGAGGCAAGGACGAGACGGTCAAGTGCTACCCAGACGCGGACCACGTCATCATGGTCGTCGGCGTGGATACAGACGAGATGACCAGACTGCGCAAGGGTCCGGGCCGGCCGATCGTGCCGCAAGACGAGCGTGTCAGAGTGCTTTCGCACGTGCGCGCGGTCGATCTCATCACGCTCCAGTACGAGCCGGACCAGCTCTTCAAGGTCGTCGAGCATGACGTGCGCGTCGTCTCTACTTCCACCAAGGACCTGCCGATGCTCGATCTCATCCAGAGTCGATGCGCGCACGTAGTGAACCTTCCGCCGCAAGCGGAGACAAGTACAACCGCTCGCGTCCGCCAGCTCATGCTCGAAGGCAGGACCGGCATGTTCAAGTCGGTGAAAGAGAAGTTCCTAGAGATGCTGAACGAAATGGAGCGGAACCTTGAGAACTGATGCGCTCGTCGCGTACGTAGCTACTCCGCACGCCGGCTACCTGAAACTCTTCCGGGCCTACGCAGGCGGCGTACTGTACATCCTCGGCAGCGACTTCATCAGGGAGTTCAAGCCGCTCGTGCGCAACTTGCCGGGCGTCGCGCCCGAAGAGGCGCGCGAGATGATCCAGGCGCTCGGTATCTTCGCCGAGGTCCACATTCTCACTGTACGCAACTTGCTCGAAGTCCGGAAACGCCACTGCCGCATCATCATGCCTGACGAGGATGTTGCGCACGCGCTTGCACAGGGGTACCTCGAGGGCAAGGAGGTGGTCTTCGACGGCCGCTGGCGGCTCCGCTGGGACTGGGGGACCGCCGCCGCTGCACGCCGCCCGGAAGGGGAGCGCACAGTCTCAAGGAGTGAGTTCGACCGCGAGATCATGCGTGAGGCGGTCCGAGAGGCCGAGCGCAGCCCCGATTGGTGGCGACAGGTGGGAGCCATGCTCGTAAAGCATGGAGCTATGATGTTCGCCGCGTACAATCGGCACATGCCGAGCGATCAGTCTGAGTACTGCTACGGCGATCCGCGCAGTAACTTCGAACCCGGACAATGTATCGACGTCTCGGGCGCGCTGCATGCCGAGATAGCGATCCTCGCGGCGGCGGCGAGGAACAAGGACGTCACGACGGAGGGCGCCGATCTCTACGTGACTACCTTCCCCTGTCCGCCGTGCGCCTATGCCATCTCGGTCTCGGGCGTCAGAAGGCTCTTCTATGCAGAAGGGTACTCGCTCGTGGCAGGCGCCGAGGCGCTTCAGTCAAGAGATGTGGAGATCGTGCGCGTCGAGTTCTGAGATCGTGCCCCCGGTCCGCGAAGCGGACCGGGGGCTTCGTCTTCTCTACCTCTTGAAGCCGATTAACGCTCTGATTGGCTCGGTTTTTTTTGTGCGCGCCGTACCGACGACCACGTGTCCGTGCAGATGATTTACTGAAGCGCCGGTAAATCTGGTATCCCCGGAGCGTATCACAAGGGTAGCTCCGCTCAGTTGGTATTTCTTTACGAGTTTTCGGTACAGAGATTGCAGTTCTCCCCACATCACGGTAGATATTTTTTCCGTCGCTTCTATATGCGGCCGGGCGATGAAAAGAAAGTGGAGACGTGCTCCTTCATACGGCCACGAATTTTCGGTCACGAGCCAGTACCTGCCTTTAAAAATGAGCGGCCGGCGATGGTGCTTGAAAAGATGCTTCTCGCAGAACGGGCAGAACCCGCCTGCAAGGATTGCTTCTAGGGCATTTACATATTCCTCGCGCTTAACAATTAGGGCGTTTTTCGTATCGACGCGCGGTTTTGGCATACTAGGAGATATAGCACGGCTCCGCTCCTAAAAGGAAGAGCCGCCTCGCGTCGCGAGGCGGCTCCTGTGAGGGTGAGTTTCAGGGACTGTACGGGATCTGCACTGCCGGGTGTGGAGCATACTCCTCGATCGAGAAATGTTCAGCCCGGAAGGCGAAGAGGTCCGTGACCCCCGGATCGAGCCGCAGGACCGGGAAGGGGCGTGGCTCCCGCCTGACTAGCTCGCGCACCGCACTGATCTGGTTCTCGTAGATGTGCGCGTCGCTGAATTGATGCACATAGTTGCCAGCCTCGTAGCCGGTCACCTGGCACAGCATGAGAAGCAGGGCCGCGTACTGGACCATGTTGTGCGGCACGCCGATCGGCAGGTCGCCGGAGCGCTGCCACATCACCATGTGCAGCCTCCCGTTCATGACGCGGAGATGCATATCGCCGTGGCAAGGTGCCACGTTCACTCTTCGGTTAGGGCCGCGCGCCGTCCAGAACGGGATCCATGGCGTGATGCGATGCGTCCGCGTGTGCGGGAAGTAGCGGATCTGTTCGAGCACCTGCTCGAACTGGTTGAGCGATCCTCCGTTCGGCATCGGGAAGTCGTGGAAGGCCGGGCCGTAGGATGCAGGCCCCATGTCGTCTGGCGGGAAGGGCAAGCCGACGTCCTTCTCGCGGTAGCTCTCCCACAGCCGGCACCCGTACGAGGAAATCTCGTCGCAGGTACGGGCTCCATTGATGAACGCGATGATCTCGGCGACGGCCTGTCGCCACGAGATGAGCTTCCGTTCCGTGATGACTGGCACGCCGTTCCGAAGGTCGAAGACCATGGGCCGGAGCGTACCGAAGCAAGTGAGCGCACCGATGCCTTGAGGCGTGGTCTTGAGCATCTCGCCATTGTGAAGAATCTGGACCAGCCGATCTCTGTACTGTGTGTCCGGCGTTCGGTTAGCGAGGGGCTTAAAAAAGTCCATGAGAACGCTCCTTTCTCGAAGATCTAGTTCCTGCTGAATCATACGAATCGCTGGAATATAGTCAAAGGTCCAATCTGAAGTGCTACAATCGCCGGCATGAAGGTTCCGATCCGCCGCGTGGACAAAGATTTGCCGCTGCCTGCTTACAAAACGGCCGGAGCGGCGGCCATGGACTGTACGGTGCGAGCGGATACTACAATTCCGCCGGGTACGGTCGGATATGTGCCGCTCAACGTCGCACTCAAACCGCCACGCGGGCATTTCCTGTTGATGGCAGCGCGCAGTTCGCTCCACAAGCGCGGCGTAACAATGGCGAATGGTATCGGGATCGGCGATGAAGATTTTTGCGGAAATGGAGATGAGTACCGTGCCGCGTTATTGAATTTTTCCAACGAGCCGGTCGAGATCAAGCGCGGCGATCGCGTTGTACAAATATTGATCTTGCCAGTTGATCGTGTGGAATGGGAGGAGGTTGAGACACTTGGCGCGCCCGACCGCGGCGGGTACGGCACAACTGGCATACAATAAAGTCATGTACGACTTCATTGAGCGCGAAGACCCAGAAATTTTTGAAGCGCTGGCCGGAGAAGAGAAGCGGCAGGCAGAGGGACTTGAACTGATCCCATCGGAAAATTACGTCTCGCGGGCGGTGAAGGAGGCTATGGCCTCGTCGCTCACCAACAAATATTCGGAAGGGTATCCGGGGAAGCGCTATTACGGCGGGCAGGAATTCACCGACAAGGTCGAGACGCTCGCGATCGAGCGCGCTAAGCAGCTGTTCGGCGCGTCGTACGCTAACGTGCAGCCGCTCGGAGGCGCGAATGCGAACATCGCGATGTACTTCGCGCTGCTTGCGCCCGGCGACACGGTGCTCGGCATGGACCTCTCGCACGGCGGCCACCTCACGCACGGGCACCCGGTAACGTATCTCACCAAAATATTCAATTTCGTCCGGTACAAGATGAAAAACGTCGAGACCGGCGAGATCGATTACGACGAGATGCGTCGCGTGGCGAGAGAGGTAAAGCCGAAGATCGTGCTCGCTGGCTTCTCAGCGTACCCGCGCGAATTGGACTACGCCCAGTTCGCCGACATCGCGCGCGAAGTGGGCGCGGTCGCAGTGATGGATATCGCGCATATCGCGGGGCTGATCGCGGGCCGCGCGGCAAAAAATCCGTTCGACTACGGCTTCGACGTCATGACCTCGACGACGCACAAGACATTGCGCGGCCCGCGGGGCGGGCTGATTCTCACGCGCGAGTCAGAGGAAATCGCGAAAAAGATCGACAAAGCAGTGTTCCCGGGATTTCAGGGCGGGCCGCACATGCATCAAATTGCCGCGAAAGCCATCGCATTTCAGGAAGCGCTACATCCCGCGTTCGCGCAGTACGCGAAGCAGATTTTGTTAAATACGAAAGCGATGGAAGCCGTTTTCAAGAAGCACGGCGCGCGTATGATCACGGGCGGCTCCGACAATCATCTCATCCTTCTCGATGTGTGGAGCTCCATAGGCATTTCCGGCGGGGAAGCGGAAATTCTTCTCGACCGCGCGGGCATCACGCTTAATAAAAATGCGGTCGCAGACGATACGCGCAAACCGATGGACCCCTCGGGCATCCGTTTCGGCACGCCGGCCATAACAACGCGCGGATTCCGCGAAGCGGGATCCGCGCGGGTCGCAGAACTCATGCTCGAGGTACTTACAAAACGTGATGATGCTGCCGTCGAGCACGCCAGACAAGAGGTCAAGATACTTGCGCTAGCACATCCCATTCCCGAATCACTCTATTAATAAATCTGGTACACTCGCCTCATGGAGGAGCGGATACGGAAGGCGGTCGGCAGCGATGCGACTATACGGCGCCCACTGCCGGCGTTCGGCGATTATTCGGTATACGGAGGCGAGCGGGCGAAAGAAATAGCCGGCGCGATCCGGGAGAAGCTCGGTAACGCGGTCCAAAAGGTCGAGATAGTGAAGGGATTCGTGAACATTACTCTCGCGCCCGAAGCGGTCGCGTTCGCAGTGGCCGAGGCGGACGCGCAGGATACCGAGTGGGGGAAGTTCGATGTGAATGCGGGAAAGAAAATCAGCGTTGAATACGGCAATCCGAACCCGTTCAAGGAAATACATATAGGGCACCTGATGAGCAATATCATCGGCGAGTCCGTGTCGCGTCTTATCGAGGCATCGGGTGCGGTCGTCGTGCGCGATACCTTCGGTGGCGATGTCGGCCCGCACGTGGCCAAGGCGCTATGGGCGCTTCGAAAGGACAAAGTTGCTGAGATTACTAATGTCAAACAAATTGGAGAAGCGTACGCCCGCGGCTCGAACGTATATTCTGAAGATGAAACGGCGAAGCAAGAAATCGATACGTTGAATGCGAGGATCTACGAACTTGTGGCGCATCCGGAAAAGGCAGAGACCGAAGAGGAAAGAGCGCTCCTCAAACTTTGGCAGCACGGCCGAGAGATTTCCATGGAAGAGTTTCGGCGGATTTTCGCCAAGCTCGGCACGAGATTTGACTACGAATTCTTCGACAGCGATACGACCGAACCAGGCCTTCGCGTCGTGCGCGACGGCCTCGCGAAAGGAATTTTTGAGGAAAGCGACGGTGCGATCATTTATCGCGGTGAGAAAAAGGGTCTGCACACGCTCGTGTTCATCACTGGCCGCGGCACGCCTACGTATGAGACAAAAGATATCGGCCTCGCCTTCATCAAAGAGGAAAGGATTCCCTCGGACGAGGCGATCATCGTTACGGGCGCGGAGCAGAAAGGGCATTTTGCCGTATTTCTCGCGGCACTTTCTGAAATTGCCCCGCGCGTTGCCGAAAAAACAAAGCATGTCGCGCATGGTCTATTGAGTCTGACTTCAGGAAAAATGTCTTCCCGGCTCGGCAATGTCATTACGGCAACCGGCCTCATTGAAGATGTCATCGCGAAAGCGAGCGAGAAGAATCCCGATCCCTTGATCGCCGAGCAAGTGGCGGTCGGCGCGATCAAATACATGGTGCTGCGGCAGGCGCCGGGCTCGGACATTATTTTTGACGCGGAGAAATCGCTCTCGCTCGAAGGGGATTCGGGTCCTTATCTGCAGTATGCGCTCGTGCGGGCGAAGAAGATTCTTGCATACGGCGAGAATGGCGAAGGAGGCACCGACAAGCCGCCAGCGCCGTATGCGATCGAGCGGCTCATCGTGCATTATCCGGAGGTGGTCGCTCGCGCCGCACACTCGCTCGCCCCCAACCTGCTCGTCAATTATTTAACGGAATTGGCTTCCGCCTGGAATGCGTTTTACGCGACCGAACAAGTACTCGGGAGCCCCGAAGAAGCTTATAAGCAGCGCGTTACCCGCGCCTTCGCGCACACCATGACGAACGGCCTGCATCTGCTCGGCATTCCTACCCCGTCAAAAATGTAATTTGTGACGGGGCCCGCGCCGGATAAGATGTAATTTGAGGGATTTAAACTTACCTCTTCAGCCAGTCATTTTTCGGAATGCCCGATTGCAAAATGATTCCGCGCAACGTTCGCGGCTTAATCGCGCGAGTACCATGATACGGGACGCATACTTGGCGGAACCGTCCCTCATAGTTTCCAATAAAATAGAAATGACTGCCCTTTGTGTAATTGAGAATAAACCCGTGCTCCTTCAAAACGTCGACTACATCGTCGTACGTCCAATTGGCCAATCCTCTAGGCATTACACATTTGCTACACCGAACGTACTAATTTTAAATGGAGACTTAACAGGTTTGGCCGCAGTCGCTACCGCCCATAGACGTTCGTATTCCGTATCCGGCTTTTGATTAAGCGGCGCCATACGAGCCCCCTTTATCTTCTTCAAGGACTCAACATATCCGCGTATAGCGTCAAAAAGATTGTTGAGTGCAATTCTCGGATCGTCCGCCGATTCGACAATATTAAATTCAAGACCGACAGCGTACCAACTTCCGCCATCCTTGAAAACCATATACCGAACCGATCCCTTTTGAGAAGTATTCATATGCAAGCCAATAGTACCAAGTTTTCGTGATTTCACAACAGGAAATAGAGTACTCTCAAAATAATGAATGCCGGGTTAAATATTGCACTGCACCGCTCGGCATTCCTACCCCGTCAAAAATGTAATTTGTGACGGGGCCTGCGCCGGATAAATGTGATTGGCTACGCCCAGTTGTCGTAATTTTCGTCCTATAGGGACTTTGACTGAAAAATTCGGTTGATGAGCTTCGGAAAGCGGCGCATAGTTCGGCCGCCTTTTGTCTAATTGGGCCACAATTTCTCGTGTATGAACAAAATACGCGAGAAATCGCCCTGCTGCAGGGCAGGC